>JBAXHD010000012.1:0-63518 GCA_037139095.1 Actinomycetota bacterium
TCATTGCTGAGTCTTACCGCCTGCGGCAGCTCGTCACCCAAGGCTGCTCCATCAGACACCGCGAGCGCATCGAACTCAACCATCGTCGATGTCAACAACAGCGCTGTCGTTTCGGGATCCATCCCGGTGCCAGCAGCTGCTACTACGACAACCGAGCCGAAGCCACTCAGCGCCGACTGCATCGCTTTCCTCAAGGCCCAAGATGCGGCATTCCCCGAAAAGCAGCGCACCGAGATGGGCGACCTAGCGAATCAGTACACCGACCTCGCCAGCAAGTATGACCAACTGGCGCTCGGGGCCCCCGACACGCTGCAGAGCGACTTTGTACAGGTCAGCGCGACCTATCAGACGCTTTCGACATTGGCCAAGGCGGCCGGCGGAGACATCAACAAGTTCGGTAGCAACCCTGATGCCCTGAAGGCCATCAACGATTCGGCGTTCACCTCTGCCGTCGCAAACGTGGCCACCTACATCGCCCAAACCTGCCCGAATCCAAAGAAGTAACCAGCACTGCGGCGGACGGTAGCTCTACCATCCGCCGCGGTGAATGATTTCAGCGGCAGATCGCCGTGCCCGTGTTGCACTGAGCCCGTCGCCGCGCTCTGAACGTGGCTGATCGGGCCAGCCCAACGCTAGAGCACCAAGCAACTGCAGTTCGGCGGGTACGTGCAGCGCAGAGCGCAGTTCTGCCTCGCCCGAAAACACCGCGAAGAACAACGCACCAAGGCCCACATCTTCGGCAGCTAACAGCAGCGTGTTCAGCGCCATTGCCGCGTCGACGGTCCAGTACGGAGTACCCCACGCATCGACACCTTCTCCGAGGCCGCTGCGACGCTTATCGGGTTCGGCGTATCGCTGCACGTAGGCCTGCGGGTCTGCAAACGCCAACGCAATCACCGGAGCTCGCAGCAGTCCCTGCCAACGAAACGTTGCTCGCCGCTCGGCAGGCAGCGTGATATCCCAAAACTGCGAGGTGTCGTGGCCTTCGAGCACCACAAGATGCCAGCCCTGCGTCTTACCGGCACTGGGTGCTCTGGCCGCAAGCGACACGATGTCGTGCAAGATCTCGGCCGCAACGGGGCGAGTATCGAACGAACGAGTCATCCGCCGCGAGCGGACAACCGAAGTAAATGACTGGCTCAGCGCGCCCCGAGCTTCACAAGGTTCTCGGCCATGGTCCAACCATGAACAACCAACACGCCGCCCTTTTTCACGTTGACCGTGGCGAACTGCGCAGCAACTTCGGGCGAGATCTTCTCGGGCTTGAGTGTCTCGTGATCGAGGAAACCACTCTGACCGTTGGTCTTGGCAACAAAGGTTTGCTCGTCGTAGGTGGAATCGACGCCGAAACGCTTGGCCAAACGACGACCCCACGCACGCTCTTCGCCGACGGCGCGGTGCGCTGGCCGTGGGATGAGTTCGGTGAGTGACTTAAATGCTTCGAGGCCATCGGGGCGAACAAAGCGGGTGCCGACCACCACGTCTTCGTCGGGGAACGCCATCAATGCCCGGTGATATGCCTGCGCCATCAGACTCTTGAGCACCTGATCACGCTTTGATGAACGCTTCACGCTGAGCAAGCCCAGCAACACGCACGGCGTACCGCCGATGCGCTCGAGTGTTGAGAACATAAAGCCGTGCAGCACGCCATCGACACGCGCAGCGGTGCTGAGCACCCAATCTTCTTTGGCTTTGGAGACGCTGCCGATATCGAATGCGCCGCCCATCGACGCCATCTCATCAAGGTCGGCGTCACTAAGAGCCGCGCAGTCCCTGGTGTCAACCTGGATTGCCATTGCGCTATTTGCTCCCCGTCGTCGTGCGCCGCAAGAGTGCGGAGCGATTCAAAACAGGCCCCTATTCTGCCACCAAAACTCACCCTTTTTGACATCACTGCGAAATCGGGCCGATAACGATCTAGGTGTCAGGGTGCTCACAGGATCACCGCATCATGCCCGAAGGCCACTCGCAGCTCGCCCACTGCTCGGTCGAGATCGACGCAGAAGTCGTCGGCTAGGCGCAAGGTCTTGCCAGCGCCAAGCTGCACATAGACCTGCGAATCGCCCTGATGGTCACGAAGAATGCGCTTGAGCAGGTCGATCTTGTCTTTGGTGAGGCTGGTGGCCGGAAGCCGCAAGCGCAGCGGAGCCGAGTTGCCTGTGTCGAGACCCTCGAGAATCGAGACGTCTTGAGCCATAAAGCCCACACGGGTTTCGTCTTTGCGGTCGAGTCGGCCCTTCACGGTGACGATGGCATCGTCGATCAATTTGTGACCCTGCTCGGCAAGCGAACGCGGGAACACCGTGACCTCGATGGCCGAATCGAGGTCTTCGAGCGTGAACACCGCCATCTGATCGCCCTTCTTGGTGAACTTGCGCGCCAGACCGGTGATGACTCCACCAATGGTGATGATGGATCCGTCTTCGCGCTCGGCAACCTCGGCGATGCTGCAGTCGACCTTGCGCCGCAACGCAGCCTCGATGCCCAACAACGGGTGATCGCTGATGTACAAGCCGAGCATCTCTTTTTCGAACTTGAGGCGATCGGCTTTATCGAACTCGGTGTCGGGAATCGCGACTCGTTCGTTGAACCCATTTGGTTCATCGGAGCCAATATCGCCGAACAAACTCATCACGCCCTGATCACGCTCGCGCCGGCGCACCACTGCCCCATCGATGATCTGCTCGAAGACTGCAAGCAAGCCCCGACGTGGATGACCCAAACCATCGAAGGCTCCGGCTTTGATGAGCGACTCAATGGTGCGCTTGTTGAGCACCATTTCGGGCACGCGTTCGACGAAGTCGTAGAACGACTCGTAGGGGCCGTTCTGCGCTCGCTCGCCCACCAGTTGCTCAACAAGACCCTCGCCAACGTTACGAACCGCTGAGAGGCCGAATGCGATGGCTCCAGGGCTGCCAGCGGGAAGCTCGACGCCGGGCGGCACCTCGCTGGGCGACAGCGCTGCGAAATCGGACATCGATCGGTTGACATCGGGGGTGAGCACCTTGATGCCCATGGTGCGCGAATCGGACAGGTACACCGCTGCCTTATCGAGGTTGCCCTTCACGCTGGTGAGTAAGCACGCCACGTATTCGACCGGATAGTGAGCCTTGAGGTAACCCGTCTGATACGTAACGAGGCCGTACCCAAAGGTGTGGCTCTTATTGAAGGCATAGTCGGCGAACTTCTCGACAATGTCGAACAACTGCTTGCCCAGTGTTGTTCCGTAACCGCTGCGCTCGCAGCCCGACTCGAAGTTGGCCCGCTCTTTGGCCATGATCGCTCGGTCTTTTTTGCCGCAGGCCTTACGCAGGTTGTCGGCCTCGGCCAGCGAGTAGCCGGCAAAGCGTTGCGCAACACGCATCACGCTTTCTTGGTAGATCATCAAACCAAAGGTGTCGGCCAGCACCTCTTGTGCATCGGCATGGAAATACTCAACCGGCTTACGCCCGTTCTTGCGATCGGCATAGTCGTAGTGCATGTTCACGCTCATCGGACCAGGCCGATACAGCGCCAACACGGCCGACACGTCTTCGAACGAGTTGGGCGCCAACGACTTGAGCAGCGCACGCATGGGTAACGACTCGAGTTGGAACACGCCAATGGTGTCGCCGCGACTGAGCAGATCGAATGTGGCTTGATCGTCGAGTGCGACCTCGTCGATATCGAAGGTTGGGTCAACCCGCGAACGCACCATCGCCACGGTGTCGGTGATGACGTCGAGGTTGCGCAGTCCCAGGAAGTCCATCTTGAGGAGACCGAGTGCTTCGACGCCATGCATTTCGTATTGGGTGACCACTGGCGAGCGAGTTGGGTCGCCGTTGGGGTCGGGCTTGCGCTGCACCGGCAGATACGTGGTGAGTGGATCTTTGGTAATCACCACCGCAGCGGCGTGAATGCCATCGCTTCGTTTGAGACCCTCGAGACCCTTGGCCACATCGACAACGCGTTTGATGTCGGGGTCGGTCTCGTACATGGCGCGCAGTTCGGTTGCGGCCTTGAATCCGTCGGCGTATTTCGGGCTCTGCTCGAAGCAGTACTTGAGCGGCGTGTCACGACCCATGACCAACGGCGGCATTGCCTTGGCGATCTTGTCGCCCATGCCGTAGGGAAAGCCAAGCACGCGGGCTGCGTCGCGCACTGCGTTGCGCGCCTTGATGGTGCCAAAGGTGATGATCTGCGCAACGTGATCGCGCCCGTATTTCTCGGTGGCATAGCGGATCATCTCGTCGCGGTATCGCGAGTCGAAGTCCATGTCGATGTCGGGCATGCTGACTCGGCTTGGGTTCAAGAAGCGCTCGAACAGCAAGTCGTAACGAATGGGATCGAGCTCAGTAATGCGCAGGCAATAGGCCACCGCACAACCAGCCGCCGAACCACGGCCCGGGCCTACCCGAATGCCTTTGTCTTTCGCGTACTTGATGAGATCCCACACGATGAGGAAGTAGCTACTGAACCCCATGTCGGCAATGACCTTGAGTTCGAACGCAATGCGCTCGGCGGCAGCGGCAGGAATCTGCCCGGTGGAGTCGCGACCCCAACGCTTGGCTGCGCCTTCCCACGCAAGATGGTTGAGGTACTCAGTGTCGTTGTTGAAGCCCTCGGGCAACGGGAAGTTGGGAAGCTGCGGCTTACCAAACTCGATGGTGACATCGGCGCGCTCGGCCACCCACAACGTGTTGTCGCACGCCTCGGGATAGTGACGGAACAGGTAACGCATTTCGTCGGCCGACTTGAGATAGTGCTCGTTGCCTTCGAACTTGAAACGCTTGGGGTCGCTGAGCATGGCCCCGGTCTGTACGCACAACAACGCATCGTGCGACTCGTGGTCTTCGCGGTGCGTGTAGTGACTGTCGTTGGTGGCAATGATGGGCGCGCCGATTTTTTTGGCGATCTCGATGAGTTGCGGATTGGTTTCGAGTTGAGCCGGCAGCCCGTGATCTTGCAGTTCGACGAACAGGTTCTGCTTACCGAAGATGTCTTGCAGTCGAGCCGCTTTTTCGAGCGCGCCTTTTTCGTCGTTATTGAGCAACGACTGCAGCACATGACCGCCCAGACAACCCGTGGTAGCAATGAGTCCCTTGCCGTAACGCTCGAGCAGCTCCCAGTCCATGCGGGGCTTGTAGTAGTAGCCCTCGAGGAACGCGAGGCTGCTGAGTTGAATCAGGTTGCGGTACCCCTGATTGGTCTCGGCCAGCAACGTGAGGTGGTAATACTGCTTCTTGCCGCCCTCGGCCTCGCCACCGGAGTCGTCGACTCGACCACGGCGCGCGGGCCGCTCGGAACGGGTCTCGTAGGCCATATAGGCCTCGGTACCGATGACCGGTTTCACGCCCTGCTCTTGGCACTCGCGATAGAAATCGAGCACGCCGTACATGTTGCCGTGATCGGTCATTCCCAGCGCTGGTTGACCATCGGCGGCAGCCTTGGCGACGAGTTCGTCGAGGCGGGCAGCCCCGTCGAGCATCGAGAACTCGGTGTGCACATGAAGATGCGTAAATGAATCAGCCATGGCACTTCCTTTCTTCTCGAATCAACGGCGTCCATCGCAGCACGGGCAAACTACAGAACTGTGATTCGGGCGACTCTAGCAGCTGACCAGCTGAGCGCCAGAGGGAAACGTTGGGGGCGAACGCTGCTAGAGGTAGGTGCCAGGACGATCGGGAAGCGCAGCTCGGCTGCCATCTGAGGCACCGGGGCCACCGACGAATCGGGGGTCGATCATGCCGGGGTCTCCCCCACCCTGAGGCAGGCCACGCATTTGCTCAAGCTGCTGACGAGAAGCCATCTGTTGGGCAAACAACGTTGCTTGGATGCCGTGAAACAGCCCTTCGAGCCACCCCACGAGTTGGGCCTCAGCAATGCGAATCTCGCCGGTGGACGGCACGGTGTCGGCTTTGAATGGCAACGCGAGCATGCGGAGCTCGTCTTGAAGATCGGGCGACAGCGCCTCGCACAACTCGACGATGGAGCGTTCGTAGATTTCGGCGAGGCGCTCGCGGCTGGCGTCGTCGAACTCGGCCGACTTCACTTCGTCGAGCAACTGACGAATCATCGAGCCAATGCGCATCACCTTTGCCGGCGATGTCACTGTCTCGCGTTGCACCTCGCCGTCGGCTGGCTGCTCCATACCGAGCACGATGCCGTGCTCAACACCATCGTCGCCCGTGTTCGCTGTTTCCACTTGAGGCTGGCTTACATCGTCAGTCATCACGATCCTCTGTCTAGTTGGCGCTGCCTGCGACAAGCAATGGTACGTACATTTCGGCGCTGGTCAGACTGCCATGGCGGCAAACCAACTCGAATGGTCCAGAGTCGGCGCTGTCGAAAAAGGTGATGTCGTCGCGAGCCACCAGCGCCACGTCGCCGAGTCGCGACGCCACCGGCGATGACACTGCCGGACCAAACCAACCTTCGTCAATGGTCTGTGCTCGGCTCACCACCCAAGCGTGATGGCCGTGGTCTTGTTGCGCTGCACTGAGCAAATCGGCGTGACATCCGGGGCGAGCATGCAGCCAACGAAAGCGACCTTCGCCAGATTGGGTGCGCACCATCGACAACAGCGCAGCCGACGGGTGAACGGTGTTCTTGCCCACGTGCACCTGACCGTGGTCGGCGGTGACAACCAACGCAGCACCAGCGGGCAGAACCGAAATCACATTTCCGACGAGCGCATCGACCGCAGCGAGTTCGGCATCGTAGAACTCGCCGAAGCCACGCTCATGAGCGATCTTGTCGATGCCGTCGTAATAGGCGTACACGAACCGCTCACCAGCATTGAGCTGGCGGCCGATCTCGACAGCGATGCTCGACGCTGCGCGCCAACCTGCTGGGCGTGAGCCTCGAAGGTGCGCTTCGGTAAACGATGACGTCTCGAGTTCGGCACGGCTGATGACCGGAGGCGACTCGCCAAGAAACGGCGCATACGGCTGCACATCGCGCGGTGGATGCGCGCGACGCACATCGCCGCGTTCGCCATGCCAGCGCAACATGTTGACAACGTCGCCGCCGAGTTCGATGCGGTAGCCCAACACACCATGCTCGCCGGGGGTGAGGCCCGTGGTAATCGAAGTCAGCGCAGTGGCTGTTGTAGACGGCGCAACCGTAGTGATCGCGGAACCCTGCATCGCTGCCATCGTTGGCGCGAGATGGAGCCGGCTCTGCAGTTGCTCCCACCCGAGTCCATCGATGACAAGCACCACAACCTGGTTGGCTCGCGAGATCGCCGCCGGCATCCAGCCTGGCTTCGGAGCACCGCGAGGAGCCAACAACGCCGGAATGATGCCTCGTACGTTGGCGCCTGAGTAGGCCGGAAGAATGGGTGCGATATTCACGACCGCATTAGTGGACCACCAACTCGTCCAAATTGCTACACGCAGGCACATCGACAACTACGTGCGCGTCCGATCGATCCAACGTCTTGTGTCGTTCGCGCCTACTATGCACACGTGCGCGTTTCCACCAAAGGTGACTATGCCTGTCGGGCCCTTCTCTCGTTGGCCTTACATGTCGACGAACCCGGCCCCACCTCGGTCAGCGATATCGCACGTCGCACCGGCTTGCCGCAGCCGTATCTCGAGCAAATTCTCTTAGCGCTCAAAGGCGCTGGCCTGGTGCGCTCGAAGCGCGGTGTCGGCGGCGGCTACGTGCTCGCCCGCCCAACCACCGATATCAAACTGTCCGAGATTCTGTCGGCTGTTGACGGACCCATTTCGTTGGGCGACTTCGGCGAGCCACACCAAGATGGTTCATGCAATCACGAAGGCCAATGCGTGCTGCTCGCCATCTGGAAAGAAGCCGGCGAGATTATGCGCTTGCACATGGAGGGGTTCACGCTGGCAGACATTGCCGAAGCGGCTCAGGGCTCGACACCGTGGCCCGACATGCTTGCCACCAAGAGCTAGTGATGTGGCGCTCAACGCGCCTTGTAATCACTCGTGCAGTTCGAGCAACACGTCGAGCAGGTCGCGCGGCAACGGAGATGTGAAGGTCATCGTCTCGCCAGTGCCGGGGTGCACGAAGGCAAGTTCGGCGGCATGCAGAAACGGCCGCGGCGAGACAACACCAGAACGAATGCCACCGTATGCGCCGTCGCCCACAACCGGGTGGCCGGTAGCGGCAAGGTGCACGCGAATCTGATGGGTGCGACCCGACTCGAGACGACACTCGAGTTCGGAGACATCGGCTGGCTCGCGATAGGTGGCAATCGTTCGATAGCGCGTGCGCGCTGGCTTGCCGTCGATGACCACTGCCATGCGCAAGGGATCACGATGATCGCGACCAATGGGCGCATCGATGAGTCCGTTGGGCGACTTGAGATGTCCCCACACCAACGTGAGATATGAGCGAGTAACAGTTCGAGCTGCAAGTGCCGAGACCAAACTGTCGTAGGCGCGTTGGCTACGGGCGACCACCATCAGACCACTGGTGCCCACATCGAGGCGATGCACGATGCCGGGGCGCATTGGGTCGCCCACATCGGCCACATCGGGATAGCGAGCCAAGATCGCATTGACCACCGTGCCATCGGGGTGACCGTGTCCGGGGTGCACGACAAGGCCCGCAGGCTTGTCGATAACGATCACATCATCGTCGGCAAAAACGATGGGTAGTTCGATCGAGGCATCGGCTTGGGGAAGCTGTGGCTGCGGCAACTGCGCGGGGTCGATCTCGACTACTTGGTTCAGCGTGACCCGAACCTTGCCCGACATAGCCACAACCCCGTCGAGACGAGCACCACCGGCAGCAACAAGGGCCGCTGCATCTGAGCGACTGGCGTCGGTGAGCAACGCGACAATTCGGTCGAGTCGTTCGCCGGCCAATGCTGCTGGGATTTCTTCTCTGATCATGACGCCCTTACCTTCGATGAGAACAACGCTGTCAACACAATCAGCGCACCGCCGACGTTGATGGCCATGTCGGCGACGTTGAAGATGGGGAACCACTGAAAATCTATGAAGTCGATGACCCGACCTCGGAAAAATCCTTGCTCACGGAACAGTCTGTCGCAGATATTGCCCACTGCACCGCCAACCACCAGACCGACCGCGACGGTGCTGAGGCGGCCGCCCGACTGACGCAACGACAGCAGCATCACTACGACGACCACGAGAGCCAGCACACCGATGATGGGACCAATGCCTTGCCCAGTAGAAAAGGCCATGCCGCCATTGAACGACAGGTTCCACTGCAGGGTCCAGATCACATGCCGAGCAGCACCGTCTGCGAGTGCCGTGACTGCCCAGTGTTTGGTGAGTTGATCGATCAGTACGACGCCTGCGGCAATCGCAATGCTGTTACGCAGCGAGGGTCGCCGCGACACAGCAGCTTCGGTCATCGCCGGCCTATCCCGCCGACCTTCTCTTCGACGAGCTCGGTCGACCACGGAATAGCGTCGAGACGCTCGCGCGGAATTGGCTTCATGGACAAGCGCGAGTAGCCATAGCTGCCCAGGCGGATGCGCTCGAGGGCGCTGTCGATTTCGGCGATGTCGTGACGAGCAATGCCCGACAGCATGTTGTCACGCTCGCGCTCGACCACCATCGTGTCGCCTTCGCCTGACTCGTCGTCGAACTGCACGTCGCCCATCTCTTCGTCGATCAATGAGAACGCTTCGTCCTCAAGGCGCACAGCCTGACGGGTGAGCGACTCGCGCGCCTCGAGCAACGCCTTGCGCTGCGCAGTAAGGAACTTGACGTCGAAATCTTTGGTGTACTTGATGCCGTCTTTTGTCTCACCTTTTACAGGAGGCAACGTAGGAGCGGGCACTGGGGGCGCAGCCTTTTTGGCGGCTGCGGTCTTCTTCACTGGCATTGGGGTAACGGCCTTCGTGTCTGCGGGGGCAGACGGTACTGGTGGAGCAACGGGGGGTTTCTTGGCGACCGGGGCAGCTTTGGTGGCTGCAGCCTTCGCTGCGATCTTTGGAGCCGCTGCGGGAGCCGCAGCCTTCTTCGCGACCGGAGCAGCCTTCTTCGCGACAGGAGCAGCCTTCTTCGCGACCGGAGCAGCCTTCTTCGCGACCGGAGCAGCCTTCTTCGCGACAGGTGCGGCCTTCTTCGCGACAGGTGCCGCTTTCTTGACCGCAGGAGCAGGCTTCTTCGCGACAGGTGCCGCTTTCTTTGGCGCAGGCGCCGCTTTCTTGGCCACAGGAGCAACTTTCTTGGCCACGGGGGCGGCCTTCTTCGCGGCGGGCGCCGCTTTCTTTGGCGCAGGCGCCGCTTTCTTCGCTACGGGAGCAGCTTTCTTTGGCACAGGCGCCGCCTTCTTTGCGACGGGCGCTGCCTTCTTTGCAGCACTCGCTGACTTCTTCACTGGAGCGACAACCTTCTTGGCCATGAAACCTCCCGATCGACTACAACTGCCGGAGCGTAGGCCGTACACGACCCATCGCCAACGACCTTTGTCACTTTGGTGGAAAGTATGCTTGCAGAACTGCGAGCACTTCTGAGGCATACGTGCCGATCTCAGTACCCGCTCGCGCTGCGACACCCAGCCCGAAAGTCCTCGCTACACCCTTGTCACACGAACCAAGGCTGGTTCGCCATCGAGTTCACCAGCGAGTTCTTGCGAGGCTGCATCGGCACCCCAGGTGAGCGAGACAGAGAGTGTCTCGGCACACATGAACGCAACGTGGGGCTCAAGCGCTTCGATGATTCGCTGCGATGTCCACACGCTGAGCTCGATGCGATCGCTCACCTCGAGGCCGGCGTCGCGGCGCGCTTGCTGCACCAAACGCACAAGGTCGCGCGCCGTGCCCTCGGCCACAAGCTCGGCGGTGAGCTCGCAGTCGAGCACCACAACTCCCCTGCCACCCGCCAACACAGTGCTCGCGCCGCCTTCGGTGGCAACAAGTTTCAGCGAGAACTCGCCCGGCTCGAGCACGAATCCAGCGGCCACGATGTTGTCGCCATCGTGATGCCAGTCGCCGGTCTTCACGGCCTTGATCACCTGCTGAGTCTGGCCACCAAGCCGTGGGCCAAGCGCAGCAGGAACAACCTGCAACACACTGGTGGCTACTGATGCGACATCGGTGGCCAACACAACCTGCTTCACGTTGACCTCATCGGCGATGAGCTCAATGAAGTCGGCAAAATCGGCGCTGGTTGGGTCGGCAATGGTGAGTGTGGCCAATGGCTGACGAACACGACGACCATGCGCCTTACGAACGCTGAGCGTTGCCGAGCACACATCGCGCACGCGATCCATGACATCTACAAGCGCTGGGTCAGATGGCAACAACGACGCGTCGGGCCAATCCTGCAAATGCACGCTGCGTTCGCCGGTGAGACCTTGGAAGATCGCTTCGCTGGTCAGCGGAAGCAACGGCGCAACAACGGTGCAGACCACGCTGAGCACCGTATGCAGTGTGTTGATCGCCTCCTGATCGCCAGCCCAGAAACGATCGCGGCTACGGCGGATGTACCAGTTGGTGAGCGCATCGAGGAACGTACGCACATCGCTGCAGGCGAGATACAGGTCGTATGAATCCATGTCGGCGGTAACAGAGTCGACCAAGGCACGGGTCTTGGCCAACACATACCGATCGATCACGTTGGTAGACGACGTATCGAACACACCGGTCTTGTTCTCGGCGTTGGCGTACAGCGTGAGGAAGTACCAACTGTTCCACAGCGGCAAGATCACCTGTCGAATGGATTCGCGGATGCCGCTCTCGGATACCGGCGAGTCGCCGCCGCGCAGCACTGCTGCCGACAACAGTGACCAACGCATCGCGTCGGCGCCGTATGTCTCGAACACATTCCACGGATCGGGATAGTTGCGCAAGCTCTTCGACATCTTTTGGCCGTCGTCGCCGAGCAAGATGCCGTGGCTCACACAGTTCTTGAACGCCGGCCGATCGAACAACGCCGTTGCCAACACGTGCAATGTGTAGAACCAACCGCGGGTCTGGTTGATGTATTCGACAATGAAGTCGCCCGGGTAGTGCGACTCGAACCACTCACGATTCTCGAACGGATAGTGCACCTGTGCGAACGGCATTGAGCCGCTTTCGAACCAACAGTCGAGCACCTCGGGCACGCGGCGCATCATCGAACGACCCGTTGGATCGTCGGGGTTTGGTCGCACCAAATTGTCGACAGCGGGACGATGCAGGTCGGTGACCTCTACGCCAAAGTCACGCTGCATTTCGGCCAAGCTGCCGTACACATCCATGCGCGGGTACTCGGGGTCGTCGCTCTTCCACACCGGAATCGGCGAGCCCCAAAAACGGTTGCGGCTGATGCTCCAGTCGCGAGCGTTCGCTAACCATTTGCCGAATGAGCCATCTTTGATGTGACTTGGCACCCAATGGATCTGCTGGTTCAGCTCGACCATGCGGTCTTTGATCGCGGTGACCTCAACAAACCACGACGAGATCGCGCGGTAGACCAACGGCTGCGCGCAGCGCCAGCAGTGGGGATAGCTGTGGTCGTAGCTCTCGTGACGCAACACGATGCCACGAGCCTTGAGTTCGCGGATGACCAACGGGTTGGCATCGAAGACATGCTCACCGACCCATGGGGCCACCTCGGCGGTGTATCGGCCGTGTTCGTCCATCGGGCACAGCGTGGGGATGCCTGCGGCATTACATGCGATCTGGTCGTCCTCGCCAAATCCGGGGGCCATGTGCACCACGCCGGTGCCGTCTTCGGTGCTGACGAAGTCGGCAGACAACACCTGAAACGCATTCGGCGTGTCGGCGAAGAAGTCGAACAACGGGGTGTAGCGACGACCAACGAGATCGGTGCCCGTCAACGTTCCAACACGTGTGGCTTCGCCGATCTCACGTTCGTAAGCATCGAGGCGCGATTCGGCCAGCACGTAACGGCGGCCATCAGGATGCTGCATTACTGCATATTCGATGTCGGGCCCAACCGCCAACGCAAGGTTGGCGGGCAGCGTCCACGGCGTAGTGGTCCATGCCAACAAGTGCTCGCCGGTCTCGAGTTCGAACGCGACTGTCAGCGCAGGGTCCTGACGATCGCGGTACACGTCGTCCATGCGCGTCTCGGTGTTGCTCAGCGGGGTCTCGCAACGCCAGCAATACGCGAGCACTCGGAAACCTTCGTACACCAGACCCTTGTCGTGAAGCGTGCGGAACGCCCACATCACACTTTCCATATACGGCAGGTCGAGGGTCTTGTAGTCGTTTGCAAAATCGACCCAGCGAGCCTGACGACCTACGTAGCGCTCCCACTCGCTGGTGTAGCGCAACACGCTGGTGCGACAGACCTCGTTGAACTTGTCGATGCCGAACTCGGCGATCTCGGGGTGGCCGCTGATGCCAAGTTCTTTTTCGGCCTCCACTTCGGCAGGCAGACCGTGACAGTCCCATCCGAAGCGACGCTCAACGCGGTGACCGCGCATCGTTTGATAACGCGGCACGGCATCTTTGACATACCCCGTGAGCAGGTGCCCATAGTGCGGAAGTCCGTTGGCGAATGGAGGGCCGTCGTAGAAAACGAACTCGTTATCGGTGAGGCCCGGCGAGGTTCCGGCCGGGCGCTGCTCGATGCTTGCCTCAAAGGTGCGGTCGGCTGCCCAGAAGGCCTGGATGCCCTCTTCGAGCAGCGGCAGATTGGGTTGCGATTCAACGGTGGGGTATGTCACGGCTTCTCCTGTTGACGACGATCTTCGTGTCGATCAGGGACGAGCCGACGCCCGCGGTGCCACCCTGCTTACTGTTGGCCTCAGCCGACAGCCGCTCTTTTGCGCCAGCAATAACGGGCTGGTCCCGTTCGGTTCTAGTGACACACCACGGGGTGTGCGTTCTTCCGAAGGCTCAGAGGTGATGGCCTCGTCAACGCCGGTCGTTGCAGACTACCGCCGGGCGACTGCAGTTGTGGGCAATAGATGCTGCATCAGCAGCACACCTCATCAGCCAGCGCGGTTGCTGCTGTCGGGCAGTTCGTCGGCCGGCGCAAAGCGAATCCGCGGGATGGGCTGGGTGACGTCGAAGAGATCTTCGGCGTCGTCGGGCACCATGGGCAGGGGCGCATGCTCGTCGCCAGCAGCAAGTGCTGCGTGCTCGGGAGGAACGGAACCCCAGGCGGGCGTGCCATCGAGTTCGGCCGTGTCATCGCCGCTGTTGCCGTCGGCGTCAACGAGGTCTGAGTTGTGCTCTGACACTGCTGAGATCAGTGGCCGGCGCAGATCGGCCAAGCCGCCGGGAACCCGCGATACGAGATCGTTGAGTGCACTGGCAACATCTCGCAAACGCTCGCGTTGGGTGACGATGTGCTGCTCGAGGTGTTCGACATCGCTGAGCAAGAAGTCTCGGCGAGCGAGCATCGACGCGACTTCGTCTTCGACTCGCTTGAGTTCACCTTCAGCGGCTCGACGCGCATCGTTCTTGGCTTCGTCGAGCATGCGATTGAGCGCACCCTGACCGCTGTCGATGAGGATCTGCGCTTCGGCCTTGGCCCGGCCGGTGATTTGCGCCGCTTCGAGCTCGGCTTCGCGAATCGTTGTGTCGGCCGTGCGCTGTGCCAGCAGCATGGCCCGACTAATGCTGTCGGCAGCTTCATCGTGGGTAGGTCCGGTTGATGCCACAGCGGGCTGGGCTGCGATTTCTTGCAGACGAGCGGTGGCAGCGCGGGCGCGCGCCTCCATTGCGGCTGCATGCTTTTGCATTGCCTCGAATGACACCGCAAGTTGGGCCAGATAGGTACGAACCTCTTCGGGGTCGCAACCCTTCTTGACGATCCTGAACGTGGTGCCGGAAACGGACTCGGGGCTTAGTTCCATGAGCGAATGTTACGTTGCGCGGAGTGGCTGAGCGAGCACATCTGCTAGTCGTCGTATCCGGGGTTCGAACGCGACATCGGCTTCAGCAGGTACACGCCGCTGGCGACCTTCTCCATACTGCCGTTGAGGCCGTAACACAGACCACTAGCGAAGTCGATGAGTCGGCGAGAAACCTCGCGCTCGGTGCCCTCGAGGTTCATGATGACCGGAAGCCCGTCCTTGAAACGATCGGCGATTTCTTGGGCCTGATCGAAGCGACGTGGCTTCACGGTTGACGGCTCGCCCGCTCCGGCAGCAATGGTGCGCACGTTCGGAGTTGCCTGACGAGGGTTCGTAGGGCGAGGGTGCACGCCGGAATCGTCGGATGGCTGCTGAGGACGACGAGGCGCCGCTGACTCAGGGGTGTGTAGCGGAAAGCTCTGACGAGCCGCCGGTGCGCGCACGCCTTCGTCTTCGACGTCGCTGTAACCACCCCGTGCTGATCGGCCCATCGGCTCTGGCTCGCGCTGGGCGCGTACTGGCCGTGCGGTCTCCATCGACTGGTCGTAGTCGTCGTACGCATCATCGGGGCCTAGGCCAAGGAAATCCATTGCCCGCTTCATGATTGACATTCGCTAATCCTCCTTCGCTGAGGTTATCTCATTCGGGTATGCGCGATCGTGGACGCTCGCCGAACAGAGCGCTTCCGATTCGGATATGGGTGGCGCCACAGGCCAGGGCGATCTCGAGATCGTTACTCATCCCCATCGATCGGCCAGCGAGCCCGAGGTCATCGGACATCTGAGCAAGCAAGGTGAACGCCTTTACCGTCAGGGCTTCGTCGCCCGAGGTGGGACCAACAGTCATCAACCCATGCACGCCGAGGCCGAGGGATCGGCAGTGACCCACAAGCGACTCAACGACCTCTGGGCTGCATCCACCCTTGGCTGATTCGGCAGTGGTGTTGACCTGAACGAACACCGTGGCGCCAGGGGCTCGTCGCGCAATTTCGTCGGCCAGCGACAAACGATCGACACTTTGCCAGACATCGACGAGGTGGGCGATGGCCTTCACCTTGTTGGTTTGCAGTTGCCCAATGAAGTGCACCTGAGGGCCAACCGTGTGGTCGGGCATCAGCGCAAACTTGTCGCGCAACTCTTGTGCATAGTTCTCACCGATTGATGTGCAACCTGCGGCCACGGCAGCGAGAACGGCATCGACGCCGAACCCTTTGGTGACAGCGATGAGTTCGACAGCACGCTCACCGGCGGCGCGCCGAATGCGATCGCGTACTGATTGCACTGCATGGGCTACTGCATCAGGATCGACCGTGCTCACGCGGACGTCCGACACATAGGGACTACTTCAAGAACGAAGGTACGTCGAAGTCGTCATCGTCGTCGCCGAGCGGATCGGACGCGGCGGGAGCAAACAGGTCCTTGATGGTGGACACCGGCTTGGCGCTATCGACCGACTTCAGGTTGCCGCGAGCCGCCGATGGCGTATCCCAGCGATCGAAGCCGGCGGCGATGACGGTGACCTTGATCTCGTCGCCCATTTCGTCGTCGATGACCGTACCGAAGATGATGTTGGCGTCTTGATGAGCGACACCGTGAATGATCTCGGCGGCTTCGTTCATCTCGAACAGGCCCATGCTCGATGGACCAGTGATGTTGAGCAAGATGCCACGGGCACCATCGATGGCGGCTTCGAGCAGTGGGCTACTGATAGCGGCCTTCGCTGCGGTGACGGCGCGGTTCTCGCCGCTGGCCTGACCAATGCCCATCAGCGCAGAGCCGGCATTGGCCAAGATCATCCGCACGTCGGCAAAGTCGGTGTTGATCAAGCCTGGCGTGGTGATGAGGTTGGTGATGCCTGAGACACCTTGCAAGAGCACTTCGTCGGCCATCTTGAACGCGTTGAGAACGCTGGTCTTTTCGTTGGCCACGGTGAGCAAGCGATCGTTCGGGATCACGATGAGCGTGTCGACTTTTTCTTTGAGCTTCTGTACACCGGCATCTGCTTGCACCGACCGCCGACGACCCTCGAACGCGAACGGACGGGTGACTACGCCAATGGTGAGAGCGCCCATGCGCTTCGCGATCTCGGCGATGATCGGTGCCGCACCGGTGCCGGTGCCACCACCTTCGCCAGCAGTAATGAACACCATGTCGGCGCCCTTGATCATCTCTTCGATCTCGTCGCTATGCGACTCGCCTGCGGCGCGACCCACTTCGGGATCGCTGCCTGCACCAAGACCGCGAGTGAGTTCGCGGCCGATGTCGAGCTTGACATCGGCGTCGCTCATCAACAGTGCCTGCGCATCTGTGTTGACAGCAATGAACTCAACGCCTTTGAGGCCAGCATCGATCATGCGGTTGACGGCGTTCACGCCACCTCCGCCCACACCGATGACCTTGATCATTGCGAGATAATTTTGCGGCGCGCCTGCCATCAGGGAACCTCCGACATCTGTTCGAACGATTGACATACCAGGGGAAGCCCTGCTACGGAATTTAACTTGTGCAATCCTGCCACGTTCGCATCGGCAAAACGGGGAGGGTATTGGTGAATGTCGCTTAGCACTTGTGACTAATGGGCGAGGTAGACACGTTGATGAGCGAGCATTGGTCAGAACCGGGCCGCTGTAAGAACGCTTCGAGACGCGTGAGCTTGTCCAGCAAATCGCTCGGACTGCCCAAGATGACGGTGGCCCCTTCCTTGTCGGAGCCCGGCACTTTGAAGATCAGCGATAGGTCGCCGTTGTCAGCCACATTGACCAACAGGGTGAGTGATCTCACCGTTGGACTGAGCGCCTCAACAAGCGCCGCAGCGCGAGTGAACGCCACACCTGCAGAGTTGCCAGCCTCAACGTTGAGGCCTGAACCACGGATCAGCATGAAGTCGATGGGTTGGCCAGCGATCACGTCGACCACTACCCCATCGGCGGCCATAATGCGGAAGCGGCCATCAGAGCCGGCGTAGGTCGCAATCGGAACGCGCTCGACGATCTCGATAGTGGCGCTGTGCGGAAAGCTGACGGAGACCCGGGCTCGCTGTACCCATGGGCTGAGTTCGAGCTTGCGTTCGATGGAGCCAGTATCTACCAAGAGCGCAGGGGTACCCATCAGATCGTCGATGGCAATCTGCAGCGTTTGAGGATCGATGCGTCGAGCCCCGCTTGGCACGACCGACGAAATCGAGAACAGCGATGAGCCGAGCAACGTGAGGGCACCGGCTACAAGCAACACGCCGCCACCAACGAAGACAAGCCACTGCAGTCGGCGCTTGCCAATCTCTCGACGCACCGCGATTCGGCGCGCCCTGAGCCGAGGGTCCATCGATGCTGAACTCGCTGCGAGCGGGATGCCACCCGACTGACCTTCGACTTCATCGCCGACTATTAGAATCGTGTTTCGCTCGGTGCTGCCGGTGTCATTCGAGGTTCGTACTGAACCACCGCGAAGTCGGTCGGTGCCTTCTTCGTCGAAATACATCGCATCGGGCTGATCCTCGCCGCCGATGACGATGGTGCGACGCTGCGGTGCTGGTTCGCCAGCAAGGGCGGCGTCGACCTCACGGGTTTCAGGCTGAAGGGTTTCGGGCTGAAGGGTTTCGGACTGAAGGGTTTCAGGTTGAACGGCTGCGAGTTGAGAGGTGTCCACTGTGGGCCGCCACACATCGATGCTTGAGTCGATTGCAAACTCGCCGGCATCGGGCTCGGGCTCGGGCTGATTGATATCGAGCAGCAAGTCGATCGAGGGATCATCAAAGCTGGCGAGATCGGAAATGTCGTCGGGCAACGCAGCGCCGCCAAACGCTGCCGTGAGCTCATCGAGCACCTTGTCCGGCACGTCGTCGTCACCGACGGGAGGTTGCGACACGTTCACAGCTGAACTCCAGGCGTGTCGTCGCTGACCGCATCAGAGAATCCGACCAGACGAACTTCGCTGCGCAGCACAAAGCCAGTCTCGGCTGCAACTCGATCGCGTACGAACTGAATCAGGTCGCGAACGTCGCTGGCGCGACCACCTTCGGAACCTTGAATGAAGTTCGCATGCTTGTCGGAGACAGACGCTGAGCCGAGCACAAAACCGCGGAGGCCTACGCTGTCGATGAGTTCGCCGGCTGCGAGTTCGCCGGGAATCGGGTTCACAAACACCGAGCCCGCGTTTTGGCCACCGGGTTGGTGCTCGCGTCGCCAATGCACGATCTCGTTCAGCTCGCGCTCGGACTTGTCGCGATCGCCATGGGCGAGTTGCAGTCGCGCTTCGATGACAAGTTGATGATCGGCGAGGTCGCTGCCCCTGAACCGCAGACCGAGAGATCCGGCTTGTACCCACGCACAACGATTCGTGTGCAAGTCGAACAGGCGGGCTTCGACCAAACTCTGTGCCATGTCGCCTCCGTGGCCGCCGGCGTTCATACGAACAGCTCCCCCGATGCTGCCCGGCACACCAACCGCCCACTCGAACCCGGTGAGCGATGCGGCGACCAAGCGGCGCGCTAACTGCGGCAGCGCCAGCGCGGCTGCGGCGACGACCTGTGTGTGCTCGATCGAAAAATCGGAGCCCAACTCAGAAAGCATCACGGCGATACCTGCGAACCCGTTGTCGGCAATGAGCACGTTTGAGCCACGTCCGAGAATGAGCACGGGCAACTGGGTGACAGCGAGCGCATCGGCAACCGTGTGTAAATCTGTGATGCTGCGCGGCCGGACCATGATGGCCGCGCTACCTCCGACGCGATAGGTGGTGAGCGGAGCGAGGGGCACGTCAACTTCGGCGAGGTCACCGAGCAGAGCTACAGCATCTTTGATGCGATCTCCATTGTCATCGCCAGCCACGTGCCGATTCATCAGATCAACGTTTCGCGCGAACGGCCGTACTGAAGCACCTCGGATGGCAGCGACGCGATGTCTCCGCAACCCATGGAGATCGACACATCGCCAGGGCGAAGCGCACTCGCGAGGTACTCGACAAGATCGCTGCGTCGCGGCAACCACACCACGGCGGCATGTGGATGCGCATCGAGAACCGCGTTCACAACCAACTTGCCGGTTACTCCTGGAATGGGTTCCGTGCCTGAGGCGAAAATATCGGTGATCACCACGAGGTCAGCATCGACAAACGCGTCGCGATATTCGGGCCAGAGTTCGGCCATGCGGTTATAGCGATTGGGCTGAAACACGGCAACGATTCGTTGCCAATCGTCGCCGCTGCTGCGAGCAGCGCTCAGCACTGCCGCGATTTCGCTGGGCAGGTGCGCGTAGTCATCAACCAACGTTGCACCCTGATACTTGCCGCGAAGATCGAATCGTCGAGCGACACCGCCGAATCGCCCAAGAGCGCGAACGGCAGCTTCGAACGACACCCCGATGCTCATCGCCATCGCGATAACGCCGGTGGCATTTTGAACGTTGTGCTTTCCGCGCAGCGGCAAATGCACCTCGCCGAGCCTCTGACCGAGGTACTCGACCACGAACCGGAACGACCCGTTGTCGGCACGCAACTGCACTGCCCGATAATGCGCCGTCTCGGCCAAGCCGTATGTGACTCCTCCGCACTTCGTTGCCAACTGAGCGCACACCTTGTCGTCGGCGCACAACACTTTGGGACCAGCAATGTTTGCCAGGTACTGGTCGAACGAAGCCACGATGCCATCGAATGATCCGTAGTGATCAAGATGATCGACCTCGACGTTGGTGAGGATCGTTCCATACAGCGGCAACTCAAGATGTGTGCCGTCGCTTTCGTCGGCCTCAACAACAAACCAGTCAGAGCCAGTCCACTGCGCCCCTGTGCCCATGTCGGTGACGTCTCCACCGATGACGAAACTTGGCCTCAGCCCAGCTTCGGCCATCACCAACATCAGCATGCTCGACGTGGTGGTCTTGCCGTGCGTGCCGGCAACCCCTATCGACCGGGCCCGAGCGCAGATGCCCGCCAGTATTCCGGCACGACGCAACACGGTGATGCCCTGCTGGCGCGCTTCGTGGAGTTCTACGTTCTTAGCGGGCACAGCCGTGCTGGCAGTAACGGCATCGACGCCATGCACGGAGGATCGTTGATGACCCACCTGCACGGCCACACCCGCGGCGCGAAGCCTGTCGAGAATTGGCTTCTCGCGGATGTCGCTGCCCGAAACATCGTGACCCATCTCGGCCAACACAATCGCAATCGCACTCATTCCCGGCCCACCCACGCCAACTACGTGGAGGCGCTTTGGTTCGCTGAGATCAATTGGGGATGTCGGTGTCATCGCTGCTCCGCCATGAGTTCGATGACGTTGGCAAGCCGACCGCTGCGATGGATCTCGCCAACCGCGTAGGCCGAAGCCGCCATCTCTTGCAAACTGGCCGGATCGTGGAAGAGCCCATTCACCAGGGTTGCGAGGCGCAAGCCTGACAGCTCGGATTCGGGAAGCACCACTGCCGCGCCGATTGATCCGAGGACGCTTGCGTTATCGGTTTGGTGATCCTCGGCCGCACCGGGCCACGGAATGATGATGGCCGGGACGCCGGCTGTAGAAAGTTCGGCGATGGTGCTTGCGCCCGCTCGCGTGATCATCAAATCGGCAGCCGCATAGACCTGCACCATGTGATCTTCGTAGCCGATTACGTCGTACATGATGCCGTTCTCGCCCGAGTGCGACGGCGCCGCATCGGCTAAGAAGCGCTCGCCCACTACGTGACGAACCGCAAGCTCAGGTCGGCTCTCAAAAATTTCGACCATTTCGGTGACAGCCTCATTGATGGCTTTCGAACCCAGAGACCCGCTGAACACCGCAACGAGAAATCGATCGTCGGGAATACCGAGTTGTTTGCGAGCATCGTCTCGCGCAGCCATGCGATCGAGAGCAATCAGTTCGCTGCGAACCGGCGCCCCGGTCATGCGCGCATGCGGCAACTTTGATCCTTCGAATGCCACCGCGCAGACGTTTGCGAAACGAGCGCTCACTCGGGTTGCCAAACCTGGACGGCGGTCGTAACTCACGACCACGATCGGAATGTGCGCAAGACGCGCCGCAAATGTTGCGGGAAAGCTCGCGTAGCCACCCACCGACACAACCACCGATGGGCGCAGTTGTTTCAAGAGCGAGCGAGCCGCCAACGTTGCTCGAATCAGCTTCAAAGGAAAGGCGATGTTGCTCAGGGCAAGCCGCCGCTGCAAACCCACGACATCGAGAAAGTGGTGCGGATACGGCGAATCTTTGAGCAAACGCGTTTCGATTCCACGGCGCGCACCGACGTAGACAATCTCGTCGGCTCGATGACCGGCGGCAACGAGGCTGTCGGCAATCGCCAACGCAGGCAGCACATGGCCCGCCGTGCCACCACCAGTAATCACAGCAAACGCTGTCGGGTTCATGTGGCCACTACCGCGCGTGACGGGACACGTTGAGCAACAGTCCTGCACCGACCATGCACGACAGCAACGAACTGCCGCCCGACGACACAAATGGCAACGTGAGGCCGGTTACGGGCATTGCGCCTGTGACGCCGCCTACGTTGATCACGGCCTGAATCGCAAGCCAGGCAACGACTCCTCCAGCGAGCAAGGCGCCGAATCGATCATGCGCGTTGATGGCCACCTGAATGCCGAAATAGGTCAGCAACACGAATCCGCCGATCACGGCGACAACACCGACAAGTCCGATTTCTTCACCGATGACAGCGAAGATGAAGTCGCTGTGGGCCAACGGAAGGTAACCCCACTTCGATGGACCGCTGCCGACGCCGGTGCCGCTCACGCCGCCGGTAGCCATGCCGATCATTGCTTGGTACACCTGATAGCTCAAGTGATCCTTGTGAGCAGTGATGTCGAGAAACGCCGTGAAGCGATTGAAGCGACGCGTGCTGCTGAAGATCAGAACGCCAAGGGCTGCCGTTGCGCCGACGCCGCAAATGGCCATGGGCACAATTGGACTTCCCGCAATGAACACCACGGCAAAGAGAATCGCTGCCAACACGATGGCCGACCCAAGGTCGCCCTGCAGCGCACACAACACAACCCCAGACCCGCCAGCCAAAGCGAGCGGCTTTACGGTTGGCCAAAACTTCGACATGTCATTGCTACTGCGGGCCAGAACATGCGCCCCGTAGACGATGACGCCAACTTTGAGAAACTCAGACGGCTGGAATCCGATCGGCCCGATAAAGACCCACGCGCGCGATTCGTTGACCGATCGGCCGAGGCCCGGAACGAACGGCAAGAACATCAGCCCCAAGGTGACCGAAAGCAAGGCTCCGGCGAAACGACGCCATTTGTAGTACGGCACCTTGGCCGCGACGATCATCGCTGCGCCACCACATACGGCCCAGATCAGCTGGCGGTTAAACAAACGCCACGGCGAGTTACCGCGATGGAACGAGGTAATCGCAGAGGCCGAAAAGACCATGACCAAGCCAAGCATCGTGAGACCCGTCACGATGAAGGCAATCACATAGAACGACGTAGACGGTGGCCCCATCGGCTTGCGATTCGAACCTCGGTCGGGACGCTGACGCTGAGCGGACATCCGCTCAAGGGCCTGGCGTCGGCGCTCGCTCATCATTGTTGACGAAGTGCTCATCAGGTCATTCGCCCCTCGCCCAGATACGCATGCACGCACTCACGATAGTCATCACCGCGTGCCGGGTAGCCGCCATCGGGATACCAGTCGAAACTGGCGCACCCCGGAGACAGCACAACGGCATCGCCACTACGTGCCATTGAGCCTGCGATTTCGACAGCCTCGCGCATTGACGTTGCTCGCTGAATCGGGCAGATCCCGGTGAACGCGTCGGCGATGATGTCGCTTGATTCGCCGATGGCTACAACACCGCGCATGCGTTGTGGCTCAGACGCAAGCGAGGCCAGATCGAGACCCTTGTTGCGACCACCAGCGATGAGCACCAGATGGTTAAACGCTCGAATCGCGGTGAGCGCAGCATGAGGCGTGGTTGCCTTTGAGTCGTTATACCAGCGCACGCCGTCGCCGTCACCAACCGGCTCAATACGGTGCGGTGGCCCAGCAAACGAGCGCAGCGCCGTTGCAATCGCAGCCGTGCCAGCAAGTCCGCTCTGCTCAACCAGCGCTGCCGCCGCGAGAGCATTGGTGATGTCGTGGGGCAACGACCGGCGCATTTCATCGACCGAGCACAACGTGCCCCGCGGGCCAACCAGTGCCCCGCCCACAACTGGCAGGCGTTCGCAGCGATAGTCGGCGCCAGTAAGTCCAAAGCTCAGGCGACGTCCGCGAACCCCATCGAGATGTCGCATAACGACGGGGTCGTCGGCGAAGCCAAGAGCAACGTCGTCGGGGCGTTGATGGAGCCAGAGACGCGCCTTGGCGGCTTCGTAGCTCGCAAGGTCGGCGTGCCAGTTGAGGTGATCGGGAGCGAGGTTGAGCCACGCAGCAGCTTCGGCGCGAAACATCGTGGTCCAACTCAATCGAAAGCTGCTGCACTCAACGACAAAGGCGTCGCGAGACGGATCACCGATTGCCTCAATGAGTGGAATGTCGGTGTTGCCGACAGCGACAGCATTGAGTCCGCCGGCGATGAGCATGTCGGTGGCGAGCAACGTGGTCGTGGTCTTGCCATCGGTGCCGGTGACCGCCAGCATCGGCCGCGGTCCGCCACTGCGTTGTTGTTCCCACTCGTAGGCAAGGTCAATCTCTGTGCGCAACGGCTTACTCAACGCCAATGCTGCAACGACCACCGCGTGCGTTTCCGGCACACCGGGGGCAGGCGCCACAAAGTCGCAGTCGGCTACTAAACGCTGAATGGTCGCTTCATCAGGAGACGCAACGAGGTCAATGCCGTACTGGTGAGCAACAGCGACCTTGGCGTCGTTTATCGAATCATCTGCTGCAACAACGGTGTAGCCACGTTGCACCAGTGCCCGAATCGTTGCCGTGCCCGCAATGGCAACGCCGTACACCAACACGCGAGGCATCAGCCATGTACCTGCTTGGTGAAGTCAGCGATGAACAACGCCAGCGCGCTCGCAACGCAGATACCCGAGATCAGCCAGAACCGAACGATCACCGTGGTCTCGGGCCAACCAAGCAGTTCGAAGTGATGATGAATGGGTGACATCTTGAACAGACGCTTCTTGCGGCCGCTGGCCTTGAACACTGTCATCTGAATGCCTACCGAGCCAGCCTCGATCACGTTGATACCGCAAATCAGAATCAACAACAGGTGAGTGTTGAGCGTGAGCGCCAGCAGGGCCAGTGCAGTACCGAGCGCAAGCGCACCGACGTCGCCCATAAAGATCCGCGCTGGCGCGGCGTTGAACCACAGAAAGCCTCCGCACGCACCTGCGAAGGCTGCGGCGAGCACGGCCAAGTCGAGCGGGTTGACCACATCGGCATAGATACCGCGATAGCGAAGCGCCACGTAGCCAATAATGGTGAACGCCAAAAAACCCATCATCGCTGAGCCCGCAGCTAATCCATCGAGCCCATCGGTGACATTGACAGCGTTGCTCGTGGCCCAAATCATCGTGGCCGCCCAAAGCACCCAGACGTACCACGGCATGTGCCAATCGGGTAGGTCGGCCCGCGTGAACGACAATGTGGTGCTGATGCTCGTAGCGCTCACCAACCACAATGCGAACAACGCGCTCAGCCCGAAGGTGATGTAACTCTTCTTCTTCCAGAACAGACCACGGTTGTGCGCGCGCTTCACCTTGAGGTAGTCGTCGATAAAGCCCATTCCCGCCATCACGAGAATGGCGATCCACGCAATCTCGGCCTGTCGCGAAAAAGCGAGATCGCGAACGTGAGCCACCATCCACCCGGCAAAGGCCGCGGCAACAATGGCCAGGCCTCCCATGGTGGGTGTGCCGGCCTTGCTCATGTGATGCTCTGGGCCATTGTCTTCCTTGCCCAGAATCGGCTGACCCTTGCCACTCGCCCGAAAAAACGAAATGACGATGCGTGTACCGAACATCGACACCACCATCGCAGTAGCTCCGGCAAAAATTATGGCAATCACGACATGTTCTCCAGCAGGGTTCGAGCAGCAATTCGGTCGTCGAAGAACGAAACGGTGGTGTGAACTGTTTGTGTGGTTTCGTGACCCTTTCCAGCAATGATCACGACATCACCCGTACCGGCGGACCGGAGCGCAATGGCTATGGCGGCAAGACGATCTGGCTCCACCACGGCCTTCTCACGGTAGTCGTCAGGCACTCCCGCAATGATGTCATTGATGATCGCGAGCGGTACCTCTGAGCGGGGGTTATCTGAGGTGACCACTACTTGATCTGCCGCCGTGACAGCTTCGAACCCCATCAGCGGACGTTTTTGCTGATCGCGATCCCCGCCACAGCCGAACACCACTATGACCCGATGACCGCCCGCAACTTGGCGCGCGCTCGCAATGACCTCACGAAGAGCGTCGGGCGTATGGGCAAAATCGACAATCACTTCAAAGTCCTGCCCGGCATCTACTCGTTCGAATCGGCCCGGCACTTGAGTAGTTGTTGCAACCGCTTCAGCGATATCGGCGAGATCGAAACCAAGCACGTCGAGCGTGGTGACCGCCGCGAGGCTATTCATCACATTGAACGCGCCGCCGAGCGCCACACGAATGCGTTGACCGCGCCACGTGTACGAGTGCTCGAACGAGCCGAGTTCAAGATCAACCGCATCGTTGCGTGAGAACGGCGACGTAGGAATCGACACCGTGTCGACGAGCAGACGTCCGTGCACATCGTCGACGTTGACGACGCCGTGCTCACTGAGATCGGACTCGAACAGCCGTGCCTTCGCCGCAAAATATCGTTCGGGCGTGCCGTGCAGATCGAGATGGTCGATACCGAAACTAGTGAATACTGCAACGCGAAACTGCGTGCCAAGCACGCGGTCGAGCGCGAGCGCATGCGAAGAGACTTCCATCGCAACCGTTGCGCATCCCTGCGCTTTGAACTCGGCAAGTCGACGTTGCAGATCAGGGGCTTCTGGCGTTGTGTGCGCGCCGAACAACGTGCCGATGGTGCCCGTTGGCGAGCCAAGGTGGTTCAACGCGCATGTGAGGATGTGCGCCGTGGTCGTCTTGCCGTTCGTACCGGTGATGCCCACGACATCAAGCTCGCGGCTCGGGTATCCAAAGAATGCACTCGACAAGCGCGCCATGGCGGGCCGGGTCTGATCAACCAGAATCTGCACTGCGTCGCCGACATTGTCGAGCTTGCGCTCAACGACCAGCGCAGCCGCTCCGGCTGTTACCGCAGATGCCGCAAACTCATGGCCGTCGACGCGGTCGCCAGGCGAACAAAAGAACATTGAGCCGGGCTTGACCCGACGCGAGTCGAACGCAACATCAGTGATTACGGGGTCAACAACTGAAGCGCCTGGAATCAGTTCGCGCACACGCACATCTGGAGTGCGAGCAAGAATTTCTGAAAGTTGATCGGACGAAGACCCGCTCATCGCCCGGCCATCATTTCGCCGGGCATCCGCCGGTGCTGGTGGGGGGCTGAATGCCGAGTTGATGCATGATCGTTGGCACAACATCTTGGAAGACCGGAGCCGCTGCGGTTCCACCAAAGCGATCGATACTTCCGGCTGGCGGCTCGTCGATTGAGATCAGTGTCGTGACCTTTGGAGCTTCAGCGGGGAAGAAACCAACGAAGGACGAGTAGTACGCCTTCGACGCAGCGCTGGTGCCGTACTGGCCAGCAACGGCCTTGATGCCTGTTCCGGTTTTACCGGCGATGGTGATGCCATCCACCTGAGCCTTCTTGGCCGTTCCATCGCACACAACCTGCCGCATCAGCAGGTTCATTGAGGCTGCGGTCTCAGGCCTCACCACACGGCGACTCGCGGCGGGGGCAGCGGGCTGTTGCTTACCGTCAGAACCGACCGTGGCTTGCACGAGCCGAGGAGCGATGTACACGCCGCCATTAGCGATGGTGTTGATAGCGCCAACCAACTGAATGGCGCTGGCGGCAACGCCGTAGCCATATGACGGCGTCTGGTTCTCAGTGCCGCGCCATTTCTGCCATGGCTTCAAGATGCCCTGAGACTCGCCAGGGAAGTTGAGCGCCGAGCGCTCACCAAGACCGAACGAGCGCATGTAGCCGTACTGCTTGGCCGAGCCGATCATCGCGGACACACCAATAGTTCCCATGTTTGATGAGTGCACGAGAATGTCACGAACCGTCATGTCCATTGTTGGGTGCGACTCTGCATCGGTGATCGTGAACTTGTAGGGCGTTCCAGCGTCGTAGGTGTGCTTACCCTCGACACTCAGTACCGACTCAGGGGTGACAACACGCTCGTTGAGTCCGGCTGCAATCGTGATGACCTTGGCAACTGAGCCTGGCTCATATGAGTCGACAGCAGCCACGTTGGCAACTGTCACTCGGTAGACACCGAGATCGTCGCGGCGCACGCTGGCCATCGCCAAGATGTTGCCGGTGCCTGTCTCCTCAACAATTGCTGTGCCACCTCGAGCGCCCAGCTCGCTGGCGCGCTTCAGCAGCGCCTGCTCGAGCGAGAACTGAATCGACCGATCGATGGTCAGCACAATGTCCTTGCCCGGAACCGCTGCCACGGTGACGGTGCCGGAGCCCGGAATCGAGTGACCGCTCTTGTCGTGTTGGCGAACCAATTCGCCATCGACACCGGTGAGCAGACTGTCGTATTGCTGCTCGAGTCCTGCCGTGCCCATGCCATCGGTATTCGTGCGTCCGATCACGCTCTTCGCGAGATCGCCGCCAGGAATGACCCGACTGCTTTCGCGATACGAATCAACACCAGCAAGCTTCAGCGCCGTAACTGCGGCAGCTTTTTGGTCATCAATCTGTCGAGCCACATATACAAAGCTCTTGTCCTTGTTTGCTATTGCAACGGCGAGCGACTGCTGTTTGTCGGGCGACAACCCGAGCATCGTTGCCAATGCCGCAGCTGTGCCTGCTGGATCGCCAACAAGCTTTGGATTCACGAAGATCGTGGTGGCCGGAACTGACAGGGCGAGTTCATCGCCATTGCGATCGAAGATCACTCCCCGACTGGCATGTAATACAGCATCTTGGGTTCGCTGCGATGTGCCTGCCCGCGTATAGGTCTCGGCGTCGACGGTCTGCAATTGAGCGACGTGCACAAGCACGTAGCCGAACACCAACGCGACCACAAGCAACACGATGATCAATCGCTTGTGAGTGCTTCCGGCGGTGAAGTAGCCACGTGACTCGGCGCGCTGGCGAATCGTGCGCTTCTGAAGAGGACGAGCATTGCGGGTTGCTGCCGCTCGAGCAGCCGGCCGGCGCGCCGACTGTGTCGTTGCTGCGCTGCGGGTGCTGCGTTGCGGCTGAGGCGTTGCGTGACGATCACGCGACGACGGACTGGTTCGCGACGACGGAACGGTTCGCGACGACGGAACGGTTCGCGACGACGGAACGGTTCGCGACGACGGAGATGAATGTGCCGGACGAGGCGCCACGCCTGTAGACGCTCGACCCGGAACCGGGCCGTGCGAGCGAGTGCCTCGAGCGGCTGTTGAAGCCGACGTGCGAGTGCGCGTACGAGTAGTGGGCATGACGCGTTCGTCGATCATGGAGCGCCTCCGGCGACGGCCTTCACTTCGCCGAACTGCTCAAGCGACGAAACACTGTTCTGGGCCGGGTTATTGGCCAGCCACCCCGACGTAGCCATCAAGTGCGCAACCGTCGCTGGGGAGATTGTCATGAACTCGCCCTTGTCAGCGGGAACCATGCCAAGGCGATTGGCCTCAACCGCCAAGCGGTTGGGTGAGCGAAGTTCGGCACGCGCTCGGCGCAACAGGTCGTACCGCTCGCGAGCAACCTTCACGGCGTGGTCGGTCTTGTCGAGAGCAAGTTGGTTCTGAGCGATGCGGGTCTGCAACGCAACGGTGCCGAGCAGCATCGCAAACAACAACATGCAGCCGAGCGCCATGATGCTCGCAGTGCGACGGCGGCGGGGAACCACCTGAAGCTCTGGGCGCGGCGTGCGCTGAGTAACTGGCGCTGCGCGGCGCGCCCCATCGCGGGGCAATGATCCGCCGAGTAACGGATCGTGAAGTGGAGTGACAGCAGCCATCAGACCGGTGCTGCAATTCGTTCGACTACTCGCAAGCGCGCAGAAGCGGCGCGCCGGTTGCTTGCCATCTCAGCGGCCGATGGAGTCTTGGGGACCCGACGCACTAAACGAACGGTTCGCACGGCTCCACACACGCATGGCAACCCGGTTGGGCATGCGCATCCGCCGGTTTCGGCTGCACGGAATCGCTCTTTCACGATGCGGTCCTCGCCCGAGTGGTACGACAGCACGGCGATACGGCCACCGACTGCAGTGGCCGCAATGGCTGCATCGATGGCCGCCGGCAGGATCTCAAGCTCATGGTTCACGGCAATGCGAATCGCCTGGAACGAACGCTTGGCCGGATGGCCACCGGTGCGGCGTGCCGCAGCGGGGATCGCCGACACGATGATGTCGGCGAGTTCACTGGTCGATTCGATCGGCCGGTGGGAGATGATGGCTCGAGCGATTCGGGGGGCAAATCGCTCGTCGCCATACTCGAACAGCACTCTGGTGAGTTCCTGTTCGGTATAACCGTTCACGACGTCGACTGCAGACCATGGTTCCGTCAGGTCCATGCGCATATCGAGTGGGGCGTCGTTACGGTAAGAAAATCCACGCTCGACACGGTCAAGCTGCGGCGACGAAACACCAAGGTCGAACAGCGCCCCGTTGAGCGTTGCAACATTGGCGGTCTTCATGGCGTCGCGAAGGTGGTCGAATCGACAATGAACTGTCTGGACACGGTCACCAAACCGGCTCAGGCGGGCGGTAGCTGCTGCCAACGCCGTCTGATCCCGATCGATACCAAGGATGTTCAGGTGCGGATGGGCTTCGAGCAGCATTTCTGCATGCCCTCCCCCGCCCAGAGTGGCGTCGAGCACCACTCCGTCGGTGACCTCGGCGAAGACGGCAACAATCTCGGCGGCCATGACCGGCAGGTGATGAAAGCCAGCGCTCTGTGGCGCTGCTGCTTCATTCACTCGATTGTCCTTGCCTGAGCTACTGGTCTTCACGGGGCTTCCTCGCACTTGCGCTCCGCTGATCGGCAGCCCCCCGGTGAACGATTGTCGCCGGGATTTCTCCCCGGGATGAACGAGATGTGAGCGGGTGGAGTGTGCTGCATCTTGTCAACCGGGAGACTGCCGATGAGCGGAACTCATCGGTACCTGTCTGGTGTTAGTCGTGTGTTGTTCGGGCCTTCGTTCTCGCTTTCGTCGGTCGTTGGGTGTGGTGTGATCGGTGCAGGACTCAGAGCGCTGACTCTGAGAACTCCTGCTCGCCAGCGGTCATGCTGCGTTCGTGGCGGTCGACTGAACAGATCTCGATTCGGTCGAGGCGACCCATCACGATGGCGGGGCCTTTCACGTCGAGTCGGGCGTGCTGGCGCAGACGCTCGTCGAGGTAGATGCGACCCTGTGCGTCGGGTTCGATGGCGGTGGCCCGGGCTGAGAACGCACGAAGGCGATCCATGCTGATTTCGCCTCGTGCTTGAAGTGCTTGCATCCGATCTGCCTCCTCCTCGAACTTCTCGGTCGTGAAGACCTCGATGCTGTTGTCAGTTCCCAACGTGAGGTAGCAGCTCGTGCCCAGGCGCGCTCGAAACGTGGCAGGAAGCGCCAATCGACCTTTTACGTCGAGTTGTCGTTCAAAAACGCCAAGAAACTTCTGCACGTGCCCTTCGATGACTTCCCGAATCGCTGCCTCACGTAGGTCGGGTCCCTACATGTCCCCACAATGCCCCACTCAGCCCCAAAAGTCAATAGAAATTCCCCACTTTTCCAAAAAATTCGGTGGTCAAATCGAAAAAAGTGCGCGCAGAGAGCGCGAACACGCAGGAAACAACGAAGATGCTTCGCGCAGAGAGCGCGAAAGCGCAGTGGGGAAGCGTGGAGGTATCTCCCCGGCTTCAGCGGCTGCCGAGGCCGGACTAGCCGAGCGAGTTCAATGCGAGCAGCAACGCCTGGCGCACTGCCGCAGTCGACACCGCCACGGGCGCCACCAGATCGACCAGTTCATTGGCTCTGGGACCCGACGAACCGAACACCAGCTCATGGGTGATCGGCCGCCACTGCTGGTAATACGCGCACTGAAAGCGGGCTCCGGCGCGGGTGCGACGCTGGCTGACGCCCACAACCTTGCGGTCGCCCAGCATCACCTCGCCCCCGCCGACGCCGGCAAAGCACATCCGTCGAGACCATTCGGTATGCCGAATCGGCGCTGTATGCACACTCAGACCGTGCATACCGAGCGAGTTCAGCGCACTTCGCCACGCTTCTCCGAGCCACCACGCCGACGAACTCACATCGGCGGTCCATAGCTGGTGACCTGCAGGGATCAGCACATCGGCCCACACCACATCGCCCGGTTCGAGCAACACTGCTCCCCCGCCGCTGCGCCGCCGAACAATGTCGATGCCGGCCTGGGCACACGCCACTACGTCAATATCGCTGATCGGCTGTGACGACCCGAGCACCACGGCCGAATGATCGATATCAAACCACCACACGGTGGGAGTGATCACGTTGGGCAGATCACGCTGATGAAAGTCGCCAGCACTTCCGCTGAACTGCTCGATCTGCCACACGGTTGCCAGCATGCCCCGACCTGCGCCGTTTACCACACACTGGTGAGATAGGGCATCCACGCATCGGGCATACGGCCGACGGTGACAACCGCCCACGCCTGCTCGCGCGGAACCCGCGGTTCGCGGGCAAGACGCATGTTGGCCTCTTCTGGTGTGCGATCGCGTTTGTGGGCATTACATGGCCGGCACGCCGCAGCAACGTTTTCCCATTCGTTTGGTCCGCCACGCGAACGTGGCACCACATGGTCGATCGAGTCAGCGTGAGCGCCGCAATATTGGCAACGGTGCTCGTCTCGCACAAAGACGGCTCGACGAGACAACGCTGTTCGGCGATGGAACGGCACCTTCACCACGTAGTGCAGGCGAATAACCAGCGGGCTGCGCAGCAGGAGCGACTCAGAACGCAGGAAGGTTCCGTCGTCTTCGATGACCTCGGCCTTTTCGGCCAACACAAGGCACGCAGCTCTACGTGCAGGCACAACGCTGAGCGGCTCGTACGTGGCATTTAACACGAGGGCGCTGCGCATGTGGACCAGACCTCAGCTATCTAGGTTGTTCCACTGCCGACACCACGACAGATAGTTGACGACATCGATGGGATCCGGACGATGGCCGGGATCTCCGTACTGGGTGACGAGCCGGAACCGTAAATAGTCGCCGCTGGGTAGCGGCAGAAACGGAACACGCCGGTACCACCCGGGTGCCGCCATGCGCCGCATCTGACGAATCGCCGTAGGCCACAACCGTGGGCGCGCGAGCACTGCCCACCCCACCCTCAGCCAGGTCATCGGCGATCCTGCATCTACTTAGGTTCCTTGGGAAGGCCGAGCACCATCTCGCCGATGATGTTGCGCTGGATTTGGCTTGAGCCGGCATAAATAGAGCCAGCACGCGCGTTGAGGAACACACCCGCCCACGACCCGGTTGAGTTCGGGGCGCCACCATCGTCGGTTTGAAAGGCGCTCGATGGCGGACGACCGGTTGGCGAGAGACCATCGAGACCCATGATGTCCATCGAGAGTTCGGTGACGACCTTGTGATATTCGCTCCAGTAGAGCTTGAAGATCGCGCCATCGGGGCCGGGGTGGTGACCTTGCATGAACTTGGTGAGGGTGCGCATACCGAGGAAGCGCATCATCTGAACCTTTGAGTAGCACCACGCCAAGCGCTGGCGGATCACCGGGTCATTGGCGACGCCGCGATCTTTGGCCATGATCATCAAACGATCGAGTTCGCCTTGAAAACGAATGGGCAGTGTTGCCGCAGCCTCGCCGCGTTCGTAACCGAGCAAGGTCATTGCCACAGCCCAGCCGTTGTTGACGCCACCGACCACGTTGTCCTTGGGACATGTGGCATCGGTATAAAAGACCTCGTTGAATTCGCTCTCACCGGAGATCATTCGAATCGGACGAACCTCGACACCTGGCTGGCGCATGTCGACCAGCAAGAACGAGATGCCCTTGTGCCGAGGAAGATCTGGATCGGTGCGGGCCAGCGTGAAGATGTGATCGGCCAGATGACCGGCCGACGTCCAGATCTTTTGACCGTTGAGCACCCACTGGTCGCCGTCGAGTTCGCCCCGCAGACCAATGTTCGACAGGTCGGAGCCAGCATTGGGCTCGCTGTAGCCCTGACACCACACGTCGGCGTTTGACAGGATGCGAGGCAAGTAATACGCCTTCTGCTCTTCGGACCCCCATTGCAGCAACGTGTTGCCCAACATCTGGATACCAAACACATCGTTGTATCCACCGGTGGGCACCCCAGCGCGAGCGAACTCTTCGGCGGTGATGACCTGCTCGAGCGCCGAGAATCCGCCGCCGCCGTATTCGGCCGGCCAGCCCGGCGCCAAGTAGCGATCCTTGTGCAACACGACACGCCAATGTGCCACGAACTGATGGAGTTCGTCGCCTTCGAGTTTGCCGATGCCACCCCAGTTGCTCGGTAGCTCGCGAGCAAGAAAGGCTTGCACCTTGCTGCGGTAGGCCTCGGCTTCAGGGGTATACGTGGGCTGCATACGGCGAGGTTAGCTTGCCGAACCCACAGACAAACCGGTGGAGCTCACCAGATTCGCGAGCGAATGATCAGTTCAGTCCGAGCAATCCCCGGCGGGCAAGTGCCGCCGCCCCCACGAGTGGCGCCAATTCGCCAAGTGCTGCCTTGCGCACCTCAAGGTGATCGGTGAACGACAGCTTTGCTCTCGCAGCTATCTCGGCTTGCGCCGCAGCAAAGAACGCGTCGCCGAAACCAAGAGCCACCGAACCACCAATGACCGCAACATTGAAATCGACGACGGCAGCCAACGACGCCAACGCCCGACCAACCAGCAAGCCGGTGCGCTCGATGATGGCCTGCGGCGCTCGATGCGGCGGCCTACCGGTTTCGGCTTCGATAGCAGGGCCACACGCATAGGCCTCAAGGCACCCAACGCCGCCGCACGCGCACGCGCGACCTTCGGGTTCGACGACCATGTGGCCGATATGTCCGGCATTGCCCAAGCGACCGCTGAGCAGACGGCCATTGCTGATGATGCCACCGCCCACGCCAGTGCCGATCACAACACCAACCATGTTCATTTCGCCGCGGCCAGCCCCGCACCACGCTTCGCCAAGCGTGAGCGCCTTGGCATCGTTGTCGACAAAGGTGGGCAGGCCAGTGGCCTCGGCAAGACCTTTTTGTAGCTCGAAATCGCGTAGCGACGGGATGTGCAGCGGCGACACGGTTCCGACTGTTGGGTCCATTGGGCCACCGCAACCCACACCGACTGCAACCAAGGGCACCGGCGCAGCGGCCATCACGCGTTTCACCAGCCGCTCAATAGCCGACCAGACATCGCGTGTGGGTGTGGCAATGCGATCACGAACGATGACGCGACCGTCGTCGCCAACCACACCCGCAGCCAACTTGGTGCCGCCGATGTCGACGGCAAGGTACATGGTGTCCACGGCGCAACCGTAGCAATCTCGCCATTGCATATTCGGTTGTATGGCCTACCCTTGTGCCCGTGACGGCTGAAGCAACAACTCCGGTTCCCACGTTCGCGGCGCTGTTCGAGGCAATCAGCGACAACATTGCGCAGGTGGTCCACGGCAAGCGCAACGAGATCGAGCTCGCAGTCATCTGCCTGCTCGCCGAGGGGCACCTGCTCATTGAAGACGTTCCCGGTGTGGGCAAAACCAGTCTTGCCAAGGCGTTGGCCGCCTCTATCGAGTGCACGTGGAAACGGGTGCAGTTCACGCCCGACCTGTTGCCCACCGACCTAGTTGGTGTCAGCATCTGGCAGCGTTCAACCGAGACCTTCGACTTCAGGCCAGGCCCGTTATTCGCCAACATTGTGTTGGCCGATGAAATCAACAGAGCGTCACCCAAGACCCAGTCGGCTCTGCTCGAAGCAATGGAAGAACGTCAGATTTCCGTCGAGGGTCGAAGCCATCCGCTGAGTCCTCCGTTCATGGTGATCGCCACCCAGAACCCCATCGAACAAGAAGGCACCTATCGGTTGCCCGAGAGCCAACTCGACCGGTTCCTAGTGCGCCTGTCGCTCGGCTACCCATCACGCGAGGCCGAGTTGTCGATTCTCGACGTGCAAGGCTCCGGCACCACGCCAACCAACCTCAGCGCTGTGGTCACCGTGGCCGAGGTGCTCGCAATGATCGATGCCGTTCGAAGCGTCCACCTCGCCAATCCCCTCAAGGCCTATCTCGTCGACCTCGCCGAGTTCAGTCGCCGCCACCCGGGAATTGCGCTTGGCATGTCACCCCGAGCCACACTGCAACTCGCACGGGCGGTTCGAGCAACGGCAGCGGCTCGTGGCCGCAACTACGCCACACCCGACGACGTGAAGTCCGTGGCTCACGCGGTGCTGTGCCACCGACTTGTACTTCGGCCCGAGGCCCTCTCAAGGGGACTCACCGCGCAGCAGGCCGTGACCGAGATTCTCGCCGCCGTTCCCATTCCATCCGGTAACTAACGTGCTCACCCGGCAGGGTTGGGCGGCGCTTGGTCTCGCCGCGATCTCCGCCGCCAGCGGTCGCGTATTCGGTGTGCTCGAACTCATCATCCTTGGTTCTGGAGTCCTCGCGCTCGTCGTTGCCAGCCTCGCTTGGGCAAACGTGCACGTCATTGCGCTGAATGTGTCTCGCCGGGTCGTGCCCGAATTCTTGCAGGCAGGCGACACAGCTCGGGTTGAGTTCACCATCACCAACGAATCTCGCTCAGGCACCGCTCCGCTCACCCTGTGGGAGCCAGTTGATGGCCTCGGTGGAGCCACGCTGAAACTGGCTCCTTTGCGCGGTCACGAAACCGCCACCACCACCTACCGGTTACCCACGTTGCACCGCGGAACGCTCTCCTTTGGCCCGCTCACTGCGCAACGACGCGACCCCTTTGGGATCGCAGGCAGGCGCCGAATCATCGGCAGCACGCATGAGATCGTGATCTTTCCGGCACATCACCACCTCACGCTGCCTACCGCAATGGGCGGTTCGGGACCGCTCGGCAACCAGCTTCGCTCTCGCTCACTCGGCCGCTCCGGAAACGAGTTTCACTCGTTACGCGACTACGCCGATGGCGATGATCTCCGTCAGATCCACTGGCGCGCCTCTGCTCGCAGCGAGGTCCTGAAGGTGCGCGAGGTCGAGCCCGAGGGGCTGCGCCATTGCACGATCGAACTCGACAACTCCGCTAGCGAGTACTCCCCCGAGGGCTTCGAGCGCGCCGTTTCGGCGGCCGCGAGCGCGGTCTATGCAGCAAGCGTGGCTGGCCTGCGCTTGCGATTGGTGATCGGCGCCGAGACCGACCTGCGCAACACCAACCTGACCTCAGCAATGACTGCCCTTGCCAACTGTTCCACCACCGACCAGATGTCTACCCAACGCCTCGCAGCGCCGCGCGCCGAGGGCCTCGGCCTCACGATTATCGTCACCGGCAGCCCGCAGTCGTCGGCAGTCTCGACACGTCGGCCAAACCTCGCTCAAACCGATGTGCTCGTCGTGGTGGCATGTTCCTCGACCGCCAACGCGCAGCGCCATTTCACGGTCGACGCCACAACAGCCGACAGCTTGTCTGGGTCATGGGCATCGCTCACCGGTAGCCACATCACACCTCCGTCGACAACACTCCAGCGAGCCGAAGCGGACCGACGATGAGCATCTCATCTCACGCCACGCACACTGAGCCCTACTCCCCCGAGCACAGTGGCTTCACCCGCGACAGCGGCGAGACCACAGCTGTTCAGTCAATACCAGCGAGCGCACTGCTGCTGTTACTCAGCGCCATGACAGCCGTTGGGTTCACGAGAATCTTCGCCGAGACCAAGTTCCTCGGCTCAATGCTGTTCATCATTGTGTGCTTGCACCTCTTTTGCCTCGTGCTCAGGCTGCTCAACGTGCGCGGCTACATCGCAGTCCCTGCGGCATTCGCGCTGATGTTTGCGCTGCTGGCTTGGAAGTACTACCCCGACACGATGTCAGGACCCTTCCCCACGCCGCAGTCGTGGCAGGCATTCTTAGCCGACCTACAACTCGCTCGCGGCCAGTTCCCAAGCTCGGTGGCCCCAGTGGCTGCCGTTGGCGGGTTCATCGTGCTTGCCGCCGCCAGCGCCGCCGCCGCAGCGATCTTCTCCGACGCCTTCGCGTTTCGGGCCTACGGACGGGTCGAAACAACCGTCCCGAATGCAGTGCTTTTCATCTTTGCGTCAGCTCTTGGCGCCGACCGTCATCGGGTCGCCATCACTACAGCATGGCTTGCATGTGCCCTCGCCGTGATTGTGGCGTTGCGCATCACCCACGCGCAGGTCGAGCACGTCTGGATCGGCAAGCGGTCACGGGTTCTTGCCCGTTCGCTGCCCGTGGCCGTGGTGCTCGCAGGTTGCGCCGCAGCCGGTGGCGCGCTGATTGGTCCGCGCCTGCCGGGCGCGGGCGAGGCAGCACTGTTCAAGCCGAGCAAGAAGAGCGATGTCACCCAAGTGCTGAGCCCGCTGGTCGATATTCGCAGTCGCCTCGTCACGTTGTCGGACACCGAACTCTTCACCGTCGCTGCCGCAGAACCCAACTACTGGCGAGCCACAGCGCTCACCGAGTTCGATGGCAGCACATGGAAGCTTCCCGACGGCAATCTGGCGCCGGCCGACGGGTCCTTTGCAACGCCTGCCCCGCAGTCGCACAGCGTGGTGCAGCAGATCCACATCGCTGCGCTTGGCGGCAACCTGTTACCTGCCGCCTATAGCGCCGTCAGCCTGCAAGACGGCAAGGCCTATTGGGTCGACCAGACAGGCACCCTCGTGGTACCGGGCGCCGGGCTGCAGCAAGGAGCGAACTTTACGGTTGTTTCGAGCATCACCGACGTGGCGTCGTCTCAGCTCGGAAGCGCGCCAGATGCGCTTCCGCCGGACGACCCAGCGGTCAGCCTGCCCACCGACTTCCCCGCGTCAGTGGTACAAACAGCCTTCGAGGTCACGGCCGGGGCAGCCACTCGCTACGACAAGGCGTTGGCGCTACAGAACTGGTTCCGCAGCCAGTTCGTCTACGACCTCACCGTGCAACGCGGCCACAGCGACGGCGCCATTGAGAACTTCCTGCGCGTGCGTCGCGGGTTCTGCGAGCAATTCTCGGGCGCCTTTGCAGCAATGGCTCGCGCCATCGGCATCCCGGCACGAGTCGCAGTTGGGTTCACCCCCGGCGACGTTGCCGCCGACGGCCGCTATCACGTGTTTGGCCGCAATGCCCACGCCTGGCCCGAGGTCTGGTTTCAAGGTGTTGGTTGGGTGTCGTTTGAGCCAACGCCAGGGCGCGGCCAGCCCGGTGCCCAAGAGCGAACCGGTGTGGCCCCACAACAAGCCGATGCCGGCGACCCCAATTCGGTGACGCCAATCACCACCCCCACAACCACTCCGGTTGCAGAGCCAAGCGGTCCCACAACAACAATCGCCAACACCTCCGGCGGAACACCGCAAACGTCGGTACCAACATCGACAACTGCCTCGTCGTCGTCATCGCACGGCCCATCGATGTGGCTCATCGTTGTCGTGCTGCTGATTGCCGCGCTTGCAGCGTGGGCGTTTGCACTGCCCCGAGTACTCAAGCGCATTCGCCTCAGCCGCGCACCGACGACACCGCAGCAAGGCATCGCCAACAGTTGGCAGCGATCGGCGGATGCCCTCGCCCTCATCGGTGCCGGCCCCCACGCCGGCGAGACATTCATTGAGCACGCCCAACGCGTGGGTGCCGACTTCGATATCGACGCTCACGCCGTTCAGCAACTTGCGCTTGATTGCACCGCTGCGGTCTACGGCAATCGCGGCAGCGAGATCAGAGTGCAGCGCGCCGAGCAACTCAGCGCCGAAATCGTGCTCGCCGTGAAAGACCAACTCGATGCACGACAACGCCTGCTGGCCGTGTTCGATCCCCGAATGGCCGAAGTGCTTCTTCCTGCCTGAGCGCAGGTGAGCGATGTTCTAGCGAGGGCGAGGGCCAGCGCCGCGAGCGGCCCGACGACGAAGTTCTTCAGGAATGCGGCTCAGTTGATCGCGGCCACGAGCGGTGAGTTCGCGCTCGAGAAAGACACCGGCGACAACCATCACGATGAAGGCGACAAACGAGAGCAGGGCGCTGATTTGCAGGGCCGCAACGACCACGAGCAACGAAACGACCAAGACCACCGATGACCACACGAGGTGACGCGCAGAGACTCCGGAGTGATCACGCTGCGCCACTTTGAGGTCAAAAGAAGGGTCGGCCTTCAGCTGCTCCTCAATCTGATGCAAGATGCGCTGTTCTTCTTCGGAGAGCGGCACCGGGTTTCTCCCTTACAGGCCTGTCCGCGGGATGCGGAGTGTGCACATTGTCGCACGTTAGGCCCGATCTGGCAACGCGCTCTAGCTGCCTCTTTCCAACACCCCTAGCGCTCAGTCGGCGGATCGCCGCGAACCGGAGTGTCGTGGTCGGGCCCCCATTGTTGGGCGCCTCGACGCACGAGTCGCAGTCCGCGGGTACTCACGGCACTCGCAGGTCCGATCGCGGCATCGCCGAAACGTTCGCGAATTGCATCGATAGCCGCTGATGCCTCGACCCAGTCGGCTGGCGCTGGACTCTGATCGTCGGCAAACAAATCGTCGAATTGCAATTGCTCAACCGGCGGACCGAAGTTCGAGGCGTGCACACCAACAAGGCGCACGCCCGACGACGGATCGATGCTGACGAGCAGGGGGCCCACAGCGGCGACGATGGCCGCTGCCGTGGCCACAGGCGACGGCAACGTGGTCGATCGAGTAATGGTGGTGAACCCGGCGAAACGCACCTTCAGCGTGAGTGTGCGCGCACCGAATCCGGCGGCCCGCAATCGCGAAGCGACACCATCACTGAGCCGAACCAACTCGGTCTGCAGATCGGCGAGATCGTGCAGATCTCGGGCAAAGGTCTCCTCGTGGCCAATCGACTTGGTGGCACGATTGGCCTCGACTCCGCGATCGTCGCGACCGCACGACAGCGCGTAGAGATGCCGGCCGCTTGCTTTACCGAGCGCCGAAACCAAGGTGGCTTCTCCCAGCGAGTTGAGATCGCTCACTGTCTTGACTCCCAGACGACTGAGCCGTTCGAGCGTTGCTGGGCCAACGCCCCATAACGCTTGCACGGGCAACGGAAGCAAGAACTCAAGCTCACGTCCGACGAGCACCTCAAAGACTCCGAGGCCCGGTTCGATACCGCTCGCCGAAGCCTTCGGTTTCGCAGCCACCGATGCCAGCTTCGCCAGAAACTTGTTGGGAGCGACACCCACCGAGCAGGTGAGGTCGACCTGCTTGGCGATGCGCTCGCGGATGTGTTTGGCGATCACCGCGCCTTCGCCCAAAAGGCGCAGGGATCCGGTCACGTCGAGAAATGCTTCGTCGAGCGACAGCGGCTCAACATAGGGCGTGAACTCATGAAAGATCTCGTTGATCTGGCGACTGACCTGTGAGTACAACTCGTGATCGCCAGGCAAGAACACCGCCGAGGGGCACAGCCTTCGCGCTAGCGCGCCTGGCATCGCTGAGAAGATTCCGTATCGGCGCGCCTCGTACGAAGCAGCGGCAACGACACCTCGAGAACCGGTTCCGCCGACCACCACCGGTTTGCCACGCAGCTCGGGACGACGACGAAGTTCAACCGACACATAGAACGCGTCCATATCGACATGCAAGATGGTGCGCTGTGTCGCTGTGGATGTCACCGCGAGATCTGCTCCACTCGCGCCGTTGATCGATCAGAGCCAATGAGCATGAAAGAAAAATCGCCAGCGGGACCCATGCCGCCATTGATCCATGCCATCAATGGCACCTGCACCCACAGCGGCGACTCGACAAGCAGACCCTCGACCCTGTCGAGATCGACAAACAACGCCTGCTCGACAATGCCATCCGGATCGTTGAGAGCAATCTCGCCCTCGGCTTGGGAACTGAACCACGACTCGACCGACATGGTCCAACCCATATCGGGAGCTTCGACCGTAACGGTGTAATGGCACTCGTGCCACTGAGCAACGTGGAGTCCGGTCTCCTCGCGGACCTCGCGGCTGATACCACTGCACACCGATTCACCGCTGTCGATGACTCCGCCCGGTGGGGTCCATTCGATGGCACCGTGCTTGCGTCGATTAGCAGCCAACAGCAGCCGGTTGTCGACAACGATGAGGCCGCCACCGACCCGAAATGAACGCATGCACGATTCTCGCATGGAATGCCCGCGAGGCACCGCACGGTTCGTGTCAGCCGCCCTGAATTCGTCGTTGCCGACGGCCGCGCCGATCGTCGACCCACAGTTTGAGCACCATGATCAACGCTTCTTGCACGATGTTTTGCGACATCTTCGATTGCCCAGCCGTGCGATCTCTGAAGGTGATCGGAATCTCGACGATTTTGCCGCCGGCACGTACGAGGCGATGGGTCATTTCAACTTGGAAGCCGTAGCCATCGGCCTTCACCGTTTCGAACTGCATCTTGTCGAGCAGCGCCGAACTGCGATATGCCCGAAATCCGGCTGTGGCGTCGTTGATGGCAAGCCCAAGAACGCCCGATGCGTAGCGATTACCCCAACGCGACAGCCAGCGTCGCTTGCGCGGCCAGTTCTCGGTGAGGCCGCCGGGTACATAGCGACTGCCAACAGCCAAATCGACTCCGTGCTCCACTGCCGACACAAGCGCTGGAATCTCAGCCGGGTCGTGCGAGAAGTCGGCATCGATCTGAACACAGATCTCGGCTCCGGCATCGATTGCCGCTCGCAGGCCAGCGCGATACGCAGCGCCGAGTCCGGACTTTCCGGGCCGATGCAGCACCGTGACGTCGCCAAGCTCATCGGCGAGACCTTCGACAATCTTGGCGGTGCCGTCGGGGCTGTTGTCGTCGACAACGAGAATGCCAACGCCAGGAGCGTGCAGGCGGATTGATCGACAGAGCGCCTCAATATTGTCAGCCTCGTTATAGGTAGGCACGATGGCTACTGAACGCACAACCGACAGCCTAGAGCGACTGCGGTTCCCCACGGCAAACGTCCTACAGTGAGCGGGTGCCAGATAGCGCTACCCCTCGCCCCTTGTCCGCCCTACCGTCGCCGGCGGCGCGTGCTGCGGCCTTCGTCGCAATCCTCATCGGAGGCCTCGCTGGCGGACTCATTGGCTACAGCTTGGTTCGCGTGCAGTGCAGCGGAGAATGCGGCGTGGGCAAAGGCTTGGGAGCGCTCATCGGAGCAGTTGCTGCCGCCATCGGCATGAGCATCGTGGCCGTGTTGGTGCTACGCGCCGTTGGCGAGTGGCGCGACATTGAAGACCGCCGAGTCAACGGCGGCGGCCAAGGCTCGTGACCCCTCCGTCGCAGACTGAGCACCACGATCTGGGCGAACAGCTTCGCCAGTTCGCATGCGACCTCGCCCTACAGGCCGGCGCGCTCATCCTCGAGGGCAGGCGCAACGGCGTTGGTTCGGTCGATACCAAGTCCACAGCCACCGACCTCGTCACCGTGTTCGACCGTGCGTCGGAGGACCTCATCGTTGGCTCGCTCCGCCAGCACCGACCCAACGACGGCATCGTCGGCGAAGAGGGCACCTCACTGGCCGGCGTGAGCGGTATCGATTGGCTCATCGATCCCATCGATGGCACCACAAATTTCTTCTACGGGTTGCCCGGTTACGCGGTTTCCATCGGGGCTCGCGACTCTCTCGGGTCTCTGGCTGGCGCTGTCTTTGTGCCCACAACGAACGAACTGTTCAGTGCCGCTCGCGGCCACGGCGCATGGCTCAACGGCGAACGCATTGGCTGCTCGGGCACCGCTGCGCTCTCGCAAGCACTCATCGCCACCGGCTTCAGTTATCAGCCCGACCTACGACGCAAGCACATCGAGCGACTTCAACACATCATCGGCGAAGTGCGCGACATCCGCAGATTTGGCGCCGCCGCCCCAGACCTCTGCTACGTGGCTGCCGGCCGCGTCGACGCATACTTCGAGGAGCACCTCGGCCCGTGGGATCTGGCCGCTGGCGAACTGATCGCTCGCGAGGCCGGATGCATCAGCGGCGATCTCAGCGGCGGCCCAGTGCGCCCGGCGCAGGTGCTCGTGTCGAACCCAGCATTGTTCGAACCATTGCGGGCTCTGATCAACAAAGCCGACGAGATCTGCGCCACCAAAAACTAACGACGCAGATACCCAGCGCCCGATTTCGATGTATCGCGCAGACGACCCCCGCAAGTAGGGCATCATGGCAGGCGTGGGTACACGAATCCTGACCGTCGAAGACGACGAACGCATCAGAACCGCAGTGAAGCTTGCTCTCGAGGACGAGGGATGGACCGTCGATGAAGCGGGCAGCGGCGAAGAGGCAATCGAGTTGTTCCGACGGGCATCACCCGACGTCGTGCTCATCGACATCATGTTGCCGGGCATCGACGGATTCGAGCTGTGCCGCCACCTACGCAAGACCAGCGACGTTCCCATCGTGATGGTTACCGCACGCGTCGACACCCACGATGTGGTTGCCGGACTCGAGGCCGGCGCGGACGACTACCTCACCAAGCCATTCGCACCCAAAGAGCTCTCGGCGCGCATTCGTGCACTACTGCGGCGCATCCGCCCAATGGGACCTGCCCACGCACGCTTGGTATTCGGCGATCTAGAGATCATCGCCGACGAAGGCAAAGTGTTGCTCGCCGGCGAAGAGTTGCATCTCACCAAAACCGAGTTCCGTCTGTTGGTCGAACTGGCGCAAAGCCCCGGACGCGTCTTCAGTCGCGAACTGCTCCTCGACAAAGTGTGGGGCTATGACTATTTCGGCGACGGTCGACTCGTCGATGTTCACATTCGCCGCCTGCGCACCAAGGTCGAAGCCGACCCTGCGAACCCTCGTCACGTGGTCACGGTTCGAGGACTGGGCTATCGACTCCAGTCGTGACTGAAGCGCATCAAGCACCGGCCCGCGACACGTTGCGGACGCGGCTCAGCCACAGACTGGCCCGGATTCGACCCAAGCGCTTCGGCCTGCGCAGCCGAATCATGCTCACCTTCACCATTGGCTTTTTTGGCCTATCGGTGTTCTTGGCCGTCATCACCTACACCTTCACGCGCAGCACCTTGGTCGATCAGCACGACCGAACCAGCGTCGAGCAGGCATACCGTGATGCCAGCGTGGCGCTCACTGGCCTGCGCTCATCGCCTGCCTCGGCGCAACCGGTAATCGACACGTTGTCGAGCCTCGGCATCGCCCGGCCACTCATCAATTACCGCGACGCATGGACCACCGGCGCTGCCCGCTTTGGCCCCGAGGTCATTCCAAAGTCGCTCATCGAGCGGGTCATCGTGAACAGCGTTCCCTCACGGATGGCACTAACCGTTGACGGCGAACAGATGCTCGTGGTCGGCATCCCACTGCCCGAGGTGGGCGCCGCATATTTCGAATTCGCCAGCCTCACCGAGGTGGACTCCACGCTCAGCAGCGTGGGGCTCTCGCTGATGTTCGCCGGTTTTATCACCACGATGTTTGGCGTGATCCTCGGTTACGTCGCATCGCGCCGCGCCGTACGGCCACTCGCCGATGCAGCTCAGGCGGCGAAGGCCATCGCTGGCGGACGACTCGACACTCGCCTCGAGACCACCGACGACCACGACTTGAAACTGCTCGCCAACTCGTTCAATGACATGGCCTCAGCGTTGCAACAACGCGTCGAGCGCGATGCTCGCTTCGCAAGCGATGTCAGTCACGAACTGCGATCACCGCTGATGACCCTGGCCGCATCGGTCGAGGTGATGTTGGCCCGCCGCGACGAAATGCCCGAGCGAGCACAAGCAGCACTCGATCTGCTCGTCGCCGACGTCTCTCGATTTCAGGGTCTCGTAGAGGATCTCCTCGAGATCTCCCGATTCGATGCGGGCGCAATTCGCCTTCATCTCGAAGACCTCATCGTGGCCGAGTTCGTGCGTCAGGCCATCGGTGTCAGCAGCTTGCCCAACACAACGGTCACCGTCTCCGAGCGCGCTGAGAACTTCGTGATGCATGTCGATCGACGCCGCCTGGCTCGCGTGATTGCAAACCTCATCGACAATGCCCGATTGCACGGTGGCGGCGAGCCTGAGGTCATCGTGTCCGAAGCCGAGAACGAAGGCGAGCCCATTGGGCATGTCTGGATCGCCGTGCAAGACCATGGTGCTGGCGTGCCACTCGACGAACGCCACCTTATTTTCGAACGCTTCGCACGCGGCGCTGTAGCTGGCCGACGCAGTTCAAGCGACGGGGCCGGCCTCGGACTTGCCCTCGTCGACGAGCACGTACGCCTCCATGGCGGCAATGTGTGGATCGAAGACCGACTCGATGACGAACCTGGCGCCCGCTTTGTCATCGAACTCCCTGCGGAAGAACTCTGATCATGAACGCACGCCTTCGTCTTGGGTTCATCTGCGTCGCAGCGCTCGCTACGTCGGCGTGTGGCATCGCCAACGACGCTGCGCCGCGAGATATTCCGCTGCAACAACGCTCAGCATTGATCGACGCTCCGGCGCAGGCGCCAGCAACCAGCGCTGGCACCGACCGCATCTTTCTGCTTGCTCCTCAGCTCCCCGACCAGCCGAGTCATTTGCGCGCAACACCACGAGACGTCGGGCCTTCAATTGAGGCTCGACTCACTTCGCTGTTCGGCCCACTGAGCGTCGCTGAGACCCAAGCTCGATTGCTCTCCGCTCTCCCCGAGGGGCTGCATCTGCGCTCAGCAATACTGAAGACCAACGGCATCTTGTCCATCGATGTAACCGACGAGATACTTTCGTTGTCGAGCAGTGCGCTCATCGAGGCCGTGGCTCAGATCGTCTTCACGGCGCTCGAAGTGCGCAACGTACAGCGGGTGCAGTTGCTCGTGAATGGCACCAGCCAGCAGTGGCCCGGCGGCGATGGCTCACTTCGCACATCGGCTCTGAGCGCCTTCGACTTTCCGGGCTTCATCGAGACAAGCCAACCAAATTTTCCAGCTGTGCCGTCGCCGAACGCCTAGCTCTTAACCAAAGAAGATTGAAGCGACGTCGCGGTACAGCCGCAGGTCGACGAGTCGAGTCTTTCCCGCAGTGTCGCTGAGTGGTCGCTGCACGATCTCATCGTTGATCGAGGCAACCATGCTGCCCCACGCATGCTGGTGCACGGCGTCGATTGCCGCGAGCCCATAGCGCGTTGCCAGCACGCGATCGTATGCCGATGGCGTTCCGCCCCGCTGGATGTGCCCAAGCATCACAACACGAGTTTCAAATCCGGTGCGGCCCTCGATCTCGGGGGCGATGCGATCGGCCACGCTTCGGCGCCGTACTTGGCCAAAGGCGTCGTGCACCACTTCTTGATCGGGCATGGTGCCACCAACTGGCTCGGCCCCTTCGGCCACAACAACGATTGAGGCATAGCGGCCACGTTGATGCCGCGTCTTGAGGATCTCGCACACGTCGTCGACATAGAACGGTTGCTCGGGAATCAAGATGACCGTGGCTCCCCCGGCAATGCCCGCTTGGGTTGCGATCCACCCGGAGTCGCGACCCATGACCTCGACAACGATGACTCGATCGTGGCTCTCGGCGGTGGTGTGCAAGCGATCGATTGCATCGGTGGCAATCTGCACGGCGGTGTTGAAACCAAACGTGACATCGGTGCCCACCACATCGTTGTCGATGGTTTTCGGCACGCCAACAACGGGCAACCCAATGTCTCGGTGCAGGTTCGAGGCAACCGTGAGCGAACCATTTCCGCCCACCACAATCAGTGCATCAAGCGACATATCGCGCATTGTTGCCGCCACCCGTTCGACCCCATCGGGATGGTCATATGGGCTCCCCCGTCGGGTACCCAGCAACGTGCCGCCCTTTGGCAGCATGCCTCGCATCGAGTGCACATCGAGCGACATCGTGCGTCGCTCAAGCACGCCGTCCCACGCGTCGAGAAAGCCAACGACTTCGTCGCCATAGACCATCTCGCCCTTACGGACCACCGCGCGAATGACTGCATTCAGCCCGGGGCAATCGCCGCCACCGGTAAGCAGTCCTACGCGCATATCCACCGACGTTAGGCGACCGCGTGCTATCACATGTGCATGGCATGGGACTCAACAAGGCCGGTGCCGTGGCGCCGCCTGATTCGCGAATGGATTATTTACGTTGCATTCGCCACGGTCGCATTTCTCTTTATCTACCGACACGACCTGAAACTTGGTCTCTTTGCTGGACTCTTTGCCAGTGGGCCGATGTATCTGTTGTTCGGTGCTGTGTTGGCCAAGTTCGGCTACGCGCGTAAGACCTTCAAAGACCTGCGCACCGAGCGTGAGGCCGTTGCCGCAGCAAAGGCAGCATCGCCCAACGTCACCAGCACCGGCCGTCCAAAGCCAGCGCCAACTCGGCGCACATCGAGTGGCCCATCGTCACAGCGCAAAGGCAGCAAGCCCAAGCGTCGTTAGCTCTGAGCCGCGACGGCTACCGTCTAGCCCAATGACTACGAGCACCTCCTTGAGCAATGTCTGCGTTCTCGCGCTCGATGCCGGCACCACCGGAGTGCGGGCCCGAGCGGTGTTCACCGACGGACGTACGCCCGTGTCGTCGTATCGCGAATTCACCCAATACTTCCCGCAACCGGGCTGGGTCGAGCACGACGCACTCGAGATCTGGGAGGCCGCCAAGGCAACCATCAACGACGTCCTGAGTCGTCTCGATGCGTTGCCGGTGGCCATTGGCATCACCAACCAACGCGAGACCGCCGTTGCCTGGAGCCGATCTACTGGCACCCCGCTGCATCGAGCAATCGTGTGGCAGGACCGCCGCACCGCCGAGCGCTGCGACCAACTCGAGGCCGACGGCGCGTTGCCGCTCGTGCGCCAACGCACTGGTCTGGTGCTCGACCCGTATTTCAGCGGCACCAAGTTCGAGTGGATGCTCACCCATGGCGGAGTTGAGGCCAACGCCGATCTGGCTCTGGGCACCATCGATTCGTGGTTGCTGTTTCGCCTCACCGGCGGCCGAGTGCACGCCACCGATCCATCGAACGCCAGCAGAACCATGTTGTTCGACATCGGCAAGCTTGCATGGGACACCGAGTTATGCGCTCTGCTCAACGTGCCGATGAAGGCGCTGGGCGAAGTGCTTCCTTCGAGCGGCCGTTTTGGTCTCACCAGCGAAGACAGCGGAATCCCTGCGGGCATACCCATCTCGGGCATCGCCGGCGATCAGCAAAGTGCCCTGTTTGGACAGGCCTGCTTTGCGCCCGGCATGGCCAAGAACACCTATGGCACCGGCAGCTTTGTGTTGCTCAACGTTGGGTCAACATGCCCCGAGCCCAGCGAGGGCATGCTCACCACCGTGGCATGGACCTTGGCCGACGGCACCACCGCCTATGCACTCGAGGGCGCAATCTTCGTCACCGGTGCCGCAGTGCAATGGCTTCGTGACGGACTGCAGATCATCTCGTCGAGCGAAGAGGTTGGCCCACTCGCTGCCAGCGTTGCCGACTCCGGCGGCGTTTACATCGTGCCCGCGTTTACCGGTCTCGGTAGCCCGTGGTGGGACCCGTATGCCCGGGGCTCAATTCTGGGCATCACCCGCGGCACGTCACGCGCTCACATCGCGCGCGCTGTGGTCGAGGCGATGACATATCAAGTCCGCGATGCGGTCGATGCAATGACCGCGGTGTCCGGCACCACGCTTCGCGATCTACGCGTCGACGGTGGCGCCTCGGTGCTCGACATGATGTTGCAAATGCAAGCAGATCAACTCGGCGTTACAGTTCGTCGTCCTCGCGACCAAGAAACCACCGCTCTCGGAGCAGCGTTCCTTGCTGGCCTCGCCGAAGGAGTGTGGCCATCGCTTGAGGCAATCTCAGCACAGTGGCAGCTTGAAGCAGAGTTCAGCCCCGCACAAGATCGCGCCGTGGCCGATGCTCAGCATGGGCAGTGGCTGCTCGCCGTAGAGCGCAGTCGCAGCTGACCGAGAGATGAGCGACGCCTTCTCAAGGCGCTGCACTTATCCGAGCTTGGTCAGACCCTTTTTGAGATTACGAATGCCTTGATGGATGCGCTGCTCATTCTCGATCAACGCAAAACGGGCGAAGCCCTCGCCGCCAGGGCCAAAGCCCAAACCAGGCGACAACGCAACATCGCACTCACGCACAACGAGTGAGCAGAACTCAACAGAGGTGAGGTCGCTGTACGGCTCTGGGATCGGAGCCCAAACAAACATCGAGCCCTTGGGCTTGGGGATGTCCCACCCAATTCGACCGAGACCATCGATCAGTGCGTCGCGACGGCCCTCGTAGATCTCGCAGACCTCTGCGGGATAATCGGCGGCTTCATTCATGGTGACGGTGGCGGCAATCTGCACCGGCTGAAACGTGCCGTAGTCGAGATAGCTCTTCAGCTTCACCAACGCCTGCACAACCTCTTTATTGCCCACGAGGAACGCGCAACGCCAGCCAGCCATTGAGAAGCTCTTGGTCATGCTGTAGAGCTCTACAGCGCATTCCTTAGCGCCCTCGGCCTGCAGAATTGATGGCGGCTGATAGCCCTCGAAGCCAACATCGGCGTATGCGAAGTCGTGCACCACGATCATCTCGCGCTCGCGACAGAAGTCGACTACGCGCTGCATGAAGTCGAGATCGACAACTGCGCCGGTGGGGTTATGCGGGAACGAGATCACCAGCACGCGGGGCTTCGGCCAGCCCACGTCGTAGGCAGTGGTGAGGCTGTCGAAGAAGTCGCCAGTGAAGTCGCCCTGCACGCGAGGATCAGCGAGGTGACGCATTGGCACCTGGCGAAGATCGGCGCCAGCAAAGAGCGGACCGTAGATGTGAATTGGGTAGCTCGGGCTCGGCACGATGGCAGCGTCGCCGCGATCGAGGAGCACCCACATCAGGTGGCTGAAGCCCTCCTTGGAGCCAATGGTGTTGGTGATCTCAAGCTCGGGGTCGAGTTGCACGCCCCACTTGCGCTCGTACAACGCGGCCACAGCTTCGCGCAGCTTGGGAAGGCCACGGCTGAGCGAATAACGATGGTTCTTGGGGTTCTGTACGGCCTCGATGAGCTTCTCAACAGCAATGTTCGGCGACGGAATATCGGGGTTGCCGAAACCGAGGTCGATCACATCAGCACCAGCTCGACGAGCCTCGATCTTCAAGTTGTTGATGATCGTAAACACGTACGGTGGCAGGTTGGTGATGCGTCGGAACTCCATAGCTCGCTCACGTTAGTTGCTGCAGCGGCCTTCGCGGCTTATGGTCAGCGAGATCGGCCAACTTGCAACCAGTAAGGCCTCGCGCCTCATGGCCGTGTGCCACGATGTTCCCATGGCAAACGAACCGGGCGAAGGCTGTATTCACGTCGTCATCGAGATTCCTCGTGGCAGTCGCAACAAGTACGAAATTGATCACGACACCGGCCGAGTCTTTCTCGATCGTCGCCTGTTTACCGCCACCACCTACCCCGCCGACTATGGCTTCATCCCCAACACATTGGGCGGCGACGGCGATCCACTCGACGCCTTAGTGCTGCTTGAAGATCCCGTCTACCCCGGCGTCTGGGTAGAAGCCCGACCCGTAGGAGTGCTGTTCATGCACGACGAAGCAGGCGAAGACGCCAAGATCTTGTGTGTACCTCCGCGCGAGCCGCGCTGGGAGAATGTGCACGATCTCGGCGACCTCACTCCGCAGTTGGTCGCCGAAATCCAACACTTCTTCGAGGTCTACAAAGCGCTCGAGCCAGGCAAGACATCGTCTACTGGTGGACTCGCCGGGCGCGAGGCCGCATGGGCCGAGATTCGTAAGGCCCGCGGCAACTACATGGGGCCCGTGCATTAGCAGCGTGCGTCGACCCGACTCAGTGTTGGGACGATGGCAAAAGCGCAGCGCCAATCGCTCCGGCGCGCTCGCCAAGCTGCGCAAAGTTCAGTGTTGGATGAGGCCGATGCTCGGGCGAGTACAACAGCGCTGAGAACTCGCGGGCAATCGGTGGCAAGAACAAATCTTGTGCGGCAGTGAGGCCGCCGCCGAGCACGATGCACGCCGGGTCAAGCACGTTGGTGAGGTTCACGAGTCCGAGCGCGACCCAGTGCGCGAACTGGTCGATGATCTCCAAGAGTTCGCGATCGCCCGAGCGGGCTCCTTCGACCACTTCTTCGCCGCGTCGACCACCGGCGAGCATTTGCAAACCGCGACCAGAGGCAAATCGCTCCCAACAGCCACGCCGTCCGCATGGGCACGCGGGGCCATCGGGCTTCACGACCATATGACCGATCTCGCCGGCAAAGCCATTGGACCCACGCTGTAAGCGCCCGCCCATCACGACACCGCCGCCGATGCCGGTACCCAACGTGACCAACACAACGTCGTCGAATCCGCGAGCGGCGCCGTGTTGCCATTCGGCGAGCGCCGCGCATGTGGCATCGTTGTCGACCGCCACGGCAAGGCCGAGGGCGTCACTCAGCGTTGGGCCTACAGCGAGTTCGTAAGCACCCGAGAGGTTCGGAGCTGCGCGCAGCACGCCTGATCGGGTGACGAGTCCGGGAACACCAACACCCAAGGTGTCGAATTCACCAAGTTCGTGCGCAAAGTCGACGAGTTCGGAAAGAAGCGTGTCGGCGCCCGGAGGAGTAGCACGCCGCTTCTCAACGAGCACGTCGCCATTGCCGTCGAGGATGACCCCGAGAAACTTGGTACCGCCGACATCAATGCCAGCAGAACGGGTCACGTCTCGGCGCGAACCTTGAGCTCGCGAACCGTGTTGAGGATTCGCTGCTCGGCACGACGCTTCACGAAGCCCGGCAGCGGCACAACAAGCTCGATTGCTAGGTCATAGCGAATCTCGGTGCCGCCATCGGCGGTTTCGGCGAGGCGATACGCACCGTCGATAGCGCGCATGATGTCGCCGCGAAGCAACTGCCAACCCAACACGCCGGGGGCGTTCGAGTAGTCGTAGCTCAGTGTGTAATGGGTGCTTCGTCCGAGTGCAGACGTGCGGAATTCGACCTCAACGGCGCGGCCTTGATCGTCACGCGTGCGGATGGTCGCTTCTTTGACATCTTTGGCCCACTCGGGGTAACGCTCGAAGTCAGTTGCGATTTCCCACACCCGTGCCATTGGCGCGGCCGTAGTGATGGTCTGGAATGCGGTCTCAGCCATGAGGTGAAGTCTGCTCTACTTCGGTGTCCGATGGGGGGACTCTCGGTGTATTTGAAGAATTTTCTGCAACTCGCGGGCCGAAGGTGCCATGCGTGGCACACCACAAGCCGTTGAGGCCGAGACCAAACATCGGCACCAAGATGCCGAAGGCAAGCGTTGAGCCAGCGCGGCCATCGGTGGTGCTGCGTGAGATCGCCGTTGCCAAGCTGCACACCACCTGCACCAACAGCGTGTAGTTCATGGTGCGTTGCACACCTTTGGGCGCCGAGCCACCCGTCAGGAAATAGAGCTGGGCGACCGCAATGTTGTCGGTGCGGCTGCGCTGCACGGCGGTCCAGTAGCTCCACAGGAACGCAAAGATTCCAATTGCAAACAACACCAGCGCCACCACGACCCCAACGATTCGCGTTGGGTTGTTGAACACCGCAGCGGCCACCACCGACGACACCACGAACGCTGCGGTACCGATGACATTGAGACGCACAATGGCGCCCGATGAGCTCTGGTCGACATTGGCCTGCATGGTTTCAATCATGGCAGCGCCCCCAACGATTTACCCAGACGCTGGGCCAGCACGTCGTACGAGAACTCACGCACCGCACGCTCGCGTGCGGCAACACCCATCGCCGAGCGGCGGGCTGGATCGTTGAGTAACGACTCAAACGCTTTGGCGACCTTGCGATGATCGTCGGGGTCGCTGATCACAATGCCGGTTTCACCATCGGCCACTGCTTCGGCCGCGCCGCCGGAGTTTCCAGCAACCTGCACGACTCCGCACGCTGCTGCCTCGAGAAAGACAATGCCGAAGCCCTCTTGTTCGAGCCCGCCCCACCTGTTGCGACACAGCATCGTGTACATGTCGGCACAGCCATAGAGCAAGGGCAGGTCGTCATGATCGACACGACCAAGAAACCGCACCGGCGCTGCAAGCTCGAGAGCAAGGCGCTCGAGACGCTCGCGATCGCGGCCGCCACCAGCGATGACTAACACAAGGTTGGGACGCGACTGCTTGAGCAGCGCAACCGCGCGAATCGCCGTGTCGAAACCCTTGCGCGGCACGAGTCGGCTGATACCAACAATGACCTCGGCCGATTGATCGAGCGAGAAGTGCTCGCGAGCCGCATGACGCTGCGCTGCATCGAGTGGACGAAACCGTTCGGTGTCGACACCAGGTGCCACCACTGTGATGGGCAACGAGCGCCCAGCCGCACGTTCGGCTTCGGCGGCCGGATAACCGCCGGCAGCCACAATGTGGCGCGCCCGCTTGAGCACATAGCCCAAGGTCTGCTTGCTGGCCGGAAGGCGACCAGGCACAGTGACCTCGGCGCCATGCAACACGATGTCGTACGGCAACTCAAGCGAGGGTCCCACAAGGCCAACGGGAAGCGCCGGGTCGAGCACCACAAAATCGGCGCCGATCTCGCGGGCCATCTCGTTGATGCGGCGCACCATCAACGGGTGCGGCAGCAGCACAGACTCACGCACACGATCGATGCGAAACGCCTGCTGCGCGTCGAAGACTGCTGTGTTTTCATACGGGGTGGTGAGCACCGCAAATGAATCAGGCGGAAGCCGCCGCCACCACTCCCACAGCAACGACTGAATGCCGCCGATTTTTGGCGGGAAGTCGTTGGTGACCAAGAGGTGTTTCATGACGCAGCCGCGGCGAGTTCGTCGATGACAATGGGATCGGTGTCGGTGAAGGCAAGCATGTGATGGCAACCAAGTTGAGCAGCGGCCCACACGGCGTGGGCACGAAGCATTGGCTCGGAATCAACAAGGTACCGCTGCAGCACTGCACCAAGGCGTACATCGGCGGCGTCGCCCACGTTGCCGAGGGCAATGAGTGCGTTGCGACGCAACCACATTGGGTTGCGATCGGCAAGATACCAGCGGCCGTACGAATCGATGAGCGCATCGTCGGAGGCTTCGAGCATGTCGAGCAACGACACCCATGCCTGAACATGTTTTGATTCGTTGGCTGATGTCTTGCGTTCGAAACGCACGGTGGGCGGGCACACAATCTGGCACTCATCGCATCCGTAGATGCGATCGCCAAGCGCAGCGCGAAACTGCCGTGGAAACACACCGGGCCGCTGCAACAACCACGCCAAACAACGCCCGGCATCAACCACACCTGGCGCCACAATGGCGGCCGTAGGACAGCCATCGATGCAGCGCTGACAGGATCCACAACCATCGGCCACGGGAGCCGCCGCCACCGGCAATGGTGCTGTGGTGATGACCGAACCAAGCACAAAGAAACTGCCCGAGCCCGGCAACAAAATGTTGGCGTTCTTGCCGAACCAGCCAAGGCCAGCAAGCCACGCTGCTTCGCGATCGACAACCGAATTGTCGTCGGCGAACGCAACGGCTTTGAAGCCATCGGAGCGAAGCCGCTCGACAATGGCCCTGAGCGCGATGCGCAATGGTTCGTAATGATCGACCCACGCATAGCGGGCCACCGAGCCAACCGCGCCCGCTGGCCGATCGGGCTCGCTGAGCACATAGCTACGCGCGGCCACCACCATTGCCTTCGCGCCCTTGACCGCAGCATTGGGGTCGGTAGAGCGAATGGGATTTCGATATGTGAACTGCATTGAGTCGGCGAGCCCCGCCTGCTTGCGCTCGATGAGCGTGTCGCGAGCGCGTTGCATGACTCCCGCTGGAGCGATGCCGACATGATCGGCGCCGAACTTCAGGCCAAGGGCGCGCAGGAGATCTACATAGCGGTCGTCAATAGGTTCAGAGGTTTGCTGCGGCCGCACGATGGCGAAGCGTAGGCACCAAACCAGCCTCTGCAAACAAACGAACCGCCCGCTGCTCGGCGAGGTCGAACACAACAGCGGTGTGTTCGGCAGGTTCACAGAAGAACGTGACCACACAATCGGAGCATGCCGAGGTGGCACGCATCACGCAATCGTCGCAGCTGATGATGAGGTTGTTCATTGTTCGCTCCACAGTCTTGTCCGGTTCTTGTTTTGAGAACACCATGACAAAGGGGTGCTACAGAGTTACCTCAGGCACCCTTCAACGGTCGGCCGCCAACTGCCAACAGCGTGTCCGATGACAGCACATTGGCGCCGGCGTTACGCACGTCGGTCACGATGGCTTGGTCGTTGGTGACCACAACGAGCGGCGTCTTGCTTGGCAATGCATCCACCTCGGCTCGAATGACATCGTCGGCAATCACACCCGCCGGCGAGAACTGCACGCGAATCAACCGCCGACCCGCCGAAGCTCCGACCACATCAGCGCCGTCGAAGATCACGTGAATATCGGTGCCGAATCGGCGGCTGATGTCTTCGAGAGTCTCGATGCACACCTTTCGCTGTTCGGCGAGTTCGAGCTTGGGCCATGCCAACTTGGCAACGTTGTAGCCATCGACAATCACGCGCACATGGGGCGTCTTCAGCAAGTGCTGGGCCACCGCCACTGTGTCACCGAACATGCCGCCAGGAATAGCAATCGGTTTACGTTTTGGCCCGCGAGGTTTGGCGGGAACCAGAGGCGCAGACGGCTGAGCGGCCGCTGGCAGATTCGACAGCAGGGCGCCAGCAGCACGGCTCAATGCCTCGGCGAGATCGTGGGTTGCTGAAGCAGCTTTCTTCAGCGCCGCGGCAGCCTCACGGTTTACAACCGCTGCAGCAACTGCATGACTCTCGGGCACAGTCTGATCAACGCGCTCAGTCAGCACTCGATCGACAACGGCCCGAAGTTCGGCCACCTGCGCCTCGGCCGCCAGCACTCGAGCATCGGCAGCGGCCTGAACATCGGCAATCTTGCCAGCGCGGTCAGATTCGTGCCCCAGCTTCACCCGCGCCTTTTCGACTTCGCGCTGCAACTGCTGTACCTCGCGCCGCAATGTCTCGGTTTCGGATGACGCCGCAACAGCCTTTGCTTCAGCCTTCTCGCGTCTGGCTTGTTCGCGGGCAACCTCATCGCGTACTGCCGACAGATCGGCTTGAGCGCGCGCGGTTGCTAGCTCGGCGGCCTCACGTCGACGTTCTGACTTGCGCAACGCCGCCTCGGCAATGGCGTTCTCGGCAGCTTGCAGAGCAGCAGCGTGTAGCTCGACCACGCGCTGTTCCCAACCCGGCGAACGCTGCAACCAAATGATTCCGATCTCGTCGACAAGCTCGGGCGTGACAGCCACGCCGAGTCGGTTACGGAAGTCTTCGTCGGCAACGATGGCTCGACGCACGGGCGGCATCGAGGTCTTATCAAGCTTCTGAAACTTGAGATACGGCTTGAGGCCCGCAGGAAAAACCATCGGGGGACGCAGCTTCTGCCCGGCTGCCGCAATGGCCACTGCGAACTCAAGAGCGAGGCGCAGCGCCACAACGGGAAGGTCTGGCACGTCGGTTGGTTCGCCCAGCGAGTGCTGTTGAGGGGCCATCTCCGCAGTCATTGGTCAAGAGTACCTGCCGAGGTCAAGGTCTCAATGCTTGACAGCGAACGCACGTTCGTGGTCATCTGTCGCAATGCAACGTACGTTCGATGACCTCGGGATGCCGCTGGTCGATGTCACCTTCTGTGTCATCGACCTTGAGACAACCGGCGGCGACCGCGCCAACGATCTCATCACCGAGGTTGGCGCTGTCAAAGTCCGCGGCGGCGAGTGCCTGGGCACGTTTCAAACGCTGGTCAATCCGGGCCGCGCCATTCCTGCCACCATCACGATTCTCACCGGCATCACCGACTCGATGGTGTGTACTGCGCCACGAATCGAAGGCGTGTTGGCGGCACTGCTCGAGTTCTGCGGAGACGCCGTCATCGTTGGCCACAACGTGCGCTTCGATGTTGGCTTCCTCAATGCGGCACTCACCCGTTCACGGCGCCCCACGCTCACCAATGCCACGATCGATACCGTCGCTCTCGCTCGTCGACTGGTACGCGACGAAGTACCCAATTGCAAGCTCGGCACCTTGGCAGCACGCTTTCGGCTCGCCCATCAACCAAGCCACCGAGCCCTCGACGACGCGCTCGCCACAGCCGATCTCTTGCATCTGCTCATCGAACGCGCCGCAGCCTTTGGCGTGATGGGCCTCGACGATCTGCACGGGCTACCCAAGCTCGGCGGACACCCACAGATCGCCAAGCTCAAGCTCACCAACCATCTACCGAGAACGCCCGGCGTCTATTTGTTCCACAACGCTGCGGGCGAGGTGCTGTATGTGGGCAAGGCCACCAATCTGCGTCAGCGTGTGCGCAGTTACTTTGGCAGCGAGGACCGCCGCAAGATCGGGCCAATGCTGCGCGAAGCTCAGCGCGTTTCTCATGTCGAAACGCCCGATGTGCTCACCGCCGAAATTCTCGAACTTCGATACCTGCACCAATTGTCGCCGCGCTACAACAAGCAAGGAACCACCTGGGATCGGTACCGATACGTGCGCTTGTCAACCAACGAGACCCAACCGCGGTTGTCCATTGTCAAAGAAGCCGACCGGCCCGGCGTGTACCTCGGCCCGTTGCCCTCGCGCTCGGCGGCGGCATTAGTGATCGACGCGATCCACACCGTGGTTCCACTGCGCGGCTGTCTCGATGCTGTCACCGACTCCAACTACGCGAACGCCGTCAGCATGGTGATCCGCGGGCTCACCCACGAACCCGAGGTGTTGCTTGCCCCACTTCGTGAACGCATGCTTGCCCTTGCCCGCGCCCAGCAATACGAGCAAGCCGCCGCAATCCGCGACCGCGCTCAGGCATTGTCCAGCGCACTTCGCCGCCAACGACTCATTGATCACGTTCGTGCTGCCGAACAACTCGATCTGCGCATTGGTGATGTCACCTTCGAGCTCGATCATGGCCGACTCATCGATTCGCGTCTCGATGGCACGCTCACCGCTGCGCTCGAGATACCACCCCCCGAACTCGCCTCGCTCGATCGTCCACTCCCCCGACACGCTGTCGACGAAACCCTGTGCATCGCCCGATACCTCGAGTCGAACTGCCACCAAATTTCACTGCTGCGGTGCAGCGGGCAATGGGCCCGACCGTTGGCGCCCGTGGCTTCATTCGAACAACGCTCGGCGGCCTAAGCGGCTGCGCCAACACGGTTACCGATGCAGCGTTGCCCCTGTGGCAGCAATCTGCAGAATCTTTGTGTGGCCGGCCGAACCCATAGATGCAGCGATAGTTGGGGCCATCTCGGCCGAGCACATCGCCGCAACGGTTGGCCCCGAACCCGACAACCACGAGCACCACGCTCCGGCCGCAAGCGCCGCTTCGTATGCGGCCAGCGATAGCGGCACGGCGACGAAACGCTGCTGCTGATGCAGGCGATCGTCGGTGGCGTGGCGCAATGCACCGACATCGCCAGCAGCTAGGGCGGCCACCAAGTAGGCCGTGTGGCCAATATTGAATACCGCATCGGCCATCGACACCGTTGTGCTCAACGCCGCGCGGCTGTGATCGGTACGCGTGCTCGACGACGGCACCCACACCACAACCGTTGGGTCGCAACCCAGCGGAACACGAATCGAGCGATCGCCAGTTGTGGCGACCACACCGCCAAGCACCGCAGGCGCCGCATTGTCGGCATGTCCCTCAAGCGCAGCCGCATGACTGAGCACCTCATCAGAGTTGCCGAGCACCGTGTCAGAATCGGCACCATCGCGCTGCGCGCACGCCAGCATCAAACCGCCCACCCGAACCGCCGCGCTGTAGCCAAGCCCGCGCCCCATAGGGATCGGAGATCGAACCCAAAGCTCGCCGTGGCCACCCAGTCGTCGAAATGCAACCGTGGCGAGATGGTGTTCGTCGGCGCGATGGGCACCCTCGGGCACCAGCGCGTCGGGGGCCAGCAACCCGATATCGGCCCACAACGACACGGCCATACCCAACACATCGAAGCCAGGACCCAAATTGGCCGAGGTGGCCGGCACGCGGGCAATCATGAATCAGCGTTTGCCGCTTCGGCTGCACAGGCCTGCGAAACGTCGACAAACCGTTGCAGGGCTGCTGCCGCGTCGCCGCTATCGATAGAACGAGCGGCGAGGGCAAGACCCTGCTCGATATCGCTGACGACACCGGCCACCACAAGGCCCGCGGCGGAATTGAGCAGAACGATGTCGCGATGCGCACCACGTTCGCCGTCGAGCACTTGGCGCGCTGCAGCAGCATTGAATGCTGGGTCGCCGCCCACCAAGTCACCAAGGGTTGCGGGAGCAAGACCAAGCTTTTCGGGATCGACGATGAAGCTCGAGACCTCGCCGTTATCCAGCGCGAGCACGGTTGATGGGCCGAGCGTGGACAGTTCATCAAGGCCATTGCCATGGACAACCCACGCCTTCACGGATCCGTGGCTGCGAAGCGATGCCAACATCCGCTCAGCAAAGGCCGGATTGGCGACGCCAATCATGCTGCGGCGCACCCGCCCCGGGTTGGCCATTGGTCCGAGCAAGTTGAACACCGTGGGGATACCTATCTCGCGACGCGAGGGGCCGGCAAAGCGAAACGAAGGGTGGAATCGGGTGGCCATGCAAAACCCGATGCCGGCCTCTTCGATGCAATGCAGCACTCCTTCGGGAGGCAACTCGATGGCGACCCCGAGCGCTTCAAGCACATCGGCAGTGCCGCATTTCGACGACGCCGCACGATTGCCGTGCTTGCACACCGGCACACCGGCGCCAGCCACGACCAATGCAGACATGGTGGACACATTGACCGAGTGGCTGCGGTCGCCACCGGTGCCAACGATGTCTACGGCGCGTGACCGCAGGTCTTCGCTGAGCGGCACCAGCGTGGCCGCCTTCAGCACTGCATCAAGCAGGCCCGAGAGTTCTTCGGCTGTTTCACCCTTGGCACGCAGGGCAACGACAAACGCAATCAACTGCGCCGGAGTGGCATCCCCAGAAAGAATAGTGGCCATTGCCTCATAGGCATCGGCTGCTGGCAGGTTTTCGCGCTCAAGTAGCCGGGTCAGCAGCGCTGACCAGCCACCAATATCTTCGAAATGTGACACGCCGCACATACTACGGCGCGGGTTCGCACCGCCAACAGACGTTATGCAGACCGGCGGCGGTAGCGAATAATGCGCCGACGCTCTCGCTCGGTAGCACCACCCCACACACCCTGTTTCTCACGAGAAGCCAACGCATGTTCAAGGCAGACAATGCGCACATCGCATTGTTCGCATACCGACTTAGCGGTGGTCGCATCTTCGTCTTCATCCGGAAAGAACAAGCCCGGATCGAGCCCTCGACAGGCGCCTGATTCCTGCCATACCATTGCATTGGCCGTCACGATTAGCCCCAAACCTTCTGTGCTCAAGAGCGCATTGATTGACGTGGTCTGCCGTCGGATTGACAATGCAAGCCGCCGACAACCCGCAAATTAGACGCTGAATCGTGGCAGCGCTAGGGCCTTATGTCAGTATTTTTCGGCGAAGGTCAATTCAGTTGAGCAGGTCGGCGAGCAATTCGGCGACGGCCGCTGGCGACAGCTCAACGCTTTCGCGATACGCAGGGTGATCAATCTCAAGAAAGGCCTGACCACTGCCCAGTGTTTCAATCTCGGCCGGGGTCATCGAGAACTGCAAATAATGAACAGCGCTGGTCACGTTGGCCCGTGTGAGCTGGCTGGCGTGCTGCTGCTCGGGCACCGAGCGAATGGTGCTGCCGTCGGAGAGCCGAATCACTACGTGCCGTTCGATTCCTACAAGTCGTGGCAGCCATTCGCGAATTGATTCATCTGAGGTGAGCTCAATGAACATCGTGGCGCACAGCTGGCCAGCATCGGGAATAAGCGGGTTATACGCGTCGATTTCAGCCTGAATATCGAGATCGGTCATCAGCTTTTCAACCCGAGCCATCTCTTGGATCTGATAGCGAATTGTGTCTCGAGATTCAAACGAAACGGTGATAATGGTGCCGAGGGCAACACGACGTCGGCGACGCAGCTCGAGCACAGTATCTCTGAACTCGGCCCGCTCACGCTCGTAGGCACGTAGGTCGGCGATATCGCCAAGCACCAGTTTTCGACTCACTGCAGCAGAACTCATCGTGTGCCCTCCTCGATAGCGATTCCGTAGGCGCGTGCCACGACCTGAATGGGGTGCTGAGGCACCTTGCCGGTTTGTTCATTGATCGCGGTATTCGCGAGATGACAATCGCCAGCGACCACTTCACCGTTGGCCCGAGTGATTTCATCACCAAGCTTTTTGGCGATAGGAACCGAAATATCGGCGTTCTCGGCGCGCAGGCCCCACATACCATCGATGCCACTGCACTGCTGCACAAGCTTGATCTTGGCTCCCGTGAGCTTCATCAAGTCGCGGCTCTTGAGCCCGATGTTCTGAGCCCGTAAGTGACAGGGCGTGTGATACGTGATGGTTTCGGGAACGTGGCCGGGGAACTCAGTATCGAGCGACGTGCCGTCGTCGCGATGCACCTTCATCAGGTACTCGGCTGCGTCATAGGTATTGTCTGCCACGGCTTGTGCCTGCGACCCGCCGACATAGTCGAGATAGTCCTTCTTCAGGATGTAACCGCAGGTTGGCTGCGGCACGACAATGTCGTTGCCCTTGCGAACTTCGGCGGCAAGAATTTTCACGTTCTTGTTCGCCACCTTCTTGAACTGATCGATGTCGCCGCTGTGCAGCCACGGGGCGCCGCAGCAGCCCACATCGGCCAACGACACCTCGATGCCGTTGCGCTCGTAGACCTTGACGAGATCGTGCCCAATACCTGGCTCTTGATACTCAACGAGGCAGGTAGGAAACAATGCAACGCGACCCTGGCGCTTACCGATGCGCACTTTTGGCCGACGATTGAACCACGTGGAGAAGCGCTGACGACTGAACGGTGGCAGCATGCGCACGCTTGAGACGCCTGCAGTCTTTTCGACCACCTTACGAATCACACTTCCGGGTTTGGCCCCGAGAACTTTGTTGGCAACAGGCGCAGTAGCGCTACCCACTTTGCCGAGCAGATCGGTGCGACCCATCATCTGCGTCGTGGCCTTGTCGCGCACCGAGGCGTGACCAGCCTCGTGCAGCATGGCGTCGGCACGCAGCATCAGACGAGGAAAATCGAGTGCCCACTCGTGCTGGCCGGGAACATACGGGCACACCACGTAACACAACTTGCATTGGAAACATTCGTCGACGACCTGATCCTGCTGGGCCGGGGTGAGCCGACCCGCATCTTGGTCGTCGTGGCGATCGATCATGTCGAACAACGTCGGGAACGACGTACAGAACTTAAAACAAACGCGGCAACCGTGACACAGGTCGTAGACCCGCGTGAGCTCATTGCGGACGTCGGCCTCGTCGAGGTACTGGGGGTGGAAGGGGTCGTATGTCGTAGTCATTTGCTCGCCTCGAGGGTGTTGCGCCGGCGACAAGCGCCGGCGCAACATCTCAGTTGTAGGGGTGGTAGCTCAGTCGAGGCTGTCGAGGCCCTGCTGGAACCGGCCAGCGTGGCTCTTCTCAGCGCGTGCCAGTGTCTCGAACCAGTCGGCGATCTCGCCGAAACCTTCGTCGCGAGCGGTCTTGGCGAAGCCTGGGTACATCTGGGTGTACTCGTAGG
>JBAXHD010000013.1:0-56419 GCA_037139095.1 Actinomycetota bacterium
CCCGATGGCGACATGCGCGCCTACATGAACTCGTTGCGCAAGGTGATCGATCGCAGCGATCGCATCTTGTGGCCAACGCACGGCAATCCGGTCACCGACCCGCAGCCGTTCTTGAGGGCGTACCTTGCGCATCGCCTCGAACGTGAGGCGCAAGTTCTTGCTCGCGTGCGCAACGATGTTCGTACCATCGACGCAATCGTGAAGTTGCTCTACTCAAACGTTCGCGAAGAACTGCACAAGCCAGCGGGCCGCAGCGTGTTGTCGCATCTCGTAAAGCTTGTCGCTGACGGAGCTGTAGCGGTTGACGGTGGCGGCGTGCCATCGCTGAAGTCCACCTTCGTGGTGCCACGCTCATAGTTGCGCTCGGCTCGCGAACGCTGAAGACTCTTGTACCAACTCATCGGAGGAATCATGACCACAGGCTCAACAAGCGTCATCATCAATCGCACACCCGCCGAGGTGTTCGCAGTCGTCTCCGACATCACTCGTACGGGTGAGTGGAGTCCCGAGTGTATTTCTGGACGTTGGGTCGATGGAGCATCCGGCCCAGCGGTCGGAGCGAAGTTCGAGGGCGACAACAAGGTCGTCGTTGCCGGCATCCCGATGAAGAAGTGGACCACCACCTCTGAGGTCACGGCATGCACCCCGGGCGAAGTCTTCGAGTTTGTTGCCGAGGGATACACCACGTGGCGGTACGAGCTTGAGCCATCCGGCACCGGCACCAAATTGACCGAGTCGTTCAGCTTCGATGCATCCACAGGTGTGCAGGGCTTTATCTACGAGAAGCTTCTGCGCCGCTCGCGCTCGATGGAAAAAGGCATGCAGGCAACGCTGACCAAGATCAAGGCCGCGCTCGAGTCATAGGGTGTGCCGACCGAACCCGTGGCCTCGGTCTATGCTCATCGGCAAGCCGTGTCGGGACAACACTCGACCCGCTCGAAGGAGTGGCCGTGCCAAAGACGAAGATGTTCGTGCTGGGTGCTAGCTCGTTAGCGCTCGCTCTGTCAGTAACCGCATGTAGCTCGGGGGGCGCCTCGTCTCCTGCCACTACTACGACAACAACCACCCCGTTGCTCTTGCCGACTACCACAACGGTGGCGCCCACCACCACGCTGCCGCCTGAGAGCACAACCACGACTACCACCATCTCGGCCACAGCTACCGACTGGGAAGTTGTTGTCGGCATCTTTGCAACACAGGCAAAAGCGCAAGCTCAGCTCGACAAACTCACGGCTGCCCAGTTTGTGCCGTTCTCGATTAAGCCTGTGACGGGAAAGTTTGCAGTTGTGTTGCCCGGTCTCATTCATCAGGCCGCTCTCGCAATGGCATTCAAGATCAACCAGGCAAAGGTTGGATCAGCCCGGGTGTTCCATCTCACTGGCGATTCGGCGACCAACTACGAAGTTGTTGCCGGCATCTACACCACCTCGGCCAAGGCGCAAGCTCAGATCGACAAGCTCACTGCGGCCACCTTTGTCGGCTTTAGCATCAAGCCGGTTTCGGGCAAGTTCGCTGTTGTGTTGCCCGGTCTCACCAGCGTCGTTGCCTCGGGGATGGTCACCAAGATCGATGCTGCGGGCCTTGGCCCTTCACGGGTGAAGCAACTGCTCTAGCTCACTGCACCCATGGCGCTGGGCGCTTCTCGAGATAGGCGGTCATGCCTGCTCGGGCAGCGTCGCTGGCGAACAGACGAGCCGACAGTTCAGCAGTCCACTCGAAGGCTTGCTGCTCGGCCATCGTGGGAACGGTTGCGATGAGTTGCTTCGAGGCTGCAATTGCACCCGGTTCTCCGGCGAGAAGATCGTTCACAATTGCGTCGATCTCTGCGTCGAGCGAGTCGGCTGGCACTGCTGCGTTGATCAGGCCGATCCGTGCAGCTTCGACCGCAGAGAACCGGTTTCCGCGCAAGAACGCCGATTGCGCATCGACGAGACGTAGCTTCGGTAGGCACACCACAGAGATCATCGCCGGAGCAACGCCAATACGTACCTCGGTGAAACCGAACTTGGCCGAATCGACTGCAACTGAAATGTCCATCGCTGCCGCGAGTCCCATACCGCCGGCCACGCAGTGCCCAGCGATGCGCCCCACGTAGGGCTTTGGAGAGTGGCGGAATCGGCCGAAAAAGGTTTGTGGAACGAATGCGCTTGAGTTCGCATTTTCGGATGAGCGCTCAGACAAGTTTGCGCCGGCGCAGAACACCGAACCCGCGTTAGTCAGCACTACAACGCGTACTGATGGGTCGTTGTCGGCGAAGTCGAGCGCAGCCACGAGCTCGGTGGTGAGTTCGGTGCTCAGCGAGTTGCGTCTCGCCTCGTCGTTGAGCGTGATGGTGAACACGCCGTTGTTGAGAGCAGTTTCTACGACGGACATCACGACCCCCGCGGTGCTGGCACGTTTGTAGGGCCGCCGGCAAAGGCTTGTGCTCGTTGCAGCCAATGCATCGCGAGATCGCCTGCTTGCAGGCCAGTGTCGGCCACGTTGCGGCGTTGGGTGACAACGAGGCAGAAGTCTTCGAGCGAGCCGGTGACGGTGTCGTCGGCGGTGTCGGGCCCCCATGTGAACGTGTGGCCATCTGCGCCGGTAAGGACCAACCTGACTGTGCCTTCGGGCGCTGTTTCGCCGCGCACGGTGTATGACCATCCGCGTGTGATGAAACCTAATTGGGCGATGTGGCGGATGCGGTCGGTGGCGGGCCGGCGTACGCCAACGGCATCGGCGATGTCGGTGCCGTGCGCCCACACTTCCATCAGACGAGCAGTGAGAAACGACTTCGCGCCCATTGAGGGTCCGTACCAAGCGACACGCGTTGTCTCTTCGAGGGTCGCCGCAGCGTCGGCAAGTAGTTGGCGATTCGTTCGCCATGCCGCGAGTTTCGCGGATGGGTCCAGCGCACGAAACGCGCCGAGAGTGAAATCGTCGCCGCCGTCACTCGAGTTGCCGGCCTGAGTCATCAAGGCATCGACGCTTGCGCGGAATCCGTCGGGATTGGTGACGGCAAGTGCTGCGGCGCCATCGAAATAGGTGAGGTGCCCGAGTTGGTCGGTCACGTTCCATCCGGGGCTTGGGGTGATGGCAGACCACTGCTCGGGTGTGAGCGCAGCCACCAATGTGTCGAGCGCCTGTTGTTCGTTGAGCAGGTCGCGTTGTACTTCGGCGAGATCAGTCATGTGGTGCCTCGTTTGTTCGTTCATTGGTTGAGGGTGTGTTGGCTCAGCGTTTGCCTAGTGCCGAGTGCGCAAACCGCGCAGAAAGACTTCAAGCATCGCCTCGGATGCTTGTCGAGGCGATGTCTGCAACGTTGGCATGACCTCGGGGCGCGAAAGATCGCGGCCGATGTTGGCCAACACTCGCGCAGCTGCACCAGTGTCAACCTGGCGAATATCGCCGCGTTCGAGCGCGAGGTCGAGCAGGCAACGAGTGACAGCGATGAGATAGTCGGCATGCACATCGCCGAGTCGCAATGCGGCGGGCATGGTGGCGAGATCGCGTGCGAATGGCTCGCTGAGACCGTTGACCGCTTCGTTCGCAGCCGTGAGATACGACTGCAGCGCGTCGAGCGGGTTCATGTCGGGAGCAAGCGCTTCCATCGCGCTTCGGCCCACCCGCCACAGGTTGCGGTCGACAACAACAAGCACGAGTTCGTCGCGGCTCGGCGCAAGGCCGTACAGAGTGCGAAGCGAACATGTTGTGTGCGCCGCAATCTCGGCCATCGTGAGGTGAGCGAAGCCGTGGTCGAACAGATGCCCGAGTTGGTCGAGCACTTCGCGCTGGCGATCGGTGAGGCGTCGCTCGCGGTCGCGGTCGAGCACGGCTCGCGGTGGTTTCACGGCGCGCACGCGTCGATGCAACTCGGTTGTCGTGTCGAGCGCGATGGTGGCTCCGTGAGCGCTCATGCGAGCAGTGCGGTGGGGATGTCGACGATGCGACTGCGCAGCCACTCGCCCAGGCTCTTTGCCTGTGAGTCTTGGCGGGTTGAGGCAGCGACGCCTTCTTGCAGCAGATCGTGGATCACGAAGTTGAGCGAACGAATCGAGGGCAGGCGATAACGGTCGACGATGAGCGCGGCTGTTTCGGGAAGCAGCTCGCACAGCCTTTCGGTGGTGAGGAACGCATCGAGCCAAGCCCACGCCTGATCGCTGCGAGCGAAGACTCCGAGGTTGGCGTTGCCGCCCTTGTCACCCGAACGTGCGCCAAAGAGACGCCCGAGAGGCACACGTTCGGTGGGGCCACCCGGAGCGACAGCCGATGGTCCGCTATCGCCAATGACATGAACGGTTGCTTGCGGGGCGACCGAATCGATCACGGTCTGCTCGCCACCGAGAACGACCACGTGCTGCGGAACCAGTTCGGCGGGCACTAGCGCGGGTCGGTAGACGCCGTAGGCCGAGCCACCCGAAGGGCCGCCGCTGACACCAAACAGACCAGGGATAGTTGCAAGTGCAATTTCTGTTACGGCGTTGGCGACAGCGCGACCAACCTTGCGTTCGTCTGGGTCTTTCAGCGTGATGCGCCACAGCGCAATGGCTTCTTCGTTGCTGGCTGGATCGACCTTGTCGGTACGAACCACACGAGTGGTGACGCTGGCGAAATCTTCAGCGTTGTAGGGGCACGCCTCCCAGAAGGCTGCTTCGACAAGTTCGGCTTTGGCTTCGATATCGAGACCGGTGAGCGCGATGGCCATGTCGTTGCGGAACCCACCGACTTCGTTCATCGCCACCTTGAGAGTGCTTGGCGGTGGCTCACCTTTGGTGCCGCTGATACGCACGCGGTCGCGGGCGATCTGTTCGAGCTGAATTGTGTCGAACCGAGCTGACACATCGGGACCCAGATACGACGGGCCACCAATTTCGTAGAGCAACTGTGACGTGACGGTGCCGATGGAGACTTCGCCGCCGGTGCCATCGTGCTTGCCGATCACACACGAACCATCGGCCGCGACCTCGACCCATGGGAACCCAACTCGGGTCATGCCGGGCACCTCGGTGAAGAACGAGTAGTTGCCGCCAGTTGCTTGTGCGCCGCACTCGACCACGTGTCCGGCAACAACAGCGCCAGCGAGTGCATCCCAGTTGTCGCGGGTCCATTGGTGGTGCCATGCGGCCGGCCCACACACAACAGCGGCATCGGTGACGCGACCAGTGATGACAATGTCGGCGCCGCGGTTGAGCGCATCGACGATGCCCCAGCAACCGAGATAGGCGTTGGCGGTGATGAACCGTGAGGTGTCGCCCACGGGCTCGCCGGTTTCGAAGTGGGCAAGGTCGACACCGGCAGCAACGAGCTCGTCGAGTCGTGGCAACAGGTTGTCGCCGTTGACATAGGCGATAGTTGGGTTGAGTCCGAACTTTGCGGCCACCTCGGCTACCGCTTCGGCGCATCCGGCCGGATCCAGGCCGCCCGCATTGGTGACCACCTTGATGCCGCGGTCAAGGCAGGTGCCCATCACTTGTTCCATCTGCTGCACGAAGCTGCGCGCGTAGCCGCCACCGGGTCGCTTGGCCTGAGTGCGAGCCAAGATCAGCATCGTGAGTTCGGCCAGCCAATCGCCCGTAAGAAAGTCGATGGGTCCGTCGGTGACCATCTCTTTGGCGGCCGATAAACGGTCGCCGTAGAAACCCGAACAGTTGGCGATGCGAACTGGCTGCTTCATGATGCGCCTTCGGTGTCAGGGTCGGTATCGGGTTCGATCATCAACAACGCGTCGCCGTTGCCAACCTGTTGGCCGATGCGGACGAACACTTCGGTGACGGTGCCATTGGCCGGAGCACTGATGTGGTGTTCCATCTTCATTGCTTCCATCACGACCAATGTGCTGCCAGCGGCCACATGGTCGCCAACCGCAACTCGAACGTCGAGCACGGTGCCAGGCATCGGTGCGTTGAGTCCGCCGGTGGTGAGTTCGGCGCCAGGGATTTCGAAGCGCGGCACGATGCTGAAGTCGATGGTGCCGCCGGGGGTCTGCACATAGATCCGGTCGCCAGCGCGGGTAATGCGTGCTGTTGAACGACGGCCGTTGACCTCGATGTCGATGTCGATTGCCGAGTGGCGGTGCACGCGAGCGTTGCCATGATCGCCGAGGCCGAACGAGCCATCGCGTCTCGATTGGTAGGTGACCTCTACGAGTCGGTCGCCGTGCTGCACACTCAGTCGCTGGGCAGGAAGGCGAGCGTTACGCCAGCCGGTAGGCAGGTGGGCGAGTACGCCGGCCTCGGCGCGGTTCTGGCCTTGGATCCACAGCACTGCAGCCGTAGCCGCGCGGTGCAGATCGGTGTCGCTTAACGCGAGTTTGCGTGATGGTCGCACTCGCTCGATGAAGTCGGTGGTTGTGTCGCCTTCGATGAAGCTCGGGTGACGGAGCGTGGCGGCGAGGAAATCGCGGTTGGTGGTGACGCCACCGATGTGAAGCCGCTCGAGTGCCAGCGCCAACACGGCGGCGGCTTCGGTACGGGTAGGTGCATATGCAACTACTTTGGCGAGCATGGGGTCGAAGCTGACGCTGACCACGGAGCCCTGCTGCACGCCTGACTCCCAACGAACCACCGGCGTGTCGGCCGGAGCAAACGCAGCGAGCGTGCCGGTAGCGGGCAGGAAGCCAGCATCGGCGTCTTCGGCGCAGAGGCGAGCCTCGATGGCATGCCCGGTAAAGGTGATGTCGTCTTGTTCGTACCCAAGCACCTCGCCTCGCGCCACGCGCAGTTGTTCGCGCACGAGGTCGATACCAGTCACTTCTTCGGTCACCGGATGCTCTACCTGGAGGCGAGTGTTCACCTCAAGGAAGTAGAACTCGCGGGTTGCGTCGTCTACCAAGAACTCGACAGTGCCGGTTGATTGGTAGCCAATTGAATGGCCCAGTTGCAGGGCTGCTTGGCCCATTGCGGCGCGCATTGCGTCGTCGACCACTGGTGACGGAGATTCTTCGATGAGCTTCTGGTGGCGGCGCTGAATGCTGCATTCGCGCTCGCCGAGATGAACCAAGTTGCCATGGCTGTCGCCGAGAATCTGAACCTCAACGTGACGCGATGCAGCGACATAACGCTCGAGGAAAACGCGGTCGTCGCCAAAGCCGCTGAGTGCTTCGCGGCGGGCCGAGGCAACCGCTTCGTCGAGCTCGGCAGCGCTGCCCACAACACGCATCCCTTTGCCACCGCCGCCCGCGGCAGCTTTCACGAGTAACGGATAGCCCACCTCGCTGGCCCGGTCGGGTGTGTCTACCGAGATCAGTGTTGGCACGCCTGCGGCGACCGCCATGCGCTTGGCAGCAAGCTTGTCGCCCATGCCGCTGATGACATCGGGGGAGGGGCCGATCCAGATAAGTCCCGCGTTGATGACCTCGGCTGCGAATCCAGCGTTCTCGGACAAGAAGCCATAGCCGGGATGGATTGCCTGGGCACCCGTGGCATGCGCAGCTTCGATGATGGCGGCTCCGTCGAGGTAGCCGGTTGCGAGGCGCACCGACTGATCGGCGTCAGCGACAAACGGCGCGTCGGCGTCGGCGTCGACAAACACGGCGACAACTTGGATGCCCATGTCGTGCGCAGTGCGAATGATGCGGCGAGCAATTTCGCCGCGGTTGGCGATGAGGATCGTTGAGAAGCTCACAGTCGGAACACTCCGTATCCCTCGGCACCGGCGATAGGTCGATTGCGCACAACCGACAAACACATGCCGAGCACGGTGCGAGTGTCACGTGGGTCGATGATGCCGTCGTCGCTGATGGCGCCAGTGGCGGCCAACGCGAGCGAACCTCGCTCTTGCACGTCTTCGACCATCTCAACGATCTTGCGGTCCTCTTCTTCGTCGAAGGGCAGGCCTTGCCGGGCGGCTTGCCCGCGACGCACCATCGACATGACACCCGCAATCTGTTTGGGCCCCATCACTGCGATCTTGGCGGTTGGCCACAGGAACGTGAAGCGGTTACCGAACGCTCGACCCGACATGCCGTAGGTGCCAGCGCCATACGACGAGCCAATGGTGACCGTGATGTGCGGCACGGTCGAGTTCGTGACTGCGTTGAGCATCTGCGAACCCTTTTTGATGATGCCGTCGGCCTCGAAGTCGCGGCCCACCATGTAGCCCGTGATGTTCTGTAGGAACAACAGCGGAACGTCGATCTGGTTGCAGAGCTGAATGAAGTGCGTGGCCTTCTCGGCCGAGCGCGGGTAGATGACGCCGTTGTTGCCGATGACACCTACTGGGTAGCCGTGCACGCTGGCCCAGCCGCACACAATGCTGTTGCCGTAGCGGGGCTTGAACTCTTCGAACCGTGAGCCATCGACCACGCGTGCAATGACATCGCGCACATCGACTGGTTGGCGCAGATCGCGGCTGACCAATCCCAACAGTTCTTCGGGATCGTGTGTGGGCTCATCGGGGCTCAGGCTTGGCTCGGGTCCGGGCTTGCGCCAGTTGAGATGCGAGACCACTTCGCGGCACAACCGGATTGCATCCATTTCGTCTTCAGCGAAATAGTCGCCAAGACCCGATACCTCGGCGTGCATCTGTGCGCCGCCCAGTGTTTCGTCGTCGCTCTCTTCGCCGGTGGCCATCTTCACCAGTGGCGGGCCAGCGAGGAAGATCTTCGACTGCTCTTTGACCACGATGTTGTAGTCGCTCAAACCGGGTTGGTAGGCGCCGCCCGCAGTGGATGATCCGAACACCACGCACACCGTTGGGATGCGCATCTTCGAGAGTTCGATGAGTTCGTAGAAGAAGCGACCGCTCTCGGCGAAGTGGTCGGTCTGCACCTTGCGGCCACCGCCGCCATCGGCCTGCACTCGAAGGTCGGCGCCGGCTGACTCGACGAAGCTGACGTACGGCATGCGGTTGTCGCGAGCGATCTCAAGCGCGCGCATCCACTTCTTTGAGGCGTATGGAGTGAGTGCGCCGCCGAGTACCGATGGGTCGTTCGCCAAGATCACACATTCGGTGCCGGCGATGATGCCGATGCCCACCACCATGCCGCCGCCGAGCGCGTAGTCGCTGTCGTATCCGGCCAGCGCGCTGATCTCGAAGAAGGGGCTGTCGGGATCGAGCACGTTGGCGATGCGTTCGCGCACTGGCAACTTGCCGCGAGCGCGCATGCGTTCCATTGCCTTGAGGCCGCCGCCAGCTTCGGCTTCATCGAGCAGGCCATCGATTACTTCGAGCTGTTCGAGCATGTCGGCCCGGTTCTGCTGAAATTGCTCAGACGCTGTGTCGAGTTTCGAACGCAGTGGCGGTGCCAACAAGGTGCGGTGCATGTTGCCGATAATACGTGCGGTAATTTGTGACCGTCAATGTTGCCCTGACAACATCAGCAATTGCGGCGCCCGGTCGCACAGGAGGCTTGAGCGATGAAGACACCGATTACCGAGATGCTTGGCATCGACGTTCCGATCCTTGCGTTCACACATTGTCGCGACGTCGTCGCCGCGGTCACTAGGGCCGGAGGCATGGGCGTGCTCGGTGCAGTCGCGCACTCGCCCGAGCAACTCGAGATCGACCTTGCGTGGATTGAAGCCGAAGTGGGAGATCTGCCCTACGGCGTCGACCTCATCGTGCCAGCCAAGTACGCGGGCTCCGATGGCGGCGGCTACACACTCGACGACATCCGCAGCCTCATCCCGGCGGCGCATATCGAGTTCGTCAACGACATCCTGCGCCGCTACGACGTACCCACGCTGAACGCGGGTGAGGGCGGCGGCATTCTCAGCGGACGCGGTGGCGGCGATGGTGCTGTGCCGTTCTCTGCGAATCAGGCTGGTCCGTTGCTCGAGATCGCGCTGGCGCATCGTCCGTCGTTGGTTGTCAACGCGCTCGGGCCGCCGCCTGCGCACATGATCGAGCGAGTGAAAGAAGAAGGCCGTCTCATCGGCGCGTTGGCCGGCAAGGCGCAGCACGCGCAGCGTCACGTAAACGTTGGCGTCGACATCATCATCGCCCAGGGTGCCGAAGCCGGCGGCCACACCGGCGAGGTCGGCTCGATGGTGCTCATCCCTGAAATCGTCGATGCAGTTGCGCCGGTGCCAGTGCTCGGTGCTGGCGGCATTGGCCGCGGACGGCAGATGGCCGCAGCGATGGCGCTCGGCGCAGCAGGTGTGTGGTGCGGTTCCGTGTGGCTCACCACCGAAGAGGCCGAGACGCATCCAACCGTGAAGCGCAAGTTCCTCGAGGCCACGTCGTCCGATACGGTTCGCTCGCGCTCACGCACCGGCAAGCCAGCGCGGCAGTTGCGTACGGCTTGGACCGACGAATGGGACGACCCCACGCATCCTCAGCCATTGGGTATGCCCATGCAGCCCATCTTGGTTGGCGAGGCGTTGCAGCGCATCGATCGCGCTGCCCTTCGACCCGGGTCTGGCGCCGAGCAACTCACCAACTATTTCGTTGGTCAGATCGTCGGCACGATGAACACCACCAAGACCGCTGCGCAAGTGGTCTACGACATGATCGACGAGTTCATCGAGGCCGTGCAGTCGCTTGGCCACCAGCTCGAGTCATAAGCCGCCCCTCGCCGCCACTGCCGCCACCGCCAACACCACTTCGCTTCAACAAACGTTTTGTTGAAGACATTTGGTCGAGCATTCACCAATCGTCTTCAACAAACTCAGCGGGTCGCGATGAATCGTTGGGTTTCGGCTCGGCGGCGGGCGCCGGCGGCGTAGTAAGAACTAGTCGATGGTCGCTCGCTACGCGGCCCAACACATCGAGGTATTCGAATGTCGACAACTCATTCTGACGACAAGGCTGCTGCTGCGTCTTTCGATGCCGACGCGCTGCGCGACAAATATCGCGCCGAGCGAGACAAGCGTTTGCGTGCCGATGGCAACGAGCAATATCTCGAGGTTGCTGGCGACTTCGCGCGCTATCTCGTGGACCCATATGTCGATCCGCTCACACGCGCGCCGCTCACCGACGAGACCGATGTGGTCATTATCGGTGGCGGTTTTGGCGGTCTCCTTGCGGGCGCTCGACTTCGTGAAGCCGGAGTCAAAGACATTCGGGTTATCGAAAAGGGCGGCGACTTCGGCGGCACGTGGTACTGGAATCGTTACCCCGGTGCCATGTGCGATGTTGAGTCGTATATCTACCTTCCGTTGCTCGAAGAGATTGGTTACATCCCTCGCGAGAAGTACACGCGTGCCCCCGAGATCTTGGCGCACTGTCACGCGATCGGTCAGCACTTCGGCCTCTACGACAACGCGTGCTTTCAGACTGAAGTGACCGAGATGTCATGGGACAACGACAGCGAGCGCTGGATCATCTCCACCAATCGTGGCGATCGTATGCGTGCTCGTTTTGTGTGCATGGCCAATGGGCCGTTGCATCGCCCCAAGCTGCCAGCGATTGCTGGCATCGAAAGCTTCAAGGGTCACACGTTCCACACCAGCCGTTGGGATTACGCGTACACCGGCGGCGACTCCGATGGCGGTCTTGTCGGATTGCAGGGCAAGCGAGTGGGCATTATCGGCACCGGCGCCACAGCTGTGCAGTGCATCCCTCACCTCGCCGAGGGCAGCGAGCATCTGTTCGTGTTTCAGCGCACTCCATCGTCGATCGATGTGCGCAACAACCGGCCCACCGACCCCGAGTGGGTCGACACCCTCGAGCCCGGTTGGCAGAAGCGCCGCATGGAGAACTTCAACACGCTTGTGTCGGGTGGCTTCGAGCCCGAAGACATGGTGAACGACGGCTGGACCGACATCATCGGCAAGTTGTTGGTGATGGTTCGCCGCGGTGCGGCCGACCTCAGTCCCGAAGGCATTTCGAACACACTCGAGATGGCCGACTTCGAAAAGATGGAGCAGATCCGTTCACGCGTTGACACCATCGTGAACGACCCCGCAACCGCCGAAGCACTCAAGCCGTACTACCGCCAGTTCTGCAAGCGCCCCTGTTTCCACGACGACTATCTGCCTGCTTTTAACCGCAGTAACGTCACGCTCGTCGATACGCACGGCCGAGGCGTTGAGCGCATCACCGAACGCGGCGTTGTGGTCGATGGCGTCGAGTACGAACTCGACTGCATTGTGTACGCCACTGGCTTCGAGGTTGGCACCGATTATGTGCGTCGCTCGGGTTACGAGCTCATTGGGCGCGATGGCATCACGCTCACCGAGAAGTGGGCCGATGGCGCCTCCACGTTGCACGGCATGCACAGCCGCGGTTTCCCGAACTGCTTCATCTTTAGCAACACTCAGTCGGGCTTCACGGTCAACTTCCCGCACATGATCGACGAGCAGAGTAAGCACCTCGCCTACATCGTGACCCACGCTCTCGAAAACGACATCACGGTCATTGAGGCCAACGCCGAGGCCGAAGACGCTTGGGTGCAGACCATTATCGATCTGTCGCAGAACAATCAGAAGTTCCTCGAGGCGTGCACCCCCGGCTACTACAACAACGAAGGCAAGCCGGGCGATCGAAGCACTCGCAATGCCAGCTATGGCGGGGGAGCTATTGCGTTCATCAAGGTGCTCGAGGCGTGGCGGGCCGAAGGAAACCTAGCTGGACTCGAACTTTCAAAGGCGTAGACGCTGGGTGCTGCCCGGCGGTGCGCCCGTTTGAAACCGCACCGACAATCGATTCAGCCAACGGCGACTGCGGGGTCACCTGCTAGCGTCATGGCCTGAGTTACGGACTGAGACCTGAGAGCGTTGCTTCTCGTTTCTTGGCCGGCCAAGCGCCTCTAGCTCAATGGTAGAGCAGTGGACTTTTAATCCATTGGTTCTGGGTTCGAGCCCCAGGGGGCGCACCAGTTTAGATGCCATTCGAGCCTGTGAATGACTCGGCGGGTACGAGCCATGCTGATCTGGGCAGGCGCGACCAATATAGACGATCCGTGATATCGTCCCGGCATGAATTTCGACAGCTCCGGAGCGATTATTCGCGATGCGCGCCGCCGCTCTCGTCTGTCGCAGACCGAACTGGCCCGACGCGCCGGCGTTGCTCAGTCTGTGATCAGCGCCTACGAATCCGACCAACGTGAACCCGGTTTCCAGATGCTCAGAAAGCTGGTTGAAGCCACCGGCAATCACCTGCGCTTAGAACTCGTCCCGGCTATCAACCGATCTCTCGGGCTTCCCGATACCCCTCTCGGGCGACGCCTTCGCCGACATCGTCGTGCCGTCATCTCCACCTGCGAACAACGCGGCGCTGGCAACGTCCGTGTCTTTGGCAGCGTTGCGCGTGGCGAGGATCACGACACCAGCGATATCGATCTACTCGTCGATCTCGATCCTGCAGTTGGTTTGGTTGGTCTCGCCGGGCTCACACGAGAACTCAAAGACCTGCTCGGCGTCGACGTCGATGTCGTCCCTGCCAGCTCACTCAAGCTGGCCGTCCGCGAGGCCACTCTCACCGAGGCCATCGCCCTATGACCCGACGCGACGACCAGTGGCTCAACGACATCGTTATCGCTATCGACGCGATTCGCGGTCATCTTGCCCGCGGCGGACTCGACGACGGCCTCGTGTTCGACGCTGTGAGGGTTCGGCTCATCGAGATCGGCGAGGCCGTCAAAGCCATCGGCACCGACGTGCTCGCGCAGGAGCCCAACATCGCGTGGGGTGACATCGCCGCGATGCGCAATCACCTCGCTCACCGCTACTTCGACACCGATCATGCCATCATCCGATCCACCATCGACCACGACCTGCCACCGCTCGCCGCAGCGGTAGGTCGCCTGCTTCGACTGCCCAGCTGATTCCATCTCGCTAGGGCCCCAAAGAAGTTGGTTCTGGAACCAGATGCAGGTCGCCTAACGTCTCAAGGGCATGAACTCTGGTCGCCTTCTCATGCTGTTCGTCTCCTGTGCCCTCGTCGGTTGCGGCAGCAGCCAGATCACGGGCGGCGCAACTGCGGCGACTTCGTCGAGTTCTTCGCCCGAGGCTGGGCGCACGTATCTCTCCACTGAGGTGACCGGATACGAGTTGGTTGCAAATACAACAATCTCGATCTCGTTCGACACACGGCGCACCTTGGGTGCGCAGGCTGGGTGCAATTCGATCGGGGGAACCTATTCGGTGGTGAATGGCACGCTTCGCGTCGATGCGCTTTCGCAAACGGAGATGGGCTGCGCGCCCGAACTGATGAGCCAAGACGCGTGGCTCGTTTCGTTGTTGACCGCTGGTCCAACCTTTACAGTCGATGCCGACACGCTTGTGATCTCGGGTTCCACAGGCACCATCACGATGCTCGATAAGAAGACCGCTCAACCAGACTCCTCGCTTGTTGGAACCAGGTGGCTGGTCGACACCATTTTCCAGGGTGACGTTGCATCAACGCCACCGCAGGGCGCTGCTGGGTCGATTCTGTTCGGTAGCGACGGAAGGCTCGCGGCGAGCCTTGGCTGCAATACCGGCTCTGCCCAATTCACGGTTTCTGGCGACACCGTCACGATCGACGCGATGGCGACAACCCGCATGGCTTGTTTGGGTGAAGCAGCCAGACTTGAAGAGCACATGCTTGCCGTGCTCACCGGCGCGGTTCATTTCGCGGTTGATGGCGATGCGCTCACGTTGACCGCCGAGAGCGGTGCGGGCTTGGGCCTGCGGCTTGAACAGCACCCGTGAGGCCACGGTGAATGAGCCACCTGCAGAATCTGCGAGACTTTCGCCGTGGTCTACGAACAGCTTCTCGTCAGCATTGATGGGCCGATTGCCACCATCACGCTGAACCGACCCGAGAAGCGCAATGCACTCTCGATGGAAATGATGCTCGAGCTCACCCATGCGCTGCACGAGGTTTCATCCAGCGAAGCAGATGGCGTGATTCTGGCCGCCAACGGCCCGGTGTTTAGCGCCGGCCACAACTTCGGCGATATGGCCGGAGCCACGGTTGCCGAGACCACTCACCTGTTCGAGGTGTGCACCGAAATGATGGATGCCGTACAGGCCATGCCCCAGCCCGTGGTGGCCAAGGTGCATGCGTTGGCCACAGCGGCCGGGTGCCAACTGGTGGCCACGTGCGACCTCGCCGTCGCCGCCGACACCGCAGGCTTTGCGATTCCGGGAGGCAAGGGCGGACTCTTCTGCCACACCCCGCTCGTTGCTGTTGCTCGCAACATCGGTCGCAAGCGGGCGCTCGAGATGGCCCTCACGGGCGACCTTGTCGATGCCGCAACGGCTGCCGACTGGGGCTTGATCAATCGGGTGGTTCCCGCTGCCGAACTCGACGCGGCCACGCTCGACCTCATCACCCGTGCCGCGCGCGGCAGCGTGCTCTCGAAGGCGATGGGCAAGCAGGGTTTCTATGAGCAGATCGGCCTGCCGCAAGATCGGGCATATGAATTCGCTATCGATCTGATGGCGTCCGCGGCTGTGACCGCCGATGCGCAAGAGGGCATTGCGTCGTTTCTCGAGAAGCGCCACGCCCATTTCACGCAGCGCCGCTAACGAGACCTAACGAGACGCGGTGTGTTTGCGCGCGATACCCCCTAGGGGTATACTCATCATGTGGATGACGTGACGCCCGGCTATCACGACGACAAGACCCAAGTGTTGGCGCGGTTGCGTCGCATCGAGGGCCAGGTGCGCGGCCTACAGCGGCTCGTCGAAGACGACACGTATTGCATCGATGTACTCACCCAAGTGGCGGCGGCAAGTAAGGCGCTGCAAGGCGTGGGCCTGTTGTTACTCGATGAGCATCTTCGCCATTGCGTTGTCGGCGCCGCAGCGTCGGGCGATTCAACACGCACCGAAGAACTAGTAACCGAGGCCACCAAGGCCATCGAGCGCATGTTGCGCGCCTAGGGCAAGCGAAAGGACCAACTCATGAACACTCTTTCATTCACGGTTCCGGGAATGACCTGTGGTCACTGCGAAGCAGCAGTGAAGGGCGAGATTTCGAAACTCGATGGAGTCACCGATGTGACTGTTGATCTCGGCACAAAAGTTGTTGTGGTGTCTGGCGCCGATCTTGATCAGGCCTCGATTTTTGCAGCCGTCGATGAAGCCGGATTCGAACCGGTCGGCTGAGGCCGCCGTGAATACCTCACTTACTGGCACCGAGGTGCTCGACCACGAAACCGTCGATCTCGACGTCACCGGCATGACCTGCGCGGCGTGTGCTGCGCGTATTGAGAAGAAGCTCAATCGGCTTGATGGCGTGACTGCAACGGTGAACTATGCGACCGAACGAGCCGCCGTCTCGTACCCCGAGGGTGTAGCCGACTCGGCAGTATTGATCGAGGTGGTCAAGGCGTTGGGCTACGGCGCCTCGGTGCATGCACCGCCAGCATCGTCGCCTGCCGAAAGCGACGCACTGTCGCCGCTCGAGCGTGCCGCCGAGAATCGAGCCAACGATCTCCGCCGGCGACTTATCGTGAGTGCCGTGCTTGCTGTGCCCGTAGTGGTGTTGTCGATGGTGCCCGCATTGCAGTTTCGCAATTGGCAGTGGCTGTCGTTTTCGATGGCGGCTCCCGTGGCCATCTGGGGTGCGTGGCCGTTTCATTTGTCGGCGTGGCGCAACGCCGTGCAGCGCAGTTCAACTATGGACACGCTCGTGTCGTTGGGCGTCATCGCCGCATTTGGTTGGAGTATCTGGTCGCTGTTTGTGGGCGATGCCGGCACCCCCGGGATGAAGATGCGGCTCACGCTGCTGCCAGCGCGAACAACCGCCGCAATGAATCACACCGGTACCCACGCAGTGGTGACGCACAGCGAGTTGTATCTCGAGGTGGCGGCGTCGGTAGTGGTGTTCATGCTCGCCGGGCGATATTTCGAGACGCGCGCCAAGCGCAGATCTGGCGCTGCACTGCGCGCGCTGCTCGATGTTGGCGCCAAAGAAGCATCGGTGCTTCGTGGCTCGGTTGAGGTGCTCGTGCCTGTTGCTGAGCTGCGTGTTGGCGACTCGTTTGTCGTTCGGCCCGGCGAGAAGATCGCCGCCGATGGTGTTGTCACCGACGGCACTTCGGCAGTGGACGCATCGATGCTCACCGGCGAAAGCGTGCCGGTTGATGTAAGCCCCGACTCGGCAGTTACCGGCGGCACCATCAACGTGGGCGGCAGGCTGGTTGTGCGGGCCACTCGCGTGGGCAGCGACACGACCTTGGCGCACATCGCCCGACTTGTGGAAAATGCCCAATCGGGCAAGGCGCCTGTGCAACGACTGGCCGATCGAGTGAGCGCGGTCTTCGTGCCTGTGGTGGTGCTGGGAGCGATCGCCACACTCGTTACGTGGCTGGCCGTTACTGGCGATGCCAATCGTTCGTTTACCGCTGCTGTGGCGGTGCTGATCATTGCGTGTCCATGTGCCCTCGGATTGGCTACGCCCACTGCGTTGCTCGTGGGCACTGGACGCGGCGCGCAGCTTGGATTGATCATCAAAGGCCCCGAGATTCTTGAGAGCACTCGCCAAGTGAACACTGTGGTGCTCGACAAGACCGGCACCGTCACCACCGGTCGGATGGATGTAGTCGATGTTGTTGTCGGCCCCGGCCAAGATCGAGACCTCGCATTGCGGCGGGTTGCCTCGCTTGAGTCGGCGAGCGAGCATCCGGTGGCCCGAGCCATTGTGCGCGCTGTCGAGACCGCCGAGTCGGCCGACACCGCCCACGCGTTGCAACCGCCAAGCGACTTCGCGAATCAGCCTGGACGCGGCGTGCTCGGCTTGGTCGACGGCGCGCGCACCGCCGCTGGTCGTCCCGACTTTGTGGCGGCTGAGTTTGGAGACCTGTCGCCAGCGCTTGTCGAAGCCGTGCAACGCAATCAAGCGTTGGGGCGCACGGTGATTGCCGCCGGATGGGGCGGCGAGGTGCGCGTTGTAATCGCAGTTGCCGACACGCCGAAGCCAACGAGCAGCGAGGCCATCGCCAGTCTGCGCGCGCTGGGCTTGCGACCGATCTTGCTCACCGGCGACAACCGCGCCACCGCCGTTGCCGTGGCCGGCGAAGTAGGCATCGGCGAAGCCGACGTGATCTCTGAAGTGCTGCCTACCGACAAGGTCGACGTGGTGCGGCGTCTGCAAGCCGAAGGCGCCATCGTGGCGATGGTGGGCGATGGGGTCAACGACGCAGCTGCGTTGGCGCAGGCTGACATCGGCATCGCGATGGGCACCGGCACCGACGCCGCTATCGAGGCCAGCGACCTCACCATCGTGAGCGGCGACCTGCGTGGCGCCGCCGACGCATTGCGCTTGAGTCGGCGAACCTTGAGCACTATCAAGGGCAACCTGTTCTGGGCGTTTGCCTACAACGTGGCCGCGCTTCCGTTGGCAGCTGCGGGTTTTCTGAACCCGGTCATCGCTGGACTGGCGATGGCGAGCTCGAGCGTGTTTGTGCTCACCAATAGTCTTCGCCTGCGTCGCTTTCACTGACCCGCCTCACGCTGCTTCGGCAACAACGTTGCGCAGTCGGTGAACGATCGCGTTGCGGTGGTTGCGCACCGTGCGCGGGGTCACATTGAGCACCAGCGCCACATCTTCAGGTCGGCCCATGCTGACGATCTGACAGATGAGATCGATGTCTGCTTGGTCGATCCCTTGGCTACGAGCCGCGTTCAGGATGCCCACAAGTTCGTCGAGCGCTTCGACCGGCTGCTCGCATGCGCTCTCAGTCATGCGGTCGTGCGAGGTGGGAATCTCGCCCGACGACTTACGACGAATCGGACGAACGAACGTCTCGAACGAGGTGTCCCGAACCAGATTGGCCACGATGTATCGCGGCCGCCGCTCTACTGGGTATTTCAAGATGATCGGCCACGCATTAGCCACAAGGTCATCGAGCACGGCATGGCGTTGGGTGCGGTTCATCGAGTGGCGGCCTGCGACGGCGCTGAGGCCGGGCAAGATGCGCTGCAACACCACCCGCGCCGCCAGCGTGCTGGTGCGGGCAAGCTCGACCACGCTGAGTAAGTAGTGCTCGTTGTCATCGGCCACATGTGGCTCCGGAGCCTCACCGGGTAGCGGTGCTGCTCGGAAGCCACAGCGGCTGAGCACTTCATCGAGCGAGTGCACTGGGCGACCGGGCAAGCCCCAACTGTTCGCAGTGCGCAATTCGCTGGCGCCGATACTGATGTGACGCCATTCGTCGTGCAGTTGGCGCAGAACTGGTGAATGTTGGCTGCGGTTGGGGGCTGATGAGCGAGGGTGGTACTGGTGGGGAAGTTGTGGGTGATTCATGGCGGCCACGATGCGATTTCGGGGTCATCGCTGGTCTCACCGGGGGCCTCACAGAACCGTCGACTTTTGTTAAGAAACCGGCAAGTCGTGGTCTGTGAGCCGTTTTACTTTCCGCAGAAATGCAGTTGCTTCCACTCACCCCGCCGTGACGCTCAACGATTGCACCACTTCTGCCCGCATCTGTGATGGCTCATTCGACCTCGTGGCTCCCGACGGCCGACGGTTGGTTGTGAGCGCGGCGAGCGAGGCCACCACGTTTGCCGACCTTCATCTGGCGCTCGCGCAGCAAGGCCAACAAGATCTGAGCCGCGAGATCTATGTAGATGGCGCAGCGGTAGACCCTCAACAGTGCGTGCACGCCAGCGGTATTCAGCACGGATCGTTGTTGACGTACGCCCCATTGCCGACGGCCATAGGCCACCCAATAATTGAGGTCGTTTGGGTAGCGGGACCCGACGCGGGTGCCAGCGTTCGACTGGCCGCCGGATCGCATCTCATTGGCCGAGCGCCGCTGGCGAGCGTTCGCTGCGGCGACCCTGAGCTTGAGCTCCACCACGCCAGCCTTGAGGTGTGCGAGGACGCCACGATGTGCCTCACGCAACTTGCCGGGCGCGCGTGCGCGGCAGTGGATGGGCGACCGATTGAGGGTCGCGAGCGCGTGAGCGCGGGACAATGCATTGAGATTGGCTCGAGCTTGCTTGAGCTGCGCGCAGTACGCGACAACATTGACGCGGCCCCCACCGTCGACGTATCGCGCCAGCGGGCTGCGCGAATCGCGCCAGCGACGAACCCGTGGCGCACGCCGTTTGTTCGCTCGCCTCGTCAGATTCGCGCCTTCGAGCCGCCGACCGTGCAGGCCCCGCAGCGAGAGCGAACAGGGTCGAGGGTGGCCACGAGCGCACTCATTCCCGCAGTCCTTGGCGTGGTTGGCGCGGTGGCGATGGCGTTGGTACTCGGTCAATCGACCTTCCTGTTGTTCGGACTTATGGGTGCGTTCGTGGCGGCAGGCACGTGGGTCGCGCAGCGATACTCAGGAGGGCGGGCCCAGGCTAAGGCCGATCGCCGATACGAGCAGGCCCTGCTGAACTTCGATGCGGGATTGCGTGAGCAGCGCATTGCGGCGCATTTCTTTCATCGAGCCACTGCGTCGACCCTCGATGCAGCGCTCACAGCCATGACCGCTCGTCACGCTTCGCTGTGGTCGGTGCGTCGTGGCGATCGAGATGCGTTCACGGTGTCTATCGGGCGGGGCACCGCCGATTGGAAACCGCAAGTTGGCGGACTGAGCGACGATTCGGCGCCCGATGTAGTGACCGCGATTCGCGCAGCGGCCCGCATCGACAATGTTGCCTACCCGGTCACGCTGGACTCCGGGTCGGTCACTGCATTTGTCGGCGCCCCACGCGTGGCTGCTGGCGTTGTTCGCAGCGCTGTTGTGCAGCTTGCGGCTGCAAGCGGCCCCGCCGACTGGCAGCTCGCAATAGTGGTCGACAATCCAGCTGAGTGGGGTTGCTTGGGGTGGTTGCCGCAGTCGGTCGATCCGGTTGGCGCGCCGATGATCGTGAGTGCTCACGAGGTCGGCCAGTTCGTGGGCGATCTCGATCTCGATGACGCTCGGCCACTTGTTGTTGTCGTAGACCGCCCCAGTTTGTTCTCGGCGCGGACCAGCCCACTGCGACGTCTGCTTGCTTCGCGGCGCGATGTGGTGGTGCTCTTGTTGTGTGCTTCCCCCAACGATGTTCCTGCGATTGCGACTCGATCGTTGACAGTTGACGATCATGCGCGGGGGTTGTGGACGGCTGACACTCGCTCGTCTGTTAAACCAGTAGCCGTGCATGTCGCGGCCGCGTCGGTGGCTCAGGCGCTTCGGGCATCAGCAGCCATTGCCGGACTCATCGATCCTGAAGCGGTCGATGAAACCTCGGCGATCCCGCGGGGCGTGGGGCTCATCGAACTGCTCGGCCTGAATTCGCACGACCATTCGCTGTTGACCGAATCAGTGGCCGGGCAATGGAACTCGAACGGCTTCGACCCTGCGCCGTGCGCGCCGATTGGCGTTGCGGCCGACGGAGTTGTGGAGATCGACTTGGCTGGCGACGGACCGCACGCCCTCATCGCAGGCACCACAGGGGCGGGCAAAAGTGAGTTGTTGCGCAGCCTTGTGGTTGGCCTCTGCGCACGATTGAGTCCCGACGACATCACGTTTGTGCTTGTCGACTACAAGGGCGGCGCAACATTTGATGCGTGTGTCGATCTGCCGCATGTTGTTGGTGTGGTGACCGATCTTGATGAGCGTCTTGGTGATCGTGCGTTGCGCAGCCTTGAGGCTGAACTGCGTCGCCGCGAACGACTGCTCCGCGATGCCGGCGCTACTGACCTGTCGTCGTATCGATCGATGCGAGCGAATGACCCAATGCTGGTGCGCCTTGCGCGCCTAGTTGTGGTGATCGATGAGTTCGCAACGCTCGCGGTACAACAGCCGTCGTTCATCGGAGCGTTGCTTGGGATAGCGCAGCGCGGGCGCAGTCTTGGTGTGCATCTGGTGCTGGCCACGCAGCGTCCGAACGGAGTGATCGGTGATGACATTCGCGCCAACACAAACCTGCGCATTGCGCTGCGCGTGCAGGACCCGGCTGACTCGAATGACGTGATCGGCGAACCAGCTGCGGCAGCATTGCCGCGTGCGCTTGCGGGTCGAGCGATTATGCGTCTTGGTAGCGACGAGCACGTGATGTTTCAGACGGCACGGTCAACCGGTCCTGTTGTCGCGGCCGCTGGTCATCTCAGGGTGGATGAGTTCGGCGACAGCACCGCTGCTGTGGCGTCTCACATACCCACCGAAGACAACGGTGCGCAGCCCACCGAGCTGAGCACGTTGGTCCGAGCGGTCAGCGCGGCTGCAACTCAACTTGGTGTCGCAGCGCCGCACCGTCCGTGGCTGGATCCGTTGCCAACAGTGCTCGATCGCTCTGTCGTGGCGCCGAACGCAATCGGCATTATCGACGACCCCGATCGTCAGCAGCAGCCCATGTTGCACTGGAGCCCTCGCGACGGGAACCTGCTGATCGCTGCCGCCAGCGGTATGGGCTCAACCTCAACGCTTCTCGCCCTCGTTGCGCATTTGTCGCAGTATCAGGCCACCGTCGAACTGTTTGTGATCGACGCAATGGGAAGTCCGCGGCTGAAGCATCTTGAGTCGGCGAGTGGCTGCGCAACGGTTGTTGAGTTGCGCGATCGTGAGCGTCTGACGCGTCTTTTGGCAATGCTCGACGGCGAGCGTGTGAGTCGCAAATCGCGACCGGCAAGTTCATCCGCGGCATCGATTGTCTTGATGATCGACGGCATCGGAGCGCTGCGCGCCGAGCTTGAGTCGAGCGATCTCTTCGAGCAACTTGCTCAGCTCGACGCACTCATCGCTGAGGGTCAGTCGGTTGGCATAGGCGTGGTGATCACCACTACTCGGCCAGCTGCAGTGCCTTCGGGCATGCTCAGTCAGATGGCGGAGCGTTGGGTGTTTCATCTTGCCGATGCCGGCGATGCGTTAGCGCTCGGTCTGCGTGCGCTCATGCTTCCTGAAGCCGTGCCGGGGCGCTTTGTCGATGTGCGTACGCGTTGCGAGGCGCAAGTGAGAGCAGTCGACGAGACGATGTTCGAGGGTGCCGCGCCCAGGTCAGCTCGCCGCATCGCCCGACCGCTCGGTTCGCTGCCATCTCACGTGGATCTAGCCGCGCTGCCGGCCACCGTGAAGTCGGGTTGCGACCTCGAGCTATTGATCGGCATGTCGTATAGCTCGCTACAGCCCAGCGCCATGGCCGTGCCGAGCGGAGAGCATCTACTGGTGGTGGGGCCGTATCGAAGCGGGCGAAGCGCCACGCTGCACACGGTGTGTTCGGCGTGGCAGCAGGCCCACCCGAGTGGGTGGGTCGGGTCGCTGCCGCCGCGTCGCAGCAGCGCGCGTGAGGGCCATGTGTTCCAGACGGTTGACGCAATGCTCGCTGCGTTGCCGGCAGGTGGTGATGCGTTGTTAGTGATCGACGATGCCGAGCTGGTGAATGATGAGCACGGCGGCTTGACCGAACTGGTGTCGAGCCGACGAGAGGGCGTCACGGTTGCGGCCGCTGCACGCCCCGATGCGTTGCGTTCGGCCTACGGGCACTGGACAAACGCAGTGCGTAGGTCGCGCCTCGGCTTGGTGATGGCCGCTTGCTCTGATCTCGATGGCGATCTGTTGAACGCAGTGTTGCCGCGCCGCTTGCCCATTGCAGCACGGCCAGGCCTGGCATGGATGGTCGCCGATGGCGATCAACAACTGGTGCAGATCGCGCGCGCTGTAGCCCCCGTTGCGGCCCCTGCTGCCTGACTATCTACTGGTCATTACTTGACGCAGTTGGGGTCGTGCCGTCACTGTGGTGGGCGTATGTCTCGAATTCTCACCGTTGGCGCAGCGCAACTCGGACCCATCCAACGCGATCATTCCCGTGCCAGCGTGGTGCAGCGGTTGATTGCGTTGCTGCATCAGGCCAACGAACACGGCGTGCAGCTGGTTGTCTTCCCTGAGCTTGCGCTCACCACGTTCTTCCCGCGCTGGTTTGTGGACGACATCACCGAAGCCGACCACTGGTATGAAACAGCGATGCCCAACGCCGACACACAGCCGTTGTTTGATGAAGCGAAGCGGCTCGGCATGGGGTTCAGCCTTGGCTACGCAAGCATCGAGACCGACGCCGACGGCACCCGCCACCGCTATAACGTGCAGACACTTGTAGAGCGCGACGGTTCGATTGTTGCCACGTACCGCAAGGTGCACATTCCGGGCCACGAACATCACGAGCCCGGTCGGCCCTTTCAACATGCCGAGCGTTATTACTTCGAGCCAAGTAATGAAGGCTTCGGTGTTTGGCGAGCATTTGATGGCGTGATCGGAATGATGATCTGTAACGACCGCCGCTGGCCCGAGTCGTATCGGGTGATGGGTCTGCAGGGAGTCGAGATGATTCTGTGCGGCTACAACACGCCCATTCATTACGTGCCAGACCCGAGCCAAGACATCTTGCAGGGTTTTCATAACGCATTGGTGATGCAAAGCGGCGCGTATCAAAACGGCACGTGGGTGGTTGGCGTGGCCAAGGCGGGCGTTGAAGAGGGCGTCGATTCGCTTGGCCAATCGATGATCGTTGCACCCAGCGGCCAGATCGTTGCGCAGACATTGACCACCGACGACGAACTCATCGTGGCGCGTTGCGATCTCGACTGGTGCGCTCGCTACACCGGCACGTTGTTCAACTTCGATCGCTACCGACGTCCTGAGGTGTACGGCCGTATCACATCGCAACGTGGAGTCATTCTGCCCGACTAGCGTCGGCGCGATGACTGACGACGACGACCTCACTGGGGCTTCTTGGGCGCCGCCTACCGATGTGCCCACCAACGTGTCTGCTGGCCGCTACGAGTCAGTAGTCGTCGAAACCCCGGTGTTGAAAGTGCGGCGTGTGCGCCGCGGTGTTGTTGGTGGCGTCGTTGTGCTGGCAATGATCGTCGCGCTGTCGTTTGTTCTGAAGCCCAAAGACCCCGCCGCGTTCTCGTTGAAGGCTTCGGGCGCAGCCACCAAGAATGTCCAGCGCTTGCGCTTCGAAGTAGAAGTCTCCGCTGGTGCATCGGCACCGCCAATTTCGGGTGTCCTCGACGTCAATGCTGGCCTGATGAAGATGGATCTTGATGGCGCCGCGCTTGGGGTATCAGGCGGCAAGACGCTGTCGGCATATCTCGATCTGCACGGCCTGGTGATGTTCGTTTCAGCCGATGGTCTTGGGCAAACGCTGCCGGCGGGCAAGACCTGGGTTCATGTTGACCTCAAAAAGGTGGCTGAGGCCGATGGCGTCGATTTGACCGATGTCGTGCTGCCGGGCATGGATGATCCGCTTGGAGGCGCCGCCTTGGTCGATCAAGCCACGAGCGTCAGAGACATCGCACGCGAGACAATTCTCGGCGGCGTGGCAGCTGAGCATTTTTCCTTTGACGTGAAGACCGATGATGCGCTCAAGGTTGCCGGTGTCACCCGCAAGAAGTTGCTCGGCGATAGCGGCGTCACGCTGCCCGACGTTGTGACCTACGAGGTTTGGGTCGACATCCATAACTACATCCGACAGATCAAGTTCGGCATCGCCGTAGCCGATCAGACCTTCGACTACGCGGCTCGCTACACCGAGATCAATCCCAAGGTCACGCTTGCGCTGCCAGCCGCAGATCAAAGTGTCGACATCAGCGAACTCACTGGTAACTGAGTGAGCGAGTCGGTCGTGCCAGTGAGGGTGCCATCGGCTCGCTATACCTCGCCCGATTTCGCGGCTCTCGAGGCCGAGCGAATGTGGCCGCGCGTATGGCAAGTTGCGTGCACGGTTGATCATGTCCGTGAGCCAGGTGACTTCTACGAGTACCGGTGCGGCCGCTACAGCGTCATCATCGTTCGCGACCACGACGGCGAGTTGCGCGCATTTCAAAACGTATGTCTGCATCGTGGCAATGCCATCTGCGAAGGCAGCGGATCAGGCTTAGAAGAACTGCGTTGCCCGTATCACCGGTGGGCGTGGGATCTCTCGGGGGCCTTGCGCGAGGTGCCGTCGCGCAAGGGTTTCGGAACGCTCGACAACAACGAGCTAGGGCTCATCACTGCGCGTGTCGATACGTGGGGTCCGCTGGTCTTTGTGAATCTTGATACGCACGCTGCGCCGCTGGACGAATATCTCGAAGGCGTCCCGCGCGACAGCGAGTGGGCCAATCTGCACGAGTTTCGGTGCAGTTTCACCACCACCTCGAACGTAGACAGCAACTGGAAGGTTGTCGCCGACGGTTTCAGCGAGACGTATCACGTGCAGGGCATCCACCCAGAAATGTTGGCGAGCATCGACGACATGAATACCGAGCAACACGTTTGGGATCATCATTCTGTGTCGCATCAGCGCTACGGCGTGGCGAGTCCGCGGCTGCGCGACCGCAGCGATCAAGCGGTGTGGGATTCATTTGTGGTTACTCAGGGCGAGCGCATGGGGCCCGAGTTCAAGACCCAATCGCAGGCTCTGGTTCCGCCCGAGGGCCAGACCATTCGCGATGTCATTGCGCAACGAATTCGTGAGCATCAGCTCACCCGCGGCATCGACCTGTCGGGCTACGACACCGACGGTCTCCTGCGGCTCTCGCAGTACAACCTGTTTCCCAACACCACCGTGCTGGTGTGGGGAGACATGGTCAACGTGCTCATCTCGCGGCCAGGGGCCACGCCCGATCACGCAGAGCTTTCGATGTATCTGCTTGCACGTGCGCCCCAAGGTGCACCCGCCGCCAAACCCTTCGACGTTGCGCTGCCTGCAGACGCAAGCCTTGGCGTTGTGATCGATCAAGACCTCTCGATGCTCAAGCGGTTTCAGCGGGGCCTGCATCAACCTGGTTTCACGCATCTCACGTTGTCGAGCGAGGAGTGTCGCATCATCAACATGCAACGCGTGTTGGTCACGTATGTAGGTGATGATGCCGACTCGCTGTCGTAGTCAGGCTCCACGATCCCAATGGTTTGCGCGCTTAGTGTTCCTAAATGGCGCCGACTTTGACAAAATGTAAAACGTGACTGAATCTGCTGCCTCAACGACCGTGCCATTCATCGTGAATGGCACGCCGGTAAGCGTGCGTAGCGATCATCCGCACCTGCTGTCGGCCCTGCGCGACGAACTCGACATCACCTCGCCCAAAGATGGTTGCTCGCCAAGTGGGCAGTGCGGATGTTGCACTGTGCTCATCGACGGCAAGGCTGTGGTCAGCTGCCAGCAGCCGATCGCAAAGATCGAGGGTAAGTCTGTCGTCACGCTCGAAGGCGTTGATGCTGACGAGCGCGATCGATTCGCCAACGCGTTTGCCGCCTGTGGTGGATTGCAGTGTGGCTTCTGTATCCCTGGCATTGTCATGCGCGCCAAGGCGCAGATCGACAAGAAGGGCGCCGATCTTCAGCGCGGCGATATGGCGCGGCACCTCGGTGCTCACCTGTGTCGTTGCACCGGCTACGTGAAGGTGCTCGACGCCATCGAAGGCGTGGCCTCTGGCAAGACCTTTGAGCCAGCGCTGTCTGATGCCGTTGGTGGCAACGGTGCCAAGTACGAAGCTCGCGAGCTCACTCTGGGCGATCGTGGCTATGTCGACGACATGCGCGTGCCGGGCATGCTTCACGCCGCACTGCATCTCACCGATCACACCCGCGCCGATGTGTTGGCTATCGACACCAGCGCCGCCGAGGCCGCTACAGGCGTTACGGCTGTGTTCACTGCCGCCGACATTCCTGGCGAGCTGATGGTGGGCATCATTTACAAGGACTGGCCGGTGATGATTCCGGTCGGAGGTCGCACCAGTTACGCAGGCGATGTGCTTGCAGTGGTTGTTGCCGACACCCGCGAGCATGCTCGTGCGGCGGCGCAGTTGATTGCGGTTACCTATAACCCACTCGCCCCGGTAACAGATCCAATTGCAGCCTTGCTACCCGATGCGCCAGTGGCGGTGTGGGGCACGGCCTCGAACGTATTGAGTACCAGCGAGTACTCGCGTGGCGATGTCGATGCCGCCCTTGCGGGTAGCGCCTTCACCGTGCACGAGGTGTTCTCTACGCAACGCATCGAGCATGCGTTTCTTGAACCCGAAAGCACGCTGGCTGTGCCGCAGCCCGATGGCATCTTGCACGTGTACAGCGGCGGCCAAGGCGTGTGGGACGACCGCGACGACATCGCGCGCATGCTCGGCGTGAACAACGACAGGGTCGTTGTCACGCTGGTCTCAAACGGCGGTGCGTTCGGCGGCAAAGAAGACATGTGTAACCAGGCGCACACGGCACTTGCCGCGTGGTGGTTGAAGACTCCGGTGAAATGCACCGTGAGCCGCGAAGAGAGCCTGCGCATGCACGCCAAGCGTCATCCGATCATGCTCGAGTACTGGGCCGGTTGCGATGCCGACGGCAAGCTCACCGGTCTGCGCGTGCATGCGGTTGGTGACTCTGGTGCGTACGCCAGCGTGGGCATGAAGGTTCTCGAGCGAGCCGCGGGCCACGCCAGCGGCCCGTACCGAGTGCCAGCCATCGATGTCACCGCCGTGGCCGCGCGAACCAATAATCCCGTGTGCGGAGCGTTCCGGGGCTTTGGTGCCAATCAGGCTCAGTTCGCAATGGAGGGCGTGCTCGATCGCCTCGCGCATCAGGTGGGTATTTCGGGTTGGGAGATTCGTAAGCGAAACGTGATCCACCCCGGCGAGGTGTGGGGTCCGGGCCAGGTGATGGACGAAGGCAGTGCCGGCGCCGAAGCGTGTCTCGATGCCATCAAGCAGCGCTACGACGAAGCGCGCGCTGCGGGCAAGGCCGTAGGCCTTGGGCTCGGGTTGAAGAACAGCGGACTCGGCAATGGCTTTCGCGAGTTGTGTCGAGCAGTGGTTCGCTTTCGCGAAACCCCCGACGCGAGTGGGCGCGACATCGAGGTGCGTCACGGGTTCACCGAGATGGGCCAAGGCGTACACACAGTGGCGTTGCAGATTGCCGCCGAAGAACTTGGCGTCGACCCCAATCGCATCGAGGTCATTGTCGACACCACTCGGCAGTTGGGCTTCGGACAGACAACCGGCTCGCGAGGCACGTTGATGGCGGCGGGCTCGGTGCAGCAAGCAGCGTTGGCCGCCGTTGCCGGGGGCTGCGCGGCGGGCATCGACTATGTCGGTGAGCACCTCGTCGATTGGACGCAAAAGATCGGTGACCCCGATGCGCCAAATCCGCTGATTCACGCGGCGTTCGGTTATGCAGCGCAGATGGCGGTTATCGATCGCGGTACCGGCATTGTTGAGCGTGTTGTCGCGGTGCACGATGTGGGTCGTGCGGTGAATCCGTTGTTGTGCGAAGGCCAGATTGAAGGCAGCGTGCATATGGGCTTGGGCTACGCGCTCACCGAACAGTTTCCTCACGACCCCGAGACCGGCTTCCCCACCAACACCACGTTGCGTTCGCTCGGAATCATGCGCGCCAAAGATGTGCCGATAATCGAAGTGCAGTTGGTCGAGGTGCCTCAGCCCCGATCTCCGTATGGCATCAAAGGCGTTGGTGAGATTGGCCTTGTGCCAACTGCGCCGGCTGTTGCCGCAGCGCTCCGCGATCTTGATGGCGAATGGCGCAATACGTTGCCAATGCGCCCGAAATCGGACACTGAAGACTGAGCAAAACGGTGTACGAGATTGTGCTGGTTTGAACGGCACTGCTCGATACCTGAGCTACGGTGTTTATCAGTAGTTCCGGATCTCAACAGGTTTTCTCGCAGGCTTGGAGCCGCTGTTTATGGTCAATCGCATTGTGAGGATCATTCTTGTAGGGGCGTTGGCAGCTGGCTGCAGTTCAGCAACCTCTAATGCGTCAGTTCCTGTAACAGATGAGCCTGAGGCCCCGAGCTCGGTCGTCTCTGAGCCCACTGTGCCAGTATCTGCGCCGCGGTGTGTCGACTCCACCGGTCACCAGACCATCACCATTTGGCACATCCTTCCAGACCAAAACGCAGGGAAGGTATTCAACGAGCTTGTCGCAGAGTTCAATGCGCGTCAGACCGAAATCACGCTCAAGGCCGAGAACCTCAAAGGCTTTGGCGCGATGCTCGATCGTTTGAACGCTACGCCGAAGGCGGATTGGCCCGACATCGTTATCTCGTCAACAGCCTCGCTCGAGCGGCTCACCGACACTGGTCGTATCATTGCCCCCGCTCAGTGTGCGGGCGGCAGCGCAGTAGCCTCAGCGTTGCTTCCGGTTGTCGCCGCAGCGTATAGCGTCGGTGGCGAACTGCAAGCAGTTCCGTACGGCGTGTCTACGTTGCTGTTGCTGTTCGACGCGAATGAAATGACCGCAGCGGGTCTTGATCCGACGCACCCACCCACTACCCCCGACGCCTTGATGGCAGCTTCGAAGGCCATCGTGAAGAGTGGGGTTGGCAAGTACGGCCTTGTGATCCACGAGTGGTATGCCAACTATGTGATTCAGCAGTGGGCCGCCCAGCGCGGCGAGGTTGTGGCCACGCCGAACAATGGTCGAAGCGGCGAAAAAATTTCGGTCAACTTCAACACGGCCGACAACCGGGCCGCTATGACCTGGCTCGCTGAGTTGGTTCGTACTGGCGGCGCGGCATGGATCGGCGGCCAACAAACGGGTCAAGAAGACCTCGTTCGCGTGATTGTTGATTCAACGATGTCGATTCATACCTCAGGCTCGATTGGCGACATCTTGGCGGTTGAGGGTCGTGGACAACTCTCGAACTTCAAGCTTGGTGTCGGCCCAATGCCCGGTCCTCACACGGGCGGCCTTGTCGGCGGCAACGCGCTGTTTGTCCTCGACCATCAGTCGCCCGAGCGCGCTGGAGCTGCGTGGAACGTAGTTCGTTGGCTCGCCGAACCAAGCCAGCTGGCACCGTTCGATGTTGCCACTGGGTACATACCGCCGAGCGAAGCCGTTGCGAATGAGCCTGCGGTAGCGGCGGCTTGGAAGCAACACCCTGAGCTCAAAGTTGGTTACGACCAACTCAAGTCAATGCCGGGCACCGCCGCTTCTGCCGGGTCGCTGTATGGCCCGTCGATCGATCCAGTTTTTTGGGCTCTGACACACGCCATCCTCGATGATCACGCGGAGCCGGGTGCAGCGCTCGACGCGGCTTCGAAACAGGCCAACCAGTTGCTCGCCGACTACCTCGCAAAGCGGCCCACCCGATAACGCCCGGCACGGCCTAGCGCTTCTTGCCTCGCAAGCAGTTCCAGCTGGTCTCAACGCGAGGGTCATCGGCCTTGGCGTACGTGTCGCCCGGGTAGAGCAGTGCACACGCTTGGTCGGCGTCGATTTTCACGACACTGAACTGTTCGTTGCGGCGATACGTGCAGACCCATCCATAGATGTCGTTCGACATGTTGACCGAGGTCGCCCCGTGTCCGTAGAGGCCGTCGCAATATTTGCCAAAGTCGATGGAGCCCAGTCGCTCGTCTTTTGTTTGTCTGGTTGTGACGTATTCGCTCATTTTGAACGCGCCGAAGGTGGCGCCAAATCCGAGTCCGAGCGCAAAGGTGCCTGTGACGAAGCGATTCATTTACTGTCGCGAACGTCGAGGTATGGGGCAAGGAAAGGCCGGCAACGAATCGCAAAGTCGCGCATCTGTCGCAGCGTTGGGTCGTCGAGACCGTGCACGACGAGGTCTGGCAAGAGCTGTGCACGGTAGTTCTTCACAGTGTTCAGCTTGAGCCCTGAGATGTCGGCGATCTCTTTGTACGTGGGATCGTTTGAGCTGAGCAGAGCGCTCCAGAGTTTGGCATGACCTCCGTGATGCACCAACGAGGCGAAGCTCGAAAGGGTTCGATATGGCGAGCGCTTTGCGGGCAGAAGAGTCTGCACCGCCGGATCTATCGGAGCGCTTCCCGTCTTGATGACGGACTCAATCGCTGCGAGTTGATAGGCCAGCGGTGCGCTCTTGGAGATCACAGTGGCAATGGGCAGCAGCTCCCAGGCATCGCGTAGGACCTGCGCTACCCACAGGTCGCCTTGCGTGATGATGGCGAGTTTCGCCGATGGGCAAGCAAGTTGTATTTCGGCCAATGCGTCGAGGCCCGTGCCCTGCTCTTGTGGAAACGAGAGGTCGACGATGGCGAGATCGAGGCGTGCGATCTTCTTCAGCGAATCGCCTACGTCGGCGAGCGATACTGCGACCTCAACCTGATGGTTCAGTTTGCTTTCGATAGCGAGCGCAAACAGCTCGGCGAGGGCACTGGCGTCATCAACGAGCAACAATTGCGCCACGATGGTTCCTTTCGGTAAGAGCCACATTGGCTTGCACCTTGGTGCCAGTAGCCGTGGGAACCACAACGAGATGGCCTTCGCCGAGATCTTGCTGCAGCGACCACAGCGCGCGGCCTACTGGCAGTTCGGAGGGCGTGAGGCCGCCAGCATCGTCGGTGATGGCAATGCTGAGGTGGTCGTCGCTTTGGGTTACGTCGAAGCTGATGCGCGTGGCGCCCGCGTTGAGGGCGTTCGAGGTAAGCACGCTGACGGCGTGCGAGAAATCTCGACCTACCTCGCTGGACACAATCATCGACACATCGTCGAGGGATGGAACGCGGTCGATCAGAACACCGTTGTTCTGTGCTCGGCGTAACCATGGTTGGATGATCTCGGCGACGCGCACGGTCTCTGTGGCGAAGATCGCGTCGAGCTGGCGCAGTCGAATCTGATGGTCGAGGTCGTCGAGCAGTTGGGCCACGTCTTCAAGTTCGATGGACCGCGATTGCACTTGGATCGAGACCAGACGTAGCTGTGCGCAGAGGTCGTCGTGCAACCAATGTGCGTTCTTTTGATGCTCAATGTTTGCGGCCGTGTCGTATGCGCGTTGTCGGTCGGCCTTCTCGTTGTCGAGGAGTTTGTTGAGCCCCCAAGCAGAGAGCGAGGCGATCATCACCCAAAGATGCACAGTGACGAGCACTGGAAATGCGGTACTCCATACGGAACCTGAGTGTTGAAAGGTGGCTGCGCCGAGCAACCCTCCAACCGCACCAAGGTGATACGGAGAGATCAAAAATGCAGGCCACCATCGTGCAGGCCGTAGCTGCCAGCCGAGGGCCCACGAGGTGAGAACGGCATCGGCTCCGAGGGCGGTGCCAATGGGCCACGTGTTCAATGAGGCCCATCCGGGCATGACGGCGAATGCGCTTGTGATGAGTGCTACACCGAGAATAGACCGGATCGCGACACGAGCGGCATAGGGAAACGGGATGTCTCTCCCGATGACCGCAACCTGAAGTTGTCTCACCGAGAACAGGAGACACACAAGGGTGAACGCGAGTGGGGCGTAGACGATTACTCGCGAGCCTGAGCGGTTGTGTGCCATGAGGTGATAGGTCCAGCCAAGTACGGCTGCTGTGAGAAAGGCTGCGGCCTCAAGGACGCCTGCCAGCCTGGTAACTGACGACTGAGTGCGACGCTCGTCATTCCACGCCTCGCGGCCGGCGATCATCGCCAAGCTGCGCTCTACCGATCGAATCGCTGTTTCCCCCCGCATCGTCCGTCAGTCTCGCCGATACGACATGTAGAGGGAAGGGATGCATGTACATGTACTTCGGTACATGCGTTATTCGGTCTTAACTCATGTAGGTCGTCGGCTTACTCTGCTCACATGAGCACTGGAGGAAGCGTGGACCCAACTATCGGAATGCGCAACGACGGCGGACTTGAGGGTGCGCGTTTGCCCGGCCGCGGTCGCCTACCATTGCCAACATCGTGTGCCTCGGCGGCTCCCCCCGTCGCTGTGGCACCGGCCGCTGCAGTACCCCCCGCTGCAGCGGCATTTTTTCCCTTGCCGATTCGGCCGAAGCCGCCGCGTGGCAAAGTGGTTGTGTCAACGACCATCGATCGCGATGAGATCATGCACGTCATCAAGGGATGTGCTGCGTCGATCGGGTTTTGCGAGCGCTCGTCGCTGACCAATGCGTCTCACCTCGAGAACGCCGATGGTCTGCAGGTGCTGGTCGTGGTCACAATCTCGCGAACCGCTACGCGGGTTGTGATCATGCCCACCACCAATCAGTACGACGATGGTCGGCGAATGACGCTGTCGGCGATTCGTCCGCTGTGCGATGTGATCGAGAGCCTCGTTCGTTCGAGCTTTCCTCTCGAGAATTTCGCGTACGTCGAGGCGTGATTGCCTGCGCTGGCCGTTGCCTGCGCGTCGTTACAGATCGAGCGAGTCGGTGATGGTGTTGCGCGAAACGGTGTGCCAGCGGCGACAGCCAGCCTGATGGAACCAGCGCTCGATGCTGGTGCCTTCGAGATTGTCGAACATCCACACGTAGTCGATGTCGCGCTCATGCGGATCGGTGATGCGATCGGGCACGGTAGGCAGCTCGCCGCCGAAGCCGAACTCTTCGATGGGGCGACTGCCGCAATTTGGACAAGAGAGCCACAGCATCAGCGGGTACCTGCCGATCCGAGATCGGCCATTGCATGGTCGCGGGCAAAGCGGTCGAGTGCGAATGGCGCGATGAGATCGGGTGTCTTACCCGTGGCAATGAGTTGCGCCATTTGCTCGCCTCCGGCTGGGATGCCTTTGAAACCCCAGGTGCCCCAACCGGTTGAGATGACGAACCCGTCGACGCCGGTGAAGCCCATGATGGGCGAGAAGTCGGCCGACACATCGCAGATGCCGGTCCACTGGCGCAGCACGCGCAGGTCACGAAGGAACGGCAAACAGCTGGTGATCTTCTTTGCGCAGCTCGCGAGTGAGTTGAAGCTGGATTGCATCGAGTACGAGGGTTGGGGCTCGAACTCGGCCCCGATGAGCATTTGTCCACGCGGTGTCTGCGAGACGTAACACGACAACTCGGAGTCACTGATGATGCCCGAGAAACCGGGTGCATAGGCGTTGGTCACGAACGCTTGCAATGCATGTGTGCGAACGGGCAGACGCACATCGGCGTGTGCGGCGATCTTGGTGACATTGCCGCCTACGGCGCTCATCACGATGCCTGCTGAAATCGGGCCACGGTCGGTTTCGACGCCCACAACGCGCTCGCCGTCGCGGATGAGGCCGGTGACCTTGGTGTGCTGCAACACGGTGACACCGCGCTGCATGGCTCCCTGCGCATAGGCCCACACCACACGGTCGTGTCGAGCTGTGGCGGCACCAACGTGATACGAGGCGCCAAGCACCGGATAGCGGCCGCTGCCGGTGAGATCAATCTGCGGACAGATCTGCTTGATTTCTTGTGGACCCACGACACGAGTTTCGGCGCCGCACGCCGTGTTGATCAGCGCCCTCGCTCGCTCGGCACGCATGCCGGTCTCGGTGTGCGCGATCCACAGCAAACCTTTGGTGGCGTGCATGATCCAGCAGCCGGTTTCGTCTTCGAGGCCGGCATACAGCTCGAGGCTGTGTTGGTAGAACCGCACCGATTCGGGGATGCCGTAGTTGGCTCTGATGATGGTGGTGTTGCGACCCGAGTTGCCTGAGCCGATGTAGTTGGCCTCGATGACCGCAACGTTGGTAATGCCATGTTGCGTGGCGAGGTAATAGGCCGTGGCAAGACCGTGGCCGCCGCCGCCGATGATGACCACGTCGTACGAACTCTTTGGCTCGTGCCACTTCATTTCGAGCAGCGTCTCAACGAACTCATTCATGAAATACGCTCCGACAGTTCGGCTGCATACGGACTTGCGCAGAGCAGCAGGGATAGCTCGTTGGTGAGCCACATCTTCGCGGGTACACCGGCAACGTAACCCTGAACCAGCGCTGGTCGGTGCGATGGCGCATGCCACTCGATGTGTCGCGTGATGTGCTCGAGCTCTTGTTGGTCGAGCCAGCAGCCAACAAACCCGGTTTCGTCGACCACGATCGAATGCGGGTCGGCGGCTTCAACCTCGGCGGCGTCGGCTTCGGTTGCGGCGATGGCAAAGATGTCGTCGGGAGCGATGCGTAACGCGGTTACATGCGCGGGCCACGTTGCTGCATCGAGAATGTGGGGTGCGGATACGACACGTATGCCGCGCAAGGTGTTAAGCGCGAGCACGGCGGCCCTCCGAATCGTAGAACGGTAAATCGGTGATCGAAGCAGTACGTCCGTCGATCTGAACCTGCTCGGGGAACGGCGTGTGCTTCAGCCAACCGAGCATCACAGCGTGGCCCATGAGCGGCGAGTTGAAGCTCGAGGCCACATGCCCCACGACATTGCCCTCGGACCAAATGGGGCTGCCCTCGGTGGGTGCAGCGCCGGGCATCGTGAAGCCGAACAGCCGACGATGGTCGGGAAGCGTGGCGGTGCGTGCGAGTGCGCTTTGACCTAAGAAGAACGGCTTGTCCATCTTCACGGCCCAATCCATGTCGAGGCGGCGTGGTGTGGAGTCGAGTTCGGTGTCCATACCCACGATCACGTGACCCTTTTCGAGTCGGAGCCCAAAGAGCGCCTGCAGACCGTGGGGCTTGATGCCCAAGTCTCGGCCTGCGGCCATGAGAGCCCGCCACAGCGAAACCGATTGGTCGACGGCATGGTGTAGTTCGAATGAAGCCTCGCCGGTGAAACTGAGACGCATGACATGGCACGGGATGCCTGCGACTTCGGTGTGGCGATGCTGCAAGAACTTCGGCGGCTCGGCGAGACCAACGCGTTGCAGGAGTTCGCCAGCGAGTGGCCCGGTCACGTTGATGGCAGCAAGCGACATCGTGCGGTCGAGGATGTTCACCTGTAGTGCCCACGTCTCGGCCCAGTCGCGTACCCACATCTCAGCATTGGCTGCGCCACCCGATGTGAAGGTGAGCACGAAGCGAGTTTCTGTCTCGCGACAGATCATGCCGTCGTCGATGAGATGGCCGCGCTCGTTGAGCAGCAACACATAACGCGATCGGCCTGGCTTGATGTCGGCCACCGTGGTTGGGTAGAGCCGCTCGAGGAACTCGACAGCATCGGGGCCGGTGACCACGAGCTTGCCAAGGGTGCTCACGTCGCCCAACGACACCGCTTCGCGAACGGCCCAATACTCGACCGTGTGGTCGCCGTAGTTCCACGGCCGCCACCATCCGCCGAAGCGGTCCATCTGTGCGCCGAGGGCAAGGTGCTCGTCGTGTAGCGGCGAGTAGCGAAAGACGTCGGTGTACGTGTCGGCGGCGGCTTCGGACAGCGTGATCTGACGCGATGCTGGACGAGCGGTGAAGAGTGCGGGAGTGGCCCCAGAGCGTTCGGCGACGAATGCCTGCAGATGGGGGCCGCACACCGAACCTTGGCATGTGCCAGTGCCACACAGGCTTGCGCGCTTGACCAATTCGAGTTCGTGGAATCCGCGGGCCCACACGCCTTCGAGGTCTTCGACCTCAACGCGTGCGCACGGGCACACAGTGCCGGCAGTAGGGCACGGTGGCAATGCGAATTTTTGGGCGGCAGGTCCAACCACAGTGACCGGAAGGCCGAACGACATGCGTGCCAAAAGGTCTCGTGGAGCGAACCCGAGACCGACAATGAGGGTGCTGCACGCAGTTGTGGTTTGGGTGCCGTGGTCATCAGCGGTGACCACTGCTGTGACAGCGCCGTGTTCGTTGCCTTCGATTCGCACGATGCGTCCGGGCACAGCGACACACGGAACGCCGGCCGGAAGGTGTCCGACGGCAACGGCATCGGGCAGCGGCACGCCGGATGCGTGCAGTTGCTCGGCGGCGCGCGCAGTAACGATGCCGCGCAAGTTGTTGCCGGGGCACACCGGCTGCAGTTCGGCGGCGCCGGTGGCGACGATGACTTGATGTGCATGGATGTGAGCCATGCCGGTGGGCTGACGCACGATCACTGTGGGGCCGCCATAGATGGCGACGACTTCGTTGCCATCGCGCGCGTCGAGCACCAACACATTGTGCCCGTCGTTGCGAGCCTCGGCGGCTGCGGCTGTGCCGCTTGACCCGGCGCCGATGACAACGACATCGACCTCGGAGCGGGTGACACCGACAACATCGGCAAGTGGTGTCTTGGTGATGTCGGCCTGCACCACGTTGGGGAACGCTGGGTTGCCAGTGGAAGGGTGACGGCGCACAACAAGGCCCGGTGTGGCCGGGGTCTGGCAGGTGCGCACGTACGGCACACCGTCTACCTCGGCCGAACAGTTGGGGCAGTCGCCCCCGAGGCACAATGTGCCGCCGAACTTGGGATGCTCGCCGCCGCGCAGAATCGCAGTAGCGACCGAGTCGCCGTCGCTATAGGCGACGGGCTGGCCATCGACAACGATGCGCCGATTGCTCATTGACGCATCCTCGAACCGGTTGGATCGAAGATCGGCGACAATTGCAGTCGAGCAGGACGCCGACGGCCAATGATTTCGATTTCGAACTCACCCGCATCGGCGGTGGCCAAGTGAGTTGGCACATAACCAAGCGCCAGCGACGCCTTGCTGTAGTGGGCGTAGCCGCCCGATGTGACCCAACCAACCACTTCGCCATCGTGCCAGATTGGCTCGTCGCCGATTACGTCAGCCGGGTCATCGGGATCGGGCTCGACCAGCAGTGTCACCAGGCGGCGCGCCGGACCTGTGGCCAACTCGGCTTCGTGGGCAGAGCGGCCGATGAACTCATGATCGAGCTTGATGTACGACAAGATGCCCGATTCGAGCGGCGTGTAGATGGGGCGGTACTCGCGGAACCACGTGCCGAAGTTCTTCTCGATGCGCAGTGACATCAGTGCGCGGAAGCCGAAGAGACGAATGCCGAACTCTTCGCCAGCGGCCATGATCTGATCGAACAGCGCTCGCTGATACTCGGGGGCAACCCACAGTTCGTAGCCGAGGTCGCCCGAGTAGGTGAGCCGGCCAACCTTGGCAGGAATCATGCCGAGGTCGATGTGCTTGAAGTCCATGAACTTGAACGACGATGTCGACAGATCGAAGTCGGTGATCTTGGCGAGCACGTCGCGGGCATGTGGGCCAGCAAGCGACAAACCAACAAGGCCGAGGCCCAGCACTTCGAACGTAACGCTGTCATCGCTGGGCAGGTGATCGATGAACCAACGGCTGTGGTGCACCTCGGCCGCCTGCGAGCCGAACAAGTAGAACTCTTCTTCGCCGAGGCGGGCAACGGTGAACTCGCCCACGATGCGACCCGCTGGGTTCAGCATTGCTGTGAGCACAATGCGGCCGATGTTGGGCATGCGGTTCGTGAGCAGGCTCGAGAGCCATGCCGCTGCGCCGGAACCTTTGACCCGATACTTGGCGAAGTTAGAGATTTCGGTGAGGCCAACACGCTCGCGCACGGCGGTGCACTCGGCAGCAACTTGATCCCACGCGTTGCTGCGACGGAACGTGACCTCTTCCTTGGGCTCCTTGCCTGGCTCTTGGAACCACAGTGCATGCTCGAGCCCGAACGACGCGCCCCACACAGCATTGGCATCGGTGAGTCGGTCGTAGATGGGCGTGGTGTGCAGTGGTCGGCCAGCAGCAAGTTCTTCGTTGGGGAAGGTGATGCGGAAGCGGCGGGCGTAGTTCTCGCGCACCTTTGCGTTGGTATATGGCAGCGTTGCGTAATCGCCATAACGGGCGACGTCCATGCCCCAGATGTCGAGACCGCTATCGCCCTGTGTCATCCAGTTGGCGAGGGCAAGTCCCACACCGCCGCCCTGTGACAGGCCGGCCATTACCGCGCATGCAACCCAGCAGTTACGAATGCCGCGGATGGGGCCCACGAGTGGGTTGCCGTCGGGCGAGAACGTGAACGGCCCGTTGATGACGCGCTTGATACCGGCGGTTGCCATTGCTGGGTAGTGCTTGAACGCCACTTCGAGTTCGGGTGCGATGCGATCGAGATCGGGGTCGAGCAGTCGCTGGGCGAAGTCCCACGGAGTCTCCTTTGGCGACCACGGCACACAGGCCTGCTCGTACGTGCCGAGCAACATTCCACCTTGCTCTTGGCGAATGTAGATCTCGCCAGCAAAGTCGAGTGCCATCGGCATCTCCTTACCGGTGGAGGCCACATGCGCTGCAACCTCGGGCATGTCCTCGGTGACGAGATACATGTGCTCCATTGCGAGCACCGGAAGTTCGATGCCGACCATGCGGCCGACTTCGCGAGCCCACAATCCGCCAGCGTTCACGATGTGTTCGGCGTGGATTGATTGGCCGACATCGGTGTGCACATCCCAAGTGCCATCGGAGCGTTGGGTCAGTGCGTTCACCCATGTGTTGCGATAGATCTCGGCGCCAGCGTTACGGGCGCAGATGGCATAGGCGTGGGTGACGCCCGAGGGATCGACGTGACCCTCGACTGGGTCGTAGAGCGCACCGATGAAGTACTTCTCTTCCAGCAATGGGAAGAGCGACTTGGCCTCAGATGGTGTGATCAGTTCGAGATCCATGCCGAGGTAGCGGCCGCGTGACTGGGCCATGCGCAAGAAGTCCATGCGCACTTCGGTGTCGGCCAGCATCAGACCGCCAGGAAGGTGGATGCTGCAGTTCTGACCTGACTCACGCTCGATGTTTTCGTACAACTCGATGGTGTACTGCTGCAGCTTCGACACGTTGGGGTCACCGTTGAGCGTGTGCATGCCGCCCGCGGCATGCCACGTGGATCCGGCGGTGAGCTCTTTGCGCTCGAGAAGGACTACGTCGGTCCAACCAGCCTTGGTGAGATGGTAGAGAACGCTGGCACCGACGACACCGCCGCCAATCACGACGACCTGAGCTGAAGACTTCACTGAGAATCCTTTCGAAATGAGCTACTGCGTAGTACTTGTGGCCGAGGCTTCGGCCTAGAAGTCGGTGGGGACTCCACCTTCGGAATGACGACGATCGACAAATGCTTGCAGTTCTTCGCGCACCGCAGCGTCAATCGGCGGCGGCTCGTATGCAGCAAGCATTTCTTTCCAGATCTGGTTGGCCCGCTGGGGTGCCGTGGGGCTTCCGCCCTCTTCCCATGATTCGTAATTGCGCCAGTCGGAGATCATTGGCTTATGGAAGGCCGTGCGGAAGCGGTCTTGCGTGTGCTGCGTGCCGAAGAAGTGGCCGCCGGGGCCCACATCGCGAATGGCTTCAAGTCCGAGCGACGCTTCGTCGACCACCGGTGGCTCGAGGAATGCCGACACCATGTGCAGCAGATCGGCGTCGATGATCATCTTTTCGTAGCCGGCGTGCAAGCCGCCTTCCATCCATCCGGCGCCGTGCATCAGCATGTTGGCGCCACCCATGGTTGCGCCCCACAACGAGAACACCGACTCGTATGCGGCTTGGGCGTCTACCGCGTTTGCGGCGCAAACGTTTGAGCTGCGATACGGCAGGTTGTAGCGACGGGCGAGTTGGCCACCAACCATTGCAGTGCGCATGTACTCGGGCGTGCCGAACGCCGGGGCGCCCGACTGCATGTCGACGTTTGAGGTGAACCCGCCGTAGACCGCAGGTGATCCGGGGCGCACGATCTGCGTGAACGCAATGCCTGCGAGCGCTTCGGCGTTTTGCAGTGCGAGTGCGCCAGCCAGGGTGACGGGCGCCATTGCGCCGGCCAACGTGAACGGGGTGAGCACCACGATTTGGTTGCGTGACGAAAACTCCATGATGCCTTGCAGCATTGGGATGTCGAGTCGCAACGGCGAACTGGTGTTGATGACGGTGAAGATCGATGGTTCGCGGTCGAGGGTTGCGTCGTCGATCTGGCGAGCGATGCGCACCATCTCAAGACAATCGCGGTTGCGCTGGCGACCAAGGCTGTAGGCGTGCAGCGGCTTGTCGCTCAACGTGAGCGCATCGAAGGTGGCGTCGAGGTGGCGGATCGATGCATGCAGATCGATGGGCTCTACGGGATAGCCGGCCAAGAAGTGAACGCTGTTGAGCATCTGGGCGAGCCGGATGAGGTTCTTGTAGTCGGCGTGGTTGCCGGTGCGGCGGCCGTGGTCCATGTCGAATGCGTTTGGAGCGCTGGCCACCGAGCCGAACGCCATGTAGTCGCCACCGATGACGAGGTTGTTCGCAGGGTTGCGGCTGTGAAAGGTGAACGACGATGGTGCGGTCTTGATCTTCTCGAGCACCATCTCGCGGTCGAACCGAACTCGAACGCTGCCGGGCTCGATGCGGGCGCCTGCATTGGCCAACAGTTGACGAGCGTCGGCGTCGAGAAAGTCCATGCCGATCTCTTCGAGAATCTGCATCGACGCGTCGTGAATCATTTCGATTTCGTCGGCTGACACCACATCGGTTGGCTTGTACGGCATGCGCGGCTGAGCCAGCGGACGTTGTACGGGAAGGCGGCTTCGCTCAGCAGTAGAGCGGCCCTTGCGGCGTGGACTGCCGCTCGGAGCTTCGCTGTGAATTTCGCTCATGATGTGCTCCCGAGTGCGACGCGCCGACCCGGAGATACTACTCCTTCAAAGTTTGCACAGACGTACCGTGAATTACTTCGTTCGCGGTTGGGACGGTTCGCCCGTCAAGCGTGAGCGCACGGCAACCATGCGCTCACGCTTCATGGGCGAAATGGTGGTCGCGACTAAGTTGCCCGTGTGAATGAAGCCGTGAGCAGCTTGGCCCAACAAGATCGTGCGGCGGGCTTCGATCGTGTGACCCGTCGGGCGATTGTTGCGGCCACCGTTCTCGGTGCCGCTTGGCGAATCGCGATGTTGATCAATCGGTGGAATCTGGGCTTGGTTTTCAACGATTCGGTCTATTACAGCTATCAAGCGCAACACAACGCCCAAGGCGAATGGTTTCGTTTGGTGTTCACCAACGGACCTGGTGCCGAGCATCCGCCGGTGGCGTCTTTGCTGATGACCCCAGCAAGTCTGCTGCCCCACCTTGTGTCGTGGCAGCGCGCCACGAGCACCTTGTTGGGTATCGCAGTTGTTCCGCTGATTGCTTTGCTGGGTCTGCGGCTCGGCGGTAGGCGAGTGGCGGTTATTGCAGCGTTTGTTGCTGCCGTGTACCCCAACCTGTGGATCAATGATTCGCTCGTGATGTCTGAGTCTGCGGCGGTGTTCTTCGTGGTGATTGCGCTGCTGTGCGCATGGCAGTTTCAGCAGCGCTTCGACTACCGGTCGGCAATCATCACCGGTGTGGTGGTGGCGCTCGCGGCGCTCACTCGTAGCGAGATGGTTGCACTGGCTCCGTTGCTCGCCTTGATCGGATTCAGGTCGCGTCCTCGTCTCGAGTGGCTCAAGCGCGCCGTGGTCATGCTCGTAGTGGTTGGCGCCGTGATTGCGCCATGGATGATCTACAACTCCACTCGGTTCGATGCCCCGGTGTTGCTGAGCGCCAACGAGGGCATCACCATTCTTGGGGCCAACTGCGATGCCACCTATGGCGGTCCAAAAATGGGCGGTTGGCTCACGAGCTGCCTCAACGATGTCGTCATTCAGCCCGGTGAAGACGCTTCAGAGTTGTCGCGTCGCGAACACAAACTCGCGGTTCAGTACATGCGTGAGCATGTGCGTCGTTTACCACTGGTTGTTGCTGCTCGCTTACTGCGAACTGTCGATCTCTACGGACTGCATGATCTGGTCTTGATCGACATGGCCGACCAGCGCGGCAGGGTCCAGTCGTGGGGCGGAATACTGAGTTGGTGGCTCCTCGCTCCGCTTGCTGCGGTGGGTTGGTGGCGTAGCCGTCGCCGCTGCGGATGGATATTGCTTGCTCCGGCCATCAGTGTGTTTGCAACCGCGGCCATCTTTTACGGTGCTCATCGATTGCGTGCTCCGCTTGAACCGGTTGTTGTGATCTGCGCGGCGATGGCGATGGCTGGCAGCGCCCTGGGGCAACGGCTCATTGGGCGCGTCTTGGCGCATCCTCGGTTTGCGGCGTTAGCCAATTAGCGGCGAAGCCGTTGTGCAACGATCCGTTGCTCCTTCAAGAACGCGGGCACGTCGGGTGGCTGCACGACAGCTCCCTTGATGAGATCGTCGAACTGTCGCGTCAGAGTGCGCACGTGTTCAGCCGATGTGAGTACCAGATACATCTGGCCGATGTAGAGCGCGGCGCGTAACGGCCCGAAGATGGTTACTGGCGCCGCAAAGCGTTGGCGGCCATCGAACAGAAACCAGCGGAGCGTTGGATACAACTCGGTGCACAGGTCGATCATGTGGTCTAGTTGCGCAAGCCGGCTACTCAGTTCTAGGTCTCGCCAGATGCCCCCGCCCCGAGCGAACGTTTCGATTTGTTGCACCGAGTTGCAGCATTCAAGATCTGTCTCGGGTGCTCGCGTCCATGCCAGGCGCGCAGCGGCTGTCTCGATCTTTTGCTCGGGCCTGCTCGCTACAGAGTCGCCCATCTCAAAACGAATGACGGTCTCGGTCTTGAGTAGGTCGGGCAAGGTGGATGGCACGTAGCGAATCTTGTAACCGATGGCTTCACGTAGCCAGGCGATGAGGCGCTCGTCGTTGTGTGCCAACGCGTCGCCCTCAAACGACATCTGCTCGTTCATCATTTCGGCTTGCATCGGACCGGTGTTGCTGAGGCCAATGAGCCAGTCGATCGACACCTGTTGGGTCTCGGCAATGGCGGCCAACGTTTCGATGCGCGGTAGTCGCCGATTTGTTGGCGAAAGCAATTGAGACAGTGTTGACCGATCGAGTCCAACCGCTTCGGCGAACTGGCTGCGATTCTGTTTTGAATCGTGGATCACCTTGTCGAGCCGTTCCTGAAAGGTGCTGAGAAGGTTCTTGCGGTCAGCCATAGCTGCAGTGTAAACACCTCATCTGATGTGTATGCACAACACATTTCGGTTAGTTCCACCACAACTGGTGCGACTGTGCGCATATACCTCAACCACAAGCCTTCAGTGAGGAGGCTGATTCGCTAGACCTATCTGCAGTGCATCTCGCAGCGACAACACGGGCAACGAAAACCGACTGGCCAACAATCGCTGTTGCCATCTTGTTTTGGATGTCGATTGTCGCCGTGGTGCTCGCGCATCATCATCTGCCGACCGTGATTGTGGTGGGTGCGCTGGCCGTGCTCGGCGGCCTCTACATGTCGCTTCAGCATGAGGTGATTCACGGTCACCCCACTCGGGTGCAGTGGCTGAACTGGTTGCTGGTGGCAGCGCCACTTGGGATGGTGTTGCCACTCGATCGTTACCGTGACACGCATCTTGAACATCACCGTGCCGTGCTCACCGATCCGGTTCTTGACCCCGAAAGCAAATACGTATCAGCCGAGGTGTGGCAGCGCTCGAGCGCTGCGTATCGCGCGTTGCTGTTCGCGAACCAGACTCTGGTGGGTCGGCTCGTTGTGGGCCCGGTGCTTTCTGTGGTGCGCTCGGTCCGCAGCGACATGCGCGAGATGCGCTCGCGCTCGGCGGTTCGTCGGGCTTGGCTGCTACACCTTCTTGGGGTTGTGGCACTGGTGCTTGCGCTGCGGGCGGTAGCGATGCCGTTGTGGGTCTATGCACTTGGTTTTGTGTTTGGCGGGTCGTCGCTCACCTCGTTGCGTTCGTTTGCCGAACATCTCGCAGTTGAGCAAGGACCGCGAACGGCGATGGTTCATAGCGGGTGGTTTTTCAGCCTGATCTATCTCAACAACAACCTGCATTACGCGCATCACGAATCGCCCGCGGTGTCATGGTTCCGGCTGCCCGCGTTTGCCCAGGAACTCGATGCCGATGCGGCTGTCGCTGGTACAGCGGGTGTGTACCGGGGGTACGGCGACATCGCCCGCCGCTATCTTTTCCGCCCCTTTGTTCATCCGGTGCATCCAATTTCTGCCACGATCGATGCGTGACTTCATCGTTCGCAGCGCTACCGATGTATCCCTTCGCGGGGCTGCGCGACGCGTGGGACGAGCTGTACTCAGCAATTGCTGTGTCGATGAGAGTCAGCTACCCAGATACTCCGCTTGAGCTTGATTGGGAAGTCGACTCGCACGAGGGCTGGCGGCACCCTCACCTTGCCGTGAGTCAGGCATGCGGCTGGCCACTGATTACCGAACTGCACAGCACCGTGCGAGTGCTGGGTGCGTTCGAACATCGCCTCGACGACGCAGTGAGCCACCTGTACCGCAGCGTGATCGTGGCGCGCAGCGCGCTCGTGCCGAATGCGTTGAAAGATCGCGCTGCGATCAACTCAACCGACAGCTTGTCGGGATGCATCAGCCTGCTCGCCGCCTTCGACATTGCGCCGGGTCACTGGCCGGGCGAGGTTGTGCTCACTGGCTCGCACCTTGCCAGCATCGATGCAGTACGCACAGGTTCGGCCGATGTTGCGTCTATCGACGCGTTGTCGTGGGCATACCAGCAGCGCCTCGACCCGCACCGACTCGATGGACTTGTTGTTGTCGAGCGCGGACCCTTGGTGCCGTGCCTTCCGCTGATTGTCGGCGTCGATGCCGACGACGCGAAGGTCGCTGCGTGGCGCTCAGCGATTGGTGCCGCAATGAGCGCGCCGTCGCTCGTCGGAGTTCGCTCGCTGCTCTTGATCGAGGGCTTCGTGCCACTTGAGCTTGGCGATTACCAGAGCGCCCTCGCCCCGCTTGCCGGCACCGCCGCGTTACATTCTGATGCTCGAACGTTGGGACGAACGAAGGAACCATGAGCACAATTTCGCGAGTTGAGATCACGCATCATCAACTGCCACTCGACCCGGTCTTTCCAGCATCATGGGACACTCAGCCGCGCACCAAGTTTCCGGCAACGATCGTTCGGGTATTCGACGATGAGGGCCGTTGCGGCGTTGGTTCAGGAGATGCCATGTATGGCTTCGACGACTATCAGCGCTACTTCATTGGGCAAGATCCGCTCGATCTCGATCGCCACGCAGCAGTGCTGGCGAACATCGAGTTCCACGCTGGTCGTCCATGGCCGATGGACGTTGCGCTGTGGGATCTTGCGGGCAAGATTCGCGACGAGCCGATCTGGAAGATGGTCGGTGGCGCAAGCAACCGCATTCGTGCCTACGCGTCGAGCGGCGTGCACCGCTCGGTACCCGAGATGGTGCAGGTAGCAAGACAGGCGATCGCCTTGGGATTCCCCGCGCTGAAGGTGCGCTTTGGTCGGCCAAGTCTTGATGAGGATCTTGCCGTCATCAGCGCAGTCCGTGATGCTGTGGGCGATCAACTCGAGCTCATGGTCGACTGCAATCAGGGTTGGCGGATGGCATGGGACACGCAGCGTCCGTGGCACGTAGACCACGCCACCGTTGTGGCGCAACGACTCGAAGCCGAAGCCGTGTATTGGATGGAAGAGCCGCTGCATCGCGGGGACTACGACGGCATGAACGAACTTCGTCAGCGCGTGAACATCCGCATCGCCGGTGGCGAACTCACCCGCGAACCGTATGAGTTTCGCGAGCTACTGACCCGCGGCTGCTTCGACGTGTTTCAACCCGACTGTGTGTGCTCAATGGGTATTTCGGGGCTGCGTCACTTGGCGTACGAAGTTGACGAGCAAGGCAAGATCTTCACTCCGCACACGTGGGGCAATGGCATCGGTGTGATGGCCAACTTGCATCTCACAGCCGGCACCGTGGGCGCGCCGTTTATTGAGTTTCCGTTCGACCCGCCTGAGTGGACAACGGCCCGTCGCGATTTCATCCTCACCGAAACTATCGAGGCCGACGGCGACGGCTGGATCACGCTGTCCGATCGCCCAGGCCTGGGCATCGAACTCAACGAGGACGTGCTGGCGCAAACGCGTACTGGTCAAGCAACGTTCGCGTAGGGTAAGCGCTCGTGGCGCGTACTCCTGATGTGGCAATGAAGCGCGAGCTACTCGACCGAGTGGTTGCGTATTTGGCCGAGCACGGGCTCGGCGACATGTCGCTGCGACCAATGGCCGCCGCACTCGACACCAGTCCAAATCGCTTGGTGCATCACTTCGGATCGAAGCAAGAACTGCTCGTGGCCGCGCTTGCACAGGCGATTGAGATTCAAGTCGAGGTAAGCAACGGTTGGCTCAAGCGCAACCCCAAGATCAGCCAAGCCAACCTGCTGCGTCGATGGTGGAAATGGCTCAACGCTTCGCCCGCGAACTTGGCACTGTCGCGGCTTGGTCTCGAGGCGGCAACGCTTGAGGCCACTCACACTGGCCTAGCTGGCGACGTGCGAGCCGATCAGATCGGCGTGTGGCGAACCTCGATCGAGCAGCGTCTCGTCGACGAAGGTCTGTCGCCAGAGCAGGCAGTGACCGAGTCGTCGTTGCTCAAAGCAATGTTCACCGGGCTGATGGTTGACCTGATGGCTACCGGCGATCGCAAGCGATTGACTCAGGCACTCGAGGTGGGCCTGTCGCGAGTGGAGAATTTGCTGGCCGACCTCGCGGCTCGCTGAGTTACTTGCCTTGGTCGCGTAGGAAGCGTTCGACTTCGTCCATCAACGCGCCCGCATCAACATGCTCGGGTAGGTCGGCTTCGAGCTCGCCGCCAACGATGTCGTCGTCGTCTTCTTCGTCGTCGAGGTCATCGTCGTCTTCAAGACTGAAATCTTCGATGCCAGCATCGGACATGCTCTCGAGCCGACGAACGTAACCGCCCAGATCGGGGTCTTCGGCGACTACTGCGTTGACGCGCATTTCGTAGTCGTGAACCTGGCTGGCGAGACGAGCCGTTGGCATCGTGGTGCCGATGATGGTGCCGAGCCGCTCGAGCAATGCCATGGTGGCCTTTGGCGATGGCACCTGCGAGGCATAGGCCGGAACTGCTGCCCACAATGATGCCGAGGGCAGATCGGCTTTTGAACAGGCGTCGTGCAGCACGCCGACGATGCCGGTTGGGCCTTCGTAACGCGAACGCTGAAGCTCGAACCGATCGATCATCAACTGTTCGTTGGCGGTGCCGATGAGCTGAACGGCGCGTGAGTGCGGGACATCGGCAAGCAGCGCCCCGAGGGTCATCACCATGCTGGCCTTGAAGTGCTGCGCCACGCCGATGACTTGTTCGCTGAACGTGCGCCAACGCATCGCGGGCTCGGGGCCGAGTACCAAGATCACGTCGGTGCCGGGGGTGGAGGCGTACCACATGCCAACTGTGGGCCACACAATGCTGCGGGTGAGGTTGGCCGACAAACGAACGTGTGGCCGGATGCTGGCGAAGTCGGTGAACTCTTCAGGATCGATCTCGGCCAAAGGGGTGGCGTGCCAATCTTCGATGAGGTGACGCACACCACCCGACGCGGCATCACCGGCGTCGTTCCACCCCGTGAACGCGGCAACGACTACGGGGTTGCGAAGTGTGGGTTGACTGAGCCAGCGAACGTGCTCCATTAGTGGGTGAGCCTATCTACCCAACCGGTTGACGCGTTTCAAGGTTTCGTCAGAGTTGTGGAACAACTGAGTACGCCTCGCCGCCGCCACCGGCGATGACATCGTCGAGCCAGTTACCTTCGTATACGTCGTTGGGGCCTTGCATCAGGTCGTTTTCGGTGGCGTCGGCCGGCGTGGTGATGAGGGTCCAGGCCTGACGCTTGTAGGTCCAGTTCTCGGGGAACAAGGCGTGAGCCTCGCGCCACCACGGCACCGCAGCCTCGTGGCTCACAGTTCGCAGCAGGTGTTGGCCCATCTCAAAGCAGGCTGCAGCGCGGGCGTGTGTATCGGGGCGGGGTTGGCTGCGTTGCACCACTTCGTCGGTCGAGAGAGCGAACTTGCTCGCAGCCCCGTTGTGCGCCCAATCGACGATCGCCGCGCGATATTCGTCGGACACTTCGGGGAACTTCTTGATTTCACGAAAGGCTCGGTCGAGTCGCTCGGGCAAGCCATCGGGGATGTCCATATCGCGCATTGGGCTGCGTTCGATCGAGGCTGCCTCGGCGGGACGAACGAGGTTGCCCTCTTCGTCGATCCACACGGCCATTGGAACGTTGACAAAGCCGAACAGGTCGCCGGTGGCGTGTGTGGTGTCGATCAGGCTTGGATGCGTTGGCGCGGCGGCATCGATAAAGGGATGTGCGTGTTCAGGATTGACATCGAGCGCAACGGTGACCACGGTGAAGCCCAGTGATTCGAGTTCGAGATGAAGCGCCTGCCACCCGGGCAGGCTGGTGCGACAGCCTCAATAACTACTCCATGCGACCAACAACACTTTTCGGCCGCGTAGCGAACTGAGTCTGAATGGGTGACCGTTGCGATCGATGAATTCGGGGTCGGCAGCGGCGGCTGTGCTGAGCGCCCGGCCTGTAGCCGTGGCCGGGCCCAAGGCCCACACACCGGTGTTGTCATCGTGCAGTAACGGCATACCAAGGCGGTTGGCCATCACGTTGATGTCTACTGTGCCGTTGTCGCGCAGCGCGCCGGGCGCGGGCACGCAGATCTCGCCGCGGCACATGCCTTCGGGTTTGGCGGTCCAACCGGTGCGGTCGGCAACCTCGGTAGTCGATACGTGCTCAAGCGTCTGCAGGATCATCGTGTGACCTTAGGCCGATTCGGTAGTGCGAGGCGAGGACAGACGCGACGCTTGGTCGGCGAGGTCGTGCGGGCCTGAGCTGAGGTATCCGAAGCCGGCTCGCACGGAGGCGCCCCATGGTTCGACGATGTTGAACAGTTCTTCGATGTCGTCGCCGAGCGCAGCGATGGCTCCAGACATCTGCGAGTCGGTGGCGGTCTCGATGGACTCGCGCAATGCTCTGCCGGCGGGCGTGAAGCCCTCGTCGGTGACGAGGCCTCGCGACTTCAATGATTGCACCGATGCGTCGAACTGGGCGTTGCTCCATGCGCGGGTGCGGCTGTACGAACGCATCGGCAAGCCCCAATACATTTCGCTGAGCAAACCGATTTCGGTGGCGTTGACACCAGCGCTGATCCATGCGGCCGTGTGGCTATCGCCGCGGTATTCGCGAAGCATGTCGCCCATGCGCCACATTGCGCCGACGGCTGAGTCGGGCATCGGCAGCGATCGCAGACCGGCGTAAAGCGGACGTCCTTCGGGTCGCAGCGGGGCGATGGCTTTGCTCAGCAACTCGTTGACCCGCTCGATGCCCGCTGGAGCTTCGCCGAGCAGTCGCACCAATTGGGCAATCGCACCCGTATCGCGGGCAGCGCAGATGGTTGCCGCATCGGTGCGGCTCCAGCCCAGGGTGACGCTGGGGATGACGGCTTCGGGGTTAAACACAGCGAATGCCGCTGCCACTACTTCTCCGGGCACTTGGCCCATCACGCTGCCGCGGCTGGTGAAATAGGCGGGGCCATCGGGAAGCGCCACGCCGTTGGCCTCCGCGGGGCTTGGGTCGAATCCAAGTGCCACGTAGTTGGCATGGCATTCGGGTGAGAAGTACACCTGACCGGTAAGCGGCTCGAGAACTGAACCGAGCTTGCGGGCGAGGGCAGACAACGTGGCTGAATCCATGCGCGCACGTTAGGGGCGAACGGGGGGTTGAGGGCCAGTTGGGTGACTACCGGGTCGCGCCCTCGCGCCGGCCGGTAAGGTCAGCGCCGTGACAGTTACCGTCGAGATCGCTACCGAAGTGACGCCGCGCCTTGTGCAGGCATTCGCCCGTCTCATACCGCAACTCTCGAAGTCGTCGCCGCCTCCCACCGAGGCCGAGCTTGCTGAGATGGTTGCTGCCGGATCTACCGACGTGCTGGTGGCCAGCGATGGCGACGATGTGCTCGGCGCGCTCACGTTGGTTGTGTTTCGTATTCCCACCGGTGTGCGGGCGTGGATCGAAGACGTAGTTGTCGACGATGCGGCTCGTGGCCGAGGTGTTGGCGAGGCGTTGAATCAGTTCGCTCTCTCGGTCGCCCGATCGAAGGGAGCCAAGACGGTTGACCTCACATCGCGTCCGTCTCGTGAGGCCGCCAACCGTTTGTATCAGCGGCTTGGTTTCGTGGCTCGTGAGACCAACGTGTACCGCTACTCACTCGAAGGCTGACGGTGGCCGCAGCGGTCAGCTGATTGCTCGCGAGATTCCGGTGACTACTGCGTCGATTTCGTTGTCGAACGCGTAGCCCGTTGGCCAGATTGACGCGGTGAGGATGTTGGCGAGGCCGTGAACGCCGGCCCACGCAATGATGGGAGCATCGGCGCGGCGGCTAGCCGGAATGGCTCCGCTCTCAATCATCTCGTTGACCGCTTCGACCAGAACTGACCACGCGCTTGGGTCATCATCGGCGGCTGGCGGCACGTCGCAGCGAACGAATGCTGCCGCGAACAGGCTCGAATGTTGAGTGGCGAACACCACATAGGCGCGGCCGATGGCCTCGAATCGTTCAATCGACCGGCGCTTCGCTCTGCCATTGGATATGACGGCATCTCTCGCCTCGAGCAGGGCGTGAGCAAGGCTCTCGCGCGCCGCCTGCGACACGCGAGACACCAGGTGGTCTCGGCTTGGGAAGTGGCGGTACACGGCCGATGGCGAGACATCGAGCGTGCGCGCCAGATCTCGAAGGGTGAGGGCTGCGATGCCGGACGTCTGAACGAAGTCAAGGGCGGCGTTGGTAAGCGCTGCTTCAAGGTCTCCGTGGTGGTACGGCTTCTCGGTCATGGAGTCATTCTGCCATGGATGTTGACAGTGTTCACATATTCGGGCAGTATGTGAACACTGATCACATTAAGGGTGGTCGACCTCAGGAGGTGTGTGTGGCAACGATCAACAAGGGCAGGTATTCGGCTGACGTAGGCGCCGATGGCAAGGTGCTGTTCCTCATCGGAATGAGGTTCAATCAACTGTTGCGACCGTGGAAGTGGCTCCCCGTTTTTGCGTCGATGCCGCGGATGCTGGCCGAACTGCAGAAGGACCCAAGCCTGGGCTTGGTGGGCAAGCCACGAACGTTTCTCTCCGGCCGCAACATCTTGGTGTGGCAGTACTGGGAGTCGTTCGAGAAGCTTGAGCAGTACGCCAAGGCGACGAACTCGTCGCATCTGCCGGCATGGCGGGCGTTTAACAAGAAGGTGCGCGACAACGGGTCGGTTGGCATCTACCACGAGACGATCATGTTGTCCGATGCGACGGTAGAGACCGTGTACGGCAATATGCCGACGTTTGGGTTAGCCACTGTGACGGGTGCAGTGCCAGCGAGCAAACGAGGCCAGACCGCAAAGGCTCGTATCTCGGGCGCCGCCTCTGAGGCGCCGGCTGTCGAGCCGTACTGACCCAGCGGGGGTGGGTATTCTGCCGGCGTGTCGATTCGTCGAGCGGTACCGGATGACGCTGAGCAGATACTTCGCGTTGTGCTGCGTGCAATCGGCGGCGTTGCGGCCGGGGTGTATACGGCCGAGCAACTCGAAGCCTGGAGCGCTGGATTCAGCGATGTCTCTCTTGTGGCAGCGGTAGACAACACGTTCGCGTTAGTTGCCGAGGTCGACGGACGCGTGGTGGGTTTTGCCAACCTGATACTGCGCGACGAAACGGTTGCCGAGCTTGATCTTGTGTATGTCGATTCGGCGTATCAGCGAAGTGGCGTAGCGCGTGCGTTGCTGACAGCTCTCGAGACGCATGCGGTAAGCGAGGGCATCAGCGAACTCGCAGCCGACGCTTCGCTGTCAGCGGTGGCGTTGTTTGAAGGCGCTGGGTATGCGGTGCAGTCGCGCTATGACAAGCACTACCGCGGCTTGGTGTTTGCGAACACCTGGATGCTCAAGAAGCTGCGTTAAGAACTTCGCGAACTTTCTCTGCCGATGGATTCACCATTGCCACATCGCCGACCGTGACGGTAGGAACTGTCTCGTTGCCGCGTGCCACAGATCGCACAAACGCTGCTGCGGCTGGGTCTTCCCAGATGTTCACTTCGGTGAACGGCGTGCCCGATTGCTGTAGGCCGCGCCGCAGTGATGTGCAGAACGGACAGCCCGGTCGCGAGTAGACAGTGACGTGTGCGTTGCTTGCTGTGATGCCGCTCATAGTGGCGCCCACGCTAGGCCGTGATGGGCGGCGCCATGCTCGATGGCTAACAGCAATTTGTCGAGGGATCCGCTGCAGTCGTTGAGCCGCACCGGGTCGACCAAGACAACATGGCCGACCTCGGTTTCGGCCACGACCACCGGTGCTTGACCGTTTGCTACAGCACGAACCTGATGGGGTTGGTCATCGCGGTGGAAGGTATCGAACGGAACCGGCAGCCCAGAGCGACACGCGTTCCATTCGGGCCGAACCCTGATGGAGCCGTGCGTGATGTCGCACAGCGAGCAATGCCGACGACCAAGGCGGGCGCCGATCCAGTAGGCGACCTCGCCGCGCAACGTGCTGTCGGCGTCGTATACGCCGACCAGTCTGATGATGCGCTTCGCAGGGGATGACATTCGTACAGCATTGCCGATGAGCCGTCTCGGGTCCGGACGCGCCGATGCCCGCGCTGTTGCGCGGGTACTTGCTCGGCTGGTTGCGGTGGCTAGGCGACTTGGGCGGCTTGTCTGCCGGGTGGTGCAGTTTGTTGCGGCTTGACGTGCTTGGTTCTGTGGTGGGTTGCGCCTTTGGGCGGGCAATGGATGGTGGTGCCGTTGGGCAGCGTGATGCGGGTGTTGCTGTTGGCGTTGCCGTGAATGGTGACGCCGGGCAAGTGACGTTGGGTGTGGTGGTGAGGACACAGGAGCCACTCCCAGTCGATGTCGGTGGTGCCGCCATTCGCCCATTGTTGGACGTGGTCGACATCGCACCATGCAGCCGGCGTGGTGCAGTTACCCCACCGGCAGCTTCCGTCGCGGGCGATGAGAGCGAGGTACTGCTCGTGGGTGGCGTAGCGAACTTTGCGGCCAAGGTTGATGATCGAGTCTCCGGCCATCACCACGCGTTGAAGCGTGGCGTTCTTGGCGAGCTCGCGGATGGTGTGGGCGGGGATGCGGTCGCCCCATGGAGTGTGGCCGGGTTGATTGGTGAGCCCGGCGAATGCCTCGGCAGTGATGGTGACGATGATGTTGGGGTTCGAGCGGCCGCCGTTGACCTGGCCCGAGTTGTAGAGCTTGGCGAGCGTGATGGCGCCATCGGCAAGACGTTGAGCGTTGGTGCGGGTATCGCCTTCGGTGAACTTGCCAGCCGCGTGGTCGAAGGCGTTTAACAGCTCGCGCATGTGCAACACCGGCAGGGTGATGGAGGTTGTTGAGGTGCCGTCGGCGGGGATGGTGGTGGTGACTGATCGCTTCGCGAAGCGACGGGCTTCGGCTTCTTCCTCGGTTTCGTTGGTGAGCCGTTCGCGCCAGTAATCGGCTGCGGCTTTGGCTTGTGGTGGCGTGGCGCCCTTTGCGGCGGCGACAAGATCGCTGATGTCGGCCGGGGTAGCCGCCGCCGGCGGGTTAGTAATGGTGTCGGCCAAGGCTTCGGCGGTGTCGGGCGAGAGTTGGCCGCTAGCAACGGCCTGGTTGAGATCGGGTGATTGGCCCAACGCGTTGCCCAGCTTTTCTTTGCGCTTCGCATCGCCGTAGGACGACTTGGTGGTGTCGGCGAGCCAGTCGGCCATGTTCTTGTGGCCAGTGCTGATCCAGTCGCGATGCGTGGTGGCGTCGGACATAAGCCGAGCTTGGGCCACCTTGATCTGATCGAGCAATGCCTGGCAGCCCAGCAGTGCCTGCCGACGAAGCGTGGCGGTGGTGGCGTGGGTGCTCAGGTTCACTGCGGCCGTGCCCGCCGAAGTGAGTTGGGCGAGCAACGTTTCCATGGGTTGCACTCTAATCGAACATATGTTCGATTGTCAACCACCACGACAACATTTGTCGGCAGATCTTCGGTGGCTCGAATGCGGGCCATGTTGTACCAACCCCTCGGGCTGGAGATGACAGACTCATCCCATTCGAACCCCTCAGAGGAGTGCTCCAACATGACCCGACTTGGCTACCAGATTCCTAACTTCACCATTCCAGGCGCCACCGGAGCGGCCATCTTCCAGAATGTCGTTGATCAAGCGAAGGCCGCAGAGGCGGCCGGGTTCGACCGTGTCTTCGTGATGGACCACTTCTACCAACTGCCCGGACTCGGGGCCCCAAGCGAGCCGATGTTCGAGTGCTACTCACTGCTCTCGGCTCTCGCTCAGCACACCACCAAGGTCCGACTGTCGGCACTCGTAACCGGCAACACCTATCGCCATCCCACTCTGCTGGCAAAGACCATCACTGCACTCGACATCGTGTCGAACGGTCGCGCCACGCTCGGCATCGGTGCCGGTTGGTTCGAGCTCGAGCACAAGTCGTTGGGCTTTGAATTCGGCACGTTTACCGATCGGTTCGAGAAGCTCGAAGAGGCACTGCAGATTGTGCTGCCGATGCTGCGCGGCGAGAAGGTCACGCTCGACGGCAAGCACTATCAGGTGGTCGATGCAATGAACTCGCCTGCGCCCGTCTCACGCATCCCGATCATGATCGGCGGCAGCGGCGAGAAGAAGACACTGCGCATGGTTGCTCAGTACGCCGATGAGTCAAACCTCTCAAGCGGATCAATCGACGAGATTCCGCGCAAGCTCGAGGCGCTTGCCGCGCACTGCGAACGGCTGGGGCGCGATCGCTCAGAGATCAAAGTCACCAAGCTGCAGATGGTGTGCATCGCCCCCACGATGGAAGAGGCCGATGCCGATGTGCGTTCCATCGCCGCCGTAAAGGGTTGGAACAATGAGATCGTCGAGATGATGAAGCACGTGTTGATCTATGGCGACGCCGACACCGTGGGCGAGAAGTTGCTTGCGGCGATGAACACTGGCATTGATGGCCTCACCATCAACCTCGCAGCGAACGGTCACAACACCGATCGCATCGGGTTGCTCGGAGAAGTTGCGTTGAAAGCAACTCAGTCCGCTGCCTAGCGGTTGAGCGATAGGGAAAGCGGCTCGGCCCGCACAGCTACAGTCGAGCGCATGACCGCTGTGATTGTGTATGCAGACATCGTGTGCCCGTTTGCCTACATCGGCCTGACGCGTTTACTGCAGCGCCGCGACGAATTGGGTCGCCCCGATGTGCATCTGCAGAT
>JBAXHD010000014.1:0-55232 GCA_037139095.1 Actinomycetota bacterium
GTGAAGTGCGTGCGCAATGTCACCGACGTAGACGATCCGTTGTTTGCCAAGGCCCGCCAACTCGGCGTGCACTATCTCGATCTTGCCGCAGGCGAAGAGGCCCGCTTCGAGCGCGATATGACAGCGCTCAACATGCTGCCGATGTACAGCACGCCTCGCGCTTCGTCGGCAATCAGCGATATTCGCGGGTTCATTGGCATCGTGCTCGACCGTGGCTTTGCGTATCAGGCAGGTGGCTCGGTGTACTTCGATGTCTCGAAGTTTCCGAGCTTTGGCTCGGTGTCGCACTACACCACCGAGCAGATGATTGCGTTTGCAGCCGAACGCGGCGGCAACGTTGAAGACCCCAATAAGCGCAACCCGCTCGACTTCGTGTTGTGGCATCCATCGGCCGCCGACGAGCCGTCGTGGGACACGATGTGGGGACCCGGTCGACCCGGCTGGCATATCGAGTGCAGCGCGCTGGCGCTGCGCGAACTCGGCGAGACCATCGACCTTCACGGCGGCGGCTCCGACCTGATCTTCCCGCATCACGAGTGCGAGCGCGCGCAGAGCGAGGCAGCCACTGGCAAGCAGTTCGTGAAGCATTGGATGCACGGGCCGATGGTGCATATGCACGGTCAGAAGATGTCGAAGAGCCTTGGCAATTTGGTGTTCATCGACAAGCTGCGCGAAACATGGGACCCGCGGGCCATCCGGCTGAGCATCATTGAGCATCACTACCGCCACGACTGGAGCTGGGACGACGAGCTCATGCCGCGTGCCGATGCTCGTCTCGCGGCGTGGAAGGCAAGCGTTGGCGGCACGCCTACACGCGTGATTGATCAGGTTCGCGATGCACTCGATAACGACCTCGACTCGGCCGCTGCGGTGCTCGCAATCGACGCTGCTGTCGCAGCCGGATGCGATGTGAGCGAGGCTGCTGCGTTGCTTGGAGTTGTTCTGTAGCACCTTCGGCTAATAGGCCAGCCTCGAAGGCGTGTATTTTGTTACGTATCCCTACATTTTTCTCACTGCTCCTTGGTTTGTCGCCTACTGTGTCGGCATGTGCCGTGCAGGTGAGAGCGGGTGAACCCCGATGAGCGCTAGCCCTATCGCTCCTACAACGAACAAAGTGCAACACCGGGCGCGCAAGGTAGCGCTGCCTGTTGCCAAGCGACTCTGGCACTTCGATCTGCACGGGCTTGAGAACTTGCCAGCCGAAGGCGCCGCAATTCTGTGCCCCAATCACATCAGCTTTCTCGACAGCGCATTTTTGATGTTGCTCGCTGGCCGAGACATCAGCTTCGTGGGTAAGGCCGAATACATGGATTCTTGGAAGACCAAGTATCTGTTTCCGGCGATGGGCATGATCCCTATCGATCGCAGCGGCGGCGAGAAGAGTTCGTCGGCGCTTGATACGGCCGAGGCAGTGTTGCGCAGAGGCGAACTGTTTGGCATCTTCCCCGAGGGCACTCGCAGCCGCGATGGGGCGCTCTACAAAGGGCACACCGGCGCTGCTCGCTTGGCGCTCAAGGTTGGCTGTCCAATCCTGCCCGTGGGAATTGTCGGCACTGATCTCATTCAGCCTCCCGATGCAAAGCTGCCCAAGATCAACAAGTCATGCACGATCAAGATCGGCAGACCAATCAAGGTCGACCGATACCGCTCGCGCAGTGATGATCACTTGGTTTTACGTCAGATCACCGACGAATTGATGTACGAAATCCGCGAGCTCACCGGCCAGGAGTATCGCAATACCTATGCCACCAAGAAGGCTGCCGGATTGCCAACCGACAAGGCCGTGATTGCTCGTGTTCACGGCGACCCGCCGCCTGATGAGGCCCGCGAGTTGAGCTCGGTCGGCGGCCACTAAACGCAAACTCAGAGCGAACCTTCGTCACTCGCTCGGTTAAATCACCCGTTGTCGCAACGGGGTCACCGTAGAATGCGTCTCGTTATGACCGAGATTCTCATCACCCTTCCTGACGGCTCGCAACGCTCCTTCGCCGAGGGCTCTACTGCGGGCGACGTCGCTGCGTCGATTGGTTCTCGGCTCGCGAAAGCCGCTGTTGCTGCCGTTGTCAACGGCGACGAAGCCGATCTCACGACCCCTCTGCCCGGTGGCGCCACTGTTGCGATCATCACCGGCGACTCCGACGAGGGCCGTCATGTGCTTCGTCACTCCACATCTCATGTGATGGCGCAAGCCGTCTTGCAACTGTTTCCCGGCGCCAAGTACTCCATCGGGCCGGCAATCACCGACGGCTTCTATTACGACTTCGAGTTGCCCGCCAACAAGACCTTCAGCGAAGACGATTTGGTTCTTGTAGAGGCGCGTATGCGCGAGATCATGTCGGCGAACCAGCCGTTCATTCGCTCGGAGATGTCTATCGATGATGCGCTTGCGCTGTTCGCCGATCAGCCGTACAAGTGCGAGATCATTGAGCGCGTCCGGGCGCTGGCCGGTGTTGTGGTTGATCCCGACGACGAAGAAGTCAGTGTCGATGCCGGTGAAGTGGGCCCCGACGGAACGGTCAGCGTGTACCGCAACACCGACGAGTTCGTCGACATGTGCCGTGGCCCTCACGTGCCCAGCACATCGCGTCTTGGCCACTTCAAGTTGATGAAGGTTGCTGGCGCATATTGGCGCGGCAACGAAAAGGGCCCAATGCTGCAGCGCATCTACGGCACCGCGTGGGACACCAAGGCTGCGCTCGAAGAGCACCTGCATCGCCTCGAAGAAGCCGAGAAGCGTGACCACCGCAAGCTGGCCACCGAACTCGATCTGCTCAGCTTTCCATCCGAGCTTGGCGGCGGTTTGGCGGTGTGGCATCCCAAGGGTGCCATCGTGCGTAAGCACATGGAGGATTACAGCCGCGACCGTCATCAAAACGGTGGCTATCAGTTCGTGTTCACTCCGCACCTCGCCAATGCGAACCTGTTCCAGACCAGCGGACATCTCGATTTCTACAAAGACGGCATGTATCCGCCGATGGAGATGGACAACGGCACGTACTACATGAAGCCGATGAACTGCCCGATGCACTGCCTGATCTTCAGGTCGCGTCAGCGTTCGTACCGCGAGCTTCCATTGCGTCTGTTCGAACTCGGCACGGTGTATCGCTACGAGCGTGCTGGCACGTTGCATGGTCTCATGCGCATTCGTGGTTTCACCCAAGACGACAGCCACATTTATTGCACCGAAGAGCAGTTGCAAGACGAAATCGCGTCGTTGCTCGACTTCGTGTTGTCGGTGCTGCGCGCCTTTGGCTTCCACGACTTCACCGCGAACCTGAGCACCCGCGATCCCAAGAAGTCGGTTGGCTCCGACGAGATCTGGGACAAGGCAACCGAAGCGCTGCGCGAAGGTCTGCATCGGCATGGTTTGCAATACAAGGTGAAGCACGGCGACGCAGCGTTCTACGGCCCCAAGATCGACATCGACGTGAAAGATGCCATCGGCCGCACCTGGCAACTCAGCACCATTCAGTGCGACTTCAACCTGCCCGATCGTTTCAACCTCGAATATGTGGGCGCCGACAACAATCGGCACCAGCCGATCATGTTGCACCGTGCCTTGTTCGGATCGGTCGAGCGCTTCTTCGGCGTGCTGCTCGAGCATTATGCAGGCGCCTTCCCCACATGGCTCGCGCCGATTCAAGTGCGCATCTTGCCGGTGGCAACCGCCCACGAGGAGTATGCGCAGGCGCAAGGTGCAGCGCTACGCGCCGCAGGGTTCCGTGTTGATGTCATCGAGGCCAACGATCAGCTGGGCAAGCGCATTCGTGCAGCCAAGCTCGACAAGATTCCGTATGTGCTCGTGGTGGGCGACGACGACGTTGCCGAGAACACATTTGGTGTGAACCCACGCGGGGGAGAAGTTGAGCGCGGTGTTTCGGTGGCCACATTCGCCGAGCGTCTTGCTGCCGATGTCGAGCAAGGCAGTGCTGGGCTCACGCCCGCAGTATGACCCCGCTCGAGCAGCTCTGGAATGGTTGGCGTGCCACATATGTGCACAGCGCCGGAGCCGTTGGAGGAGTGTTCCCAGATGACTCGATGAGCGTGTTTACGCGCTTGTTGCAGTCGGGGCTGCCCGACGAGGAGACCCACATCGTGTTTCGTGGTGAGTCCACGTTTGCGATCATGAACGCATTTCCGTACAGCGTTGGCCATGTCTTGGTGCTGCCGTATCGCGAGGTCGCAGAACTCGATCACCTCGAGCCTGACGAGTTCATAGAGCTCTGGGCAACCGTTGCCATCGCAGTGAACGCTGTGAAGTTGGCAATGGCGCCCGGTGGGATCAACGTAGGCATCAACCTTGGAGAGCCCGCCGGAGGCAGCGTTCGGCAACATCTGCATGTACACGTTGTGCCGCGATGGAACGGCGACGCCAACTTCATGACGGTCACCGCGAACACCCGTACTTTGCCCGAAGCGCTGCCTGCCACTGCCGACAAAATTCGCGCAGCGTGGCGTAGCGCCGTAGCCTGAGCACCAATGTCAGAAACCTCAAGCACTTCTCCGAGCAGCGAAGAGATTCGCGACTCGCTTCCTGACGATCTCAACGCAAGCGAGTTCGTTGGCCCATACCAGTTTCCCGATAACAGTCGGCGCCGCACCCCGGGCTACATCTACGTTGCTGTCGCGGTGGTCTGTTTCGCGTTATGGATCACCCATCGCGATGGCGAGCAAGTGCTCATCAACAACGGCATTGGATTTGCAGCATTGCTGTTGGGGGTCTTTGGCCTGCTCTGTCTCACCTCGGGTTGGCGAATGAAGATCGACGAGAAGCAAGCGCTCGTAGCGGCTACTGGTGCCGTTGGGTTTGCGGTGGGTCATGCCTCAGCACAGCAGGTATGGCGTGGCCTTCGTAGCCGGCCAACGTGGCGAGTGCTGTGTTACTCCAGCGAGAACCCGCCTCATCAGCGCGGACTCGTGCTCGTCGACGCTGTCGATGGCACGGTGATCGAGCACATGGTGCAAGAGAATCCTGAAACCGACTGGCGCGAACCAACTGAGTAGTGGTTAGTCGCGGCCGTCGGCCGCATCGTGCAGCACCCTGATTGCAGTGCCGGCGTCGGTGGCGTGACCCTGAAGCGCGGCGAGTTGCGCGGCGGTCCAATCGTTGAGTGGCCGTTGCTGAATTGCTGCGGCGAGCGACTCGATGCTGGGGGAGCACCCCAGTAGTTGTGCGGCAGCGGCGACTGCTTCGTCGACCCGTGTGGCGGCGTTGGCAGCATCGCGTGGGTCAACATCGCCAAGTGATGCCTCGCGTAGGCGTCGCGGTAGTGATCGAAACGAAATTGCGAGATCGTCAGGCGTCGATTGGCTCATGCCACAGTGTCGCGCATGCGCATGGCCTCAGTGTTTGACGCTCGTGTGGGGTAGCCTTCCATGCGATGTTTGACGGCAAACTCCGGGCTCCTGTCGACAAGGCAGTTCGGCCCATCGGGGCCCTGTTGCGTCGAACCGGTCTGTCTCCCGACCACCTCACCATTCTTGGTGTACTTGTCGCTATCGGAGCGGGCTTCGCGATTGGCTCAGGTCATCTGTTGCTGGGCTTTGCATTGGTGATTCTCGCGGCTCTTCCCGATTTGTTCGATGGTGCGCTCGCTAAAGCTTCGAACCAGGTCAGCCAGCGAGGCGCATTTTTCGACTCTGTCATCGATCGCGTCACCGACGCGATCTTGTTCTCGGGCGTCGCCTACTTCTACGCCGCTGGTAAGCATCCGCTCAACAGCATGTTGCCGTTCGGCATCATGGCCATCTCTGCAGTGATCTCCTACGAGCGCGCCAAGGCCGAATCGCTCGGTCTCGAGGCCAAGGGCGGCATTATGGAGCGTGCCGAGCGCATCATCTTGTTGTTGCTCGGTCTGCTCATCACGCCGCTGTTGTTGCCCATCTTGTGGGTGATGTTGGTGCTGTGCTTTGTCACCGCAGTGCAGCGTTTCATCAAGGTCTGGAAGCAGGCCGGGGTTACCCCACGTACCGCCGCAAAGATGGAAATTCGCCGTAGCCGTCGCGAGTTGCGACGAGGCGTGCGCGCACAACGTCTCACCACGCGGGTGCCACGTCGGCGCCCAAATCCATAGATCGTGGCTGAGACCGATAACCCACGCAGTTGGCTGAGCGACGCCTTCACGGTGAACAGCTACAAGCTGGGTTCACTTGCCGCTCGCGCCATGCCCGGACCTGTCGCAGGAATGGCGGCCTCGATGATTGGCCTCACGCTGTCGGGCAGCATGCGCGACAAGAGGGTGATGATCGAGCGAAATCTCAAACGCGCCAACCCAGAGCTTCGAGGTCTTGAGCTTCGCCAAGCGGTGCAAGGTGCGTTCGACTCATATGCCAAGTACTACGTAGAGAGCTTTCGCTTGCCCTCGATGTCGAAGCGCGCAGTGAAGGCTGGTTTCACGGTCGAAGGCTTCGAGCACATTCCCGCCGCGATCGAGCAAGGCAATGGCGTGATCCTTGCGCTCCCGCACCTTGGCGGATGGGAGTGGGCCGGGCGTTGGCTCATCGAGCAGGGCTACAAGATGACCGTTGTGGTCGAGGCAATTGAGCCCCCCGAACTGTTCGAGTGGTTCGTCGATCTTCGCCAGAACCTCGGCATGACCGTGGTGCCGCTTGGGCCGTCGGTTGCCGCCACGGTGATGAAGGCGTTGCGTCGCAACGAAGTCGTGTGTCTGTTGAGTGATCGAGACATCGATCGAACCGGCATTCCTGTCGAGTTTTTCGGCGAGCAAACCACGCTGCCCGCAGGCCCCGTCATGCTGAGCCTGCGTACTGGCGCTGCAGTGTTGCCGTGCGCGTGCTACTTCACGTCACGACACAATGGCCATCACGCTGTCGTGCGACCGCCGTTGCAGATCGAGCGTGAGGGTGGCCTTCGTGAAGACGTGGTCCGAGGCACCCAACTGTTGGCACACGAGCTGGAGTTGCTCATTCGTAAAGCGCCCGAACAGTGGCATCTCATGCAACCCAACTGGCCCAGCGACCCTGGCTATTAGAGCCAACGGCGCGTTGGCCCTTGCCGTGGGTCATGAGTTGTACGACTTTCGTCGTATCGAGTGCAGGTACATGTCGTTCGGGGCTAACGCGGCCTAAAGGCATATTGCCCGTCTTCGGATTCGGAGGAATCTGATGGAGGACGGTTATCCATCTTGATGAGTATTTGAGAGGCGGGAAACCGATCCGAATGCGAAGGCCAAATCCCCTCAACCTGACTCTGTACGCAGAGCAAGGAGCGCCGCAAGATGATCAGATCACGTATTCCGCAAGGTCACATCCCTACCGCTGGCCAGAAGGTCAGCCCGAAACACATCATGAAGAAAGGCCGAGCCAGATTGCTGGCATGTCTCGCTCTGTTCGCAAGTTTCTCGACATTCGTCGAGCACGCTTCGGGCAGCTTGACCTCGGCAGCGTTTGTGCAAGCTGTGTTGCCAGTGATTCCTGGGAGCACACAATTCGATATCACCGGCTTCGCCCAGTCGGCAACGCTGGACCAGACCTGCGTTACTGCAGCGGGTGCCAGCCTTGATGGACTGGGCAAGCCTGCCGTTGCTCACTGCGGCGGCACAGTTGTACTGAACGGCACCTCGATCGTTATCCCCAAGGAAACGATCGCCGTGCTGCCTGCCAGTGCGCTGACATGGCAAGAACTGTTTGCCCTTGCGCCAGCGCCATGGGGTCCCACACAGACCGGAATGGCAATGGCCGATGTCCCGGCTCCGCTGACCACGTATGAGTTTCATGTGGTTGGAAACCGAGTGGGCGCTGCATACATCGCTGGCTTGGTACACGTGTCGCAGCAAGAGCTCAACGCTGGCGCTGGATACATCAACTTCATCAACTACACCGATGGCAGCTTCGAAGTTGGCGGCACACTTGGTGTTTCCGGAACCGGTACCCGTGTGCGCATCAATGATCCGTTGGTAGCTGGCACGACAACCGGCCGCTTCGGTAGGCCCTCCGTGGGCGACGCTCGCTTTCAGGTGGATCAGGACAATCCCACGATCACCGCGGGAACCGGCTATCCGATGTGTATCCCTCGGGTGACAGCCGATCCGAACATCGCACCGAATGCGGATGATCCGCTGTGTCCACGCACCAACCGACCGTTGGACGCGACAGGCGCGTTCTCGATCAGTTTCACCATGAACAATCCGAATTCGTTGCCGCTTGGTGGTGCAAACGATCCCCGCTTGCAGGCTCCGATGGAAGTGGGCGACTTCGTCACATTCTCGGGCAACACTCAGCTTGACGCGGTCGGCAAGTTCGTGGCGGCGCACACCGTTACGAACAACGCTGCCATCTACACCGTGCCAGGAGTTGATCCGGCCTATGTCTCGGTTGACGTGAGCCTTCTGGGAACCGGTGGCCTCACCGTGCTCGGAGCCGGCGAAGCAACTATTCGAACCCGGTTCGAAGGCATGACCACCGATGCGAGTCGCCGGATCTATCTCTACGGCGTCGACCAGCAGCCCAATGGTTCGTCGAGTGATCGGTATTGGGGCACTATCCAGCCAGACCCGGGCCCAGCCGGAGGCGCGGGAGCTGTTCAGGGCCGGTGGCGTTTCCGTCCGCCGTGTCTGCAGTTTGGTGTGGTGCCAACGAAGCCACAGACCGAGTGCGTCTTTGGACCCGACAACTCATTCCTGCCTGCCACCCGTGAAGTGCGTGCCGTCATTGCTTCAGCCGGATCAAGCCTTCCGGCGCCTGCAGGCGCAGACCCGGTGGCAAACCCAGCGGTTGCTCCCGTCCCGACCAATGACTTCTACCGCAGCCCGCAGCTCACTGCAGCGAATGGACTCGTCTACGGCCAATACCACGCACCGATCGGCGACTTCCTGTTTCCCGAGAACGTGCCCGGAAGCCCCATTGTTGAGAACAACTTCAACTCAATGCCGTTCTTGACCACCGGCGGCTATCAATCGCTGACCGGTGTGGTGGCCGGGCAACTGAACCCGTGGCCAAGCAACGTCCTTCCGTCACCGGGCACCCCATGCGCAGTGCTGCAGGTGAATGCCGGCGGACCATACGTTGTGGCGTCAGGCGGCACGGTTGCACTGGCAGCCGCCGTTTCCGGTGTTGCCCCAGGCACGTTTGCTTGGGCGATCACGCCCACGACTGCGGGTACGTTTGGTGCAGCTGGCTCGAGCCTCGCAGTGAGCCCTAGCCCCACGCCTACGTTCACAGCGAACGCCTTGGCCGCCGGAGCTATTAACGCCGTCGTGACGGTCGCTCTCAGCGTGACTTCGGCAGCAAGCCTCGGCTGCCCAGCGCAGAAGGCTTCTGCAACGTCGACGATCACTGTTGAGGCGCCGCAGGCGGTGTTCCCGCCAAAGCTCAATGCAGTAGCCCCCATCTCGTTGTTGTCTGGCGCAAATGGTGCTTTCTCTGTGGCGAGCGTGGCCATTGCGAAAGCAGCGGACCTGGCTACTTCATTCACGGTCGTTCAGACCGGCCTCGTGAAGTTGAGCAACGTGGTGGTGAAAACGAATGCTGCTGCCGGCTCAGCGCAGGTGACGTTCACTGCGCCATTGCTTCCGCTTGGGCAAGTGACGAACAGTGTCGTCACGCTGTCGATCACCGGAACGAATAAAGGTGGCACGTCTGCGGCTGTTACTACCACGGTCACGATTACACCTGCACCTGATGCTCCGGCGATTACATCGGCGCAATATCGCTTGGGTAAGCAGCGACTGATTCTGATCGCTTCGTCAAACGTGGTTAGCCCGAACGTGGTTCTTGTGCTGCAGCCGTACACCACCGCTACCGGGTCGGTGTATGACCCAGTGGCGGCGTTGGGTCTTCCGGCGGCGACATTCGTCAATGGTGGCGGCGGCACATACACGATGACCTTGGTCGGAGCGCCGCAGCCGAAGTTGGGGGCGCTGACTACCGATCAATTCCTGAGGGTGAAATCGAACCTCAATGGAGTGAGCACCCAGATCACGTTTGATGCCACGAACGTGAGGCAGTAGCTCTCGATGATCTCCGTGCGGTCCGGGTTCTTGCCCCCGGGCCGCACGGTTGAAACAACAAAACGACGCTGGGAGCTGGTTCCGAAGCCCCCAGCGTCGTTTTGTTCGTACCCAAAGGACGGTATCGATGATCGCCAGATTCGAGCGTGTACCTCGATGTGTGTTTGCGCTGATTGCAGCGGCGACCGTGCTGAGCGGGTGTGTCAGCGAGGTCGGGCATGCAACGACAGATCGTCATGTGGTGGTGAGTGGCTACGTGACGATCGTGTATTCCACTGGCAACTTTGTGCTCAGCGATGGAAGCAACGCATATCACATAGTGATGTTGCCGACCACCTCCGTGCGTAATCAACGCGGCAGCAACTTGGTGCGCCAGTACATAGCGCCTGGCGGTAACACGTTCACCGTGAGCGGGTTGATCGTGGGGTCAGTGATCACAGCGCAAAGCGTGGTGGTGCCGATCACCAAGGACGGCCTGTGATCGATGATGCGGTTGCTCCGGGCTCGGCTGCGCTGTGTCGCACCCGAAAAAGACACCGGTTCGCCATCGTTTGCACGATGACGAACCGGGCTTCTGGCCAGATGGTGTGGGACCAGAACTTGGGATTGGGTCGTGGTGAGTCCACGCCCAGTCCAGATCAGCTTGTCTGGCGTGGCTTACGTAATGCGAGCAAGACGGTGCCAGCCGAAATCATGATTGTGCCGATGACCACCAACGCGTCGTTCGATCCACCCGTTACCGGAATCGGAGCCTCGGCGGCGACGGTGGTCAGCGTCGTGTGCGAAAGCGGGTCATCGGTGCTCGTGTGAGCCGCGGTTGTCGTGGGTGCTCCTGAGGCGACGGATGTTGTGGGCGCTCCTGAGGCGACGGATGTTGTGGTGGCCGCGCCGGTTGTTGTGGTCGCAGCGTCGGTTGTTGTGGTCGCAGCGTCGGTTGTTGTGGTCGCTACGTCGGTTGTCGTGGTGGCAGCGTCGGTGCCCGGTACCTCGTTGTCGACATAGCACAAGAACCAATGGCTGATGTCGGGGATGTTGAGGCTGGCACTCGAAACGTCGGCGTGGCCTACGAGAGGGGCATGCATATCGTTCAGTGGCGGCTCGTACACGTTGAATCCGTCACCGCCCTTGACGACCACCCTGAGCACGGTGATCGAATCGGAGACATCGCTGAGGTTCACGTATTTCCCAACATGCTCCTCATCGGCTGCTGATACGCCATGAAGCGGGTGATCTGAGATTTGGTATGTGAAAAGGGATTCCACGTAGGTGCCGATTGAGGTTTCACCCGTAAAGGTGGTGCCAGCGGCCGACGAAGCTCGGACAGTCGCCGAACCAACGTCTGTGACGAGCTGACCGCAGTTGACTGCGTTGCCGCCGTGTTCGATTGGGTTGCTCACTGCGGCGCTCGTGCTGTTGGTCATCGCCGAGGCCATCAGCACGAAGCCAACTGAGACGAGCGAGATAGCTGCCGCAACGATTGGGTTGTGGCGCCGGGTGCGTGCGGTGCTGGAAGGGTTGTGGGCCGTGATCGTGCTCCTGATTGGTGTTTGAAGTCCGCTACTCGGCGTCATGGTTGAGCCAGCTGCAGGTGAAGGTGAATCGACTTCGCCGCTGTCAGCGCGTGTCGTAGTTGGGCGTACGGAGCCGTAGTTTCTGCGGCTGCAGCTTTGGATGGTGCCGAGGACTGCCGATCAAGCTGTTTGGATCGAGCAACTCTGCATCGCTTCAGCGGGATGGGCGGATTCGCAGTGGGCTTGGTTCCAACTTACGTCGGCCTGCCTCGATGGCATAGGGCTAATTGGCCCACGTGTTCGCGCCAAAGGTCTGTTGTTCGTCGCTGCGGCGTTTGGGTCGACATCACCGGTTACTACATCTGACCGCACGGTATATGAAGCGATCATCACGTCGCGATAGGGCCGCCGTTGCGCATTACCGAGGTGTGTGGCCGTGCCTATCGCGACGCTTCGCGCGCCGAACGAATACGGTTGCAGTGTGAATAGCAGTGATGACACTTCCGGTTTTGCCGAATTGGGTCTTCGTAAAGAGTTGTTGGGTGCCCTCGCAACGCTTGGTTACGAAGAACCCACCCCGATCCAGCGCGAGACGATCCCTCCACTCTTAGAGGGTCGCGACCTCGTTGGTCAGGCGGCCACAGGCACCGGAAAGACCGCAGCATTTGCATTGCCGATTCTGCAGCGCATTCCCGATCGCGGTGGCCGCGCAGAGCCAATCGCGTTGATTTTGGTTCCCACTCGCGAGCTAGCGGTGCAGGTATCCGAAGCGATCTACAAGTACGGACGCGATCTTGGCGCCCGCGTTGTGCCCATCTACGGTGGCCAGCCAATTGGTCGCCAATTGCAGGCACTGAGCCAAGGCGTGCATGTGGTTGTCGCCACCCCGGGTCGCGCAATGGACCACATCGCTCGCGGCACTCTGCCGTTGGGCAACATTCAGATGGTGGTGCTCGACGAAGCCGACGAGATGCTCGATATGGGCTTCGCCGAAGACATCGAAGAGATTCTGAAGTCCACGCCCGACTCGCGGCAGACCGTGATGTTCTCGGCCACGCTGCCGCCACGCATCAACGGCATCGCCAAGCGACACCTTCGTGATCCGCTCAAGATTCAAATTGGTCTCGGCGACACCAAGCCAGGCAAAGCGCCGTTAGTTCGTCAAACCGCGTATGTGGTGCAGCGTTCGCACAAGCCCGCAGCGCTTGGCCGAATCCTCGACATCGAGGCGCCCACAGCGGCGATCATTTTCTGCCGCACCCGCACCGAGGTTGATCAGCTCACCGAAACAATGAACGGTCGCGGCTACCGCGCCGAGTCGTTGCATGGTGGTCTGACCCAAGAGTCGCGTGATCGTGTGATGGGCCGCTTGCGCGCCGGCACAACCGAGTTGCTTGTGGCAACCGACGTTGCTGCTCGTGGTCTCGACATCGATCAACTCACCCACGTTGTGAACTACGACGTTCCTTCGGCTCCCGAGTCGTATGTGCACCGCATCGGTCGAGTGGGTCGCGCTGGTCGCGAAGGCACCGCCATCACGTTGGCCGAACCACGCGAGCAGCGTCTGCTCGGCAACATCGAGCGCCTCACCAAGCAGAAGATCTCGATCGAAAAGGTTCCTACAGTCGCAGACCTGCGCGCCCGGCAGATTGAGCTCACGCTTGAAACGCTTCGGGAGGCACTCGGCGCTAACGACCTCGAGAACTACAACGGCGTGGTCGATGCTCTTGCCGCCGATTTCGACATTCGCGATGTCGCCCTTGCGGCCGTCAAGCTTGCTCATGCAGCCACGGGCGCAATCATCGACGAGAAGGAAATCCCCGACGCGTCGCAGCGCATGGATCGCGATAAGGGCCGTCCCGATAAGGGTCGCCCCGAGCGTGGAGCCATGCGCGACTCAGGCCGTTACGAAGGTGGCGACGTGGGCCGCGTCTACGTGGGTGCTGGCCGCAAAGATGGTGTGCGCCCGGGCGATCTCGTTGGCGCCATTGCTAACGAGACCAACTTGAGTGGCCGCGACATCGGACCCATCAAGGTGTCTGAACACTTCGCAATTGTTGGCGTGCCCGATGGCGCTGTCGACGATGTCATCGCCGCGCTGAAGCGCACCACCATCAAGGGTAAAAAGGCAACCGTTCGCCGGTACACCGAGTAACGGTGCCCCCGAAGGGGCACCCACTCAGATGCGCTCGATGATGGTGGCGGTACCCATGCCGCCACCGGTGCACATCGTGACCAGACCAGTAGACAGGTCGCGACGCTCGAGTTCGTCGAGCAGTGTGCCAATGAGCATTGCGCCGGTTGCGCCGATCGGATGGCCCAGCGCCATTGCGCCGCCGTTTACGTTGACCTTGTCCCAACTCACGCCGGTGTCGCGCAAGAACTTGAGCACCACCGCCGCAAATGCTTCGTTCACCTCGAACAGGTCGATGTCGTTAAAGGTCATGCCAGCCTTTTGCACACAACGCTCGGCGGCCGGGCCGGGAGCGGTGAGCATGATCACTGGTTCGGTTCCAGCAACAGCGGTCATGATGATGCGAGCGCGAGGTTTCATGCCATGAGCGCGGGCGTATTCGGGCGAAGTGACCAGCACGGCTGCTGCGCCATCGACAACACCCGAAGAGTTGCCGGCGTGATGCACGTGGTTGATCTTGCCTACCTGTGGGTAGGCAAGCAGTGCGGTTTGGTCGAGCGAAAGCTCCTGGCCCTTTGGCACGTAGGCGCCCATGCCTTCGAAGCTGGGGCTCAGCTTGGCGAGATCGGCGACCGTAGTGCCGGGGCGGGGGAACTCGTCGTGATCGAGGGCGAGCGTGCCGTCGTCGTGAAAGATCGGAACGAGTGAGCGGTCGAAGCGGCCCTGCGAAATTGCTTCTTGCGCACGGATCTGGCTCTCGACACCGAGGGCATCGCACTGTTCGCGGGTGAAGCCTTCGACCGAGGCAATGAGGTCGGCTGAGATGCCCTGAGCGACCATTGCGTACTGTTCGCGCAGGTGTGCGTTGTTGGCCGTGAAGCCATCGACATGCATGGGTGCTGGGCGTGACATCGACTCGACGCCACCACCAACAACCATGTCTTGGAAGCCCGACAAGATGCCCATTGCAGCGAAGTTCACCGCTTGCTGGCCGGAGCCGCAGAAGCGGTTGAGCGTGACACCGGGAGCGTCGAGCGACCAACCAGCGTCGAGCGCGGCCATGCGGGCGATATCCATTGCGTGGTCGCCGCTGCCAGCGCCACAACCCATTACGACATCATCGACATCGCCGGTGTCGAAACCATTGCGTGCCTGCAGCGCGTTGAGCACTTGCGCCAAGATGCGCTGCGGGTGCACATTGTGCAGCGAGCCAGTGTCCTTGCCTTTGCCTCGTGGCGAGCGGACGGCGTCGATGATCCAAGCTTCACGTTCCATGCTGTTCTCATTCCGGGGAGTAAACGAAGTATGTGAAACGAGACGCTAGAGCACAGGGTTGAGTGCCGACCTATCGGGCTTGCGGTACACGCAGAGTTGAATGTCGACATCAACGACGAGTGATGTGGCTGCGATGACCTCACGTCGCTCTGTTGTTGTGCTCCACCAAAACGGTGTCATCTCGAGCAGGCTCAGGCGAAGGTCTAAATCGTCAAGCCGCAGTTCGAACTGCACCGACGTGACTTCTTCGGGTAACGGCTCGTCTGCCGACGCGTTGGCCTCAGGGTCGAACCGATTGAGATGCTGGCGGGGGTCGTCATAGATCAGCGCCTTCAGTTGTGCGAGGTGCTGCGGGCCCGGTGTAGCAACGACCGCGATGCCGCCCGCTTTGAGCACGCGGAGCATCTCGCCAAAGTCGCGAGGCGAGAACACGTTGATCAATGCCTCGAACGAGTTATCGGCGAATGGCAGCGCATAGCTCGAAGCGATGGCGTACCGATGATTGCGATGCCGCCGTGAGGCAAGGCGGACTGCGGGTTTGGAGATGTCGATACCCCATCCGGCGGCGCCGGAAAGGGTGGTGGCTGCCGCGAGATACGAGCCTTCGCCACACCCGGCGTCGACGACGTTTGCGGCGGGGGAGTGAGCGACTAGCGCGGCCACTGCGTCAATCACTGGGTTGTACATGCCCGCATCGAACACTCGCCTGCGGGCACGCACCATGGCGTCGTCGTCGCCCGCTGGTCGACTCTTCAGCCGTCCGCCAGGAAGCAGATTGACGTACCCCTCTTTGGCGCGATCGAAGTGATGAGCCGACACGCAGACGAACTCATGCTCATGTTCGGCAAGTGATTGGCGACAGTGCGGACAGCGAAACGCAACGCTCACGAAATTCTCCGGTCGACGGCGTGCATGAAACCTTGACGTTACTCACTGCTCTCAACCCGCCGTGCGAAACGTTCGGCTTCGTCGCAGCGCTGCTCGAGGCCTTAGGTTGTCCGGATGCGCAGAACAGTTGTAGCGGTTGTCACACTGGTCACCCTGTTTTCGGCGTGCGGGTCAACTGCCCCAGAGGCGCAGGTGCGCTCTGCTGACGATGTGCAAGTGCTCACGCCGGGCGAAGTCAAAAAGATTCGCGCCGATATGGCTCCGCTCACTACCGACGCTCCCACCCTTGACTCTGCTGCGGGCGCTGCCCCCAGCGGCACCGGTGTTGACGCGGCCTCAACCGACACGGTTCCGCTCAACAAGGACAATCGTCCTCCCGAACTGCGTCTCTTCGATGCCTACGCGAAATTCAAGAGCTGTATCGAAGACGCCGGGCAGACAATCAAGGGCAATCTGCAGGACCCAAAGAACCCTGCCTATAAGGATCCTGAATACGTGAAGGTGATCACCACCTGCGCTGCTCGATCCGACATCCTTTCGATCCTCAAAGAGATGCAGACAACTCGAGCCAACCTGAAGCCGGACGAAGTGGAGACCCGCAACAAGGCGTTCAAGCTGCTCCAAAAATGTCTGGTCGACAAGGGTTGGAAGATCGAGACCACCACCGACAAGATCGGTTTGATCAATCCGTCAGTCTTTCAATCAGCAGATGGAACGCTGAATCAGCGTGACATTAATCAGTGCCTCTCGAGCACTGGTATTAACGACGCAATTAAGGGAAATGGGTAGTTCGGTCATGGCTTCGGGCAAAAAAGGTCTCATTGGAGTTGCAGTCGTAGCGCTGCTCGCTGGGGTGTTCGTCATCGGGCGAGCCACCATCGATACCCCTGCAGTTCGTGGCTTGATCATCAAGCCGCAGCCGGTCACGCGGCGCACGCTCAGCGACGTCCTGACGGTGAACGGTGTGTTGCGCCGTGACGAAACTCAAAAGCTCAACTCGCCGGTAGATGGCAAGGTCAGCAAGATCTCGGCGAACGACGGCGACACGATCAATGCTGGCGATCCCATATTCTCGCTCGACGGTCGCACCGCCTATGCGGTGAACGGCGACTTCTCGTTTTACCGCAAGCTCGATGTCGGCAGCGTGGGGCCCGACGTGCTGCAGCTCGAGACCATCCTCAACGATCAGGGCTACCTCAAATCGAAGCCCAACGACCTCTACACCGAAGAGACTCGCTCGGCGCTTGCCAAGTGGCAGCTTGACCGCGGGTACCCGGGTGCCACCCCTGAACCAGACGAGAGTGTCACGGTGGGCCTTACCCAGAACAGCGCTGGCTACAAGGTGGCCAAGGACAACACGGTCTCGTTCACCATCGTTCCCTCAGCGCCGGTGTTGAAGCCCGCCGCCGGGCTCGCCAGAGCGCTGCACGCGCCGAAGGTGGTGACCAAGCCGACCATCAATGTCTCGGTGAGTTCAACGACGGTCAACGAGGGCGGCACGTTTGCGCTCACGTTCACGTCAGATATTGCTCCAACGAGCGACATGACCATGGGCCTCACCATCGGCGGTAGCGCCACCGGCGGCACCGATCCCACAAATGGTGACGACTATTCCACGATCAACGGCGATTTCATCTTTCCTGCGGGTCAGACCTCGGTCACGCTCGACCCAGTAAAGGTGTTCAACGATCAGGTGATCGAGAACGCCGAAGACATCACCGTGCAACTCACCGTGCAGTTCGGCAACGATCCCAACTACATCGTTGGTCCCGTTGATCGAGTCCGCGTGACCATTGCTCCCAACGGCAGCGATCTTCAGCCGGTCTTCACCATCGACACTGACACCGCCGACGTCGATGAGGGCCAGCAGGTCACCTTCACCGTTCGATCAACAGTTGAGTCAAACGTCGATCAGGATTTCACGGTGGACTTTGGCGGCACGGCTGATTCGGGCACCGACTTCGTGCCTCTCGACAAGAAGACTTTTACGATTCGCGCCGGGCAAACCTCGGTGGGTCTGAACGTGCAAATACGAAAAGACAATCTCGTCGAGGTCGACGAGTCGCTCACTATTTCGCTTGGCCCCGATCCCGACACGAACACAGCCCACCGCGCGTACACCATCGGCTCACCGTCGACAGCGCGTGTCACCATCAAGAGCAATGACCTGCCCATCATGCATGTCACAGGTGGTGGCGTGGTGCGTGAGGGAGCCAAAGGTTCGTTCCAGGTGGTTGCCGATGCCCCGGTTACCGATGACACCTCGATCAACTACCAAGTTGGTGGCACCGCTACCGAGGGCAGCGACTACAACGTGCTCAGCGGTACGGCGATCATGAAGGCCGGCACCTCGAGCGTCACCATTCCGCTCAATGTGATCAACGACGATGTGCAGTTCCTGCCCAGCGACATGCTTGTCGCGAAGTGGCCAGCTCGTGTTGGCAAGGTCAACGTCGACGAAGGCGAGTTTGTGTTGCAGGGGGCTCCAGTGATCACGCTCACCGAGCCCGTGTTCACCATCACCATGAAGGTAAGCCCATCAGATCGCGCCCAACTCAAGGTGGGTCAGCCAGCCAAGGTGAAGCTCAAGGCGGGCGATCAGGAACTCACCGGAACCATCACCTCGCTCGACGACGCTGCCAAAGTGGGCGACGCGGGTGAGGAGTTGTACGAGGGTGTGGTTGAGGTGAAGGGCGAACTCGCTGCGGTAGATGGTGCGTCGGTCACCATCGATGTCACCCTGGCTGAAAAGACCGACGTTCTGTCTGTGCCCGTTGCTGCGGTGCTTCGCTCCACCGATGGCGACCAAGTGCGAGTGGTCAATGATCAGGGCACGATCACTCGGGTCCCAGTCACTATTGGGCTCATCGACAACGAGTTCGTCGAAATCGTGAAGGGCCTGAAGGGCAACGAGCTTGTTGTCGTCGATGTCGACGCCGCCGGAACTCCCGCTGCTGGCGGTTAGACATGCTGCACGAACCTGACCTCGACGCTGACGTGTCGCAACAACAATCGGCCAACGAGCCCTACGTCGAGCCACTGCTCGAACTGAAAGATGTGTCTCGCGTCTACGGCACCGGCGACGCCAAGGTATACGCCTTGCGCGAGGTGTCGTTGCGCATCATGCCCGGCGACTTCGTGTCAATCGTGGGTCCGTCTGGCTCAGGTAAATCGACAATGCTGGGTTTGTTGGGATGCCTCGACATTCCAACCTCGGGCACCATCACCGTGGGCGGCAAGACCGTTACGGGACTCGACGATGCCGAGCGCACCCAAGTGCGCGGCCGCACCATTGGGTTCGTGTTCCAACAGTTCCACCTCATTCCTCACCTCGACGCCACTGGCAATGTCGAGACAGCGCTGTTGTATCGGGGTCTCAGCAAAATCGAACGCCGTCGCCGCGCCATCGAGTCGCTCGACAAGGTTGGCTTGGGGCATCGGCACGAGCATCGGCCAGTGCAGATGTCAGGTGGCGAGCAGCAGCGCGTTGCGTTGGCCCGCGCCTTGGTGACCGAGCCAAAGATCTTGTTGGCCGACGAACCCACCGGCGCACTCGACTCGCAGAATGCCGAAAACGTGATGGAATTGCTCACCAACCTGCAGTCGCCCGAACGGGCCGTGGTGCTCGTGACGCATGCCCTCGAAGTTGCCGACGCAGCGTTCCGCAAGGTGTCGATGCGCGATGGTCGCATCGTGAGTGACATGACAAGGGTGCGATGAAGGTATTCAGAGATCTCTTACGGGTGTCACTGAACGGTCTGTTCGCGCGCAAGGTTCGAACATTGTTGCTCTTGCTCGGACCGATGATCGGCGTTGCGGCCATCATTGCTGCGGTTGGTCTCACCGACAGCGCCAAGGGTGACCTCAAAGCAAAGGTCAACAAACTTGGCACGAACCTCATCGAGGTCTCGGCGTCGAGTGCGTTTGGTGGCAAGGACCCCACGCTTCCCGAAGATGTCATTGATCGCGCTCGCAGTGTCACCACGGTCAAGTCGGTTGCCAAGGTGCACGAGCTCGCAAACATCGTGGTCACGCCATATAGCGAGGCAAAGGACAAGTACGAGGCAGTACCGATACCGGTGTTGGCCAGTGATGTGTTGCTGCCGTCAGTGCTCGAGGTCAAGCTCATCAGCGGACGATGGCTGAACGATTTCGACGAGCAAGCAACCAGTAGAACAGCCGTGATCGGCATTGGCCTCGCGCGACAGTTCAACTATTTGCCGGGAGAGAATCGAACGATCCAACTTGGCAACTTTCGATACGGCGTTGTTGGCGTGCTCAGCGAGGTAGAGCTTGAGCCCGCGTTCGATAACGCAGTGTTCATCCCGTTCGCGGCGGCCAAGGCCGACTTTGTCGACACCGACAAGATCTTGGCGAACAAGATCTATGTGCGTTCGCAGGTAGGTGCCGAGAAGGACACCTCCGAAGCACTGAAGGTAGCGGTCAACCTCGGCGGTCCCGATGAGGTGACCACCGACATCAAGTCCGAAGCGCTTCAGCTCGCTGCGCAGAGCGACCAACAAATCAAGCTCATCGTGGTCTCCATGGGCATCCTCGCCTCGATCGTGGGTGGCGTTGGTATCGCCAACGTGATGTCGATCTCGGTGATTCAGCGCTCGGCCGAAATCGGTATTCGTCGAGCACTCGGTCACACGCGCTCGATTATCGCGTCGCAGTTCTTGCTCGAGTCATTGTTCATCGGACTGCTCGGAGGAATCTGCGGCGTGCTGCTCGGCATCCTGTCAATTTTCTTAGGCGCCACTATTGCGGGTTGGGTGTTCGTGCTCGCGCCTTGGTTGCCTCCGGCAGGTATCGCCCTGGCAATGGTCATTTCGGTGATTGCAGGCTTGTACCCGTCGGTTCGCGCCGCCAAGCTCGAGCCGCTCGAAACCCTGCGCCTCGGCTAATACCAGAGACTCAGACGCGCTGAGTAGGCGCTCGCCGCGCTCAGGCTTCGCTGAGCGCGTCGCGAATGCGCTGCGCTGCTTGCGTCAATGCCCCAAAATCAACTGACGTTGCCGCATTGGCAAACGACAACTGCCCCATGTGTGTGGTGGGGATCAAGTGAATGTGAGCGTGCGGCACTTCGTATCCGGCGATGATGAGACCCACTCGCTCGCAACCAAACGCCAATTGCTGGGCCTTGGCGATGCGGTGGCTCACTGCGAAGAGATGTTCTGCGAGTTGGGGCGAGCAATCGACCCAATGATCAACCTCTTCGATGGGTACAACCAACGCGTGGCCTACGGCCATTGGGTTGATCGACATGAAGACAACACACAGGTCATCGCGGTATACGAATGTGCCAGGAATGTCGCCGTTGATGATGCGGGTGAAGATGGTGGTCATCCGACGTAGCCACCCGACATCGTGAACACATCGCCTGTTGCGTAACTGCTCTCGGGGCCGCTGAGAAACCGCACCAGTTCGGCGAGTTCGTCGGCGGTACCCATCCGACCCATGCCGAGGCGAGATGTAACAGCGATACGCATCATGTCGCTGAGGTCGCCGAGCAGGGGAGTGTCGATGTAGCCAGGACACACGGCGTTGACGCGAATGCCAAGGTGAGCGGTCTCGGCCGCAGCGCTCTTCGTGAGAGCGATGATCGCTGCTTTCGCAGCCGAGTAGTGAGGCGGTCCGCCAGCAGGCAGTTGGCCGAGGATCGATGAGATGTTCACGATGACACCGCTTCGTTGCGCCTGCATATGTCGAAGCGCGGCGCGCACGCCATAGAACGTTCCGTAGAGGTGCACTTTGATCATGCGGTCCCACTCGGCATCGCTGAGGCTGGTGAAGCCCTCGGTGGGCTGCATCTCGGCGATACGCCCCTCGAGGCGCAGCATCGCGTTGGCCATGCTGAGTTCGAATCGTGCGTTCGTTGCGGGTGTAACTGGGGGAGCGATGCCAGCGTTATTGATCATGATGTCGAGCGATCCGTAGCGGGCAACGGCTGCGTCGATGCCCGCATCGAAGGCCGCCGAATCGCACACGTCGAACACCGAAGTAGTGCCACCCACCTCAGCGGCCACAGCCTGCGCGGCCTCCTGCGAGAGATCGTTGACGACCACGATTGCGCCATCGAGTGCGAGTCGTCGGGCGAATGCGGCGCCGAGACCTGATCCTGCGCCCGTAATGAACGCAACCTTTCCCTGCAGAGCGTTTGTAGTCATGCTGCGACTGTAGGTCGTTGTACGCTTCGTCGGTGTCGTCGGACTCGTCTCAGCCAAAACGTCAATCTGCTCACCTGATCAATCGGCCGTCAGACCCGCAACTCGAGGCCGACACTGATCGCCTTGTCACCATTCCAAACGCGATGTCGGTTGTCCGGTTGCTCTGCATACCGCTGTTTCTGTATCTCTTGTTTGGCCGCGACAACCCTGCGGGCGCCGCATGGCTCATGGGTGGCCTTGGCGGCACCGACTGGATCGACGGCTACATCGCTCGCCGGTTTAATCAGGTGAGCAATCTCGGCAAAATCCTTGACCCGACGGCCGATCGTTTGATGTTCATTGTTGGACTTATTGGCATCATCGTGTACGGCGTGAGCCCGCTGTGGTTCTTCTGGCTCGTGCTCGTTCGTGAAACCCTCTTTGGCGGTGTCGTCGCTTTGGCCACTGCGTTTGGTATGAAGCGGTTCGATGTCACGTGGTGGGGCAAGATGGCCACCTTCTTGCTGATGCTGGCGCTTCCGGGTCTGCTCTTAGGGCAATCCGATTTTCGGTACCGACTGCCGTTTCAGATCGGCGGGTGGCTGTGCGCAATACCCGGCCTGATCATCAGTTACTGGACTGCATTCACATATATCCCTGTCATTCGCGCCAACCTGCGCGAAGGCCGGGCCGATCGAGCACGCAAGGACCTCGCGTTATGAATACGAAGGAATCATGAAGGCCGTCATCATGGCTGGCGGCGAAGGCACCCGACTTCGCCCGCTCACATCTAACGCTCCGAAGCCAATGTTGCCCATTGCCAATGTGCCGATGATGGAACACGTCATCAACCTGTTGCGCAAGCATGGCTTCGACGAGATTGTCGTCACCGTTGCCTTCTTGGCTAACGCGATCAAGACGTACTTCGGCGACGGCAGCGAGTTCGGCGTCACCATGCACTACGCACATGAGGCCGTGCCATTAGGTACCGCCGGCAGCGTGGGTAACGCTAGGCATCTCTTGAATGAGCGGTTCTTGGTGATCTCGGGCGACGTCATGACCGACATGGATCTGGGCGCGTTGGTGGCTTTTCACGACGAGCACAAAGCGATTGCCACCATTGGTCTCACGCCCGTTGAGAATCCACTCGACTTCGGCATCGTGATCACCCGCGAGGACGGCACTATCGAACGGTTCCTCGAAAAGCCCACGTGGGGTCAGGTGTTCAGTGACACCATCAACACAGGTATTTATGTGCTTGAGCCGTCGATCTTCGACTACATCCCCGAGGGCCGCTCGGTCGACTTCAGCGGTGAGGTCTTTCCTCAACTGCTCACCGAAGGCCTGCCGTTGTACGGCGCCGTGGCCGAGGGTTTCTGGGAAGATGTCGGCACGCTCGATGCCTACCTCAGCGCACACAAAGATGTGCTCGATCAAAAGGTTCAACTCGAGATCCCGGGCTTTCGCATCAGCGATGGCGTTTGGCTCGGCGAAGGCGCCGAGATCTCGCCGTCGGCTACCGTCACCGGCCCTGCGGTTATTGGGCCTGGTTGCAAGGTCGAGGCCGGATGTTGGTTGGGTGAGTACACGGTGCTTGGCTCCAACGTGCGTCTGCTCACCGATGTGCACATCGAACGTTCGGTGCTTCACGACAATGTCTACGTCGGCTCAGGGGTTCGCCTGCGTGGGGCAGTAGTCGGCCGCAGTTGCAGCATCCGCTCGAATGTTCGTATCGACGAAGGTGTGGTGCTGGGCGACTCAGTGTTTGTTGGCAGCGGCGCTGTGCTCAACGGCGATGTCAAGGTGTACCCGTTTAAGACCATCGAAGATGGCGCTGTGGTGAACACGAGCATTGTCTGGGAGAGTAAAGGCTCGCGCAGCTTGTTCGGCCGCGACGGTGTCACTGGCTTGGCCAACGTAGACGTCACCCCCGAGTTGGCCGTCAAATTGGCAATGGCTCACGGCACGTCGCTGAAGAAGGGCACCACGGTCGTGATCTCACGCGACTCCAGTCGCGCTGCGCGCATGCTCAAGCGAGCCATCATGGCCGGACTCAATGCGTCTGGAGTCGATGTGCTCGACCTCGAGGTAGCCAGTGTTCCGGTTACACGATTTCTCACCCGCTCGCCACGAGCATTCGCCGGGCTCACCGTGCGGTTGCACCAAGACGACCCATCGCGCGTCATCGTTCGATTCTTCGACTCGTCGGGTACCGACATCAGCGAAGACGGCCAACGCAAGATCGAGCGGCTGTTCCAACGCGAAGATTTTCGGCGTGTGCTCGCCGAAGAGATCGGCGACATTCAGTTTCCGCCGCGCGCACTCGAGGAGTACACCGTTGCGCTTGAGGCCACGGTGCAAGCCGATGCCATCCGTGACAGCAAGTTCAAGCTCGTGGTCGATTACAGCTTCGGCGCCACTTCGCTGGTGATGCCCACGTTGCTCGGCAAGCTCGGCGCCGACGTACTTGCGGTCAACCCATATGTGTCTACCTCCGACCGTGTTGCCTTCGATCTTGCTGTTGCCAGTGAACGAGTTGGTGGTTTGGTGCGTGCGTCGGGCGCTCACCTCGGTGCCATTATCGATGCCGACGGCGAACGCCTCACGCTCATCGACAACGAGGGGCGAGTGCTGACCCACGACGAAGCCTTGTTGGCCTTCGTTGATCTGGTCTGCGGACACTTGCTCGGCGACGCCATTGCCTTACCGGTGAACATCAGTCAGCAGGCGTCGCGTTTGGCCGAGGCGCACGGGGTCAGCGTTGTGCCCACCAAGATCTCAATGGCGGCACTGATGGCAGCGGCGATGGAACCAGCGGTTGGCTTCGCCTCCGACGGTGCGGGTGGCTACATCCTGCCGGGCTTTCTGCCAGCGTTCGATGCTGCGGGTGCGTTGCTCAAGATTCTCGACCTGTTGGCCCGTACCGAACGAACCTTGGCCGAGGTTGTTGCGGGTCTGCCGAAATCACACGTGGTGCACGAAACAGTGGTGACACCGTGGGAACAAAAGGGCTTAGTGATGCGCAGTCTGGTCGAGATGGCCGGACGCGATGTGGTGCTGGTCGACGGTGTCAAGGTGATGCACGACGACGGGTGGGTGCTGGCGTTGCCCGACCCCGAGGAACCCGTTACCCACGTGTGGGCCGAAGGTAACACCGACGCAGACTCACGCCGGCTCGGTCAAGAGTACGCCCGTCGTATCCGTCAGTTGCTTCGCTGATTCGTCATTCTTCTTCAGCTCAGCCTCAAGCAGAGGGTCAGCCTTGCGATTGTTCACAAGGGGGTCTCAAGTTGAGTACCGTGTGGGCTAATGAACGTGCCGGACGAGCTGTTGTACTCGAGTGACCATGAGTGGATCCAGATTTCTGGCAACAGAGCTCGCATGGGAATCACCGACTTTGCGCAAGACGCATTAGGCGACGTTGTGTACGTGCAGGTGCCCGATATTGGTGTCGCAGTCACCCATGGCCAGAGCTTCACCGAGGTCGAGAGCACTAAGTCAGTATCCGATATCTACGCGCCGGTGTCGGGTGTAGTGGTCGAGGTCAACACTGCGCTTGGTTCTGACCCTGCTGCGGTGAACAACGACCCCTACGGCGGTGGATGGATCTGCGTCATCGAGATGTCCGACCCCAGCCAGACGGCACAATTGATCGACGCCGTTTCTTATCGCGCGTTGACCGAAAGCTAAGGTCTGCGCCGTGGCCTACGTGTTCTGTAACGATTGCGGACATAGAAATCGCACCGAGTCAAACTTCTGCTCGGTATGTGGCTCCGCGCTCGATCTCGCATCCGATCACACCATCACGCTGCCCAATGTGGATCCGTTACTCGACGCACCCGGCTCCGCCGACGATGTGCATGTCGATCTCAGTACGGTGCCCCGCGACTGCGGTGTTCTCGTGGTGCGCAGCGGGCCGCAGGCCGGCGACCGTTTCTTGCTCAGAGCGGCTGTCACCCATCTCGGCCGGCATCCCGATAGCGAGATCATGCTCGACGACATCACGGTCTCTCGGCGCCATGCCGAAGTAGAGCGCACAGCTGCGGGGTACGTGTCTCGCGACGCAGGCTCGCTGAACGGAACCTATGTCAACCAGCAGCGCATCGAAGAAGCTTTGTTAAGCCAGGGCGACGAACTCCAGGTCGGCAAATTCCGGCTCGTCTTTTTTGAGCGGGCGCAGTGACCACTATGTCTGAAAATCAGTACCTGTCCATCGGCGAAGTCCTTGGACTGCTGCTCGAGGACTTCCCCGATGTGACGATCTCAAAGATTCGTTTCCTCGAGAGTCAGGGGTTGATCGAGCCAGAGCGCACGCCGTCTGGATATCGCAAGTTTTACGACCACGATGTCGACCTGTTGCGTGCGATTCTGCACGAACAAAAAGAGAACTTTCTGCCGCTCAAGGTCATTCGCGACCGCATCGAATCGGGCACCATCGAAACCGATCCCACCGGCGGCCGCACGCCTCCGAGGGGCATTCGCAATGTCGAAATTCGTGACACCACGGTTCCCGAAGTGCCTCAGCGCGACAGCGTGTTTCGTCGCACCGACGGCGGACCCGAATGGGCCGACGGTAAAGCGTTGATTCCAGGCGACATTGCTGCGCAGACATCGCGTCATCCTTCGGCGCGGCCAGCTACTGGCTCGGTGCCGGTGACACCACTGGCCCCAATTGTGTCGGCGGTACCAACTCCAGCGGCTTCGTCCAGGACGGCCGATGATCCCGCAGCATCGTCCGCCGAGGCGCACGTCTCGACGCCGCCGTTGCTTACTGTGGTGGGCGCACACGAACCTGCAGAGCCGTCACGGCCATCACCCAAGGCTGCAACCAAGCCAGCCCCGCCAGCGGCGCCAGCCAAGCCGGCATCCACAGTTGCGTCAGCTCAGCCAGCTGCGCCAGCCAAAGCTGCTGCCGCAGACCTGCCTGGGCTGCCCTACAGCCGAGACGAGCTGCGTGTGGCTGCCGAGATTACCGAAGAGCAGCTCCGCGAGCTTGATGAGTTCGGCGTTGTTCCGTCACGGGGCTCAGGCGCCGATGCCACCTATCAAGCCGACGCAGTCGAGATTGCCCGCATTGCTGCACGCTTTCTTGAACAGGGCATCGACGCTCGTCATTTGCGCTCATGGCGTCAGGCTGCCGAACGCGAGTCGGCGTTGTTCGAGCAACGCATCATGCCGTTGCTGCGTCAGCGCAACCCGCAGTCCCGTCAGCAGGCGCTGCAGACCCTCAGCGAGCTGGCCGAGTTGGGTAACCAACTGCGCGCCGCGATGATCGAGTCGATGCTGCGTCACCACTTCGACGGGGCCTAAGAAACTCAGCAGTTTCGCCTTTCGCTTGAGTTCGTTCGCACTCGATCGTGAATGCGAGTTACCATCACCCACGTGGATATCGCGATGGAGCTTGTTGAGGTTCGAATCGAGCCTCCCGACAACACCCCGGTTGTATTCCTTCGCGAGCAGTCGGGTCGTCATCGTGGTCTGGCAATCATGATTGGTAACGCCGAGGCGTCATCAATCCATTTTGCGCTCAAGGGTCTCACTGCGCCGCGGCCAATGACCCACGACCTTCTCGTGCAGTTGCTCACGTTGCTCGATGCAACCGTCGATCGCGTCGTTGTCACCGAGATTCGTGAACACACCTACTACGCCACCATCCACCTGCAGACGGCCGCTGGGCTTCGCGAACTGTCGAGTCGGCCATCAGATGCCATGGCTATCGCTACACGCACCGGGGCGCCCATCTACGCGACATCTGACCTGCTCGACGAAGTGGGCCAAGAGCCCGAAGCCGAGCACGCCGAATTGGGTGAGGGCGAAGCCGAGATGATCCTCGATGAGTTCCGCGATTTCATCGAGAACATCAGCCCCGAAGACTTCAGCAGCTGACGCTGTCCCGCGCTGCAGGCGGGTTCGCGCGGTGCGTGAATTTTCGTTTGCGCTCCGCGCGAGAAAGCTTGACGGCGCGCGCGGGGTACCGTACTGTGATCCTCCTTACACGGCCGTAACTACGGTCGTGTGAGCATCATCTTCCCAAGATCACGGAGGCAGCCATGATCGAAGCAGGTTTCAGCGGTACCAAAACGGCCAGCATCGTTGGTATCTCGTATCGTCAACTCGATTACTGGGCACGTACCGGATTGGTGCGACCATCGTTGCTCGACGCGGCTGGCAGCGGTTCGCGTCGCGAGTACTCGTATCGAGATCTTCTCGAACTGCGCGTGATCAAGAATCTGTTAGACGCAGGCATCAAGCTCGCTTCGGTGCGCGAGGTGTTTAGCTACCTGCGCGAGCACGTGAACTCAGATATTGCTTCGGCGCATATCGTCATCAGCGGAACCAACGTGGTGCTGTGCGACGGCGAAGAACTGATCGACGTGCTCAAGAAGGGCCAAGGTGTACTCAACGTGTTGCCGTTGGCTGGCGTGAAGAGCGAGATCGATTCGTCGCTCATCAGCATTGTCGGGCCTCACGCTGTTCCCGAAACGCCCGTAGCGATCTGACCTCGGTGACCGAGCTCAGGTATTCGCCGCTCGATGCGGCGCATCGCGCGCTCGGGGCAAAGATGGTGCCCTTCGGCGGATGGGACATGCCGCTGTCGTATGCCGGCGGAACAATCGAAGAGCATCTTGCGTGCCGGAGCGGTGCGGTCATGTTCGATGTGTCGCATCTCGGCACGGTTCGTGTCACGGGCGCCGACGCCTTCGAGCAATTGCAGCGGGCTTTCACGAACGACCTCGGCAAGATCGCGCCGGGTCGAGCGCAATACACGCATCTGCTCGACGAGACAGATGCATCGGTGCTCGACGACATCATCGTGTGGTGGGTCGAGTCCGAGATCTTCGATGTGATGCCAAACGCTTCGAATACCGACGGCGTTCGCAACGCAATCGGCGGTACCGAAACCACTCAGTCACGCGCCGTGATTGCCGTGCAGGGCCCCGAGGCGCGTGCCCGTTTGGCCGGCGTGTTTCCGGAGGCCGCAGCGGTACAACGATTTTGTGTCGCCACCGTTGTGTGGCAAGGCGTGACCTGCATTGTTGCGGGCACGGGTTACACCGGCGAGGACGGCGTAGAGATTGCAGTTCCTGCCAATGCTGCTGCTGCGCTGTGGCAGCAATTGCTCGACGCTGGCATCACGCCCGCCGGACTTGGAGCACGCGACACGCTTCGCCTCGAAGCAGCATTGCCGTTGCATGGTCACGAGCTTGGGCCAGGTATCACCTCGCTGCAAGCCGGTCTCGGGTGGGTCGTGTCGTGGACCAAGGGTGAGTTCCGTGGCCGTGCTGCGCTGGCAGCCGAGCGAGCCGGGGGAGTGCCCCGACTGTTGCGAGCAATAGCCACTGAAGGTCGTCGCCCACCGCGCGAAGGGTGTGCGGTGATCGTGAATGATCAGCAGATCGGTGTGCTCACGAGTGGCAATTTTTCGCCGGTGCTGCAACACGGAATAGCGCTGGCATTTCTGCCGCCCGACATTACCAACGGCGCTGCGGTGACCATCGATGTTCGCGGCAGCGCACTCGCTGGCACTGTGGTGGCAGCGCCATTCGTCGCAAAACGAACGTAGACCGATAGCCGTCGAGCGGCGGGCTACTTCTTGGCTTGTGAAGCTGTCTTCTTTGCAGGGGCCTTTCTTGCCGGTGTCTTTGTTGCCGGTGCCTTCTTGGCCGGACCTTTCTTTGCCGCAGCCTTTTTCGTGGCTGGTGCTCTGGTGGTTGCAACTGGCGGTGCCGTCGCTGGCGCTGTGGCAGGGGTCTTAGTCGGCTGTGCTTTGTTTGAGCCGCCTCGCAGCGCCGACAGTGGGCGCAAGCCGAACAAGCTGCCTGCCGACTCGGCCATCTGAGTGAGCGGTTGCAGGCGAGCGGCGAGGTCGCCCAAGGTCTCGACGAAGCCAGAGATTTCGCGTGGCAGGTTGATAAGCCCCGGCGAGCTGAGCATTTCGGCGAGGCGCACGAGGCCGGGCGTCACCTTCTCGACGGGCCCGCTGAGTTGGCTAAACAGTGCGTCGGCAGTCTTGATGCTGCGCGTGACCTGAGGCATGAGTGCTTGAATCGGTTCTTCGACATCGTCGAGCAAACGATTGATGCGCACAGTGACACCGTTCAGTGACTCCATCGTTGCATTGAAGGTTTCGACACCGGTGAGGAAATCGTTGACGCCTCGCTTGAACTGGTCGATGGTCTTGCCGACTGAGGCGAACGGATTAGCTCCGCCGAAAAGCGCGAGCAGATCACCAAGACCGGGTGCAGAAGATTCAGCCATGTGGCAACGGTAACGCATAGCGTCGGCGCGTCATTGAGATGCCGATGCGTGCTTATGTCATCGCGTCGGCGTAGATCTCGAGCGGTGCACACGAGCAGACCAGATGTCGATCGCCAAACGCTGCATCGATTCGCGACACCGGGGGAAAGTACTTGTTGGCGCGCAGCACGGCGAGCGGGTATGCGCCGAACTCGCGGCTGTAGGGCCGGGTCCATTCGCCAAGCAGGTCTTCGCTGGTGTGTGGAGCGTGACGTAGCGGATTGTCATCGGCGGTCCATTCGCCGCTTTCGACGCGCTGGATCTCAGCGCGGATGGCCAGCATTGCGTTGCAGAAGCGGTCGAGTTCGTGCAGCGTTTCGCTCTCGGTGGGTTCGACCATCAGCGTGCCGCTCACCGGAAAGCTCATCGTTGGCGCATGGAAGCCGTAGTCCATGAGACGCTTGGCGACATCGTCGACAGTGACGCCAGTGTTCTTGGTGATGTCGCGCAGATCGAGAATGCACTCGTGGGCTACGAAGCCACGCTCGCCGCGATACAACACAGGAAATGCTGCGTCGAGTCGCTTGGCCAGATAATTGGCGCTGAGGATGGCGGCTGCGGTGGCATCGCGAAGACCAGTGGCACCCATCAGACGGATGTACATCCACGAGATTGGCAAGATGCCCGCTGAGCCGTACATCGTGGCCGAGACGGGGCCGCAGACTTGATCGCGTGGGCCCAACGGATTGCCGGGCAGGAACGGCGTGAGGTGACTACGCACGGCCACAGGTCCAACGCCAGGGCCGCCGCCGCCGTGCGGAATACAGAACGTCTTGTGCAGATTCAGATGGCTCACGTCGGCGCCGAAGCGGCCGGGCTGGGCGAGGCCGACGAGGGCATTCAAATTGGCGCCGTCGACATACACCTGGCCGCCGCCGTCGTGCACCACTTCGCAGATGTCGCGAATCGCTTCTTCGAACACGCCATGAGTAGACGGGTAGGTGACCATGATCGCGGCGAGACGGTCGCCGGCGGCGAGGGTCTTGGCGCGCAAGTCGACGAGGTCAATGTTGCCGCGTTCGTCGCACGCCACAACCACAACCTGCATGCCAGCCATCACGGCGCTGGCGGCGTTGGTGCCGTGAGCGCTCGACGGAATGAGACACACAGTGCGCTGATGCTGATTGCGGCTTGCGTGATACGCGCGGATGGCTAACAGCCCGGCGAGTTCGCCTTGGCTGCCTGCGTTTGGCTGCAGGCTCACTGCGTCGTAGCCGGTAATGGCAACCAGCATGGTTTCGAGTTGCTCTATCATCGTGCGGTATCCAACGGTGTCGGAGTCGTCGGCATACGGATGAACGTTGGCGAACTGCGGCCATGTGATTGGCATCATCTCGACGGTGGCGTTGAGCTTCATCGTGCACGAGCCAAGCGGAATCATCGTGCGGTCGAGCGCAAGGTCTTTGTCGGCGAGTACCCGAAGGTACCGAAGCATTTCGTGCTCGCTGTGATAGCGGTTGAACACTGCCTGCGGCAGGATCGCATCGGTGCGCCGTGAGTGAAGCGGTATGCCGTCGTGAGCGTTGTGGTGATCATCGATGGTCGATGCGACTCCCAGCACGCTCCACAACGTTTCGATCGTGGCGGTCGTGGTGGTCTCGTCGAAACTGGCACCAACGGTGGTGTCGTCAACCAGCCGCAGCGCGAGCCCAGCTGCCTTGCCGGCGCTGATGATCTGCTGCGCTGAGGCGACCTTTATATGGATCGTGTCGAACCATGAATCGTTTACAAGTGCTACGCCACCAGCCCGTAGGCCGCTGGCGCAGATCGAGGTGAGCCGATGCACGCGTTCGGCAATTCGGCGCAGGCCGTGCGGGCCGTGCCACGACGCATACATGCCAGCGATGTTGGCCAGCAGTGCCTGCGCAGTGCAGATGTTCGATGTCGCCTTCTCTCGACGAATGTGTTGCTCGCGGGTTTGCAGTGCAAGCCGCAACGCAGGTCGGCTGGCGGCGTCTGTGCTGACGCCCACGAGGCGTCCGGGCAAGGCACGTGCATGAGCTTCGTGCGTTGCGATGAACGCAGCATGCGGGCCGCCAAAACCCATTGGAACGCCGAAGCGCTGCGCCGAACCAATCGCAAGGTCGACGCCGAACTGCCCTGGGGGAGTGAGCAGTACGCATGCCAAGAGGTCGGTGGCGGCGGCCACAAGCGCCCCACACTCGCGCGCAGCAGCGATGAGTTCGCGGTGATCGTGGAGCGCACCGCTTGACCCAGGCCACGAGATGAGCGCACCGAAACAACGCTCTTGGTCGAAGTCGGCCGATGGCCCGATGATGAGTTCGATGCCAATTGGCTCAGCGCGTGTGCGCAGCACAGCAATCGTCTGCGGATGTGTGTCCTCGTGTACGAAGAAAGCGTTGCCAGCATGCTTCGACTGGCGCCGGATCATTGTCATCGCTTCGCCCGCAGCGGTGGCCTCGTCGAGCAGCGATGCATTGGCTAACGGGAGTCCGGTGAGTTCGGCCACCATCGTTTGAAAGTTGAGCAGAGCCTCAAGCCGTCCTTGGCTGATCTCGGGTTGATACGGCGTGTACGAGGTGTACCACGCTGGATTCTCCAGCACGTTGCGCAGGATCACCGGGGGAGTCGTGGTGCCGTAGTAACCCATGCCGATGAGGCTGGTGCGCACTACGTTTTGGTCGGCTAAGGCTTGGAGCTCGGCCAGAGCATCGGTAACGCTGGCGCCTTCGGGTAGATCGAGTGGACGGCCCATGCGAATGGAGCCAGGAACGGTGGCGTCGAGTAGTTCATCGATCGAGGTAAGGCCGAGCGTGGCAAGCATGTGATTACGTTCGGCTGTATCGGGTCCGATGTGGCGTCGGGCGAACTCTTGCTCGTCGATCAGTTCGCTGAGAGCGGGACGGGCATGCATGGTGGTCTCCAGACGCGTAGGGGTACTTGTACCCCCGCTGTCACGGAACCTGAGAGCTTCACCGGCGAACCGGTTTTCCCCTTCGGCGAGGTGCGCGCACCTGCTTTCCAGCGTTGCCTATCCACACGGTCCGGGGGCCTGAGAGGTTCCGGGGTGGTTGCTCCTTCGGCGTCGAAACGGACTGGCTGCCCGTGTCGACTCTCCCGCGCGGATGTAGCGGCAACCCGCACGTTAGCCCACGTACAAGGCGCAGTTGACCATCGTTGCGTGGGTCCAGAATCGGGACTTTTGACTCTGTTTCAGCTGGTCTGTGGGGTGCATCGTTGTGGCATGAGCACAACACGAGACCTACGAACTGAAGTGTTGTCGGCCGAACAGTGCTGGACGTTGCTTGAGACACAAGTAGTCGGTCGACTCGGCATCTCGATCATGAATCGACCCGACATCTTCCCGATCAACTATGTCGTCGATCGCCACTCAATAGTTTTTCGATCGGATGAGGGCACCAAGTTGGCTGCAGCCCTGCTGGGGATTGCCGTTGCCTTCGAGGTGGATCATTACGACCCGATGGGTGGCATTGCATGGAGCGTGATGGCGAGAGGCGAGGCAGTGGAGATCGAGGGACTGATCGAACTGTTTAGCGCCGCCGACTTGCCGCTCTTCCCCTGGCAAGCGGCTCCGAAACAACGCTTTGTGCGCATCACACCGCTCGAACTCTCGGGCCGCCGCTTCCGCGTGAATCCGGCAGCGATTGCGGGGCAGGCTGCGTACAACGCCCAGCGCGAGGGCTTCGGGGAAGCGAAGTCGTGACAATGGTCCCTAGCGACTCGATGAGTCGCTAGGTCATGCTGGCCGTATGACCTTCACTCGTGTCGTTGTGCCTGTCGACTTCTCTGAACAGTCGTTGGCCGCTGTAGCCATAGGCCAGGACCTAGCGATACGCGGAGCGGCGAGCTTGCAGCTGCTGACGATTGCGGCTTCGAACATGGTGGCCGATTCACAGGCTGCGCTCGCTGCGTTGAGTACAAGCACCGGGCAGTCAACCTCGTGGCGCGTCATCCCCAGCGACGCCGACCCAGAGATCACGTTGGTGCTTGAGATTCTTGAGGCGGGCGACGACACGTTGTGGTGCCTCGGTTCGCATGGGCGCACGGCGTTCGGCGAGTTGATCTTTGGCAGCGTTAGCGCCGATGTCGTACGCGAAGTTGAGACGCGCGTTGTGATGGTTGGGCCGCGAGCATCGGCTCGGTCGGCAGCGCGAGTGATGTTGGTACCGATCGAAGACACCGACGCGAGCGCCGAGATTTTGCGATCGGCTGTCGAAGTTGCCGACACCCTCGAGATGACGTTGCGCCTCGTGGAGGTTGGACATTCGGGCGCTGCAAACGACAGCGACGAAACGTCGTTCATTCGCCAATACGCCGAACGGCTGGACCCGCCACACAATCGAGATTTCGATGTGTTGCACGGCGAGGCAGCTGCGGCGATTACGGCTTATGTCGAGGAGTCAGCCGACGTGGGGATGATCGCCATGGCGACCCGCGGCATTCCGGCAGGGGCTCGCCTCACGATGGGAAGCACAGCGCTCAATGTGCTCCGTCATGCTGCGGTGCCAGTGCTGATGCTGCATCCGGCTGCCGTCGACCGGCAATCCGCTGATGCAGGGTCAACGCCAAGCTCGCGCTGATCACCGATATTGCGATCACGAGCCACGCTTTGCCCGACGGGGCAACAAGTGCGAAGAAGTCGCGCAGCGATGGCCAAGCCAACACAGTCGTAGCGCAAACCGGCATCGCGCCCAGCAATGCCACCCGTGACTTTGTGAGGGGTAGCGCCAGCACGGTGAGCACAGCGAGGCCAGCGCCCAAGAGGCTGAGCGAGGCTGCAGTGCGTGACTCGGCAAGCGGGAGATTGAGTGCATCGCTGCACACGAAATAGGTGCCCAGACTTGCGGCGGCCATGACAGCGCCAACTGGGATGGAGAAGCGCACGACGCGGGCGATGAAACCTGGGCGCGATCGCTTTGTATTTGTAGCGAGTGCGAGGAACACGCCGGGCACGCCAATAGTGAGCGAGCGCACCAGCGTGAGGTGCCGCGGTAAAAACGGAAACTCGGCGCCGCTGAGCGAGATGATCACCGACACCAAGATCGAATACACCGTGCCAACGATGAAGAGGTGGGCCGATCGTTCGACGTTGTTGATCACGCGACGACTCTCGGCGAGCACCCGCGGAAACGTGGCGAAGTCATTATCGAGAAGCACGATCTCGGCCACAGCGCGAGCGGCATCGCTGCCAGCGCCCATTGCAATCCCCATGTCGGCAGCCTTGAGTGCGAGCACATCGTTCACGCCGTCGCCGGTCATCGCCACAGTGTGTCCTTGACTCTGTAGAGCCAGAACCATCGATCGCTTCTGCTGCGGTGACACGCGTCCGAATACGGTGCTCTCGTTCATTACCTGCGCAAGATCGGCAATGTCTTCGGGGAGATCGCGGGCATCGACCGGTGGGGCAGTGTCGGTGCTCGAGTAGATGCCAATACGCCGAGCGATTGCATCGACAGTTTGTGGGTGATCGCCAGAGATCACCTTGAGCTGCACGCCTTCGTCGCGCAAGTAGCTCATGATGCGTGAGGCATCGGGGCGAATTTCGTCGTCGAGTATCACCAGGGCCAGCGCAACGGCGTCGTGCCCAGTAGCCGTCGCGGTGAGGTTTGGGGTTCGAGAAATGAGGACCACTCGCTGCCCTTTGGCTGCGAGCGGGGCAAGCTTTGCGGCGACCTCGGCGTCTTGTGGCGCCAACACATCGGGGGCTCCGATGGCGTATGAGCCGTGTGTGCCGAACGAGGCGCCCGCCCATTTTCGGGCCGACGAGAACGGCACGATCTCGTCGGCAACCCAGTCCGATGGGGCGGGAAACTGCGCTGCGACGGCGCGTAGCGTGGCATTCGGATTTGAGTCGGCGACGCCCAATGCTCCGAGGGCGGCTTCAACGATGTGCTGTTCTGCTCCATCGAGTAACTCGAGGTGCGAGAGCACCACGCGCCCTGTGGTGAGCGTGCCGGTCTTGTCGAGGCAGAGCACCGAGACGCGAGCAAGAAGTTCGACCGAGGCGAGTTCGCGTGACAGAACCTTCTGTCGCGCCAACGCGATCACTCCTGCGAGAAAGGCGAGACTGGTCAGCAGCACCAATCCATCGGGCACCATCGCTACGGCAGCAGCAACTGTGCCGCGTAGTGCCTCGCGCCATCCGGGTTCAGAGTGCGTCAGCCGCCAGAACAACACCAACGACACTGGGGGAATAACAAACACCAACACGCGCAGAACTTGATTGACGCCGTGCCGAAGTTGTGAATCGATCTGAGTGAACTGACGTGCCTCGGCCGCAAGGCGGGCGGCGTATGACTGCTCGCCGACATCGGTGGCTACGAACGAGCCAGAGCCGGCGGCAACGAAGCTTCCCGACAGCACGCGATCGCCCACGACTTTTACGATTGGATCCGATTCGCCAGTGAGTAACGACTCGTCGATCTCGAGCGATGCCGACTCAATCACGGTGCCATCGACCACCACTTGGTCGCCGGGACCAAGAAGAATGATGTCGTCTTGGACCACGCCCTCGGTGGTGATCGTTTCGGCCACGCCATTGCGCTGGGCGCGCACGGTAGGAGCGTTGAGGAGACGCAGTTTGGCCAACGTATGCCGGGCGCGTAGTTCTTGGATGATGCCGATGGCGCTGTTGCTCAGAATGACTCCGGCAAAGAGAGCATCGGGGCCGGGGCTGGCAATCAAGATCAGCACGAGACCAACGGCGATGATTGCATTGATCGGGGTGAAGACATTGGCCCGAATGATCTCGCCAAGGGTTCGAGTTGGTCCTATCTGCGACGCGTTGCTGAGGCCAGCGGCGACACGCTTGTTCACCTCAGCGGTAGAGAGACCTTCGTTCGCAGCGCGATGTTGGGACGGAGCGAATTCGGCCACGTGTTCATCTTGGCATAGACGACGTTCGCGGTACCTCTGTCTCTAGCGCAGTGCGTACACCTGGTAGGTCACGTCGCCGTCGCCCACAATGCCGTGGGCCACCGCCTGCACGCTGTTGAGCCAGGCGTAGCGCGCGTCGCCGGTCTCGAATAGCGGAGCGGTACGAATGTTGGCGCCGCCGTCGAGCCCGATGCCTTTGTACTGCATCAGGATCACTGCGCCGTCGTCGGTCTCGAGCAGCACGCGAACGTCGAGTTGCATCACGCCGTCGGGGCGCACAGTGACCCAGTCGCCGCCGGGCGCTTTGACGATGCCTTTCAACTTCGGACCTTCGAAGGTGCCGTTTGAAGCATCGACGACGACCCGCGTGCCGTTGGGCCCCTTGGCGATCACGCCGGAGGTGTTGGTGGTGGCGGTCAGCGAGAACAAAAACTCAACCGGGAGAGACACAACGTGAGACATGCCACATTCTGACCCGCGAGCGATGGCCGAATTGCGATCGAGCGCGTTTATTCGATGGTGCCGTACGCGCCTTGGGTTCCGGTGGATGTTGTACCGCTGAGTTCGAGCAGCACGGCGTCGAGGTCGGCAAGAAACGCAGCGATCTTGCCTTCATGGATCGCGTTCACCGTGCAGTGCAGCGATGGGGGAGGTCCTTGCCGATCGACATACCATCCGCGCTTCCACAGCCCGTCTGCGATGGCATATACGTCGAGGGTCGAGGGATCGGCAGCTCGAAACGAAACCAATGTCGAGTCGGGTGCCGCAACGAGTTGCAGTTGCGGCCGTGCGAGCACTCCGGAAACCAGTTCTTCGGCGGCTCGGCGTGCAGCCAATGTGACTCGCATGTAGCCCTCGTCGCCGAGGAAGTTCATCACGGCCCACGCTGCGGCCATCGAGCCGCCGCCCTTGGTGCCCATGATGCCCGACGAGCCGTAGACGCCACCGAGCCAGTTGTCGGTGACGTACGTCTGATAGCTACGTAGTTGCTTGCTGCGATAGGCGATCACCGATGCGCCCTTGGCTGTGTAGCCGTACTTGTGGAGATCGACGGAGATACTGGTGACCCCAGGTACCTCGAAGTTCCATGCAGGAATCGCGTAGCCGAGTCGCTTGAGATACGTGAGGCTGACGCCGCCCATGCAGCCATCGACATGGCAGTTGATATCGCGTTCGGCTGCGATCGCGGCAATCGCTTCGATGGGATCAATCACGCCCTGCGGATACTGCGGAGCCGAGCCGACTACTAACACCGTGTTGTCATCGACGGCTGCCGTCATCGCCTCTGGATTTGCTCGCCAATCGTCGTTCACCGCAACGCGCCGGCTCTCGAGTCCGAAGTAGTAGCACGCCTTCTCAAAGGCTGCATGAGCGCTGGTGGGTAACACCACGTTGGGATGCGTGATGCCTCGCTCTTTCTTGCCGCGTTCGCGCGACGCCTTCACCGCCAGCAAGATGCTCTCGGTGCCGCCGCTGGTCATGAACCCGGCGGCGTTTGGGTCGCCCTGCAGCCAGTCGACCACGATGTCGACCACTTGAGCCTGGATGGCTCGCAGGCTTGGGAACGCATCGGTGTTGAGCGCGTTCTCGGAGCCGAAGGCGCGGTATGCCTCTTCGGCGACAGCAAGTACATCCTCGCCTGCGCTGTAAGCGAGAGTGAACGCTCGACCATCGCGCCAACGAACGTCGTTGACCTTCATCTGGTGCAGCGTTGTGATGATCTCGTCATGTGAGAGTCCGGTCGGGCGAAGAGGCATGCACAGACATTACGACGCAGGTAGCGTGCAAACCCATGAGTGACCTCACCAAACCCGAAGTAACCATCCCCGCTGGCGACGCGCCAACCGACCTTCTGATCGAAGACATCATTGTTGGCGACGGCCACACCGCCATTGCTGGCATGTCGGTCGACGTGCACTATGTCGGCGTTTCGTGGAGCACCGGCAAGCAGTTCGATGCCAGCTGGGACCGTCGCGACACATTCCAGTTCCGTCTCGGTGCAGGCCAAGTCATTACCGGTTGGGACAAGGGTGTCGAGGGCATGAAGCTCGGCGGACGTCGTCGCCTCACGATTCCACCAAGCATGGGTTACGGCTCACAGGGCGCTGGTGGCGTCATCAAGCCCAACGAGACCTTGGTCTTCGTGGTCGACCTGTTGGGTGCGCGCTAGCCAACTGCGTTGGTTACAAAGCGATCTTCGATGGATCGGCTCTATCGAACTGAACAACGATGAGCCGATCCAGCGCAAGCTTCGTGTAGAGCTCGCGCTGAGGTGATCCTTCGTCCATCAGTTCTTCGCTCCATGGCTCCCAAGCGGTGACCAACAGCGGTGGCATTCCGGCTGGGCGCGCCGCCCGTGCGGCATCGATGATCTCTTCGAATCTCGGATGGTTCCAACGAATGTTGATGCCATCGGATTCGCGTGCGGCAAGCGTTGCTAATGCCACGCTGTTCACGCCCACAATCATTGGGGGAGTAGTTGGCGGAATCGGAAATCCGCTGACTCCATTGACTTCGCCAAGCTCCCACATCTCGTGGGCCATGTCGATGAAATCGTGTACTCGCTTGTGCCGCATTGCCATATTGGGATCGAGGGCGATGCCGACGGCGGCGTGCTCTGCGCCGAAGGCTGATGCTGGCGATGCCCCGGCGCCGATGCCCAACCAGAAGCGACCATCAGAGATGATTTGGGCAGTGGCTGCGGCGGCTGCCAGCACAGCGATTGGGCGGTTCCAAACATTGGCAACCAACGTTCCAATGCCGATTGTTGTCGTCGACGCGGCGAGTGCGCCAACGAGGGTGAAACACTCGAGCATCTGATCGCCGTTCATCACTTGGCCCGCAAGGTGATCAAGAATCCACGCAACGCCATATCCGGCTTCTTGGGCTGCGAGCACTGCGTCGCGCAGTTCGGGCCAAGGAGTGGTGGCTGAGTTGAACTGAATATCAAGAATCACGTTGGCGAGTTTGCCATGTCGGCGACCAACACGAGACGTTGATTCATCAGGTCTCGATTGCGCTGCGTGCGGCAGACACAACACGAAGCGCTTCATCGTGGGTGGAGCCCAAGGCGGTGATGTGACCCATTTTGCGCCCGGGTCGGGCTTCGCTCTTGCCGTAGAGATGCAAGGTGGCGCCACGTTGCAGAGCCTCGAGCGAGTGGGGTGGCGCAGCCGAAGTGAGCGCTTCGTCTGCCCATAGGTGGCCGAGCAAATTTGCCATAGCGCCAGGGGAGTGAGGCGTGACATTTCCGAGCGGAAGATCGCATACAGCGCGAATGGCCTGGGCAAATTGCGATGTAGGCGAGGCCTCGATGGTGACGTGACCAGAGTTGTGCGGCCGGGGTGCAATTTCGTTGACCACGATTCGAGATGGCTGCGCCTCGGTAGCCCGAGTGACGAACATCTCGATGGTTAGAAGTCCGATTGCGTTGATCTCGCGCGAGATCTCGAGCGCCGTGTTCACGGCTGACTCGGCGATGAGTGGGTCGATACGTGCGGGCCACAACGTGATGTCCAGAATGCCATTTCGGTGCTGGTTTTCGAACGGCGCAAACGCACGCTGCTCGCCGCTCGGGGTGCGCGCAACGATGACTGAAATCTCCATCGAGAAATCAACCAGTGACTCGATGACACACCGGCTACGCCCCATCTGTTGCCACGCCTCGCGTGCTTCGGCGATGTCGGCGACGCGTGCCTGACCTTTGCCGTCGTAGCCCAACGTTGATGTCTTCATGATCGCTGGAAACCGTTCGGCGACCGCGTCGGAGGTGAAATCGGCGTCGGTCTCGATGGCAGCCCAGGGAGCTGTCTCTACGCCAATGTTGTTGAGGAAGGTCTTTTCGAAAATACGGTCGCGAGCGATCTCGAGCACGTGACGACCGGGTCGAACCGGCACAAGCGCTTCGAGTGCTTCGAGCGCTTCGCTCGGCACGCTTTCGAACTCGAGAGTGACAACGTCGACTGCGCCGGCCAACAGGGCGAGACCATCGTTGTCGTCGAATGCCGACACGATGACGTGATCACACACGGCCGCTGCGGGACACTGTGGATCAGGGTCGAGCACAACCACGTGATAGCCCATCGGTTGTGCTGCAAGTGCGAGCATCCGAGCAAGTTGACCACCGCCAAGAATGCCAATCGTGGCGCCAGGAAGGATCGGCTCAGGCATCGACATGGCGCAGCATCACGGCGCGCCCTCGATCCACGAGTCTTCAAGAACCGTGGCTGTCTGCGAATCGCGAAATGCCTGAAGCCGCTCGCGCAGATCGGGTAGTGATTGAGCAATGATGCTTGCGGCAAGCAATGCAGCGTTGATGGCTCCGGCTTTGCCGATGGCGAGGGTGCCCACGGGTATGCCTGCGGGCATTTGCACGATGGAGAGTAACGAGTCGACGCCCGACAACATTTTCGACTGCACGGGCACTCCGAGCACCGGGATGGTGGTCTTCGCGGCACACATTCCGGGCAGATGTGCCGCCCCTCCGGCGCCAGCGATGATGACCTGAAGGCCTCGGGCCTCGGCAGTTGATGCGTATTCGAAGAGCAGGTCGGGCGTGCGATGGGCGCTGACAACTCGCGCCTCGAAGGCGATGTCGAGCGAGCGCAAGGTATCGAGCGAGTGTTGCATCGTTTCGAGATCAGATCGAGACCCCATGATGATTCCAACCAATGGTGCCGTCGATGCAGACATGGCGCCGAGTGTAGACGACTCGGTCGGTGAGGCTGTGGCTGCGTCGGCCGCGTAGTGTGCGAGCAAAGCCAAGGGGGAGTCGCATGGGTATTGACCAAGTTGAAGTTCAAAAGTTGCTCGATCGGGCCGAGCGCGAGGTCGACGAAGGCTTGTTGCCGGCGTCGCAAGTGGCCTTGGCCTATCAGGGCGAGCTCGTCGCATTCGAAACGTTTGGTGACGCTACGAACGACACTCGCTTCGTGGTGTACTCGGCCACCAAGACCTTCGTTGCTGGGGCGATCTGGGCACTCATCGGCGACGGTCTCGTCGATCCCATGCGATTGGTCACCGACTACATTCCCGAGTTCGGAACCAACGGCAAAGAGATCATCACTCTCGAGCAAGTGATGCTGCACACGTCGGGCTTTCCGTCGGCCCCGTTGTCGGCTCCCGCAGGCGACACCAGCGCAGGGCGCACCGAAGCATTCGCCAAGTGGCGGCTCAACTGGCAGCCCGGCACGCGTTTCGAATATCACCCATCGTCGGCGCACTGGGTGCTGGCCGAGATCATTGAGCGCGTCACTGGCACCGACTATCGCACCGTGGTGCAAGACCGCGTCACCAACCCCGCAGGCTTGCCGCGCGTGCTCGGCGATGTGCCGCACGTTGCAGCCGAACTGATCGTGGTGGGCGAACCGGCCTCACCCGACGAACTCGAAGCAGCGTTCGGCGTACGAGAGTTGCCCGTTACCGAGGTGACCGACGACGCGCTCATGGGCTTTAACAAGCCCGAGGTGCAGCGGGTCGGCATCCCCGGCGGAGGTGGAGTTATGCGCGCCGCCGACCTGGCGTTGTACTACCAAGCCGTGCTGCACAACCCCGCAGGCATGTGGAACGCCGATGTGCTCCACGATGTGAAGACTCATGTGCGTAATCGTCTGCCCGATGCCATGACTGGAGTCAACGCGAACCGCACGTTGGGTTTGGTGCAAGCCGGCGACGACGGCAAGAGCAACTACCGCGGTATGGGTCGCACCGTGTCGGCGCTCACGATTGGCCATAACGGAGCCAAGGGTCAGATCGCTTGGGGCGACCCAGTGTCGGGGCTCAGCCTTGGGTACTGCACCAATGGTCTCGACCAGAACGTGCTGCGCGAGTCGCGCCGCACCACCTCAATAGGCAGCCTTGCTGGGGTCTGCGCTTCAAACTAGGCGCGTGGCGTGCGGTCAGAGCCGCATGCCCATCAGCAATCCGTGCCCGCCAAACTCGGCAAGCGTGGTGAAGCCAAGGTGCTTGTAGAACGCCACCGCACGCGCATTCGCAGGGCTCACGCCAAGGTGAACGCCGGGGGAGCCGAGGCTGCGTAACTCGTTGAGCAGCGTGGCCATCATCGCTGCGCCGAGGCCTTGGCCTTGCGCTCGCGGAAGCAAGTCGATGTGTAGATGCGATGGGTGCTCGCCGATGTGCTCATGTGGAGTCAGCACGGGTTTGTGCATTGATCGGTGGATCATTTGGTCGCGTGTCCGCAACTCACGAGGTATACCCACTGGGTTCGGGTAGCGATCGCGTAGCGCAGGCCACCATTCGCGCTCGCAGCGTTGCTCAAAATCGATGGTGTCGAGCGCGCCGATCACGTAACCCGCCACGCCTTCATTGTCGGCAACCACAAACGCCAAGCGAGGCTCTACGGCGAGATACGCACCGGCCCACATGTGGCCGGGTAGATCGTGGTCCTCGAAGAGATGGCGCCCGTCGTTTCCGAAGTCGGCAGTTCGTACGCAAATGTCGTAGAGAGCGTCCCTGTCGGTAACGCGGGCGAGTCGAATCTGCATTGCTGGCAGATTAGTGAAGAGTCGAATGTTGCGGCGCGACCAGACCTGCCAAGATTGCAGGCTGTCGATTCGAGGGAGGTACGTCACGTGTTGTTGTCCTGGCAGACCGCATTCAAGATGGCTGCCGTCCTTATCGCTCTTGCACTTGCTGTATCGGCTGGCCGGGTACGCCACCGCTGGGCGCCTGCGTTCGTCGCCACCACCAAGGAACTCTCGCTGGTGCTTGCCCTGTACGCGCTGTGGCAATACGCGCACGACCTAGCGGTCAACAAAACCGCTGGGGCGATGGAGCATGCCATGTGGCTTTGGAACCTTGAGCGCTCGATGCATTTACCGAGCGAACTGAGCCTGCAGCGGGCGCTTATCGATCACAAACTCATCATGCAGTTTCTCAATGTGTACTACGGCGGGGTACACGTGCCAGCCGTCGGTATCTTGTTGATCTGGCTGTTCTTCCGTCACCGCGAGCGGTATTCGCGGGTGCGGACCAGCCTCGCGTTGATGATCGCCGGATGTCTCACCATTCAGATGATCCCAATGGCGCCTCCGCGTTTTCTCACCGATCTCGGATTCGTCGACGCGGGTTTACGGTATGGGCTGTCGGTCTACGGCAGGGGAGGCAGTGGTATGTCGAATCAACTTGCAGCGATGCCTTCACAGCACGTGGGCTGGGCTCTCGTTGTCGGTTTTGCGGCCGTAACGATTAGCACGAGCAAGTGGCGCTGGCTCGTGCTGCTGCACCCGGCGCTTACCATCTTGGCGGTTACGGCAACTGCGAATCATTGGTGGCTTGATGGGGTAGTGGCGGGTTTGGTGTTGGCCGTGGCTTACGGCGCGCAGCGCGGGGTAGAGGCACTACGCACCCGTGTCCGTCCGCCAGTCGCGGTGCTGCAGTGAGTGTTGTCGACACCGAGTTGACGCCCGTAGAACCTGCGATCAACCACTCGCTCACTCGCCGCGCCCTGTGGCTCCTTGGCGCCACTGTCTTCGTCGCCACATGCTTTCTCTCCCAGCCCGTTACCGGATGGAACTCGAACTCGCGTCTCGACCTGGTGTTTGCCGTGGTCGATCACAGTCGCCTCACCATCGACGAGTATCAAGCAACCAAGCCGTTCGACACAGGCGATAAGGCGCTCTTCAAGGGTCACTATTACAGCGACAAGACCATCGGTGTGTCGGTGGTAGCGCTTCCTATGTATGCAGCCATTCGCGGCGTCTCCAAGGTGTTAGATGTGCATCCGAGCTTTCAGTTGGTGCAGTACCTGCTCACCCGGTGGGCAGTATCGCTGCCGGCGGCGGTAGCGGCGATGTTGCTGGCGAGCCTGCTGGTCAGGCTGGGGGCAATACCGAGGCGCGCAATTCTGGTTACTGCTGGCGTGTTCTTTGGCAGCATGCTCTTTGGCTACTCCACCGTTTTCTTCCCCTACCTCAACGGCGTCGCTGCGTGTCTCGGAGCGCTGACCATCGTGTTGTCGCCTCCGCTCACCCTAAAACGCGCTGCATGGGTTGGGCTGCTGCTCGGTAGTGCGCTGATCTTCGACCTCACGTTCGTGATCGCGGTCGCCGTAATCGGGGTGCTCTTGCTTCGGGCGCTACGAGGCTCGGGTGTGGGTAGGGCAGCGGCGCTACTGGCTACTTCCGCCACGGCCGCTGCGTTGCCAGTTGCTGGCTTCACGATCTACAGCATGGTGATCTTCGGCAAGCCAACTATTCCGTATCAGTACGAAGCTTCTACGTTCTTCCGAGACAATATGTCTCGGGGAGTCATGGGTGTCACGACACCCAAACTCGACGTGATGTGGTTCCTGTCGTTCCACGCCTATCGCGGCATTCTGTTTTGGTCACCATGGTTGCTTCCACTCATCGCGTGCTGCATCTGGCTGATCAAAAATGACAAGCGAATGCGGCCCATTGCGATCGCCTCGATTGCCACCTTTGTCGGCTACTTCATCTTTAACTCGGCGTATTACGAATGGTGGGGTGGTGCCACGATGGGTCCTCGCTTGATGATCCCGATGTTCGCAGTGGTGCCCCTTGGTCTGGTGGCCGTGTGTCGCTCCGACTGCCCGCGTTGGCTGCGGTATTGGGTCACTGCAGCCTTGGCCCTCGCCGTAGCGTTGTGCTTGCCAGTGGCAATGATCGATCCGCAAACAAAACAGGGCAACCAGCGCGGCCTGCTGATGGGCATTCGCGAGGGAGTGCACTTGCGCGTCGTGCAAATCGAAGTGCTCAAAGACTTTTACCGATTGTTCTGGCTCAATATCAAGCCGGTGGCCGGCATCCCGATCGTGTTCAGTTTCATCGCGTGCATGGTGGTGATCGCCGGGGGAACAGGGTTCGCGTACTACACGGCCCGTCGAGTCGAAGTGGCTTCGTAGGCAACGATTGGCGCCGTCGAGCTGCTGCTCATGTGGCGGCCGGTGGTCACCGGTGAGAGTGGTTGTGGCGCAGGCTTGGTCGAAGTCGGCGCTTGTTGACATAACGATGATTATGGGCGTTGTGTTAGAAGTGGCGACAAGGTGCTGGTGAGGCGACGTTCGGTGTGCGGCGCCGTGCTGACCTGTTGAGGTTCTTCTGGCGATGACGTCGGCTTCGGTGCTGCGCCGGTCTGAATCGAGACGTCGGCCAGTACGCCGGCTCGTTCAGCCTTGCTGAATGGTGCACGCTCAAAGCCGTCGTCATGGCATGTCGGCGTGCGAGGTGCAATCTCTCGCCCGCTTCCGGGTGACTCCTCGTAGTTTCGTCATCCTGACGAAACTCTACCGATAGAGCGAGTGCGCACTCAGCCGTTGTGCCCGACCATGTTGTCGACTGCCTTGAAATACTTGCGGGCGTAGTCCAACAACTGTCCCTCTGATGGGTGGTTGATGGTTTCTACCGCAACCACTCGCCGCGCCAGCGCCGCCTCGTGCTTGATCAGGTGTCTGTGGAACGCCAGCTTGGCCGTACTTGGTCCGGCAATCAGAATGTCGTGAGCGTCTTTGATCACAACGACGATCTGTCGGAAGTACTCGGGATCTTCAGGGGTTCGCCCCGATCCGATGGTGTTCACCTTGTGGTGCAGCTTGCGGTCTTCGCTGTCGTGGTGCACATGAAGGACGTGTTGAGCATCGAATGAGAAATCGATGATGGTCGCGTCCTGATGGTCGAGCCAGACGACCGTGTGGCGCAGAGTCATGTTGTGAACTCACTTTCGAAACCAGCGTGGCGATGTGTACCGCCTACCAGCAGGGTACGAAAGCTCATGCGGTGTCGATAGGGGCTTTGGTCACCGAGAAAGAGTGCGCAATGGCCTTGCTGCGTCGAGCAGCCAGATGAGCATGTCTCGTAGCTCCGCCTTGGTTGGGTTGGTTGATGCGGCAAGGTCGCGCTCGGTGTCGTCGACGGCGTAGGCAAGCACATGAGCGGCGTCGCGCAACTCGTCGATTTGCGTGCGCGCTACCACGAGCTCGTTGTCGCCCAGGCGTAGCTCGGTCGACCGTGTGCGTGATTCGTAGTCCTGTTGGCGGCAGCTCTGACGGCAATACACGCGTGGTCGGCCGGTGGTTGCGGGAGCAGGTAGCGGCCGACGGCACCACAGGCATCGCCTCTCCCCTGCGGATGATTCGCTGGTTCGTTTCGTCACCCTGACAAAACTACTGGATCAACTATGGATCTCCGGCGGATCAACGATCGATGAGCTTGGATTGCGCGCTCCACGCGGCCTCGGCTTTGTCGAGGCGAGCAGTTGCGGTGTCGCGCAATTGCTCGGCGGATGCAGCGACCAGCACATTGAGGAGCGCCAATGTGCCGACATGGCTGTCGAACGGGCCGACTCCCCCTGCGCTGAGCACCATCGATGTGTCGGCGAGGCCAGCAAGCGGCGACAAGGCGCTATCGGTGAGCGCCAGCAGCCATGCGTGTTTGCGTTTGGCTTCGGTTGCTGCGTCGACAACCCAGCGGTCGTAGCGACGCAGGTCGATGGCGATCACCGTGTCGCCTTTGCGTACCTGCGACAAGCGGCGGCTGATGGCCACCTCATTGCCTTCGAGCAGTTCTACATTGGGACGAAGCGCCGTGAGGTCGCCTACGAATTGCCGACTGACTCCAGTAGAGGCGTCGCCGCTGAGCACCAGCACTGCCCGAGACAGATCGGCAAGATGCTCGGTTGCTTGGGTCACGCTGTGTTCGTCGATCGCGAGCAGCGTCTTTTCTACGTTGTCGATCTCGCTTTGCAGGTGCTTACGCACCGCAACTCCGCCCCGGGCCTCGCGAATTCGCACTGCCGCAGGGCGAAGCTGATGAGACAGTTCGTGTTGCACGGCTGCTTGTAGGGCGGTGAAGCCGTCGTAGCCGATCTTGGCGGCGAGGCGAACTACGGTTGCCGCGCCGGCCTTAGCGGCCTGGGCGAGCTCGGCGACGGTACCAAAAGCAACCAGTTCGGGGGTGCTGAGCACGATCTCGGCGACGCGGCGCTCGGCGGTGGTGAGCTGCGGACCGGATTCCGTGATGCGGTTCTCAACCTCCATGAACTCGAATCGTAGCTGCATCGCGCCTATGTGCCTGAAAGCCTGAGCCGAATGCGAAGCAAATATTCCGATTAATGTTAGTCTTTGGAATATGCGTTCCACTACAACAGTCAACGATGACGCTCTGGTCAACAGTGCGCGGCACGGCATCGACTTGCCGGACTCGGTGCGCAGCCAGGTGAACAAGTTTCGGGTCGACTCGAAACCGCAAGGTTGGCTCGAGCTGCACGAATTGGCAGTCGGCGAGATTCCCGCTACTCCCCCTGAGCCCTCTGCCGCTACTACCAAGAACAATGTCAGCGAGCTGTTGCTCGTTGCGATTGCGGCGTTGCTGGGCGAGCCCGTTGGTTACGAGCCCGAACATGGCGGCGACATGGTGCAGAACCTTGTGCCCGTTCGGTCGTCGTCGGGAAAGCAAACCTCAACGTCGTCGCGTATTGCGCTGATGTTTCACACCGAGGCCGCCTTTCATCCGCATCGGCCCAGGTACCTGTTGCTGCTGTGTTTGCGCGGCGACCCCAACGCTCAGACGACCGTGGCCTCGATCCATGATGCGCTCCCCCATCTCAGCGCCGAGGCGATCGACATCTTGTTTCAGCCTCGGTTTCGGTGCGCTGTCGACGAGAGCTATCTGCATGGTCGCCGGAATTCGCTCGGCGCCCCAATGGCTGTGCTGTCTGGCGATCGCTCGAATCCAACGATGGTGTTCGATGAAGATCTCATGGTGGGCACCGATGTCGAGGCCGGTCGTGCGTTGCACGAATTGGGTAGGGCGTTGGCGGCGAACCATCATGCAATCACCCTTGCAGCTGGCGACCTCGTGATTCTTGACAACAACGTGGTGGTGCACGGACGTAGCCCCTTCGAGGCGCGATACGACGGCACAGATCGTTGGGTACAACGAATCATGGTGGTGTCCGATCTGGATGCAAGCGCCGGCGAACGTGTCGGGCGAATGATCACCACGGTGTTCGGCGACTAGGCACGCCGTCGAACGCGCAGGCCATACTGGACCCCATGATCTCAGCGCCTCCTCCCCGTCGTGCGTTCGCAAGCGATAATGCTGCTGGCGTTCATCCAGCAGTGATCGAGGCGCTGAACGAAGCCAATAGCGGCCATGCGTTGGCCTACGGCTCCGATCGATGGACCGTTGAGATGAACGACCGCATGCGCGACCTGTTTGGCAGCGACACGAGTTCATACTTGGTCTGGGGTGGCACGGGTGCCAACGTGATGGCGCTCGCCAGCATGCTTGGTCCAGCGCAGGCGGTGCTGTGCACCAACTGGGCGCACATCAATGTCGATGAGACCGGTGCTCCCGAACGCATTCTTGGGGCCAAACTCATCGATGTTCCGTGCCCCGACGGCAAGCTTGTGCCCGCCCAGATCGAAGAGCAGGCGCACGCCATTGGCGTGATGCACCACGCTCAACCAGGCGTCGTGAGCATCACCCAAAGCACCGAACTCGGAACTGTGTACAGCGCCGAAGAAATCGGCTTGCTGTGCGACGCAGCGCATCGGCACGGCATGTCGGTACACATGGACGGTGCCCGAATCGCGAACGCGGTGGCCGCTGCTGGCGGAACTCGTGCGGCGTTGCGCGCGATGACCGTCGACGCTGGTGTCGATGTGCTCAGTTTTGGCGCCACCAAGAACGGAATGATGTACGGCGAGGCCGTTGTCTACCTCAACGATCGCTTCTCGGCTGTGGCCCCATATGTGCGCAAACAGGTCACCCAGTTGCCATCCAAAATGCGCTTTGTCTCAGCTCAATTCAATGCATTGCTGCACAACGATTTATGGCTCGAATTGGCGGCACACTCCAACCTGATGGCTCAGCGCCTGTACGGCGCCACGTGCTCAATCCCGGCGGTGGCATACGACGCGGCACCCGTTGTGAACAGCGTGTTCCCCCACCTGCCGCCCCATCTCATCGACGAACTGCGTAACTGGTGTTTCTTTTGGGACTGGGATGTTCCATCGCATCAGGTGCGCTGGATGACCGCCTGGGACACCACCGTCGAAGATGTCGATATGTTCGCTGCCGGAGTGCACGAGCTGCTCGGTTCCTGACCCACCTGTCGGTGCCAAACAGACCAATCTGGCTGTGAATCCGGAATGTATATTTCATTGCAGTATGCAATTGACTCGGCGATTACTTCTACGTATGATCGGCTTCGTGCCGTCCGGGGGTCGGCGGTCACGCTGTACGTCGAACTCGAGGGGGTTCTATGGCTTCGGTAGAAATTTTCTTTCACCGCGAAGCAACCGACGATCGTTGGATGCGAGATGCCGCGTGTAAGGGGCTGACAAATCTGTTCTTCCCCGCTCCCGCAGAGCGGCCACAGGCCCGAGATCGGCGAGAAGCAATGGCTCGCTCGGTGTGCGCAAGCTGCAGGGTGAAAGATCGCTGTTGTTCGTATGCCCGAGAGAACCACGAATACGGTTTTTGGGGCAGCGAGTCAGAAGACGAGCGTCACTCGGCTGGCTATCGCCTGATTGCTCCCATTGGTGTTCGCGCCCGCGGCGCAGGCTGAGCAAGCGTTACGCGTGGCCTGCGATTGCAGGCGTTCAACGATCTAGGGTGCCTTCGTGGACTACACACAGATCATGTATTCAGTCGATGGACCCATCGCGCTGATCACCCTGAACCGCCCCGACCGGCTCAATGCGTGGACCCCGCGCATGGCCGACGAGCAGGCGCACGCCGTGCTCGCCGCCAACGCCGACGACACTGTTGGCGCCATCGTGATGACCGGTGCGGGTCGAGGGTTTTGTGCCGGTGCCGATATGGAGGCCACGTTCTCCACACGCATCCACGGCAATGATCCAGGCAACAACACCGCCGATGGCGTGGGCGGCATGCCCGCCGGTCTCGATTGGGTCGAGCTGCTGCGCACATCAAAGCCCATCGTCGCTGCGGTGAACGGCGCAGCCGTTGGAATTGGTGTCACGATGATCCTTCCGGCCGACCGCATCGTTGCCTCGAGCGCAGCCAAGTTCGGGATGGGGTTCATCAAGATGGGCCTCGTGCCCGAACTCGCGAGCACTCGGTTGCTCGCCGCCCGCGTTGGCTTTGGCCATGCCAGCGATCTGTTTCTGTCGGGCCGCGTGATTGCTGCGGCCGAAGCTGCTCGCATCGGGCTTGCCGACGAACTCGTCGAGCCCGACGCACTGCTCGAGACAGCAATGAACACGGCGCGCTCGTATGCCCAAAACCCCACACCGCAATTGCGGATGACCAAGCAGCTGCTCACTGAGAACTTGGTCGAGACAGACCTCACCTTGATCCAGCGGCGCGAGCAAGTGCTGCTGGCCGAGTGTTGGAAATCGCCCGAGCATGCCGAGGCTGTGGCCGCCTTTATCGCGAAACGCCCAGCGGTCTTTCGACCCACTACAACTCCCTCGTGAGTACGCAGCCACAGTTCGACGTGTGCGTGGTGGGCAGCGCGAATCTTGACCTCGTCGCCACCACCGACCGCTTGCCCGGTCCGGGCGAAACGGTGATGGGTTCCACCTACGCCGAGTTTGCCGGCGGTAAGGGACTGAACCAAGCCGTCGCAGCCTCACGCGCTGGGGCGCGCACGGCATTTGCTGGGGCCGTCGGCGGCGACGATGCGGCGCGCCAGCTCATCGCCGTGATGGATGCCGACTCCATCGATCGCGGTGCGCTCATCGAGCTGTCCGATTCGCCTACGGGACGTGCCCTCATTGGTGTTTCATCAAGCGGTGAGAACTCGATCATCGTGGTGCCTGGTGCCAACGGCAAACTGAAACCCAACGATGTGCGTGCTGCGGCTGCGTCGGCACGCGTGCTGCTCGTGCAACGCGAGGTGCCTGCAGCCGTGGTGCGCGAGGCGCTTGCCGCTGCCAAAAGAGCGGGTGCTCTTACCATCTTGAACCCTGCGCCAGCGAGCCGAATCGACGAAGACACGCTTGCTCTGTGCGACATCGTGATCCCAAACGAACACGAAGTGCAGTTACTCGGAGGTGTCACCACGCTGCTCGACTTCGGTGCATCAGCGGTGGTGATCACGCTCGGCTCGCGCGGAGCAATGTTGTGTCGCGCGGGTCAGCCCGTGCTGGCGATACCTGCCCTAAGCGTTGACGCCATCGATACAACGGGAGCTGGCGACGCGTTCTGTGGCGCGTTTGCCGCAGCGATGTCGAGAGGCGAAGAAATTGTTGATGCACTGCATTTCGCGTCGGCCGCAGGAGCCTTGGCTACCACGGTTCGTGGCGCTGTGCCCTCATTGCCCTATCGCGAAGCGATCGAAGCGCTGCTCACCACCGCAGAGTGATCGCTGTCCAGTTCTCAAGTTCGTAACGCTGCACCACACGTAACGGTTCGAGTGCCGCAAGCACATGGTCGTGACGCTCGGCCAGAATGCCGCTGATCACCAGTGCACCCGTAGGCGACAGCACCCGCTTGAGATCGAACGAGAGGTCGATCAGCGCAGGAGCCAAAATGTTGGCAAGCACGATGTCGTAGCTGCCATCTACATCGGCCAACGGAGTAGTGGACACGTGGATCCGGTGGGCCACGTTGTTGCGCGTTGCGTTGTCGATGGTGGTTGGTACCGCAGCCGGCGAGATATCGATGGCCTCAGCGTGCGTGGCTCCGAACAACACGGCGGCGATCGCCAGCACGCCGCTACCGCAACCGACATCGAGCACCGTGGCGGCCTCGGTAGGCAGTGCGCGCAATGCGCGCAGCGACAGCACAGTGGTGGGGTGATCGCCCATTCCAAACGTTGCGCCGGGATCGATGCTGATTGCGGTGGCTTCTGCTGACTCGGGGCGCTGCATCCACGCCGGATACACAACGAGGTCGTCGGTAACCCATGTGGCAGTCGCGAAATCGCGCCATGTTTCGCTGACCGATTCGTCGACGGTTTCAAAGCGCCATGTCCACGGGCGTTCGAGCGCGACAAGTGCGGTGATGACCGAGTCTTGTTCTTCGCCCAGCGACGTCCAGAGTTCGACAGTGTTGTGCGACGGACCCAACCGCTCTTCGACAGCTACAACACCGAGCGACCAGAGATCGTCTGAGGCGAGTTCTGCGTCGGCAGTATCTACGGTGACAACAAGCGCAAGTACCACCGGTCAGTCGATCCGACGCAGCGTGTCGCGGAAGCGCTTGCTTCGGTTCACATAACTTTGCACTGCAAGATCGATGTGCTCGGTGCGCGCTTTGCCTTCTTTGATCACTGCCGGAACGCCAGCAGCAAGGGCGCCACTAGGAACCACCGTGCCGTTGAGCAGCACCGAGTTGGCGGCCACGATGGCCCCGGTGTGCACCGTTACTTGATGCATGAGGATGGAGCCGTTGCCAACGAGGCACCGATCTTCGATGGTGCAACCCTCGAGATGCACGAGATGGCCAACAACACAGTTGCTGCCAACACGCGTGGGCCAGAACGGGGTGGTGTGCAGCACGCAGCCGTCTTGCACCGAGGTGCGCTCGCCGATATAGATGGCGCCGTCGTCGGCACGCAGCACGGCGCACGGCCACACAGAGCTCTCGGCTCCGATGTGTACAGACCCGATGATCACGGCGTCGGGATGTATGTATGCATCGGGATGGATGTTTGGAACCTGGTCGCCCAGCGCGTAAATCGGCACACGGCAACGGTAGCCAAGTGAGTGGACCTGACAACTGCTCAGCCGATGAGATGCGCGGCAGTAACAGAGAGTGGCCGTTCACCGGATAGCGTGCAGGCCATATGTCCCGCAGGATTGAGATCGAACTAACAAGCACGCGCCCCGATGGCACTTGGACTTGGCGAGCAGCCGGGGCCCGTGAGCCAAAGGGTGTACTCGAAGCAACGGTATTGCCCGGCCCGTCGAAGGTGGGAGATATCTTCCGCGCCGACGTCGAAACCGAACTCGATGGCACACGAGTCCTCAGCGTCTCCACCATCAAGGGCAAGGCCGACAAGGGTGGCTTGCTTGAGATCTTGCCAAGCAGCAAAGACTTCGAACCAGTCACGCAGCAGCTCGCCAAGCGCGACCGCAACGATCGCGGCGACCGTGGAGATCGCGGCGACCGTCGTGATCGCCCACCGCGTCGTCCCGATGGTGATCGCCCAGCGCGTACCGATGGTGATCGTCGTCCTCGTCGCGAGGGCGCAGCGCCTGCTGGTGCTGGTGCTGGTGCCGAGCGTCGTCCCCGTCGCGATGGCGACCGCCCAGCGCGCGCTGGTGGCGAAGTAGGCTCGGGCGAACGTCGCCCACGCCCCAACTTCACTGCACCGCCCGAGTTGGCACAGCGTCCGAAGCCAAAGCGTCTCAAGCCGGGCCGCGCTCATCGCGCCGCCGTGCTCGCCGATCTGCCAGAGGCTCAGCGCACAGTTGCCGAGCGCGCCTTGCAAGGTGGCATTCCCGCCGTACGTCAGGCCGTGCAGGAGCAAAATGCTCGCCTGAAGGCTGCAGGACAGGAAGAGATTCCAGCGGCCGGTTTGATTCAGATGGCCGAGCAGTTGCTCCCCAAGTTGCGTGTCGCTGAATGGCTCGACCGTGCCGATGCCGCCAAGGCCGATCTAGCCGAATTGGCACTGCCCGATCTCCGTTCGGTTGTAGCCGCATCGGAAGATCCAGTGGTCGCTCGCGATGAGTCCACTCGTGCGCTCGCCGCCGAACTCAAGCAGGCGCTGATCGCCAAGCAAGAGAGCGAATTGTTGCTCTGGCTTGACGACATCACCTCGGCACTCACTGTGGGTCGCGTCGTTCGTGCGCTCAAGCTGTCGTCGCTGCCGCCAAAGGCCGGCGTGCGCCTGCCACCAGAACTCGCAGTCAAGCTTGCCGAGGGTGCAATTGCATCGCTCGCAGCCGATGCGATGCCCGATCGTTGGGTCGCCGTGCTCGAAGCTGCAGCATTTGCCCCAATGCGCTCGCTGATCAAGCCAGCTGCTCCCCCGGCCACGGTGAGCGATGAGCTCACCGCCACCGTGAAGCGCTTGGCACCAGCGCTGCCGCAGATCGCAGCCCTGTTCGGCATCGAGGTCACCGGTGGCTCATCGATGCCGAAGCCGCTGCGTCCAGCCCGTCCAGGCGCGCCAACACGCAAGCCGGCGGCTCCCCGTCCGGGCGCAGCACCAGCCGCACCAGTTGCTGAAGCTGCAGTTGTTGAAGCTGCAG
>JBAXHD010000015.1:0-54894 GCA_037139095.1 Actinomycetota bacterium
GTCACGCCCGACACGTTTCAGATCGATACCGATGCCATCGAAGAGATGATCGGGCCTAACACGCGAGCGATCTTGGCGCCGAACCTCATTGGCAACGCGCCCGACTGGGACGTCATTCGTGAGATCGCCAATCGCCACAATCTCTTCGTGATCGAAGACTCGTGCGATGCGCTGGGCCTTACGCTGCGCGGCACGCCCACGGGCAGTCGCGCCGACATCAGCCTCACGAGCTTCGCCCTGTCGCACATCATCACGGCTGCGGGCACCGGTGGCATGATCTGTTTCGACGACGACGACATGGCCGACCGCGCGCTCATGTTGCGTCGTTGGGGCCGTCGTAGCGAGCTGCAATTGTTCGGCTCGAAGAAGGGTGTTGAGAAGCGCTTCTTTTCAACGATCGACGGCGACCTTGAGTACGACAACATGTTCATCTTCGATGAGATCGGCTGGAACTTTGAGCCCAGCGAACTGTCGGCAGCGTTCGGTTTGGTGCAACTCGACAAGCTGGGCGACAACCTCACCCGTCGTCAACGCAACTTCGAGATCATCTCATCGCACTTCGCAAAGTGGCCCGAGTTTTTCACGGCAGCTCGCCTGACTCCACACGTCGAAACCGGCTGGCACATGTTCCCCATCCTCATTAACTCACCAGCTATTCGGCGCGCCGAGTTTCAGCAGTGGATGGAAGGCAGGGGAGTGGATACGCGCATGGTCTGGACTGGCAATGCTGCGCGTCAACCAGCGTTCAAGAACCATCCGTTCCGTCAGCCAGCGGGCGGCCTGCCAAACGCCGACCGGGTGATGGAACACGGTTTGATTCTGCCCAACAATCACTCGCTCAATGACGACGATTGTCACTACATCGGTGAGTGCGTTGCAGATTTTCTCGTGAGCAAGGGGTTGATTGCGTGAGCGCCGATCACAAACGTTTCGAAGGCCGACGAGTGCTGATCACCGGAGCCAGCCGCGGTATCGGCGCCGGCATCGCCGAGCGACTCGCAGCCGAAGGCGCGCTGGTTGCCATCACAGCGCGCGGCGCGGCGGGTGCGGCACAGCTGGGCGGCTCGCTCGAACAGACCGCGGCGCGAATGGCCGTCTATGGCTGCCACGCAGTCATCGTTACTGCCGACTTGCTCGACGAAAACGATCGGGCGCGAATCGTGCCCGAAGCCGAGGCTGGCCTTGGCGGGCCAATCGAGATTCTCATCAACAACGCTGCCGCCGCGATCTACAACCCGCTTGCCGAGTTCTCGCTGAAGCGTCGCCGGCTGATCTTCGAAGCCAACGTGCATGCTCCGCTCGACCTTGCCCAGGCGGTTATCCCCGCTATGCGCGCTGCGGGGCAGGGCTGGATTGTGAACGTGTCCAGCGCCACGGCGCGCCAGACCGAAGGTCCGCCGTTTATCACTGGCTCGCAAGGCGCCACGCTGAGCCTGTACGGCGCATCAAAGGCCGCGCTGAACCGCATGACCAACGGTCTCGCCGTAGAGCTGTACGGCACCGGCATCCGCGTGAACACCGTCGAACCGCGTGCAGCGGTGCTCACCGAAGGAGCCGATGTTCTCGTTGGTGCCACCTTGCGTCCCGAGCAGATCGAGTCGATGGAAGAAATGGTCGAAGGCGTGCTCGCTTTGTGTGACTGCCCATCCGATTTCACTGGACGAGTCACGGTGAGCCTCGACCTCATTTCATCAATGGGACTCGAAGTTCGTGGCCTCGATGGCGGCGCCTGGGATTGGTGAACGAACGTCGCGAAGCCCAGACATAATGGCGTAGTTCCTAGGACGAACGGAGGCTGGTCGTGCGGTTTGAGAGCAAACGTCAACGGCAATATCGTCAGGCCACCGAGCGCCCGTTTCCGGCCGAGTGGCGCCGTATCTTGGCAATGTCGTGGGCCGGATGGCATTCGCTCACGCTCGACGAACGAAGCCGCCTTGAGCCAATGATCCAAGAGTTCGTGGCCAGCAAACGGTGGGAAGCGGCACAAGGCTTTCAGGTAGTCGAAGAGATGATTGTGCTCATCGCCGCGCAAGCGTGTCTGTTGGTGCTCGAGTTGCCTGCCGACTATTACCGCGGTGTCGGCTCGATCATCGTTCACCCAACCACGATGGTCATCGACGGCCCGCGGGTCACCGACAACTCCGGTGTGTTCCAAAGCGGCCCGCTCCCTATCCAAGGCCAGGCGCAATACGAAGGTCCCGTGGTTGTTGCGTGGGATGCGGTTCGTCGTGAAGCGCGTTATCCCGAGTACGGCAACAACGTTGTGTTCCATGAGTTCGCTCACAAACTCGACATGCTTGATGGCACCGTCGACGGCATGCCGCCGCTGCCCGACTCTGCAAGCCGTAAACAGTGGATCGATGTCTGTACACGCGAATACGAAGCCCTCAAGGACGAGACGTCGGGGCCGCTCATCCGGGAGTACGGGGCGGTAAACCCTGGCGAGTTCTTCGCCGTCGTATCCGAGATCTTCTTTTGTCGACCGGTAGAAATGCGGGCAGAAAAGCCCGAGCTCTATGCAGTGCTCGCTGGTTTCTATCGGCAGAACCCGGCCGTACGGGTTGCTGGCGAATGAAGCGTTGGCTGAGTGCCCCGGTGTGTTTGGTCATCGCTGTGCTGTTCGCTGCGTGCTCAAGCCAGAGTGTTTCTGACGTTGGCACCACAACGTTGAGTGCGTCAGCTCCAACGCGCATTGAGCTAGGCATCTACTCGGGCCGGGCCGATCCGCAATGGCAGCTCACGGCCGAGCAGGCGCAAGCGCTTGATCAGCTGATTGCGTCGCTGCCCACGCAGAGCGGAGTGCCCGCCTCGGGTGGGCTCGGATATCACGGCTTCAGCATCGTTCGCTCCGACAGCACGCAGATTGCGTACCAAGGAACGGTTGCATCAAGTGACCCGAAGGCAGACACCTATCGAGTCGATGCCACGTTCAGTATCGAACGTTTTCTGCTCGACACCGGTCGCGGCGTGCTGAACGACGTTGAAATCGCTGAGGTCACGAAGGGCTTGCCCCCGCAGCACTAGTCGCCCGCAGGCCGGTCTGGCTACGGTTGGCTCATTCGGTGATTGGGGAGGAAGCAGTGAACAGGTTTGTAGATCGACGGGTCATCGTTACTGGCGGCGGATCGGGCATTGGGCAGGGCACGGTGTTGCGGTTGCTCGATGAGGGCGGCATTGTGCACGCCGTCGACGTCAACGCCGAGGGCCTTGACGCAACTCGCGAAATGGCCGCTGCATCGAACACTGTCGATCGCCTGACCACTGGCGTGCTCGATATCTCGAACGAAGCAGCGGTCAATGCGGCTATCGCTGCGGTCGTCGAAAACCTTGGCGGGCTCGAGGTCTTGGTCAACGCAGCGGGCGTCATGCGCGCTGCTCACACGCACGAGTGCACGCTCGACATGTGGAACCAGGTCATCAACATCAACCTCACGGGCACGTTCTTGATGACACGTGCTGCGTTGCCAGCGTTGCTGGCCTGCGGCCGTGGAGTCATCGTCAACTTCAGTTCCACCTCGGCGTCGTTTGCCCATCCGTATATGGCTGCCTACGCCGCCAGCAAGGGTGGCGTAGACGCTCTCACGCACACGCTCGCAGTCGAGTACAGCAAGCAGGGATTGCGCGCAGTTGCGGTCGCCCCGGGCGGCATTACCAGCGGCATCACCGAGTCGGTGCCAGGCATGATGCCTCGCAATGCCGATTGGTCGCTGTTCACAAAGATGTCGCCAATCATCGGCAACGGCATGGGCTCACCGGCCGATGTCGCCGGTGTCATCGCGATGTTGGCGAGCGACGATGGTCGGTACATCACGGCTACGTCGGTGCGCATCGATGGCGGCGCCCACGGCTAACGCCGCGACCCAGCCGTGGCCCGGCTTAGGGCTCGAACGGCTTCTTCGCCAACATCACGTCGGCGCCAAGAAACGGCTCAAGGAATGGCGAGTAGTCGGGTCCGCGACGCAGACCCATGCCGCCATCTACGGCAATTGAAACGCCGGTGATCCAACGTGCGTCGGGCCCGATGAGGAACCGAGCCAACGACGCCACATCTTCGGGCTGGCCCACATCGCCCATTGGGGTGTTGTCGGTGTAGCTGCGATACACATCGCTGTCGCGTGGAATCGCGTCCATCAGCTCGGTGGCGATGAAGCCTGGCCGAATTGAGTTGCAGCGAACGTTGACAGCGCCATATTCGTCGGCCGCGTTGCGCATCATCTGCTCGATAGCGGCCTTCGACACGGTGTAGGCGCCGAAGTGAGGGTGGGTCACGTACCCAGCGATCGATGACATACCGATGAACGAACCGCCGCCAGCAGCGACCATGTGCGGCACGGTGTGCTTGAGGCTCAGCATGGTGCCCAACACATTGAGATGCAGGGTGCTGATGAACTGAGCGGTGTCTTGCAAGTGGTAGGGCCCGAGGCCAGAGGCGCCGCCGGCGTTGGCGATGCAACCGTTGAGCGCGCCGGTGGGTTGTAGTGCAACGGCGACGATGCGTTGCACGTCGTCTTCGTTGGTGACATCGCCGGCTACATAGTGAGCGCTGCCGCCATGACCTGAGGCCGCTGCTGCGGCAGAAACAACCGCAGCGGCAGAGGCGAGTGTGGCCTCGGTGCGACCGCAAATGGTGACGGCCGCGCCATCGGCCGCGAGGCGCTCGGCGCAGGCTCGGCCGATTCCGGTGCCTCCGCCAGTGATGAGGATGGAGTAGCCCTGCAGGCCGCCGCTGACTGTCGACTGATTGTTCATAGAGACCGACGGTAGCTTCTGGCCCCGCCGACATGTGATACGAAACAAGTCGGTTGAGCAATCGACATCGATTCGACGCAAGGAGTACTGCCGTGGGGAATAACTGGGGACGCTGGGGCGACGACGATCAACGTGGCGCACTGAATCTCATCACGCCCGAGGCTGTGAAGGCGGCGGCACAGCGTCGTGTCACGGGCAAGGTTTACTCGTTAGCTATCCAGCTCACTCGAGAGAGCGTGCCAGCAGTTCACGATCGTCCGTCACCCGAGCGCTACACGCTCACCACGATGGCTGACATCGGTCGCGTGCCACCCTTCTTCGAAATTGGCGAAGGCGTTGGAGCGAACGAAGACGTACTCACCATGCCCAGCCACATCGGCACGCACATGGATGCGCTCTCGCATGTCACCTCTGAAAGCACGCTCTACAACGGCTACCCGGCTGAGTCGTTTACGCCTCGCGGCGGTGCAGCCAAGTGCGGCATCGAGCACACCGGAAGTTTTGCTGGTCCAGCGAAACTGCTCGACGTCGCTGGCTATGTGGTCGCACACATGAACCCCGAGGGCTTGTCCCCGGGTCAGATCATCGACTCCGCCTTGCTCGAAGCATGCCGCGCCAGCCAAGGCACCCAGATCGATGCAGGCGACATCTTGTTGGTGCGCACCGGCTGGATCGAGCATCGCAACGCGGCCGTGGGTCCGGCGCAGAGTTGGATGCAGCCCGGCCTCGGCCTCGATGCGGTCTCGTTCATTCGCGATCACGGCCTCAGCGCGGTGGGAACTGACAACTCGGCGGTCGAGTCGATCCCGTTCGACCAAAACCGTTTCTTGTGCGTGCATATCGAACTGCTGCAGCAACTTGGCGTCACCATGATTGAGCATCTGTGGTTGGCCGATCTCGCTGCCGACTCGTGTTACGACGTGTTGCTCGCAGTCGGAGCGCTATTGGTCACCGGCGCTTCCGGCAGTCCGGTGAACCCCATCGCGATCGGCTAATTCATCTCCCGTCGTTGCTGGTTGTTCCAGTGTCCAATCGGTTTCATAGGCGGTGCTAACGTCCGCAGCACAACCAATCTCGGGGGGGATTCATGATGCTTCGTCGTCGTCGTCAGGGCTATCGCTTGGTAGCCGTTCCATTGGTGCTTGCAATGCTCGTCACTGCGTGCGGCAAGAGTCGCGATGCCGCAGCGCCGGCCGGTTCGTCGCCCGAGTCATCGTCGTCGCAGCCCGCTACCGGCGGCAGCACGCCCGCAGCCGATGTCCCTATGTTTGGCGATGCGCCGTGGCCATGCAGCAAGGGCGATGGCGCCAACACCGACTCGGGTAACGAACCCGGAGTTACCAAGAACGCAATCAGCATTGCCGGTGGCGACGACGCGGGTTATGTGGGCTCGCCAGGTCTGTCACATCAGCTCACCGATGCAATGCGCGCCTTGGTGAAGAAGTGCAACGAACTCGGTGGCATCAACGGTCGCCAAATCACCTTCAACTACTTCGACGCTGGCATCTTCAACGTTGTTGCTGCAATGCAGGGTGTGTGCGATCAGAAGGACTTCTTCTTGGTCGGCGAGGGTTGGGCATTCGACTCGAACCAAGAAGAGGTACGACTCAAGTGCGGCATGCCGGCGGTGCCGACGTATTCGGTCAGCGGCGCATTCGCTCATGGCAAAGATGTCTTTGTTGGTGTGCCCAATCCGTCTGACGAAATGTCTGCTGGCTTCTTTGCTCAGATGGCCACGCTGTTCCCCGATGCGGTGAAGCACGTGGCCACACTGGTTGGCAACTTCTCGGCTACTCAGGAATCGGGCGACAAGGTCTTAGCCGTTGCGCCTCAGTACGGCTGGGGCTTCGCCGACGCCAAACTCGAGTACAACGCGGCCGGCGAAGCCGATTGGACTCCGTTTATCAAGCGAATCAAGGAGTCTGGCGCAACGATGCTTTATTGGTCCGGCACCTGCTTGCCGCATCTGCAGTTGGTGGCCCAGGCCGCGAAAGCCAACGGGTTGAACATCCCAATCGTCACCGACGCCAACCATTACTCGGTCGAGTGCGCGGGAGCGAATACTGATGGTGCTCTCGACAACGTGTACGTGCGTCTCACGGGCATTCCGCTCGAAGAAGCCTCAACGAACAAAGCAACTCAGGACTACCTCGACTTGATGAAGACCTACGGAGGCGATGTCGCGCTGCTTGGCACACAAACAGCGTCGTCGTTCTTGTTGTGGGCAACGGCATCGCAGCAATGTGGTGCAGAGCTCACCCGTGCTTGTGTGCTCGCCAACCTCGCCAAGATCACCAAGTGGACCGGCCACGGCATTCATGCCGAAGATAACCCGGCTCAGAATCACCCGTCTTCGTGCAACATTGTGCTCAAGATCGAGGGCACTGGCTATAAGCGGGTGGCGCCTGCAACGCCGGGCACCTACGAGTGCAAGCCCGAGTGGATCGCCAAGGTCGAAGGCACTCGTGCGCTCGCCGCAGCACTGCTCGACAGCAATCGAATTTCGCAGCAGTTCGCCACGAAGTAAGCCTCAAAAGTATTCGGACGAGGGCACGCGCCGTGCCCTCGTCTCAACATCTGACGCGTCGTCAGATACATGTTATGGTGACCGAATCAGCTCGAAATCCTTAGGGGGAGATATTTGATGCGTAGCACTTCCGTTCGGTTCGCAGCCGCTTTTATGGCGCTCGCACTCGTTGCCACGGCCTGCGGTAAAGACCGCAGCAGCTCGACCTCGTCGGCGCCTAATTCGGTGCCAACGTCGCAAGCCAGCGGCGACACAACTCCGGTAACAAATGCTGCGTCCTCCGGCCCAACATTCGGCGACGCCCCTTGGCCATGCAGCAAGGGCGATGGCGCCAACACCGACACCGGCAGCGAGCCAGGCGTCACCAAAGACGGCATCACCATCGGCGGCGGCGACGACGCAGGGTTCGCCGGCTCACCAGGCTTGAGCCACGAAGTGACCGACGCGATGAAGGCATTGGTCGCCAAGTGCAACGAGCTCGGTGGCATCAACGGTCGCAAGATCACCTTCAACTACTACGACGCACAGTTCGCCGCAGTGCAAGCCGCTATTCAGAAGGCGTGCGACGACAAGGTCTTCTTCCTCGTCGGCGAAGGCTGGGCCTTCGACGATCTGCAGGAAGAGATTCGCCTTGGTTGCGGGCTTCCAGCAGTGCCCGCCTACACAGTGAGCGCCGCGTTTGCCCATGCTGGCGACGTGTTCCAGGGTGTGCCGAACCCAGCCGACGAAACGCCAGCTGGCGTGTTCGCGCAGGTTGCCAAGGTGTTCCCCAATGAGGTCAAGCACGTTGCGATGCTCGCTGGAAACTTCTCAGCCACGCAAGAGACCCGCGACAAGGTCGTCAACGTTGCTCCTCAGTTTGGTTGGGGCTTCAGCGAGACCACCCTCGAGTACAACGCAGGCGGCGAGACCGACTGGACGCCATTCGTGAAGCAGATCAAGGAATCTGGCGCCACCATGGTGTCGTGGTCAGGCACTTGCTTGCCAAGCCTGCAACTGTTCGCTCAGGCAGCAAAGGCAAACGGCCTCGACGTCCCGATCATCACCGACGCAAACCACTACACCCAGAACTGCGCTGACGCGAACACCGATGGTTCGCTCGACAAGATGTATCTCCGCTTCGGTTTCATTCCGTTCGAAGAGGCCGACATCAACAAGGCCACCAAGGACTACCTCGACCTCATCAAGGGCAGCGGTGGCGACACCGCACTGCTCGGCATGCAGGCCACGTCGTCGTTCTTGCTCTGGGCAACTGCTTCAGAGAAGTGTGGTGCCTCGCTCACCCGTGCTTGTGTGCTCGACAACATGCGTGCGATTCATAGTTGGACCGGCCACGGCTTGCATGCCGAGACCGACCCAGGCGGCAACCACCCACCCAAGTGCGCCATCTTGATGAAGCTCACCGGCACCAAGTACGAGCGCGTTGCTCCAACCGAGCGCGGCAAGTTCGAGTGCGACGATGCCTGGATCGGCAAGGTCACTGGCACGCCCGGACTCATTGCCGCCAAACTCGATGCAAATCGTGTTTCACACAAGTTCACGGCCAAGTAAGTAATCGTCTCGATAGCTGCGAGTGGGTCTGGCCGATGTGCGGTCCGACCCACTTGTAGCACGAAGTAACCATGCAAGATTTCCTCGCCTACACAGTGTTGGGCCTCTGCCTTGGCTCGGTGTACGCCATTGCCGCCACGGGCCTCGTTGTTACCTACTCCACATCCGGAGTCTTCAATGTGGCTCACGGCGCTGTGGCGACCATGAGCGCGCTCTTCTATTGGCAACTCCGGTTTGGTTGGCACGAGCCAGCCCCCATTGCGATCTTCCTCACGGTGTGCGTGTTCGCGCCGTTGCTTGGTCTTGCGCTCGAAGTGTTGGTCATGCGTGGTCTTCGCGGCACGAGCGAGGTCACCAGACTTGTCACCCCGGTGGCCGTGTTGCTTGGCATCAATGGCGCGGCAACCTGGATCTGGTTCCGCAATAGCAACCGAGCCTTGGTGCCCAAGAAGTTCTTCGGCGAGACCCACGTGCAGGTGCTTGGGCAGGCCGTGTACTACCACCAGATCATTGGTGTGTTGTTGTCGATCGTCATCGCTGGCGCGCTGTATGTATTGCTCTACCGCACTCGCTTGGGTGTCACCATGCGCGCCACAGTCGATGATCGTGCGCTGCTCATGCTCAACGGTGGTCGCCCTGATCGCGTCAGCATGGCAAGTTGGGCCATTGGCGCTTCGTTGGCCGGCCTCGCGGGTGTGTTGCTGTCTCCGCAGTTGGGTGCGCTGCAAGTGTTTGCGCTCACCCTGCTCGTGTTCGATGCGTACCCCGCAGCCGTAGCGGGTCGCTTGCGCAGCGTGCCGCTCACCTATGTGGGCGCGATGGTGCTGGGCCTCTCGAAGCTCTACTTCGACTGGATCTCCGACGCCGGCCAGCGTTGGCTGGTGCTGCGTAACTTGCGTAACGCCATCCCTGCGCTGTTGCTGTTCGGTGCGTTGCTGCTGCTGCCGCAAGATCGGTTGCGCGGTGCCATTGTCACGCGAACCCGCGAGCGGTTCAGAGTGCCCACCATGCGCGAGGCCGTGTTGTGGGGCGGCGTGTTGGTGGCAGCCGTGGCGATGCTGCAGTCGATCATGTCGGGTTCGGCCGTCATTAGCTTGGCCAACGGCGTGGCCCTGTCGCTGATGGCGCTGTCGCTGGTGTTGCTCACTGGTTATGCCGGTGAGATCAACCTCGCAGTGTTCACGTTTGCCGGTGTGGCCGTCATCGCCGCTTGGCAGTTCGATGTGGGGCCCACCGGTTTGGCCACGCAGAAGTCGTTGTCGGTGGCCGCCGTGTTATTGGCAATGTGCGTGTGCGCGCTGGTGGGTGGCCTCATTGCGTTGCCGGCCTTGCGCCTGCGCGGCTTGTATCTCGGTCTGGCCACGTTCGCCTTCGGCATCATCGTGTACCAGTTGGTGATCTTGCAGACACAGCCGCTGCACTTCAATATCTTTGGTGGCAAGTTCACCGTGAACCTGTTTACCAACGGTTCGCTCACGGTGCCCCGACCTCACTGGTTCGGAATCGACTTTGCCGGTCAACGCGCGTTTCTGATGTTGATGACGGTCATCTTCGCTGTGCTCGGCATTGGCATCATTGCCGTGCGGCGCAGTGCCTACGGCCGAATGATCGTTGCCATGAAAGACAGTCCAGCGGCCTGTGCCACGCTCGGACTCAACATCACACGCCTCAAGCTTGGCGTGTTCATGGTGTCCTCTGCAGTGGCCGGTTTGGCTGGCTTGATGTGGGCCGCCGAGCGCCGCACCTTGCCGAACAACGCCGACTTCGATGGCTTCCAGAGCTTGTTGCTGTTCATGATCGCTGTGGTGGGCGGCATCGGATATGTCAGCGGCGCCTTTATCGCAGGCATTTTCTTGAGCGTGCTCAGCGTGGTGATGCCCAACGTGTTCAACAAACTCGGTAGCGACTACCCATCGCTGCATTGGCTCTTCGTGACCGTGCTCGGCAACTTCAGCCACTACGTGGGGCCAGCTCTGGTGGGCATCGGACTTGGCAAGAACCCAAGCGGTATTGCGCAGCAGATTATGGATGGCTTCCGCCCACTCAAAAAGGCGCCTGGCGCTACTGCACTGTGGGTCGCCGCAATCGTTGGGCTGTGGGCCGCAACCTGGCGAGGCGCTCTGTCTCACTGGCATTTCGCGTTGATCTCAGTGGCGTCGGTGTTTATCGTGCCGCGCATCATCATGTCGGTGTTCGAAAATCGCTTTGCCGAAGAAGAGCGAGCAGTTACAGGCGAAGATCTCGACCGCATTGGCATCGATCGCGCGTTCCGCGCATCCGACCGGCAGGTTTTCGACACGGCGTTGGGGCTTCCCGTAGCGCCAACGGGGGGTGCCGAATGACGCTGCTTGAATGTCGCAATGTCGGTATGAAATTCGGTGGTGCTGCTGCGCTCACAGCCGTGAGTATCTCCGCCGAGGCAGGCGCCATCACCGGGCTCATCGGTCCCAACGGTGCTGGCAAGACCACCATGTTTAACTGCATCACCGGTCTGCTCGAGGCCACATCGGGTGAGGTCATGCTCGATGGCGTCGACATCACCAAGCTGGCGCCGTTTCGCCGTGCCCGACTTGGCGTGGCCCGCACCTTCCAGCGCCTCGAACTGTTCACCTCGCTCACCGTGCGCGACAACATTCGCGTCGCCGGTGAGATTCGAACTCGCTGGAGTAAAGGCACAGGCAAGACCGACACGCACGCCGAGGCCGAACACATCATCGAGTTGATGGGTCTCTCTGATCTGGCCGACCGCGATGTTGCTGAGATCCCAACGGGCATGGCCCGCAGAGTCGAGATGGGCCGAGCCTTGATGACCCGCCCCCGCATTCTGCTGCTCGACGAACCCGCGTCGGGCCAAGACGAACAAGAGACCGAAGAGTTCGGCGAACTGCTGTTGCACGTGCGCGACGAAGGCACTGCAATCTTGCTCGTCGAGCACGATGTGTCGTTGGTGATGAAGGTCTGCTCGTTCATCCAAGTGCTCGACTTCGGGCGTCTCATCGCATCGGGTACCCCCGCCGAGATTCAGACCAACCCCGCCGTGCTCGAGGCCTACTTAGGCGAGGATCACTCCGCATGAGTGAGCCCGTCCTCGAACTGCACGATGTGCGCGCTGGCTACGGCACCATCGAAGTACTCCACGGCGTGACGCTTACCGTTGGCCGCGGCGAAGTGCTGGCGTTGCTTGGCCCGAACGGCGGCGGAAAATCCACCACCCTCAAGGTGATCTCCGGATTGGTCGACATCATGAGCGGCGACGTTCATCTCGCTTCTCGCTCGGTTGCCGGGGTCTCGGCCGACAAGTTGGCTCGCCTTGGGCTGTGCTCAATTCCCGAAGGCAAAGGCGTGTTTCCAAACCTCACGGTTCGCGAGAACCTGATGATGGCCACGCACACTGGCGCCAAGCTCAGCGACATCGAAGCGGTTGCCTACGCGCGCTTCCCAAAGCTCGGCGATCGGCGTTCACAACTTGCCGGCACCATGTCGGGTGGCGAGCAGCAGATGCTCGCGATGTCGCGTGCGCTCGCAACGAACCCGGCGGTGCTGTTGCTTGATGAGTTGTCGATGGGCCTTGCGCCCCTCGTTGTTGCTCGCCTCTACGAGATCGTTGCTCAGGTCGCTGAGACCGGGGTATCGGTGCTCGTCGTCGAGCAGTTTGCGCAGAGCGTGCTTGGCATTGCCGATCGGGCTGCCATCATGCTCAGCGGACGAATCACGCGTGTCGGCGCTCCTGCCGAACTCGCAGAAGAACTTTCATCGGCCTACCTCGGCGGAAAGGGATAACCATGACCCAAGAAACGAATTCCTCGGATGATCGGTTCGAGCAATTTAGGAACGACCTTGCCAAGATGCAGGTGAGAACATCGGGTAAGGCCAGCACCGAAAAGGCCGCCTCGTCACTGGGCATCGCACTGATGGTCGCCTCGATCGTCATCGGCATTGGCTCATACGTTCAGGTTGGCCAACTCGACAACGCGCTCGATCAGAACGAGGTCATCGTGCTGGGGCTGGCTTGTGTGGCGATGGCCATTGTCGGATCAGCACTATGGATTCGCACGGCGCTTGTTCGCTTCTGGCGGTTCTGGATGCTGCGTTCGCTGTATGAGGGCCAGGCGCACCTTGATGAAGTCGTGAAGGCAATCAGCGACCGTTCGTAACACGGGGGGTTACTTGCTTTGGTGGCGGGGAATCGTTTTGTTCACGAACCGGCCCAGCACGCGGGCGAACCTGCCGGGCATCTCCATGTTGGGTGAGTGACCCGCGCCATGCCACACGTGAAGGCCCGTGCCCTTGGGGAACTTGGCCCATGTGGCCAGCATCGCATCAATCGGAATGGTCTCGTCGGCGTCGCCGCACGCGACCAAGATGGGCATTGGCAAGGTTGCGCACGACGGACCCAAACCGAGTTGGCACATCGAGTGCAGCGACCCGCGCAAGCGTGCATCGGGCGCAGCGGCCATGTCGGCGTTCAGTAGTCGTACGAAATCGGACTCCACATGATCGCTGTCGGTGACTGCAGTAGCCGCAGCCGCCAGCCGAACTCGGCGTTGCGTCGCCCACGCATCGAAGAACACATCGATGTCGTCGGGACTCTCGGTGCGGCCATCGGGGTCAACCGGGTCGAGCAGCATCAGACCCTTCACGAGCTCCGGACGTTGCAGCGCCATGATGCACACGGTGGCTCCGCCGAGTGAGTGGCCAACGAGTGTGAAGTCGCTCCAGCCCAGTTGGTCGATGAGCTCGAGGGCGTCGGACGCGAAGATGCCCACGCCGTAGTCGCTGGAATCTTCGGGAGCACTCGACTCGCCGGCTCCACGATTATCGATCGCAATCGTGTGATAGAGGTCGGGCGATAGGTCTTCCTGAACGAGTTGCCAGATGCGTGCCGACGCTTCGAACCCGTGGATGAGCACTATTCGTTGCGGGCCGGTGCCGTATTCGTAGTAGTGCAGGTTGGCATGTGTGAGCTGAGCGAACGGCACGGTTCTCCGATCAAGAACAGGTTGGGTTGCGGAGCGGGGGAGTGATCAGCGAATGATTGGTGAGTCGTCGATGGCGCTGAAGTCGGGTTCGCGGCGCTCGGCGAAAGCGATCAGCGATTCGATGTTTGCCGGGCCGCCGAGCAGCACGCCAAAGGCGGCGTCTTCGCGCTGTCGCGCGGCAGCGAACTCGGCGCGCATGGGTTCGACAATGGTTCGCTTCGTTTCGACGAGTGAGTTGATGGGCTTGCTAGCCAACACCTGGGCGTGACGCATCGTTTCGGCCATGAGCTCCTCGGGCGCGCACTCGCGCCACGCAAGACCCATTTGTACGCACTCAGCGGCTGACAGCCATTCGCTGCTCATCAGCGCCCAGGTTGCGTTCTGTCGACCGAGTAGCCGGGGGAACGACACGCTGCTGGCCGCCTCGGGCGCAACGCCCAAACGGGTAAACGGGCAGCGAACCCGTGCGTCGCTCGAGATGAAGACAAGATCGCTGAGCGCCAACATCGTGGCCCCAATGCCAAGCGCAAGGCCGTTGACCGCGCAAAACAACGGCTTGGGAAAGTCGATGAGGTGGTCGACGAAACCGGGGAAACCATGGCGACCGTTGGTGAAGTCTCCGCTGTTGCGTTGGGCCATCTCGGTGAGGTCGGCACCAGACGAGAACGACTGTCCGGTGCCAGTGATGACAACCACAGCGACTGCATTATCGGCGCCAGCGTCGATGAGCGCATCGGTGGCTGCGTCGTACAGCGCTTCGTTGAAAGCGTTGCGCGCTTCGGGGCGATCGAGCGTGAGCACTCGCACCCGTCCGTGATCGGTGATGTGAATCATTCGGAGACCTCGAGATCGATGACGTGAGTAATGGCGTCGGACCCGCGCCCGATGTAAATGTTGTACGTGCCCGGGTCGACGCGCCAACCGCGCTGCACCTCAGGAGTCTCTTGGAAGACACCCATTGCGCTTGGCTGAAGTTCGCTGCGATACGCGTTGCCTGGATCCCAATATGAGAACGCACGAGCATCGAGTATGAGCGACACCTCTGTGCTTTCGCCAACGTCGAGCCATACCTTCTCGAAGGCCTTGAGTTCCTTGGGTGGCCGCACGACCTGTGGGCTCGCGGCGCCCACGTAGCACTGAACCACTTCGGCGCCGCGTCGCGTGCCGGTGTTCGTGACGGTGAGCGACACGGTGACGACGCCATCGGCGAGAGTTGCGATGCCAATTGCCTCGGCTGACAGACGCGGTTTCGACATCTCGAACGATGAATACGAGAGACCATGTCCGAATGCGAACGACACAGGCAGGTGACGGGCTTCGTACCAGCGATAGCCCATCAGCACGCCCTCGCCATAACGGATCTGGCCGTGCTCGCCGGGGAAGTTGCCGAACGATGGCGTGTGTTCGATGCGTTGCGCGAAGGTTGTTGGCAGCCGACCCGACGGGTCGGTGTCGCCGAACAACACTTCGACAAGCGCGTGAGCCATCTCTTGGCCACCGAACCACGCCTGCAACACCGCGGGGGCGCTATCGGCCCAGTCGGTAGTTACAGGGGCGCCGGCGTTGACAACTACGGCGGTGTTTGCATTTGCCGCCGACACTCGCCGAATGAGTTCGCCCTGGGTGCCGGGCAGGTCGAGTGAGTCGCGATCATGGCCTTCGGTTTCCCAATCGTTGTTTGTGCCCACAATGACGATGACTGCATCGGCGCCGGCAGCGGCTGCAACTGCTCGATCCATCAGGTCGGCTGCGGGCATCGGCTTGCAACCCAGTTCGAAACCGTGCATCCACGCGCGGCCCGTGGACGCGAACTCAACGTCGATCACATAGGGCTGACCTTCGTGCATATCGAGCTCGGCCGTGAGTTCTTTGCGCCCCATGCCGAAGTACGCATCGCCGCGCGGTGTTGGGTGTGTGATGCCGTCGAAGATCACCTTGCCGTCGATAGACAAACATGCGCTGCCGAGTTGCATCAGGCTGATGGTGTGCGGGCCCGACTGTGTTGGCGTGTAGGTGGCTGTAGCGCGAAACGACATCGGGCCGCGTGGCAAGCCCGGGTCGAGGCCAGGCAGCAACAGCACCTTGCCATCGGCGACGGTGGTGCGGTGCACGACATCGCCCTCGCAGCCGTTGCCGGCAAACACTTCGATGTCAAATCCGCTGCCATGCGCGCTTTCGAGGAAGCGGGCAGGGATCGGTGCGATGGTGCGATCGATATCGCAGCCTGGTTCGTGGATGATGGTCACCTGATCGCCGAGACGCTCTTGTAGCGCCTCAAGCGGAGTGATGCGGTAATGCGGTTGCAGGGACGCCGAGCCGCCGCCCATGATCCGGGCGCTCTTGGCGTTGGGTCCGATGACTGCAAGCGTGCGCACGTTGGCCACCTGCAACGGCAGCACGCCGTTGTTCTTCAGGAGCACCATCGACTCGGTGGCTGCGCGCCGAGTGAGTTCGCGGTGCTCGGCGCGATCGATAGCAACGGCCGATCGGGGCTCGTCGTCGAGGGCGCCGATGCGGTCGAACACCGACAACAAACGTTGCGCCGCGCCATCAAGCAATGTCTCGTCAACGAGGCCTTCGCGCACGGCGTCGCCAAGCTTGCGACCATAGAACCGCGCGGGCCCAGGCATCTCTAGGTCGAGTCCGGCGTCGGCCGCGCCAGCGGCAGTGCCGCCAGCGAACCAGTCGGTGACGACGAATCCATCAAAGCCCCATTCGCCGCGCAAGATGTCGTGTAGCAGTTCGCGGTTCTCTGAGTTGTAGGTGCCGTTGAGTCGGTTGTACGAGGTCATGATTCCCAACGAGCCCCCTTCCCGTACAGCGAGTTCGAACGGCAGTAGGTAGAGCTCGCGCAACGTGCGCTCGTCGATGACGCTGTCGATGGTCATGCGCTCGAATTCGGCCTCATTACCGGCGAAATGTTTCACCGTTGTAGCGACACCTTGCGACTGAACACCACGGATGAATGCCGCAGCGAGCTTGCCAGCGAGTATCGGATCCTCGGAGTATGACTCGAAGTTACGGCCAGCGAGCGGGCTGCGGTGCAGGTTCACGGTTGGGGCTAACAACACACGACACGCCTTCGTGCGGGTTTGGTCGCCGAGCGCTTCGCCCAACTGTTCGAGGAGCGCTGGATTCCATGTGGCGCCCAGTGCAGCACCGCATGGAATATTGAGCGAACTGCTCTGTTCGCCAAAGCCATCAATGAGCGGTCCGCGCGCACCTGCGGGGCCGTCGCACACAAAGACTTCGGGAATGCCAACGCGCGGCACAGCGGCCGTGGACCATGTGCTCGCGCCGGCGGTGAGCGAGGCCTTCTCTTCGATGGTCATTGAGGCGACAAGCGCGACGATGTCGCGGCTCACGTGAGGATCCCAACGGTGTGATGCATGAGCACAACCTAGTCGGGCACCTTGTTCGGGCGTCGTGGCGCACGTCGTTGCCGTTAGCCTCACTCCCGCAACGCTCAAGGAAACCTTTCATGACGATCTCGCTAGGCATCGATACCGGCGGCACATACACCGACGCTGTGCTCTTCGACGACGCGATTGGTGTCATTGCCAAAGCCAAGGCGCTTACTACCCGCCACGACCTTGCGCTCGGTATTGCTGAAGCGGTGGGCACCGTGCTGGCCATTGCTCAGGTGCCGTCTGCCGACATCGCGTTGGTGTCGCTCTCAACCACGTTGGCTACCAATGCACTTGTCGAAGGCCGTGGCGGTCGCGTTGCACTCGTGTTCATCGGATTCGACGCTGGCGATGCAGAACGTGCCGGTCTCATGCAGGCCTTGCACGGCGATCCGCTGATCCGCATTGCTGGCGGCCATAACCCGCACGGCGATTCACTTGCGTTGCTCGACACGGCCGCGCTCGAGCGCGAAGTCACAGCGATTGCTTCCACGGTTACGGGCTTCGCTGTCACCGCGCATTTCGCAACGCGTAACCCAGCACACGAGATCGCTGCTCGCGACTTCATCGTTTCGGCAACAGGCTTGCCGGTCACGTGCGGCCACGAGTTGTCGGCCAAGCTCGATGGCCCACGACGGGCGCTGACGAGCGTGCTGAACGCTCGCTTGATCGGACTCATTTCGGGACTCATCGCGGCGGCACAGGGCATCATGGCGCAACACCAGATCGATGCGCCGTTGATGGTTGTGCGCGGCGACGGCGCCCTGATGTCTGCCGCAGTTGCCAAGACCCGACCGATTGAGACAATTCTCTCGGGCCCCGCAGCGAGCCTCATCGGTGCGTCGTATCTCACGCACTTGCCCGATGCGATCATCTCTGACATCGGCGGCACCACAACCGACGTTGCCATGCTCGAAAACGGCGTGCCGCGTCTCGACGAACGCGGCGCGACTGTCGGTGGATTTCGCACCATGGTCGAAGCAGTAGCCATGACCACCGTGGGTCTTGGTGGCGATAGCGAGGTGCTCGTCGCGAACAGCGGCATGACTGCCGGTCTCAACCTTGGACCTCGGCGCGTGGTGCCCATCTGTCTTGCCGCGGTTCAGTATCCCGATGTGGTACATCGAGCACTTGACATACAACTCACCCACGATCTCGCTCACGATTACGACGCTCGATTCGTGCTTCCGCTTGGCGACGCTGGTGCCAGCGACATTGGTCTCAGTGCTGGCGAGGCCGAACTGTTCGCGCGTGCAAAGCAGGGCGCCGCAACGGTGAGTTCGTTGGTGCGCAGCCATGCCGATAGCGCACGGTTGGCCCGACTCGTGACCCGCGGCTTGGTGATGATGGCTGCGTTCACTCCAACCGACGCTTCGCACGTGTTGGGTCATTACGTTGCGTTCGATGAAGCCGCGTCGCGCAAGGCGGCCACGCTGATGGCCCGCCAGCGTTCGGCAATGGGTAAGGCCGTCGCCGATGGTCCTGTTGAGTTTGCGCGTTGGGTCGTCACCACGCTCGAGCGTCAATCGGCCGAGACGTTGCTCGACGTAGCACTCACCCGAGATGGCTTCGAAGGTTCGTCATTGAGCCGCCACGCGTTAGTGGCGTCGTCGCTTGATGGACGCAAGGGCGTTGTCGATGTATCGGTCACGCTCACCATGCCGGTCATCGGACTCGGTGCATCGGCCGCTCTGTATTACCCGGCAGTCGCCAGCCTGTTGCGTGTCGATGGGTTCGTGCCGGCCGATGCCGATGTGGCCAACGCAATCGGTGCTGTTGTCGGCCGCGTCCGCGTGCACGCCGATGTGTATGTGTCTCAGCCCGAGCGCGGCCGCTTCCGCGTGCACCATCCCGAGTCGTTCAGCGATGTGAGCACGATGGCTGAGGCGCTCGCTTCGGCCGAGTCCATCGCGAGGGCTGAAGCGCTGCGCAATGCCACTCAAGCCGGTGCCGATGCTGCCGAGGTCTCGGTATCGCAAGTGCTCAACATCGCTCACGTAGAGGGCGAAGAGCTCTTTGTCGATGGCACGGTCACGGCGGTTGCTTCGGGCAGGCCTGCTGCAGCCCGCTCGTTCCATTAATGTGCGCCCATGACTATCGACCGCGCTGCCGCCGACAAACTGCTCACCACCACTCGTTCAGTACGTAAGCGACTCGACCTCACGCGGCCGGTTGAGCCCGAACTCATTCAGGAATGCATCGAGATCGCGATGCAGGCGCCAACCGGAACCAACGCTCAGAACTGGTCCTTCGTGGTCATCACCGATCAGGCCAAGCGCACGGCGATCGCCAACTTTTATCGCCAAGGCTCCGAGATGATGGCAGGGTCCGGATACCCGCCGCCGCTGCCCGAGGGTGATCCTCGCGAACACGTGATGCCCAAGGTGATGGAGTCGGCCGGCTACCTCGGCGAGATCATGGATCAGGTTCCGGTGTTTGTGTTGGCGTGTGTCAAGGGTCGTGTTGAGAACGTGCCGATGGTGCTGGCCCAAGCCAGCACTTATGGCTCGATTCTGCCGGCGGCCTGGAGCTTCATGCTGGCCGCTCGCGCCCGTGGCCTTGGCACCGCATGGACCACCATCCACTTGTTCTTCGAAACACAGATTGGCGAGCTACTTGGCATCCCTGCCGATTGGACCCAGGCCGTGTTGTTTCCAGTGGCGTATTACACCGGCGACGATTTCAAGCCTGCCCATCGCCTCGATGCGGCGAGCATGATCCATTGGGATTCGTGGGACTCACACCGCTAGCGGAGTGGCTTATTTGCGGCCGAACCCAAACAGGTTCTGGGCCACTTTGCGCATCTGGATCTCTTCGGAGCCTTCGGTGATGCGGTAGCGGCGATGGTGACGGTAGATATGTTCGAACGGCATATGGCGTGAATAGCCCACGCCGCCGCATGTCTGCATCGCGCGGTCTGCTGCGTCGCACGCGAGTCGGTTGGCGCGGTAGTTGCACATTGCGACAAGGTGCGTGACTTCCATGTGGTGCTTCTTGTCGAGCATCGATGCTGTGTAGCGAATGAGTTGGCGCAGCATCGCCGCTTCGGTGTGCAGCTCTACCAACGGAAACTGTATGCCCTGGTTGGTGCTGAGCTTCTTGCCCCATGTGACGCGACTATTTGCATATGCAACTGCTTCGTTAATGCAGTACTGAGCAGCGCCCAGCGAAGAGGCCGCTTGGCGGATGCGGTTCTCGTGCACGAAATGTTGAGCAAGCTCAAGACCTCGTTCGAGCGGGCCAAACACTGCCTCGGAGCCCACGCGCACATCGGTGAGTGACACCTCGGCATGGTCGGTGGGCATGTTGAAAGTCCACCAAAAGAACTCGACCTTGAACCCTGGTGAGTCGGTGGGCACCAAGAACGCGGTGATGCCCTTGGGGTCACCGTGGTTGCCGCTGGTGCGGGCGAAAATGATGTCGTGCGTGGCATGGTGCAGGCCGCTGTTCCAGCGCTTCATGCCGTTGATGACCCACTCGTCGCCGTCGCGAACAGCGGTGGTCTCCATGTAGGTGGCGTCGCTGCCGTGGTTTGGCTCGGTGAGTCCAAACGCAAGGCGGCGGGTGCCGTCGAGGAAGCCGGGCATCCATTCGGTGATCTGTTCGGGAGTGCCGAAGTCGCGCATCATCAACACCGTAGGAAAGTTGCCCACGATGCTGGACTCGTTCTGTAAATCGTTGTGCAGGCCGAGGCCCTTTGCGGCGAAGTGCTCGCGGATAATTGCCATCTTGATGTTGCTCGCGCCTTGACCACCGAACTCCGTAGGAAGTGCTAGTCGCAACCAACCTGCAGCGTCGGCGCGGCGACGCATCTCGCGCAACAACTCTTCCCAGTCCTGCCGCGGCACGCCACCGTTTTCGAAATCGGTGCGGGCGTATTCGCGGCGGTGATCGAAGAAGCGGATGTTGTCGTCCTGCTGCTCGAGCGGTTTGATCTCGCGCTCGATGAATTCATCGAGTTGATCGAGCGTTGCCTGAATGTCGGCGGGAATTTCGAAGTCCATCGCTGCAGGCTAGAACTCTGCGGTAGTGCGGAGTGCAGTGGGCTAGGTATGGTCCGAAAAGCGTGCTGCGAAATGTTGTGCCACGCCGAGCGATGGGTGCGTTACGGTCGGGTGCGTGCCGCCATTATCCACACTTCCGTTGTTCGTCGCTGCATCCCTTGCGTTGTTGGCGATCCCCGGCCCGGCCGTGTTGTTCATCGTTGCGCGCAGTGGGGCTCAGGGAACTCGTGCCGGACTCGTGTCGGTGATGGGCGTCCACGTGGCCTCGGCACTTCATGTGTTGGCCGCTGCCGCAGGCCTGTCGGCAATTGTGGTTGCGTCGTCCGTGGCGTGCACGGTGGTCAAAGTGGTGGGCGGGTTGTATCTCATCGGCATTGGCGTGAAGTCGTTACGCGGCGCCCGCAGCGCTGTTCGCGCTACCGAGCCAGCCGCGCGTTCCGAACGACAGATATTCACCGAGGCGTTCATCGTGAACATCTTCAATCCCAAAGTCGCGCTGTTCTTTCTTGCGTTCATTCCGCAATTCGTCGATACAACCCACGGACCCGTGTGGTCGCAGACCTTGGTCTTCGGCGCGGTGTACATCGCGCTCGGCCTCTGCACCGACAGCATCTACGCCGTAATCGGGGCTCGCGCGGGAGTGTGGTTCAACGCGAGATCATCGCGAATGAGAGCGAGCCGTTACGCCGAGGGCAGCATCTTGGTAGGCCTCGGCTTGCTCACGCTGCTGCTGCCACATCGCAACAGGGTGCACTGAGCAGCGTTGCCCGGCGGTGGAGGTCTGCAGAATCGTGAACTCCGGGACTCACCCTTGTAATCTTTGCCCCATGTCAAACGCCGTCCCAGTAGTGCTCGCCGATCTCGTCCCTACGCCTCGCATCCTCGACAATCGTTGGGTTCGCGACATCACTTTGGTCACCGGTGGCGCATTGTTTACCGCACTCGCGGCGCAGTTCGTCATCCATCTCGGATTCACCCCGGTGCCCATCACGGGCCAGACCTTTGCAGTGCTTACCGTTGGCAGCGTGCTCGGCTCGCGCCGCGCTGCAGCGAGCCAGGCGGTCTACTGGTTGCTCGGCATGATCGGTCTGCCGTTCTACGCTTCGGGCGGCCATGGTTGGACCAAGGCCACTGGCTCAACATTTGGCTACTTCATTGGCTTCATCGTTGCGGCTGGCCTCATTGGCTACATCGCCGATCGCCGTGGCGACCGCAACTACGTGAACTCATTCGCAGCGATGACCCTAGGCACCGTTGTCATTTACATCTTTGGCGCACTGTGGTTGGCTCACTCGATCAACGTTCCGCTCGCAACCGGCGATGCCAACGCAATTTCATACGGCGTGAGCCCATTCTTGGTTGGCGACCTGCTCAAGATGATTCTCGCCGCAGCCGTGGCGCCATTGGGTTGGGCTGCGTTCAACAGCAAGCAGTCACACGACAACGGCTGAGTCGTCGGCCTAGGCGCCCGTGAGGGGCGCCACGATCGTCAGTTCGCAACACCGCGCCGCACTACCATCAGCGCATGAAATCCACCGGTAGTGATGCGTCGTCTCAGACTCGGTCTCGGCCCAAGGTAGTGCTCATCACGGGTGCCTCCAGTGGCATCGGCCAGCTTTGCGCCGATCAACTTCATCGATCCGGTTGGACGGTTATTGGGGCAAGTCGGCGAGGCACGTCCACCGGTACATGGCAGGCGTTGGTCATGGATGTCGATGACAACGACTCGGTTACTCAGGGCGTGGCGTCGGTAATTTCCGATCATGGCCAACTCGATGCGGTGATTGCGTGCGCCGGTTGGGGTCTCGCTGGTGCCGTAGAGCAGACGCCTATCGCCGATGCCATTGCGCAACTCGATACCAACTTTTGGGGAACCGTGCGCGTCGTTCAGGCAGCGCTGCCTGTCATGCGAGAGCAAGGCCGCGGACGATTGGTGCTGATGAGTTCTCTCGGTGGTGTGATCGCGCTGCCGTTTCAGGCGTTCTATACCGCCAGCAAGTTTGCTCTCGAGGGCTACGGCGAAGCCCTTGCCTACGAGGTTGAACCATTTGGCATCAATGTCACGTTGGTGCAGCCGGGTAACTTCCGCACAGGCTTCACGGGTAGCCGTCGTCAAGTGAAGCCAAGCCACGGTGACACGACATACGCAGCGGCTGCAGCCAAGGCAGTGGGGTTGATGGAGCGCGACGAGATCAACGGCGCCGATCCGGCGTTGGTGGCCGCCGCGGTCGAGCGGGTGCTGAACGCCCAGCGCCCCGCGCTTCGAGTGTCGGTCGGTAAGTTCGACGAACGCATTGGCATCCTCGCGAAACGCATCTTGCCGCAACGGCTGTTTACGCGAGCGGTGCGCAGCAGCTTGGGTGTCTGATTCGCGCTGGCTTAACCCAGCGCGATGTGAATTGGATCGGTGTGTCGCGGCGATGCGATGCGGCCCACCAACAGAACGACGCCGAGCACAATTCCCGAGCCGACGGTGACAGTTCGCAACGAACTGTGATCTGCCAGAGGCCCCTGAATGAAGAGGCCAAGCGGATATGCCGCTCCGAGAATGAAGTTGTTCACTGCCATCGCTCGTCCGCGAAGTTCGGGTGGCGCCGACCGCTGGGTGACGGCAGAAAAACTCAACAGAGCGGCCATGTATGCCCCGCCTGTAATCGCTAACGCAACCGCCGCGAATGTGATGTTGGGCGACGCTCCGTACAGCATGAGCGCAGGGATGAGAACGCTGATTGCGACAACCATTGTTCGGCGCGCCCCGAAGCGTTGGTACATCGCGCCCATCAACGAAGAAGTGATCACTGCGCCGATTCCTTGTGCGGTGACGAGCAGCGAGGTGCCACCTTGTTTGGTGTTGAGCACCTTGGTGGCCATCTGCGCGATGAAGCCGATGAATGGTGCGGCGATCAGCGATACAGCGATCATGATTGGCACCATCGCTCGCACCGCCTCGTTGGCCCGAGCAAAACGAAGTCCGTCACGTATCGCAGCCGTGATTGATCGCTTGGCGCTTTGGTTGCGGGGCATCCGCGCAAGTGCCACGGCGGCCGCTACGGCGAGAAAGCTTGCTGCGTTGCACCACAACGCTGCGGGCACTCCACCTGCCCAGATCGCCAAGCCCGCCGCAGATGGCCCCAAGATTCGTCCGAGGTTCCACTGCGTGCTGCTCAGCCCGATCGCTGCAACCATGTGCTCTGTTGGGACCAAGTCGGGAAGCGCTGCTTGAAACGCGGGGAACCCGATGGCGCCCACGCAACCGCCAGCTAAAGCAAACAGCGCAAGCAACGCGGGAGTGGCGTGGCCGCTAGCCACCAGTAGTGCTACTGACGCGGCGATCAACGCTGCAAGGCAGTTGGCCACGATCATGATGGTTTTACGCTGGAAGCGATCGGCCCACGCCCCACCTACAGGGCTCAGTAGGGCCGATGGAAGGAACCCGGCGGCCGCCACCACGCCAGACCACGCAGCTTTTGAGGTGTCGGCAACGTAGTAGCTCAACGCTGTGGTTTCCATCCATGTGCCCACGTTCGAAACGAGGGCTCCGAGCCACACAAACAAGAAAGCTCGCGACCGAAACGGAGCGAGCGATGTGGAGGCCATGCGGCAGCAAATGTACACGCGGAGGACTTTTGGCTCTACCAAAGGACCGAGCCATCGGCCATAGTTTCGGACATGTTGATGAGCATGGCTCAGGCCATAGAAGTGATTCACGCGGACGATTCGTTGGCGGTGCCGTTGGGGCCGGGTGTACCCGGGGGCTTCTTGCACGCGCTCGGCGAGCGCGATGACTTCACCGACTTGCGCGTGTTCGGCGCGTTGTTGCCCGACCTCTATCAACTCTTTGTGCGCAAAGGCGTGCACTACAGCAGCGGCTTCTTTGGGCCCGCCGAACGCTTCTTACGAGACTCGGGTGCATCGATCGACTTTGTGCCCGCCGACTTCCGGCGCTTTGGTCCGGTGCTCCATCACATCGCGCCACGAGTAATGGCTACGGCTGCCTCGATTCCCGTAGAGGGCTGGGTCAGCTTGAGCCTGCATGCGGGAGCAACCATCGACGAACTGCGCGCGGCTGGTGCCGACCCGAACCGGGTGCTGCTTGTTGAGGTAAGCCCGCACTTTCCACGCACCTTCGGTATCGAGCCCGAGAACCCGCATCGTCTTCATGTCGACGAGATCGATGTGTTGGTCGAATCAGATCGCATGCCGTTCACTCTCGACGAAGCACCGCCCACGGCCGCCGAGATCGCGATCGCCGAGCTTGCAGCTCACTACGTGCACGATGGGTGCACGCTGCAAACGGGTATCGGCGGCATCCCGAACCAGGTTGCCAAGATGTTGGCCGAGGGCCCGTATGGAGACTTCGGCGTGCACTCCGAGATGTTCACCACTGGCCTCATGGCGTTGCATAAGGCCGGCAAGGTCACCAATCGCAAGGGTGGTGCGTTTGATGGTTTCTCAATCACCACCTTCGCTGCAGGTCGGCCAGAGCTATACGAATGGCTCAACGGAAACCGCATCGTTCGATTCCTACCGGTGAAGTTAGTGAACTCGCCCGAACTGATCGCGCGCAATCGGCACATGGTCACGCTCAATGGCGCGTTGGCGGTTGATCTCGCAGGACAGGTGGTGGCCGACACCATTGGCGGCAAGCAGTTCTCGGGCATCGGTGGCCACGAAGATTTTGTCAGTGGCCCGAGTCTGTCGGCCGATGGTCGCAGCCTCATCTGTTTGCCATCGATCAGCACCATCAACGGCGAACTCGCGAACCGGGTGATGCCGCAACTGCCTGCTGGCTCGGTGGTCAGCACACCGCGTCATCAGGTCGATGTCATCATCACCGAATATGGCGTGGCCGAGCTGCAGGGTCGCACCATTCGAGAGCGGGCCAACGCACTCGCTCAGATCGCGCATCCGCAGTTCCGTGATGAGCTGAAAGCAGCGGCCAAAAACTGGCCGCAGGACTGAGCCCCGCAGGATCAGTATTGGGTTTGGCAGTGGGGCAGCAGGCTCGTCGGAAAGAACAAGTCGGCGCGTCGAAGAACATCGTGGTTGCGCGCCGTCATTCGTCGTCCAGCAACAAGAGCGCTTGGCAGTACCCCGCCGTAGAGCAACGCGCTGAACCATGCGTGCGACGTGACGAGGTCGGGCCGCGTGCGTACCGAACGACACGATGCTTCATCGGGGCTGCCATCAATGGCCCAGCGCTTGCCATCGACCTCAATGACAAGTCGGTCGGTGGTGCGATAGGTGCGAGCGCCAAAGCAGATGCTGGCGTCGCGTACGTTGAGCCAGATGTTGTCTTTGGTGCTCGTGGTGCGAACGTCTCGTTGGTTGGTGAGCAGAAACCCAATCGGATCGTCGGCGGCAACGATGCGTGACCGCACCTCGCCCACAAGGTCGATATTGAGCACGGTGTGCCACAGCGCAGCGTGGGCTTCGGGGGTCACGGCCACCATCTGAATGAGGTGCAGCACGTGCGCTGGCTGACCGTCGTTCCATTGTGGTTCGATGCGATAGGCCGCGTATCCATCGTTGTGACGCAGATAAAACGCGCCGCTCAGCGATCCCTCTGGGCGGCTTCGAGCGGCAAGCAACTGGTCATGCTCGAGTAGCGACCTCGTCACCTCGCCAGCGCGGCACCGGCGAAATCGCTCCCAGATCTCGCTGATGGTGTCGACCACATTGTCGCCCGACATATACCGAACCTGACCGGCCTCGGGAACGTATTCGGCTCTGAATGTGGCGCGTTTGGTGTCGATGCTGATGGTGCGTGACTGTGAGGCCACGCCGTAGCCCAGGTGTTCGTAGATACCACCCTCAGAGGCGTAGAGCGACGCAAGTGGTTCGCCGCGTTCGTCGATGTCGTCGTGCACCGCGGTGAGCACCCGGCGCATCAATCCCTGGCGACGATGAGTGCTGAGCGTGGAAACCCACGTGACCCCGCCCATCGGAATGCACACGCCGCCCGGCACGGTGGCATCAAGTGCATACGAGCCTGCCACCGAAACAATTTGTGCATCATCTACGGCAACGCGGAATCGGCTGAGATCGTGAAGCGGACGCAGCTCAGCGATCTCAGCGGGCGTGTAGTCGAACCCGAATGTTTGGCTATCGGTACGACAAATTCGCTCCCAGTCGTCGTCGACGGGCGTGATGATTTCGATGGCCATGAGGCAGAGTTTGTCATGGTGGTCCGTCTCGCGGGGGTAGTTTCGAACCTATGACAACTTCCGATTCACAACACGGCGCTGTTACTGCCTACGACCCCGGCCGTGTTGTCGCCGATCTACGCGAGCTCGCCGCTCGCACCGGTGGCGCCGAAGGCAGCCGCCGACTGTGTTGGACACCCGAATGGCTTGCTGCGCGCGCCTTGCTGCGCGAGTCGCTCGCCACGCTGCCTGTTGATATCGACATCGATGAAGCCGGCAATCTGTGGGCCTATCTGCGTGGCGCGAGCGACGACACCATCGTGGTTGGCTCGCACCTCGACAGCGTCCCCAAGGGCGGCTGGCTCGATGGAGCGCTTGGTGTGATGGCGGGCCTCGAACTGTTGCGCTCGCTTGCCGCGGCCGGCACGCCTCCGGTCACCATCGCGCTGGTCGACTGGGCCGATGAAGAGGGCGCCCGATTCGGCCGCAGCCTCTTTGGTTCGGCCGCAGTTGTTGGGTCACTCGATGTTGTCGCTGCCGCAACGCTTGTCGACAAAGAGGGCCACCAACTCGAACAGGTCATCGGCGAGCACGGCATCACGCTCGCCACTATCGACGGCGCTCGCACTCGTTTGAGCAACGTGAAGGCGTACCTCGAGGTACACATCGAACAGGGTCCGATTCTTGAGTCGATGGGCTTGGGCATCTGCACGGTCACGGGCACGAAGGGCATCGAACGCGAGCGGGTTATCTTCCGTGGTCAGGCTGCGCACTCGGGCACCATGCCGATGGCCATGCGCCACGACACCTTCTTGTCAGCGTCTCGCTTTGCGCTCGCACTTGCTGAGATTGGTCGCCGTCACGATGGCGTCACCACCATCGGCCATGCGCAGTGCTGGCCGGGTGTGGTCACTGCTGTGCCTGGCGAAACCCGCGTCACGATGGATATGCGCCACATCAGTCCCGACAGCCTTGCGGCAATGTTCAGCGAGATGAAGCAGGCTGCAGCCGATGCAGCGGCTGCCGAAGGATGCACGGTCGATTTCGAGCACATCTTCCGTATCCCGCCGATGCCATTCCATCCGTTGCTGCTCGATGCCGCTCGCGTCAGCGTTCAAGAAGTTGAGGGTCACGATGTCGAACTACCAAGCGGTGCATTGCACGACGCCAGCGAGATGGCCAGAGAGGTACCCACGGTGATGATCTTCTCGTCGTCTATTGCTGGGTTAAGTCACACCAAAGAAGAAGACACTCCCGACGAGCATCTGCACATGGCTGTCGACGCATTTCACCGCACTGTGGTGCGAGCCATCGATCTTGTTGCGTCGGGGCAGCTATGAAGCCGGTCGGAGTTCAGCATGTGTCCATCGGTGTGCACGACCTCGCCGCCTCCATCAAGTTCTACAACTTGTTGGGCATGACCGTTGTGCCAACTCGGCCCACGTTTAGCGTCGATGGTGCGTGGATGCAGGCGGGTGCGCAACAGGTGCATCTCATCGTCAGCGACAAACCCACTCCAGGTCTCGAGAACCACTTCGCAGTAATCGTCGACAACCTGCAGGCGTGCCTTGACGAGCTTTCCGAACAAGGTGTCGATGCATTCCGACTGAAGCATGTTCAAGGCGCGGGCAACCAGGCCTTCATCAACGATCCGAGTGGCAATGTGATCGAGCTCAACGAGCCCGATTGATCAGCGCGATGTTCGGCGGCGTATAGCGATTACGAAGTGCGCTTTGCCTGTAGCAACGCAGTGACCAACTTGCCGTCGGCCTTGCCCTGCGAGGCTTTCATTGCTGCGCCAACCAAGGCACCCATGGCCTTGTCCTCGCCGCTGCAGTATTTCGACCAGACCGCGGCGTTGTCGGCGATGACCTGATCGACCATTGCCTCCAGGGCGCTGGTGTCCATTGCCTCGAAGCCCTTGGCCCCGGCGATGGCCGCAGCGTCGCCGCCGCCGTTGGCAACGATCTCGGCAAGCACGGTCTTGGCCTGAGTAGCCGTGAGCTGACCACCGATCTCCAGGCGGGTGAGCCCGGCGAGATCTGCTGCAGGAACCGTTGGTGTTGGGCCTTCGTCGGCAAATCCCTCTTTCACGTGGATGAGGGCACGCGAGACATCGCCACCGGCAGCGGCGACCTCGAGCACGTAGTCGTCTTGACCACGTTCGACCACCACCATCACGGCTTCTGCATCGGCGGCCACGCCAGTGCTTGCCGCAAGGCGAGCGCGACGCGCACCGGGCAGCATTGGCATGGCATCGCGTACGGCCTGAATCCACTCGGGTGATGGGTCGAGCGGAACCAGATCGGGCTCAAGGAAGTAGCGGTAATCGTCGGCGTCTTCCTTGCTGCGCAAGGTGTGCGTGCGGCCGTCGTTTTCGTTCCAGTGACGGGTCTCTTGGCGAACGGTTTCGCCGGCCTCGTTCATGTCGATCTGACGGCGCATTTCGTAGTCGATGGCTCGGCCGAGCGAACGGATGCTGTTCACGTTCTTGATCTCGCAGCGCGTGCCATAGGGCATTCCGGGCTTGTGCACGCTCACGTTGGCGTCGCAGCGCATGCTGCCCTCTTCCATCTTCGCGTCGCTCGCGCCGATGGCCACCAAAATCGAACGTAACTCGGTCACGTATTGGCGGGCTTCTTCAGAGGTGCGGATATCGGGACGGCTGACGATTTCGACCAGGGGCACACCCGCTCGGTTGAAGTCGATGAGCGAGTAGTCGCTGCCATGGATGCGACCACCGGTTCCGCCGAGGTGGGTGCTCTTGCCGGTGTCTTCTTCGAGGTGGGCGCGCTCGATGCCGATCTTCTTGCCGCCAGGCAGCGCCAAGAAACCATCGATGTTGATCGGCTGGTCGTATTGGCTGATCTGATACGCCTTGGGCATGTCGGGGTAGAAGTAGTTCTTGCGGTGAAACGTGCTGGGCTGGATGGTGCAGTTGAGTGCGAGACCAATTCGCATTGCGAGCTCTACGGCGTGACGGTTGAGCACTGGCAACGCGCCGGGCAGACCAAGCGTGACCGGATCAATGTTGGTGTTTGGTTCGTCGCCAAAGCGGTTCGCGCTGGCGCTGAACAACTTGGTGGCGGTGGCCAGTTCTACGTGAACCTCGAGGCCCACGATGAGCTCCCAGCCATCGACCAAGATCTCATCGCCGGTGGCTGCGCCAGCTTTGTAGACCATGCTGCCTGTGGTGCCTTGCGACTCACTCACTTCGAAACTCCCATTGCTCGCTCGAGTGCTGCTGCGGCACGGAACATCTGTGGTTCGCCCAAGGTGCCAGCCAGGATCTGAACGCCAACGGGCAGGCCCTCGGCGCCGGTGCCGAACGGCACGCTCATCGCCGGGTGTCCGGCGAGGTTGGTGGGGATTGTGTACACGTCGCAGAGGTACATCGCGAACGGGTTGTCGCTCTTGGCGCCGAACGGGAACGCCACGGTTGGCGATGTGGGCGTGAGCAACACATCGGCGTGTTGGTAGGCGCGGTCGAAGTCGTCGGCGATGAGCCGGCGCACTTTGAGCGCCTTGCCGTAGTACGCGTCGTAATAGCCAGCGCTGAGCGCATAGGTGCCGAGCATGATTCGGCGTTGCACTTCTTCGCCGAACCCGGCGACGCGAGTGGCTCCGTACATCGCGTTGGTGTCGGCTGCGTCGACGCGCAGGCCGTAACGAACGCCGTCGTATCGGGCCAGGTTGCTGCTGGCCTCGGCTGGGGCGATGAGGTAATAGGCGGTGAGGCCGTAGCTAAACGCTGGCACCTGCACGTCGACGATGGTTGCGCCAGCGGCACGAAGCGCGTCGAAGGCTGCCTCGAGGCGCTCGGCCACATCGGGGTCGGCGCCTTCGGGAAGGTCGGTGATGCGGCCCACGCGCAAGCCCGTGACGTCTTGCTTGATGGCGTCGCGGAGCGACGGCTGCGGTGCGGGAATCGAGGTTGAGTCGAGGATGTCATGGCCACCGATCACATCGAGCAGCAGCGCTGAGTCTTCGACCGTGTTCGTGAACGGACCGATCTGATCGAGAGAACTTGCAAATGCAACAAGTCCGTAGCGGCTTACATAGCCATACGTTGGCTTGACGCCAACGACACCGCAGAGAGCGGCTGGCTGGCGAATAGAGCCGCCGGTGTCGCTACCCAAGCTCACGCTGGCGAAGCCCGCTGCAACTGCCGCTGCGCTTCCGCCACTTGAGCCGCCGGGAACACGGCTGAGATCGTGCGGGTTGCGGGTTGGACCAAAAGCGCTGTTCTCTGTGCTCGAGCCCATCGCGAACTCGTCGAGGTTTGTCTTACCGACGGCCACGGCGCCTGCGGCCGCCAAGCGGGTGACTGCGGTTGCATCGTACGGAGGCTTCCAGCCCTGCAACATCTTGGACGAGCAGGTGGTGGGGATGCCGTGGGTGCACATGTTGTCTTTGAGAGCAACGGGCACACCAGCGAGTGGGCCGGGGTCGTTGCCAGCGGCAACTGCTGCGTCGATGGCGGCAGCGGCAGCACGGGCCTGATCGGTCATCACAAGGTTGAACGCGTGCACATCGGTCTCACGCGCATCGATGCGGGCAAGGTGCTCTTCGAGCACGTCGGCGGCTTTGAGCGTGCCAGCGCGCACCCCGGCGGCGATCTGAATTGCAGTGCGTGGTGTCATTGAGTCGCTCACGAGTCGAGTCCGAGAATTGGTGGGACGCGGAAGCGGCCATCTTCTGCCTCGGGGGCCGCTGCCAAGACTTCTTCTCGGTCGAGACCGACGAGGATGATGTCCTCGCGAAACACGTTGGTCAGTGGGTACGGCTGGTTCATCGGTTGCACACCGTCGAGATCGAGCGCGTCGATATCGGCAAAGTGTTCGAGCATGCCTGCGAGTTGTGCAGTTGTTCGTTCGATGGCTTCGGGGTCGAGGTCGAGGCGGGCCAATTTGGCCACCTTGACGACGTCGGCGGTAGTAATCCGTTGTGACACGCCCATGATCTTACGGGCGGTCAGTGGCAACGTATCGAAATCAAGAGCGCTGTCTCGGGGTTCATAACGGGCAGTTGCAGGCCGAGAACCGCCAAGTGGTGACCCGACAGGGTGATGCCATCTTTGAGCCACGACGGCTGAGCACGTGCCGGGCCGCGTTCGGCACGGTCGAGTGGTAGTGCCACGCGCTCCACTCGGTAGAGGCAATCGGCGATGAGGCCGGGCAGTCGCAGCGGTGCAGGCGTCAGGCTCGTATCGGTTTGAAGCTGTATGTAAGCGACGAGAGCTTCAGCGCGATCTAGCGAATACACACCGTGCGCGTGAGCTGCCGTGGTCGTGGGATCGAACCGAACAACATCGCCGGTGTGCAGCAGCGACCTGAAGCGCTTGTGGATGGCGATGCCTTCGGCCACTCCGTTGCGCTCAGCCTCGGTCATGTCGAGCAGGTTGCACTCGACGCCAAGGTGGCCAAACATTGCTGTCGCAATACGGAAGCTGAGCGAATGGTTTCGGCCGGTTGTGTGGCTGCGCCGGGGTCCGATGTGAGCGCCCATCACCTCGGGGGGAATGAACATTGAGGCACCGCGCTGGATGGTTTGTCGTTCAAGCGCATCGTTGCAGTCGCTGGTCCACACGCGCTTCGTGCGCCGAAGGATCTCGTGGTCGATTCGTCCACCGCCAGATGAACAGCTTTCAATCTCGACCAAAGGATGTAGCGCAGTGAGTTCGTCGATGAGCCGGTACAGCGCCTCGGTTTGCGCGTGTGTGCCTGCGGATCCGTCGGCGCCGCTGCCCTGCACATGATCGCGGTTCATGTCCCACTTCACGTAGGCGATGTCGTGATCGCGAAGCAGCGCGTCGAGTTGCCCAAGCACGTGCGCGTACGCGCCCGGGTGGGCAAGGTTCAGCACAAGCTGGTTGCGCCCAAGCACAGGTTCATAGCCTTCGGTAACAAGCGCCCAATCGGGATGGGCCCGATAGAGATCGCTGTCGGGGTTCACCATCTCGGGTTCAACCCAGATACCGAATTCCATCCCGAGCGCGCGCACGTGGTTGATGAGTGGCGCTAGGCCGTGTGGATACACCTCGGGCGACACCCACCAGTCGCCGAGTCCGCGGCGGTCGTCGCGCCGTGATCCGAACCATCCATCGTCGAGCACGAACCGCTCGATGCCTGCCGCTGCAGCGGCATCGGCGAGTTGGGTGAGGCGTTCGTGGTTGTGGTCGAAGTACACGGCTTCCCACGTGTTGAGCAACACAGGGCGTGGGCTAGTGGGGTGCGCTGCTCGCTGTCGCATCGAGCGATGGAATCCCCACGCTGCTTGGGTGAGACCGGCGGGGGAGTACGTGGCGATGAGTTCGGGTGTGGTGTAGCTCGCGCCGGCATCGATAGAGATTTCACCGGGATGGAACTGCTCGCCCATCTGCACGTAGCGACGGCCATCGGCGAGCACCTCGGCGCGTGAGTGGTGATTGCCGCTCCACGCCAAATGTGCGCCCCATGCTTCGCCGTGCCATTCACCGAAGGCATGCGTGCCAGCGAACATCACCGGCGGACTTTCGTGAGAGGTGCGACCACGGCGGTTCTCGGTGACAAATGCGCCGCGCTCGAATGCCACCCGATGCGGGTGTAGCTCGCGGGTCCAGCGGCCGCTGAATTGCATCAGCTCGTTTGCTTGCGCAGGCAGCGGCACAGCGATGTCGAGCTGATCGAGCAGATAGCGATCGGTGGTGCTGAGGTTGGTGAGCGTGAGTCGCACGCACAACACATCGTGAAGCGAGATCACCGATGTGAGTCGCAACTGTGCCACCGAGTCGATGGCATGCGCAGTCACCGAGTTGTCGTCGCCGATTGTGTGTGACTCGTATGAGAACCGTGGTGCCCACGCGGTGCCGCGACGGCGATGGCCGAGCAGCCCGGGGTGACCCGTGAACCCGCTGCCGTGTTCGGGCACCAGCGAAATTGGCGCTTCACTGTCGAGGCCACCGTGGGCGATCGGTCGGGTGTTCGCAGCCACGATGGCATCGAGATCTGTGTCGCTTGCCAACAGGGCGCCCCAATGCCGAATGGTGGGTACACCGGTGCTGAGATCGATAACGACACTGGCCCAGCTGCCGGTCAGATGAATCAGCATTGCGGACCTCGTTTCGTCTTCATCGCCCTGCAGTCTGTCGTATTTCGGTGACCCCGCGCCTCAGCGGCGCTCGCAACAAGTTCGGCAGAGGTGCCCTCCACGTTGCACAATGCAGGGGATGGAAAGCGACGACCAGCGGTCACCGTCAACAGATGTGCGCGTCGACGCGTTTTTGGGCACGGTCGTGCACGTTGTCGGCACCCGCCAAGCGCGCCCTAACCTGCCCAGCGTCGGATGCCCGTTTTGTCCGGGCGGACTTGAGGCCCCCGACGATTACGACGTGCGCTGGTTCGAGAACCGTTGGCCAGCGATGCCGAATCATCGTTGCGAAGTGGTGCTCTACACGCCTCATCACGACGCCACGTTTTGGTCGCTCGGAGCCAGTGGCGTTCGTAAGGTCATCGATCTGTGGACCGAGCGTTCGGTTCAACTCAGTGCCCGCGACGATGTGCAGTTTGTGTTGGTCTTCGAAAACCGCGGTGCTGCGGTGGGTGCCACTATCGCTCATCCGCACGGACAGATCTACGCCTACGACCACGTTCCCGATCGCCCTGCGCGTGTGTTCGCGGCAGGATGGCAACCCGATGCGACGCCCGGCGATCGTGCAGTTGCAGCGCATGGCGATTGGTTGGCCTATGTGCCCGAGGCCCCCACGTATCCGGTGGCAGTCACCGTTGCGCCAACCGAGAGGGTGGCCAATCTCGCCGGCTTGTCCGAACATGCGCGTGACGAGCTTGCCGCGATGTTGGTCGATGTGTTCACGCGACTCGACGCGCTCTACGAGCAACCGTTGCCCTACATGATGTGGCTGATGCAGGGTCCCTCGGGTGGCGGCGACTGGGCCGATGCGTGGTTCCACATCGAGATCGTGTCGCCGTGGCGTGCGGCCGGAGTTCCGCGCTTCATCGCTGCGGCCGAGGTGGCCGGTGGCGAGTTCTTCAATCCGGTGATCCCCGAAGTGCTTGCCGAGCAGTTGCGAGCGCTGGGTTAGTCGCGAGCGTTGTCGGCGTCGTCGGTGCCGGCGTTGAGAGCAACGTCGCCATCGAGGTCGGCTTCGTCGTTCACGTCTGGCTGAACCGCTTCGGCCTCAACCGGAAACTCGCGCCGCGACGATATGACCATGTACAGACCGGCGCCTACAACGGCGGCCAGCGCGACCCATTGGTTCCACCGCAATCCGCCAACGTGATGCGCCGTGTCGATACGCAGTCCCTCGACGAAGAAACGAATGATTCCGTAGCCCATCACATAGGCAGCCATCAGGTGACCGATGCGAAGTTTTACCTTGCGGCCCAGCGCAACGAGCGCCAAACACAGTGCCAGGTTGGCCAATGATTCATAGAGAAACGTTGGATGAAAGGTGGTGCCGGGGGCGTACCCGGCCGGCATGTGTTCGGCATCGATACGCAACGCCCACGGCAACTTGGTGGGCCCACCAAAGAGTTCTTGGTTCCACCAGTTGCCCCATCGGCCAATTGACTGGGCCAGCGGAATTGCAGGAGCGGCGCAATCGAGCGCGACTGCCACGGGCAGACCGCGCCGACGAATGGCCCACACGCCGAAGAACGTGCCCAGCAGCAGGCCGCCAGGGATGCCAAGGCCGCCGCGCCAAATCTTGGGAATGTCGAGCAGATGGTTCGAGAACTTCGACCAGTCGGTGGCCACGTGATAGAGCCGAGCGCCGATGACACCACCAATGACACCCCACATCGCAATCGCGTTGGCGTCGTCTTTGGTGCCGATGCCCCGTTGCTCGAACCGACGACCCATCAGCCACACGCCGGCCACAACGCCGAGCGCGATCATCATCCCATAGGCGTGAATGTGTAGTGGCCCGATGTCGAAGGTGCCGTTTGATGGGCTGGGGATGCTGCCAACAACGTGGCTCGTATGAATCACGCCGAGATCACTCGGTTCGCAAAGGCAACGGCTTCGGCGAAGATGAGTTCTTTGTCGTAGTCCTGAGTGGCCACGTGATAGCTGCGCTCAAGCATGACGCGCTCTACAGTGCCGCCGTAGTTGGCAGCAAGGTAGTCGCCCTGGGCGGGATCGACCACGTGGTCTTGCGGTGAGCTCATCAGCATCAGCGGCATCTTCAACGATGGATACGTGGGCTCCATGGTGGCGGCGCCGTCGTTAATGAGGCTCAGGAGGCAGCGAATCGGGGTGCCGTCGTATGCCTTCTCTTTTGAGCTGGGGTCGGCAATGTCTGAACCGATACCCGGAATCACTTCGGTGCCGGCGTCGATCATGCCTTGCAGCATCGTCACAACATCGGGCGCCTGTGGTTGCGTCACTGGATTGATGCACACGATGCCGGCGATGTCGGGGTGCTGGCCAGCGATCCACAGCGTGAGTAGCCCGCCCATGCTGAGCCCGGCCACCACGATGGTGCTACAACGCGCAGCGAGTCGCTGATAGGCAGCAGCAACCTCGCCGCTCCAGTCGGACCAGCTGGTGGTGAGCATGTCTTCGACCGCTGTGCCGTGGCCTGGCAGGCGAGGGAGCTCAACGTTGTAACCCGCACCTGCGAATGCCTCGGCAACGCCACGCATTGAGGCGGGGTTACCCGTGAAGCCGTGGATGACAAGCGCGCCGTGAGTGGCAGTGGTTGAGTGCGACCAAGCGTCGGCACCGGGCATGATGGAGAAAGTCATCCCCATGTTCTAGCGCACGAGACGGCGCTTAGATGTATGGATCTTCCTTCGAGAGCGGTAGCTCCCACCACTCTTGCGGCGAGCCTGCCTGCTCCCATTCGGGGAATGGGTAGATGCAGTTCACCGGACACGCGGGCAGACACTTGTCGCAGCCGCTGCAGAGTTCGGGCACGATGACCACATCGGCGCCGTGGTTGAAGATGGCACCAAATTGATCGGGGCAGTGTCGCAAGCATGCGTCGCAGTTAATGCATTCGAGCATCTCGATGCGCACGGGCGCGTTCTTCCACTTTGGATTGCGCGTGTGAAGTTCGATTCGCTCGGTCCGCGTGGCACCCATCGCAGCGATTGTAGAGCGACCGGACGCTTAGTTGTGTGGTCGCGTAGGCATTGTCGAATGAGCATCGACGACTGCACGAAGGTGTGGATGGCGGCGCACGATAATGGCCATAAAGGCATCGACCACGTCGGGCTCGAACTGATGCCCGCGGGCGCTGATGATGAAATCGAGGGCCTCTTCTTGAGTCCAAGCTCGCTTGTACACGCGCTCACTCGTCAGGGCATCGAACACGTCGGCCACAGTGACAATGCGGCCACATCGCGGAATGTTGGTGCCGCTGAGTCCGCTTGGGTAGCCCGTGCCGTCCCAACGCTCGTGATGGTTCAGCGCAACGATGGCGCCGAGCTGAATGAGCGGATACGTGCTGCCCGACAGGATCTGCGCCCCCACGGTTGTGTGGGTCTTCATGATCTCAAACTCTTCGGTGGTGAGTGGCCCCGGCTTCAGCAAGATGGCGTCGGGCACCGACACTTTGCCGATGTCGTGCAGTCGTGCAGCCATGCGCAGCTGCTCGCACCACTCGCTGTCTTCGTTGAGTTCGTGCGCGATTTCGGCCGAGAGGTCGCCGACTCGAATGGTGTGCTCGCCCGTGTCGGTGTCGCGGAATTCGGCCAACACGGCGAGGCGCTGGAACGCCTCGAGTTGGTACTCCTCAAGCTCGTGCGTACGGCCGCGAACCAATGCTTCGAGCTCGGTGGTGCGCAACCGCAAGATCTCGGCCTGCTGACGAACGTGCTCGGTGTCGTGCGCGATCTGCAGCGTCTTGATGCGTAGATCGGTTCCCTGATTAAAGAGATCTTGGTGCAGATCGAAGCGTGCCTCTTGGTGCTTGAGTGCCTCTTCGAACCGGCCGAGCTCTCGATACACCTTGCCCAGTAACTCGTGAGCATCGAGTTCTACCGACGGCAACGATGACTGTTGAGATACTTCGAGCGAGCGGAGCAGGCTGGCCTCAGCGCGTAGGAAATTGCTTTCTCGAAGCGATGCCTTGCCGCGGGCCATGAACACGTTTGCCACCGTTGATGGCGTGGGCATCGGACCGTTCTGCATGCGTTCGTCGATGAGCTCAAGTGCTTCGTCGAAACACTCGGCAGCGCGAGCTGAGTCTCCCAAGCTGCAATACGCCTCGCCGAGGTTCGCGAGTACGTCGGGAACAAACGCAGGGGCGTGCTGGCGTGACAACTCGAGCGCAGATTCGCCCAGGCTTACTGCGAGGAAGAACTCGCCGCGTTGCGAGCGAAGCTGTGCCATGTTGGTGAGCGTGATCGCGTCGTCGTCGGGGCGACCAAGTTGTTTGTTGGCGGTGAGCGCAGCCTCGTATGTGACGATGGCTCGATCGGTATCGCCGAGCGAATGGTGGATTGCGGCGATGGTGTTGAGCAACCCGCCTTCGTTGACCCGGTGATCGGTAGTGCGGTATTGCTCGAGGCCACGCAGGCAGCACGCCAGTGCTTCGCTGTGGTTGCCAGCGTTCGAGTGCACGATGCCCATCAGGTTGAGCGCCCATACCTCGACAACCACGGCGCCGGCCTTGCGGGCGAGATCACGCGCATCGACTGCAACACCAAACGCTTCGTCGGCGTGACCGGTGTAATAGGCCAAACTGGCGAGGTGATACAGGCTCTCGGCCTCGCCTGTTTCGTCGCCGCGAGAGTGAGCAGTCACTCTGGCCTGCTGCACCAATGTGCGCGATGCGGCGGGGTCGTCGAGCTCGATGCTCTTTGCCCGGTCGAGCAGTTCGCGAACTGATTCGACGGAGGTGCGTGACGTATCGGTTGTTGAATCAACAGTCATGGCGCACCCCTTTCTGGCGATGGGTAGACCCACACTGGTTCTACGTCCACGTGAGGGTCAAAGATTAGTCAACATTGGAAATTGAGTCAGGGATAGCGAACCTTCTTAGGCCAACCTTGACAGTGCTTCGCTGCATGACACTTTCGGTGGCAGAGAACCGCGGTCAGCAGTCGCCTTTCGCGTCTGTTGCCGCACTCGCGGCGCGTTGGTCGCGTGGATGCGACCAACGCTCTAGATTGTGAGCCGTTGAGCACGCGCCACCACCTGCGAACGAATAAGACGGCATGACTCGTTCTCGTAGCGCCCAACGTTCGGTCGAAGCGTCGTCCCTTGCAGCGGTCTTGCCGGTTGTGGCCATCATCCCCGTGTGGCTGGTGTCGCTCGCCGTGTTCTGGTGGCCGGTGCACCTCTGGTGGCACATCAGTTTTTCGGCCTTTGCTGCGCTGCACCTCGGGGCTGTGGTCCTTATGTTCTGGCGGCCGTTGCAGAAGGTCTTGGTGATGCGCATGTTGGGCGCGCGGCGGCCCTCGGCCGAGCAGGCCAAACGACTCGAACCGGCATGGCGCAGCGTTGCCCAGCAGTTGGCGATCCCTCACCGTCGGTTCTCGTTGGCGGTGCTGCCATCCGACGATCTCAACGCCTTTGCCTGTGGCGGAAGTTTGTTGGTGGTCACCTCGTTTGCCCTCGAAGAGTTGCCGCGAGACGAGATGACTGGTGTGCTGGCTCACGAGGTTGCGCATCACCTGGGGCTGCACACCGTGGCGCTCACCTTTCGGTGGTGGTTGAGCTTGCCGATCTTCTTGTTGGCCCGGGTCGGTTTCTTCTTGCAGAACGTTGCGGTCGCTGCCACTCGATCGTTTGTCAGCCACTCGTCTGCGCTCACAGCGGTGGGGCGCTTGGTGAGTGGGCTTCTCAACGCAATCGGATGGGTGTTCTTGTCGGCGCTGGTGTTCTCGAATCGCATGGCCAACTCCATTGGCAAACGTTCCGAACTTGAGGCCGATCGGCGCGCAGTCGAGATGGGTTTCGGTCGTGAGTTGGCCACGGCGTTGCGACGCGTTGCGGCTACTGAGCAGTTGACCAGAGCGAGTCAACTTCGCGCTGAGACGCAACTCACCCATCCATCAGCGCGCAGTCGGGTGGTGCACATCGAAGCGTTGATGCGTCGCGCTGCCCTGAGGCGAAAGAGTTTGAGTTAGCGCTCGACACCGATTGGTGCAGTGAGCGCGCTCAACACAGTGATGAGATCGTTCGGCGCAATCTCGATGTCGAACCCACGCTTTCCACCGCTGACGAAGATGGTGTCGAACTGAAGGCAGCTGTGGTCGATGACCGTGGGCAAGTGCTTGCGCTGACCAAATGGACTGATCCCGCCAACCACGTAGCCAGTGAGCCGTTCGGCCACGGCAGGGTCGCACATCTCGGCGCGCTTGGTTCGTGTCGCTGCAGCGAGCTCTTTGAGCGACAGCTGTCCACTGACCGGCACGATTCCGACCACTGTCTTTGATGGCTGCACGCCAGGCACGGTGGCCAAGCCATCGACCACAGCGAGCAAGGTCTTGAAGACTCGGTTGTCGTCGATGCCTAACGCTGCGGCTGCTGCGGTGCCGTAGTTGCGATCGGCTGGGTCGTGAGCGAACTCGTGTAGGGCGAACGAGACGCCGGCCTTTTGCAGAAGCACGGTTGCTGGAGTTGCACCCTTGGCCCCGTGTTTGTCGCTGCCTTTGCCCGCTCCCTGTGCCACGGTTTCTAACGTAGCCAAGAGCGCATCTATGGTGCGCCCATGAGCCATCCCATCGACCAGATCGGCATCGTCGATCTGATGATCGGTTTTCCCAAGAAGAGCGCCGCCGATCACTATCAATTTCTGGCTGGGGCGGTAAAAGACGCCGAGTCCAAGACAATGGCGATGCCGGCGCAGTACATGTTCACCGAGGTGCCCTCCGATGTGCAGTCCGACACCGACACGGTGGCAATGCTCATTGCCGATATGGATCGTTGCGGTATCGCCCGGGGCATGGTGCACATGGGCTCCGACGAGTCAGTGCGAGCGCTCCGTAACCATCCCGATCGCATCATCGGTTGCGTCGACGCTGACCCCAACGACATTGTTGGCGCCATTCGCCGCATCCGCCACGCGCACGCCGAGTGGGGCATCAAGGCTGTCACCTCGTTTCCATCCGGGTGTCTGCCGCAAGTGTCGGTCAGCGATGCTCGTTATTACCCGTTGTACGCAACGTGTGTCGAGCTTGATCTGCCCATCATCATCAATGCGGGCGTGCCAGGCCCACGGGTGCCGATGCTGTGTCAGCATGTCGAGCACTTCGATCAGGTGTGTTACGACTTTCCCGACCTGCGTATCGTGATGCGCCATGGCGCCGAGCCGTGGCAGGAGCTTGCCGTGAAGCTGATGCTCAAGTGGCCGGGGCTGTATTACATGACCAGCGCGTTTGCGCCCAAGTACTTCCCGCGCGAGATCGTCAACTACGCGAATAGTCGCGGTGTCAACAAGGTGATGTACGCGGGTTACTACCCAATGGGGCTGTCGCTCGATCGCATTGTTGCCGAACTTCGCGAGGTTCCGTTTCGCGATCACGTTTGGCCGCGCTTCTTACGAGAGAACGCAGTCGAGGTTTTCAAGCTGTAAGCGCATTGCAGCGTGCGAGCGACTCATCATCGTGAGTCGCTGATTGATACCGTGGCGACATGGCTGAACCCACCGACATGCCCGTTGACATCAAACCACGCAGCCGCGACGTAACCGACGGCTACCAAAAGGCTCCGGCTCGCGCCATGCTTCGCGCCGTCGGTATGACCGACAACGATTGGCAGAAGCCTCAGATCGCAATTGCGAACGCGTGGAACGAAGTCACCCCATGCAACATGACCTTGCGCAAACTCGCCGAGCGCGCCAAGGAAGGCGTTCGTAGCGCCGGTGGCTTCCCAATGGAGTTCGGCACCATCACGGTCAGCGACGGCATCAGCATGGGCCACGAAGGCATGCGCGCTTCGCTGGTCAGCCGCGAGGTCATCACCGACTCGGTCGAGTGCGTGATGCACGCCGAACGACTCGATGGCTTTGTTGGTCTTGCCGGTTGCGACAAGAGCATTCCGGCAATGCTCATGGCCGCTGCCCGTCTCGACTTGCCCAGCGTGTTTGTCTACAACGGCAGCATCCTGCCCGGCAATCACAACGGCGTTGCGCTCGACATCACCAGCGTGTTCGAAGCCGTGGGTGCTTGCGCTCTTGGCAAGATCACCGAAGACGAGCTCGGTGAGATCGAGCGCAAGGCGTGCCCTGGCGAAGGCGCTTGCGGCGGCATGTTCACCGCCAACACGATGAGCTCAATCGCCGAAGCAATCGGCATGAGCCTGCCCGGCAGCGCATCGCCGCCTGCAGTCGATCGTCGTCGCGAAGACGACGCAGTGCTCGCCGGTGAGGCCGTGGTCAACATGCTTCGCCTTGGCATCACGCCTCGCCAGATCATGACCAAGAAGGCATTCGAGAATGCCATTGCAGTCACCAGCGCACTCGGCGGCTCCACCAACGCCGTGCTGCATTTGCTCGCCATTGCCAACGAAGCCGGCGTCGCTCTTGAGCTCGAAGACTTCAACCGCATCGCGGCCAAGGTGCCACACATTGCCGACATGAAGCCGGGCGGCAAGTTCCACATGAGCGACCTCGATCGCGTCGGTGGCGTGCCCGTGGTGATGAAGCATCTGCTCGACGCAGGTTTGTTGCACGGCGATTGCCTGACCGTCACCGGCAAGACCATGGCCGAGAACCTTGCGCACATCAATCCACCGCCACCCGATGGCGTTGTTGTGTACCCGGTCGACCAACCGTTGCACAGTGAGGGTGGCATCAACGTGCTCACCGGTTCGCTGGCACCACGTGGGTCGGTGGTCAAGGTCGCTGGCCTGAGCGCCGACCAAATGTTGTTCGAGGGCGTGGCGCGCGTATTCGACGGCGAAGATGGCGCAATGGCTGCCATCGTCAGCGGCTCGATGCAGCCGGGCACGGTTATCGTCATCCGTTACGAGGGGCCTAAGGGCGGACCCGGTATGCGCGAGATGCTCGCTATCACCGGGGCACTCAAGGGCGCCGGCCGTGGTGCCGACTGCGCGCTGGTTACCGACGGTCGTTTCAGCGGTGGCACATGGGGCTTCTGCATTGGCCACGTTGCTCCCGAAGCTGTCGACGGCGGTCCAATCGCATTCGTGCGTGACGGCGATCGCATTCGGGTCGATGTGCGCAACCTCAGCCTCGACCTGTTGGTGTCTGACGAAGAGCTCGCTCAGCGTCGGGTTGGCTGGGTGCCAAACACCAACAAGTACAGCAGCGGTGTGCTGGGCAAGTACGCCAAGTTGGTTCAGGGTGCCGAGACCGGCGCCATCACCAACACGCTCTAGTCGCGAGGTGGCTACTCACTTGTAGCGAGGCGCCACCGCGCGATACCGCGCCACCCAAGGATGAACACAGCCACCGTTGCGGTGGTAACAATCACGAACGCTGTGGCCGTGCCGCGGTCGAAGGCAAAGTGGCGCAGCAGTAGCCCAACAATCACCGTGGTGAGCCAAACGATCGCGCCGGTCACGTTGCTGATTGGGTCGCGCCATGCGCGGCTGATGAGCCAGCCCACGATGACTGCAATCAGAAACGGCGCCGCCACTTTGGCAATGCCCACAAGCACATTGCCGGGTTCGTGATGGCTGCGTCGGCCGATAGCGACGAACGCAATAACTGTGACGAGATCGGCTGCTAGGGCGAGTTGGGCGCGCTTGGTGATCATTGCAGCAACTGGAAGACGCCGAGCTTGCCCTTGAAGAACAGCAATGGCTCAGGCTCTTGGTCGCTGTGGCTCATTGAGGTAACCCGACCAACGACGAAGTAGTGATCGCCGAGTTCGTGAACCGAGTCGATAGCGCAATCGATCCATGCGATGGAGCGGTCGAGGATGGGCGAGCCAGAGGCGGCGGGGTGCCACGCAACGCCGTCGAAGCGATCGTCGATGCCCTTCTTGGCGAAGCGCCAGCAATCGTCGCCCTGATCGGTGCCGAGAACGTTGACGCAGAACTTGCCAGCGGGCGCCATAGCGGCCCATGTCTCGCTGTTGGTTTGCGGCAGGAAGCCGACGAGCGGTGGCTCAAGCGAGACGGACGTGAATGAACCGATAGTGAACCCGGCGGGCTGGTCGCCAACCATCGCGGTGACGATGGTGACGCCAGTGGGGAAGTGCCCCATCACCTGGCGATAACGGGCGGAATCGAACTCTTCTGGTGAGATAGACATCAGACGCGACTGTAGCGGTGCCAAGGTGGAGAACTATGAGCGATGCCAAGCGAGATTTGCGAGCAGCGATGCGCCGTATTCGTGCAGCGGTGCTCGACCGCGATGCGCGCACACAGCGATTGTGGGACGCGGTTGTTGGGTCGTTGCCGTCGTCGCGATTCAACGGCCTCAACGTGCTGGCCTTCGTTGGCGTAGCAAGCGAACCCAACACGGAATCGTTGTTGCAGATGCTCGGCCGGCTTGGTGCCGTTGTGTACGTCCCGCGTGTTGAGGGCGAGGTGATGGTTGCCGTTCGATGCGACCGCGCCACTCCGCTTGAGCCGGGGGCCTACGGCATCCCGTCGCCCGTAGGCGAGCCAACCGATGCGCAGATCATCGACCTCGTCATCGTGCCGGGTTTGGCGTTCACGCGCGACGGGCAACGCCTCGGGCAGGGCGGCGGCTATTACGACCGTTACCTACCGCTGCTGCGTCCCGACTGCGTGACCATCGGTGTGTGCTTCGAAGAGCAGATTGTGCACGCCGTGCCGGGCGAGACCCACGACCAACGTGTGTCGCTCGTGGTCACCGACGGTGTGCAACAGTGACCGCCATGGCATCACCGTTCACGCTCGAACAACTCGATTCCGCAGCGCAGCTTGTGGGCCGATACGTACCGCCGACTCCGCAGTTTGCATGGCCGATGTTGTCCAACGCGGTTGGCGCCGAGGTGTGGGTGAAGCACGAGAACCACACGCCCACCGGCGCGTTCAAGGTTCGCGGTGGTCTGGTCTTTGCCGATCGTTATGTGCGCGAGAACGCGAACCCCACCGGTCTGATCAGCGCAACGCGTGGTAACCATGGGCAAAGCCTTGCCTTCGCTGGTCGGGCATTTGGGCTCGAGGTCACCATCGTGGTGCCGTTCGGTAATAGCCCCGACAAGAATGCAGCGATGCGTGCCTTCGGCGCAACGCTGATCGAGCACGGCCACGACTTTCAGGCGGCACGCGAATACGCCATGCAGCTCGCCGATTCGCAGGGCATCCACATGGTGCCGTCGTATCACCCCGACCTTGTGATTGGTGTGGCCACCTACGCCCGAGAGTTCTTGGTGGGCACTCCCGAACTCGACACGGTGTATGTGCCGGTTGGGTTGGGGTCGGGCATCTGCGCGCACATTGCGGTGCGCGACCTGCTCGGTCTACGAACCGAGATTGTTGGCGTGGTCGCCGAAAATGCAGCAGCCACGGCGCTGTCGTTTGCTGCGGGTCATGCAGTGAGCACCGACACGGCCGACACGTTCATCGACGGCGTGGCATGCCGCGTGCCGGACCCGGCTGCCATCGAGATCATCTGCAAGGGCGCGGCGCGCGTGATCACCGTGAGCGAAGACCTGTGCGCCGACGCGTTGCGGTTGATGTATTCGACCACGCACAACATCGCTGAGCCCGCGGGTGGTCTGTCGCTTGCCGGATTGCTTGCCGAACGCGACCAACAGCAAGGCCGACGCGTAGGTGTCACGCTGACCGGCGGCAACCTTGATGCGTCGCTGTTAGCAACGATTCTGGCGGGTCACACGCCGAAGCCGTGACCGGCGCGAATTAGTCGACTTCGTCGTAGTACTCGCGACCGAGGTGGGTGATCTGCTCTTCGCCCATGATCCACCGCAGGGTGTTCTTGAGCTTGGTGAGCTGAATGAACAAGTCGTGCTCGGGGTACAAGCCGGGCGCAACCTGTGGGCTCTTGTAGTAAAAGCTGAGCCACTCTTGGATGCCGCCGAGGCCGGCGCGCTGAGCCAAGTCGCTATACAACACGAGGTCGAGTGCGAGTGGCGCCGCAAGGATGCTGTCGCGGCACAGGAAGTCGACCTTGATCTGCATTGGGTAGCCAAGCCAACCAAAGATGTCGATGTTGTCCCAGCCCTCTTTGTTGTCGCCGCGAGGTGGGTAGTAGTTGATGCTCACCTTGTGGAACACGTTGCCGTACAGGTCGGGGTTCTTTGCAGGCTCGAGGATGTCTTCGAGCACGCCGAGCTTTGACTCTTCCTTGGTCTTGAAGTTCTCGGGTGCGTCGAGCACTTCGCCATCTCGGTTACCCAAGATGTTGGTGCTGTACCAACCGGCGAGACCCAACTGGCGGGCCTTGAGCATGGGGGCGAGCACGGTCTTCATCAGGGTCTGGCCGGTCTTGAAGTCTTTACCGCTGATGGGCACGTTGCGCTCGGTGGCGAGCTGGCGTAGCACCGGTGTGTCGACGGCCAGGTTGGGGGCGCCGTTGGCGAACGGAACGTTTTCGAGGATGGCTGCGTATGCGTAGAGCATCGATGGTGCGATGGTTGGATCGTTGGCATCGATGGCGGCCTCGAATGCTTCGAGGTTCATGTGCGCTGGACCTGGCTCGATGAAGATCTCGGTGCTCGCGCACCAGATCATCACGAGACGATCGACCTTCTTCTCGTCTCGGAAGGTGTTGATGTCTTCGCGGATTGCGTTAAGCATGGCGCGCTTGCCGATGTCACCTTTGGTGTGTTCGCCATCGAGGTTGCGTGCGTACTTGCGCTCGAATGCAGCCGACATCGGGCGAATGTCGCGCAGTGCGTCGGCAACTGACTCGATGTGCTTGCCGCCTTCGAGCACGCCTGCGCGTGATGCAGCAACATATGCGTCGTCGGGGAACACGTCCCATGCGCCCCACACGATGTCTTCGAGGCGGGCCAATGGCAGGAAGTCTTTGATGAGTGGGCTGCGGTCTTCGGTGCGCTTACCGAGACGGATGGTTCCCATCTGAGTCATCGAACCAACAGGCAGGCCCTGGCCACGCTTGACCAGTTCGACACCGGCAATCAGCGTTGTCGCAACGGCGCCGAGGCCGACCGTGAGTACACCGAGTCGCCCGGTAGCGGGTGCGACTGTTGGTGAAGGGGGCGTGGTCATGTGGTGTTTCCTCCTGAGATCGCAGCTTCAGAGCGCGATCAAACGCGATAGGTGCGTCAGCCTAGTGCGCCAGCACGCGCGGCGAGAATTGAGAGTCGCGGCGCACCGCAGGTTGTGGCACTGCGGCGGGTGAGTTGGAAGCCAGTCCGCCGCCCGAGTGCGTGCCGTTTGTGCGGCACGCGGCGTGACACACTGGCGACATGGGGGACCAACTGAACGTCGAATCGCCAATGCAGGGCACTGCAGTTGCGGTGTCTGTGAAAGCCGGAGACACGGTTCGTGTTGGCCAAACGGTGGTCTTACTCGAGAGCATGAAGATGCTGCACGACGTGAAAGTGACCGAAAGTGGCGTGGTGCGCGAAGTGCTCGTAGTCGAGGGTTCAACCGTGCTGGCAGGTCAACTCTTGCTGCTGGTCGATCTCGTCGAAGTATCGGCTGGCGTTGATGTCGCTGAGGCGGCGGTCGACCTCGGTCACGTTCGTGCCGATCTCGCCGAGGTGCTTGCGCGGCACGACATTGGCTTCGATGCAGCGCGCCCCGACGCCGTGCAACGACGTCGATCAGTTGGCCGCCGTACTGCTCGCGAAAACGTTGCCGACCTTGTCGACGACGCAAGCTTTATCGAATACGGCCCTGTGGTTATTGCCGCCCAGCGTCGCCGTCGCAGTATCGACGACCTCATTGCGCGTACCCCGGCCGACGGAATGATTGGCGGCATCGGCACTGTCAACGGGCGCGACTTCACCGGCCATGCCGCACAGGTAGTCGCGGTGTCGTATGACTACACGGTGCTGGCCGGAACACAGGGCCAGCAGAACCATCGCAAGAAAGATCGGCTCTTCGAACTCGCCGAGCAACTGCGCCTGCCCGTGGTGTTCTTTACCGAGGGCGGCGGCGGCCGGCCCGGCGACACCGATGGAGTAGGGGTCAGCGGGCTCGACTGCCTTGCGTTCTTATGGTTCGCGCAGCTCAGTGGTTCGGTGCCGTTGGTTGGGGTAAACGCCGGCTATTGCTTCGCCGGCAACGCTGCGATTCTGGGTTGTTGCGATGTGGTCATCGCCACCGAGGACTCGAACATCGGCATGGGTGGCCCAGCGATGATTGAAGGCGGTGGCCTCGGCACCTTCGAGCCCAAGCAGATCGGCCCGATCGAGGTGCAGCGCGCTAACGGCGTGGTCGACATCGTGGTGCGCGACGAAGCCGAAGCCGTGCAGGTGGCCAAGCAGTACCTCTCGTACTTCCAGGGTCCCCTCGCCACGTGGGAGCACGCCGATCAGCGTCTACTGCGTCATGTCATCCCCGAAGACCGCAAGCGTGGCTACGACGTGCGCGCCGTTCTCGACGCCCTGTTCGACACGGGTTCGGTGCTCGAGCTTCGCCGCGACTTCGGACTCGGAATGATTACCGCGCTTGCCCGCATCGAGGGCATGGCAGTTGGCGTCATCGGCAACAATCCGAATCACCTTGCCGGTGCCATCGATAGCGACGGCGCCGACAAGGCAGCGCGTTTCATGCAGCTCTGCGATGCGTTCGACATTCCCATCGTCTCGTTGTGCGATACCCCCGGAATGATGGTTGGTCCCGAGATTGAGGCCACCGCTTTGGTACGTCACTGCAGCCGTTTGTTTGTCACCGGCGCCAACATCACGGTGCCATACATCACCGTGGTCACGCGCAAGGCGTATGGCTTAGGCGCTCAAGCGATGATGGGCGGCAGCACCAAGGCTCCGTTGGCCACGCTTGCTTGGCCGTCGGGTGAGTTCGGCGGGATGGGTCTTGAGGGTGCCGTTCGACTCGGCTATCGCAACGAGCTCGAAGCAGTCACCGATCCGGTTGAGCGCGAAGCGATGTTTCAACAGATGGTCGACCGCATGTACCAACACGGAAAAGCGCTGAACGCTGCGTCGCACTTCGAGATCGACGATGTCATCGATCCGGCCGACACTCGCCGCTGGTTGGCCACTCTGTTGCACTCAACCGCACCAGTTCCCGCGTGGTCGGCCCGACCAAAGAAGCGAGCAAACATCGACACGTGGTGAGGCCGCTTCTCAAGCGGAGGCGGGTGATTTGTCAAGAATGACCGCGAACTGTTGCTATTTGGCAAGTTTTCATGGCAGAATCCCTTCCGTGACACGCAGCACAACAGTTCTCGTAGTACTCACCTAGCGGCACCGGCTACACGCCGTCTGTGCCGCACGACCTCCCGCCCGGGAGGTTGTTTTGTTTTTCGGCCCAGTTTTGAAGTTGAGCACACAAGAAGTCCGAGCAATCCAAGAGGAGTAACACGTGAAGATGACCGGGGCGCAAGCCCTCATCAAAGCATTGGAAATGGAAGGCACCGAAGTGATGTTCGGTCTTCCGGGTGGGTGCATTTTGCCGGCCTACGATCCGTTGCTCGACAGCAGCATTCGCCACATTCTCGTGCGCCACGAGCAAGGCGCTGGCCACATGGCCGAGGGCTACGCACACGTGACCGGCCGTCCGGGCGTCGCCATGGTCACCAGTGGCCCTGCCGCCACGAACATGGTCACGCCGTTGTGCGACGCCTATATGGACTCGATCCCGATGGTGTGCATCACCGGTCAGGTGCCGACATCGGCAATCGGCACCGACGCCTTCCAAGAGTGCGACACCGTGGGCATCACTCGCAGCGTCACCAAGCACAACGAATTGGTGATGAGCGCCCAAGACCTTCCGCTCGCCATTCGCCAGGCGTTTCATATCGCCACCACTGGCCGCCCGGGCCCAACTCTCATCGACGTTCCCAAAGACGTGCTTCAAAACAGCATGGAGTGGTATTGGCCAACCGACGCCGAGGTCATCGACAGCCTTCCTGGCTATCGCCCCACGATGAAGGGTCATCCACGGATGATTAAAGAGGCCGCCCGACTCATCCTCGAGTCAGAGCGCCCAATTCTGTATGTGGGTGGCGGTGTGCTCAAGGCCCGCGCTGCGGAGGCATTGGTCGAGCTCGCCGAACTCACCAACATCCACGTGGTCACCACCCTCATGGCTCGCGGTGCGTTCCCCGACAGCCATCCGCTGTGCCTCGGTATGCCTGGCATGCACGGCAACGCCACTGCCATCACGGCAATGCAGCAGAGCGATTTGCTGGTTGCGTTGGGCGCCCGCTTCGACGACCGCATCACCGGCAAAGTGTCATCGTTTGCTCAGCAGGCCAAGATCATTCACGTCGACATCGACCCTGCCGAGCAGGGCAAGGTTCGTCGCCCCGATGTTCCAATCGTGGGCGATTGCCGTTTGGTCATCGAAGAAATCGTGAAGGCCATTCGCGAACTGTTGGCCACCGGCTCAACTCAGGCCGACACCGCAGTGTGGAAGAGCCGCATCAGTGGCTGGCGCGAGCAGTTCCCGTTGTCGTACGAGCCAAGCGAGCCAGGCGAGGCCCTCAAGCCGCAGTTCTGCCTCGAGGCCCTGCGAGACAGCGCACCGCCCGACACCATTTTGGTGAGCGGCGTTGGCCAGCACCAGATGTGGTCATCGCAGTACTGGCGTTTCGACAAGCCCTACACATGGGTCAACTCGGGTGGCCTCGGCACGATGGGCTTTAGCGTTCCTGCAGCCATCGGCGCCAAAGTTGGCCGCCCCGATGCCACGGTGTGGGCCATCGACGGCGATGGTTGCTTCCAGATGACCGCTCAAGAACTGGTCACCGCAAGCACCGAGCGCATCCCCGTGAAGGTGGCCATCTTGAACAACAGCTACCTCGGCATGGTTCGCCAGTGGCAAGAGATGTTCTACGAAGAGCGCTACAGCGAGGTGTACCTGTCGCCGGATACCCCCGACTTTGTGAAGTGGGCCGAGGCAATGGGTTGCGTTGGTATTCGCGTCGATTCGCCAGAAGAAGTGCAGCCGGCCATCGACAAAGCGAACAGCATCGATGACCGACCCGTTGTGGTCGACTTCCGCGTTGCCGCTTCCGAGAAGGTGTTCCCGATGGTTCCCGCAGGCTTCGGCAACGACGATCTGCTGCTTCCTCCCTCACAAATGGCTCGCAAGGAGTTCCTGCGATGAGCGTTACATCAACGACAAGTCAGCCCAACTACCACATCCTCAGCGTGCTGGTTCAGAACCGTCCTGGCGTTCTCGCTCGCGTGTCGGGCCTGTTTGCTCGCCGCGGGTACAACATCTTCTCGCTGGCCGTTGCGCCCACCGAAGACGAGGCGTTCAGCCGCATCACGGTGGTTGTCGACGTCGAGTCCACACCGCTTGAGCAGATCGTGAAGCAGTTGTTCAAGCTGATCGAAGTTGTCAAGATCAGCGAACTTGATCCTCGGCGCAGTGTCGAGCGCGAGCTGTTGCTGGCTACAGTGCGAGCCACGAGCGACGATCGCGGCCAAGTTGTCGAGCTGGCCAACATTTTCGAGGGCAAGATTCTTGCTGTCGGGGTCGACGCAATCACGGTGAGCCTCGACGGCCACCCTGACAAACTCGATGATTTTGAAGAACTTCTGCGAGGCTATGGCATCGTTGAATTGCAGCGCACCGGTCGGGTGGCGTTGCCCAAACTGGATCGCGAAGCCCGTCTTCGCGCTGTGAAAGGAAAAGTAGTCTGATGGCAGCCAAGGTGTATTACGAGGCCGATGCGGATCCGTCGATCATTCGCAACCGCAAGGTGGCCATCATCGGCTACGGGTCGCAGGGTCACGCTCATGCGCTCAACCTCAAAGAGTCGGGCGTTCAGGTCGTTGTCGGCCTGCGCGAAGGCTCGAAGAGCAAGGCCAAGGCCGAGGCCGCTGGCCTCACGGTGAAGACGATCCCAGAGGCCGCCAAGTGGGCCGACTTGATCATGCTCACCATGCCCGACACCGAGCAGAAGGAAACCTACGAGAACGAGATCAAGAAGTACTTGCGCAAGGGCAAGGCATTGGCCTTTGCCCACGGCTTCAACATCCGCTTCAAGCGCATCCGTCCCTCGAAGCTTGTCGATGTCATCATGATCGCCCCCAAGGGTCCAGGCCACCTCGTGCGCCGCACCTACACCGAGGGTGGCGGCGTTCCTGCCATCATCGCCGTGCATCAGGATGCTTCGGGTAGCGCTCACGCGTTGGCGCTGTCATACGCCGACGCTATTGGCGCCGCCCGCGCCGGTGTCATTGAGACCACCTTCACCGAAGAGACCGAGACCGACTTGTTCGGCGAGCAGGCCGTGCTGTGTGGCGGCGTCACCTCGTTGGTGCAGGCTGGCTTCGAGACCTTGGTTGAGGCTGGCTACCAGCCAGAGATGGCCTACTTCGAGTGCTTGCACGAAGTGAAGCTCATCGTTGACCTCATGTACGAAGAGGGCATCGCAGGCATGCGCTACTCCATCTCCGACACCGCCGAGTATGGCGACGTCACCCGTGGTCCTCGCGTTGTGAACGCCAAGACCAAGCTCGAGATGAAGAAGATCCTCAAGGAAATCCAGACGGGCAAGTTCGCCAAGGAATGGATTGCCGAGAGCGAGAGCGGTCGTGCCCGCTTCAACGAGTTGCGCGCAGCAGGCGCTGCTCACCCAATCGAAAAGGTTGGCGCTGAATTGCGAGCCATGATGCCGTTCCTCGGTGCTGGCAAGCAGAAGGTTGCCGACATTTCCGGAGGCTGACGCCTTATCTCACTACCCCGAGCGATGCCCCGATTGCGGCAGCCGTGGCGGCAGCGAGTTCACCGAAGTGATGAGCCATTGGCTTGCTCACTCTGGCTCGTGGCCCAACCACAGTGACTGACGCGATCGGGGCATTGTGCTCACTGAACACAGGTGCCCCCGCAGCCATCGAGCTGGGATACATGTCGTCGAGTACGAAGAACCCTGTTGCGCGAACGTTGGCGATTGCTCGCTTCGACAGTTTGCGAGGCCGACCGGCCATGGGCTGCACGTTCACCAGATTCGCTTGATCAGCATCGCTGAGAAACGTATCGAAGGCCCCCGCTGGGCTGATCGGAACCACGGTGCCGATGGGCACGGTCATGCGTAACGCGTGTGCGCTATCGATGGCATCGACCACCACCATGCTTAGGCCTTCGCGAGCCATCAGCAAGACAGTTTCGCCAGTGTCGTGCTGCAGCACCTCGAGATGCGGCCGCGCCGCCTCGCGTAGACCGGCCGTGTAGCGGGTGCCGATCTGAAAGGCCCGAGAGGTGATCTGCCACTCGCCGCTGTCGCCTTGACGGATCCATCCGGCGTGCCCGAGCGTGATCAAAATGCGTTGAACCGCGTTCTTGTCGAGGCCTACCAGACGCGCGAGTGCCGACACCCCAATGGGCTGTGCGGAGGCAAGCGTCTCCATCACCAGAAGCGCATTCTCGACGGATTGGATTGTCTTGACAGCCATAGAAGTGCAGAGCAGACTGTATCACAGAATAACTATTCGTATCACCTAGTGATACAGAAGTTCTTGGAGGGTTTGTGGTTGGCGACGACCGTTACACCGTGATCTCGGCCGATTGTCATGGCGGTGGAGACATGCTCGATTACCGCCCGTACCTACCGTCGCATTTGCACGAGCAGTTCGATGCGTGGGCCGCCTCGTACGAGATGATCTACCCAGATCTGCTCGGCGATCTTGGCAAGCGCAACTGGGATTCAGATCGTCGTCTTGCCGACATGGAGGCCGACGGCGTGGTGGCCGAGGTTATCTACCCGAACACCGTGCCGCCGTTTTACCCGAGGTCGTCGCTGACCTTTCAACCGCCAGCCGTAGACGCAGCCGATGTGGCCCGCCGATGGGCAGGGCTACAGGCACACAACCGTTGGCTCGCCGACTTCTGCTCGCTCACGCCAGGCCGTCGCGCCGGCATCGCTCAGATCTTGCTGCACGACATCGATGCAGCAGTCGCCGAAGTGCGTTGGGCCAAAGCCAATGGACTCACCGGAGGCGTTCTGCTGCCAGGCGTGCCACCCAACTGCGGGTTGCCCGAGTTGTACGACGGCGCCTATTACGAACCGCTGTGGCAGGTGTGCGAAGAACTCTCGATGCCGGTGAACCATCACGGTGGCAGCGCCAGCCCCACCATGACCGACGCGGTCGAGTCGCCCATCATCTTCTTGCTTGAGATCACGTGGTTCTCGCACCGAGCGCTGACCCACCTGATGGTGTCTGGCGCGCTTGAGCGTCATCCCGACATGCAGCTTGTGTTCACCGAGCAGGGCACCGCATGGATACCCGAAGAGTTGGCTCGCCTCGACTATTTCTTCGATCGCATGCGCACCGCCGTCGGTTCGCAAGAGCATGTATGGGGCGAACCAGTGATGTCGAAGTTGTCGTTGAGCCCCAGCGAATATTTCGCTCGCCAATGCAATGTGGGCTCGAGCTTCATTCGCCCCGCCGAGGTTCCGCTGCGTCACAAGGTGGGTCTCGACAAGATCATGTGGGGCAGCGACTACCCACACAAAGAGGCGAGCACGCCGTACACACTCGAAACCTTGCGCGCCGAGTTTGCCGGAGT
>JBAXHD010000016.1:0-53172 GCA_037139095.1 Actinomycetota bacterium
CCGGTGATGGTGCTGTATCGAAAGGCATTGACTGCTGCCTCGCGTCGTGCGGTTGCGCTGATGACCAGTGCTGGTCTGCCGTTGGTGGTTGTGATCACCACCATTGGTGTCGACTCTGGGCGAATGAAGCCAGCCAACGCGGCAGCCCTGGTTGGTGCCGGCATGTTGTCGGTGCTTGTGTTCCCTCTGGTGGGTCTTGCCCAGCTCAAGCGCGAGGCTCCAGAGACGCAGGCCGCCAACGCTGCTCGGTAGTGTCGTTGCCGAAGTTGCAGGCAACAAGATGAGGACATCGCGATGGTCAATGATCTGAAGTTCGGTTGGTTATCTCCGGTGATCGGCAATCGATGGAGCGATCATCAGCCCATCGTCGTCTATCAGGAACAGCACATCTTGCCCACGGCTCTGCCCCACTTCGACTCGCTGTGGATCGCCGACCATTTCTACGGCTTCGACGCGAAGACTGATCCATTTATGGAGGCGTGGACCACGCTCACATGGCTCGCTGCAAAGTTCCCAAACGTGCTGCTGTGCCATCACGTACTCGGCCAGGGCTATCGACCGCCGGCGCTTACCGCAAAGATGTCCGCCACGCTGCAGACCTTGTCGGGTGGTCGTTTCATCCTGGGCATTGGTGCCGGCTGGCGCGAAGACGAATACAAGTCATACGGATACGACTTCCCGAAGGCGTCTATTCGGTTCGCTCAACTCGAAGAACTGATTCACATCTGTCGAGCAATGTGGACCGAAGACTTCCCCAGTTTCAACGGCAAACACTTCTCGATCACCGAGGCCTCAGCGCCGCCGCTGCCATCTCCAATTCCGCCGATTTGTATTGGTGCATCGGGCGAGCAGATTGGTTTGCCGATGGTCGGACGTCTCGCCGATATGTGGAACGGCTTCATGAGGGCCGAGGCCGATTGGGTGCGCAAGCGCGACATTGTTCACGCCGCTGCCGAGAAGGCCGGCCGCAATCCTGCCGATATCGAAATCAGTATGACCGTCGAACGAGCGCTGCCCGACACCGATGCCGAGGCCGCTGAGTTCCGCGAGCGTCTTGAGCATCTCGTTGGGCTCGGTGTGCGTCACTTCGTGCTCGACTTCGGTCATCCGCAGTCCACCGATCCCGTGCACCGCTTTGTCGAGCAAGTAATGAATCCAATGCGTGCCGCAAGGTAATGACTTTCGGCCCTAGATCGGCGAAGGCATCATCCGTAACTTTTGAGACAAGAACCGCCAACAGTTGGCGGCATTGTTGAAGGAGTTGCGGCAATGGTTCAGATCACGACATCGACCACGCTGGGCGAACTGGCGGTTGGTTGTCCGTCGTTGATTTCTGAGCTCGAGCGCCGCGGGTTCGACTATTGCTGCAATGGGTCACGCAGTCTCGCTGAGGCTTGTGAGCAACACGGGTTGGATCCACTTGCGGTAGCGAGTGATCTGTCGAAGGCGGCGCGCGATGAGGCAGCCGAAGCATGGTCAGATATGAATCTGCTCGACCTTGTGGATCATGTCGAGTCAGTGCATCATCGCTACCTTGCCGCCGAGTTACCGCGAGCTCTGGCGCTGGTTGATGCAATCACTGAGGAGCACTCGCAGAATCACCCAGAGCTGTTCGAAGTGCAGCGCCTCACGCATGAGGTTCAGGCCGACCTGCGTCCACATTTGGTGAAAGAGGAGCGGGTGTTGTTTCCGATGGTGCGTCGTTTGGCGTCGGCCAAAGTGGCGCCTTCGTTTCATTGCGGCACACTGCAAAACCCAATCTCGATGATGCTGAGCGAGCACGGTCGGGTGGGCGAGTTGCTTGCTGACTTGAGGGATGCAGCCAATGGATACGAGATTCCCAGGGACGCTTGCGCTACCTACAGGGCGTGCTACGGATTGCTCGCAGAGATCGAGGCCGATACTCGCCTGCATCTCCACAAGGAGAACAACGTGTTGTTCCCAGCGGTGGTTGCTCTTGAGGCACGGCTCGCGCAAGAGCGTCGAGGTGCTACTCGCTGAGCGATTGAACTGGCCAGAGCAGCGGGTTGCCTGGTCCGCCGACCAATTCGCCGGGTTCGGCTCCGCCGAGCCACATCGCTCGGTCGAATGCTCGGTACGGCGAGTCTGCAGGCCCAACGCGGGTGCCGTCGGCCACGTAAATCACCGTCATCACCGAGCGCAACAACGGAGTGTTGTTTGCCGGGGCGCGGTGCAGGGTCCAGCCAGTGTGAAACGTAGCGTCGCCCGCGCGCACGGCACCGTGAGTGCTCGTTGGGAAACCACGTTCGCGAACCATCTCGTCGAAGCGGGCCTCTGATTCGTCTCCGATGACCCACTTACCGAGATCGCCGTGCAGGTGGCTGCCGTCGGCGAAGGTCATGCTGCCCACATCGGCGGGCACATCGACGAGTGGCATCCACATCGTGATCGTGCGGTCGGTGTCGAGCGGCCAATAGGTCTGGTCTTGGTGCCACGGTGTGTACCCACCGAATGGTTCTTTGAACAGTGCCTGATCGTGATAGAGCCGGACGCCTTCGACCCCGAGCAGGTCGGCCGCCACCTTGGCAAAGCGCGGCGCGAACGAGAACATCTTGGCGGTCTCATCGCTGAAGCAGATGTTGGGCACCTGCAAGAACGCCTTGCCGTAGGTGTCCCGTTTGTCGAGGTCGGGGTGGCGCGCAGTGGCGCGCTGCACCGATGATTCGATAGCGGCACGGTAGACCTCGATCTCGTCGGGTGATGCCAAGCCGCGAACAACCGTGTGGCCGTCGCGCGTAAACGCAGCAATCTGCTCGGCGCTTACATTGACCAGCGACGTGAGTGCCGGCACTGATGAGGGGTCGTGTTCGGTGCTCATTGCACGACCGGAATTGCGCCGCCATGTTTGCGTGGGGCATTGGGGTCGGCCTCGGGGAGGTGTAGTGCCACGCTGCCCTCAAGCCCTTCGAGTCGAGCGACTGCTTCAGAGATTTCGAAGAACGCGTCGGCATCAAACAAGTGTGGATGGTGCGGATCATGCAGCCGCTTGTCGAGTTCGGCGAGTGTGTCGCGCCAGCCCTCGCGCCCATACGACGGCCATTTAATTCCGGCCTGCATGAACACGATGTCGATGAAATAGCGAGAAGTGCCCTCGCCACCTGGTTGTGGGCGGCGGGCATGCACCAAAGCCGAGTGGGCAAAGACAACCGAGCCTGGAGCGAGGTTGTTGAGTACCACTGTGCCGGGGATTTCTTCAGTGCCGCAGAACCACAATGCATCGCGACGCATCACCGCGCGATGACTGCGACGCAGCAGCAGCATGTCGCCGATGGTTCCGTTGAGGCCGGCCAGATAGTGCAACACGTGAACCTGTGTGTGGCTGCGGTTCACCTGTGGGATCTGTTCGTAGTCGTGATGCCAACCCACGCCCGCAAGTCCGGCGTTGTGACGAGCCGCGTGGCAGTGGTGCAACGCGTAGTTGGGGTCGCCCATGAGCTGGTCCATGATCGCGAGTGTCGTTGGATCGGTGATGAGCGAACACAGTTCGTCGTACTTCCACACGTTGCGACCATCGAAGCGCGGCTCGGTATCGGCGTACCGGTCGACCTCTTCGCTGGCTGCGCGAATCTGCTCGGGGGACAAGAAGCCCTCTCGCACCACAAAGCCGTCTTTATGAAACTGAAGAACTTCGTCTTCAGTCAACACGCTCAGGTCCGTCTGCATGGGCGCATCGTACGGCATAGGTGTGCCGTTTGTTATTACTGACGGATGCGTGATGCCGGCTGATAATTCTTGCCGGCGGTCTCATCAACTCGAGAGAGCAACAGGTCACACGGCGGCTCAAACCGCTCGGCGAACTCGATGGAGCGCTCAAGCCCAAGCGCTTGCCACATCGGAATGCAGAACCGATCGGTGGCGTCCTCAAGGCGTTGACGCAATGCCAAGCCTTCGGGCAGCACGACACGGCCATCGGCCAGACCGCGGGCGTTGAGTGCAGCCCAGCCGCGGTCGATATCGGCGGGCGACGTGCCCCGCGACTTCGCCAGCCAGTCGGACTCATACCCGAGCCATGCGTTGTGCAGAATTGAGGCCTCGGCGTGGGTGAGTCCCTCGGCTACCACCAGCGCCCAATGGGTATCGCCTCGCCACTCGCGTAGGCAGTTCACAGCGTGCCACCCAGACAGCAGTGGGTCGGTGGGGCGAGGCATTGCAAGGTGCGCCCCGAAGAACACTCGTCCGACGAGAGGTAGCTGATCGACAACTGCCCACAGCTCGGCTGCCATCTCGGTCAGTGGCTCGACGATGTCGGGCGCATGTTCGCGAAGGCCTTCGACAACCGCTGCATCGCGCGCTGCCCATATGTCGCCGAAGCGCTCGGGGGTTCCGAGAAACTGAAACACGCCGCTAATCGCTGTTGGGCTGATCGAGCCAAACGATGCAACAACGGCGCTGGCACCTGCGCCGGCCAATGGTGCGCACCGAGCAGCGATGTAGCCAAGGGGTCCGGCGAAGGCCTCGGGTAAACCAGCGTCTTGGTATCGCCGACCCGCGCCCGGATCCCAGAAGATCCATCCGATGGTGGTCTGCACCGAGCGAGCGTTACGACGCGCGATCTCAAGCCAGTCGACGCTGACGTCGGGTGATTCAGAAGCCATGCCTCAAACTAACTGCAGCCACGGCGCGTGCGCGCAGTTGGTGCAACGGAGATTCGTGCTCTGACCTTGGCGGAACGAGAGGGATTTGAACCCCCGGCCCCTTGCGAGGCTTCCGCTTTCAAGGCGGATGCATTTGGCCACTCTGCCATCGTTCCGCCCGACAGGCTAGCGTCGCCTCACATTGTCCGGTGAAGACAAATTGGTTGAACGTGAACGAACCGGGCACAAACAATCTGCCGTCGTGGTCCCCTTGCAAAGATCAACTCAAGATTGGCCACGAATTGCAGATGCAGGTCGGCGTTTCGTCCCGTTAGTATTGCGGGCGGAGAGGTGCCAGAGCGGCCGAATGGGGCACCCTGCTAAGGTGTTGATGGTTTCGGCCATCCGTGGGTTCAAATCCCACCCTCTCCGCCATTTGGCTTCGTAGGGGCGTTCGTCACCCCGTTTCGCCGAGTTTGTCACTTCGGCTTTTCCGCCGGTCTGCATCCGAAACACTCAATACCCTGAGTGTCGACGGTTGGAGGTTCGTGATGCTGCGTGCGGCGCGCTCTGTGGTCCCCGTGTTTGTCTCTGCCATGTTTGTCTGCGCAGGGTTGTTCGCGTCGTGTGCACGCGAACGCCACGCGTCGCCAGATCTCGGTGTGTCACCCGCTTCGCCGTCGGCCAATTCGATCGACTCGTTGCCGGCCATCGTCAGCGCACCCGCCGCAACTAGTGGTGTTGCCGAAGTTTCCATCGAGGATGCTGTTCGCTCAAACTTCTTGTCCGCGCTGGCTGCACGCGAGCAGTGCGACTACAAGCCGACGGCATGCGACTTCTCCGCAGTGTCGGTTGCGGGCTCCGAGATGGATCTCACCACTCATCAGACGATGAAGATGTATTCCGACAACAACTTGCGGGCGGTGAGTGGGCATGGCGACGTGTTCATCCGGGTCGAGTCGGTGAAGGTGTCAGGCAACGATGCAACCGTGGTGAGTTGTGTCTTCGACACCGAGGTCATCTTCGATGTGGGGCCGGCACCTGGGCCATCCGACGACGTTGTCTTCGACGATTCGCAACGCTCTGACCGCGTGCGCTGGCAGCTTGAGATCGCTGACGGATCCTGGCGCATTATCAACGGCGAACGACTGCGCACGTTGACCGGAGGTGACCTGTGCGAGGTCTAGCGGTTATTGCGGTAATGGTTGCGACTGCGCTCCCTGCGCAGGCTTTGGCGGCAGGCACGATGGGTGCGGGCAGCGGATCGGGCGGCCAGACGGGTGGCACGATCACTGCGGGGGTGCAGTTCGGCTCGCCGCCCGCGGCAAAGGGCAAGACCGATACCAAAGGTTGCACTTGGCAGCCCCTAGCGGAGCTCCAGACGCTCACGATTTCGGTGACCGAGAAGATGGTGAACGGCATCAAGTACGTGTTGTTCTATCGCCAGTGCCCCACCTCGGGCCTCGCCTATTGGGTCCCGCAGATTCCGCTTGCTCGTCTCGGCAGCAGCGCAGCCGATGCCGTACAGCAACGACTCCCGAGTCCGCGTGTGGGCTCGGCTCCACCGGCCGACCGTGCAGTGGTGCACGTCGGGATATGGCTGTGGACCGATCCCGCCCAATACCAACCCGTGTCGGTCACGGCGTGGGTGCCAACCATCACTGGTATCGCTTGGGCAACCACGACGGCCACGCCTATTCGTCTGGTGTTCTTGTCGGGTGAGCCAGGGGCTTCACCAATGTCGTGCCAAGGCCCGGGCCGCACATGGTTGCCTCAATACGGCGATGAGCTCGCAACATCGTGCATGTATACGTATCAACACTCATCGGAGATCACGGCGTCCGGTGTGTTCGATGCAACGTTGTCGATCGTGTGGTCGGTGCGGTGGAACTCAAACGTTGGGGCGGGCGGATCACTTGGCGAATACACCACGTCGACCAATCAGCCGATAACGGTCAACGAGATTCAGGCGATTGTCGGGGGCTGAGCCGGTGCCACCAAATGTTGCAATTTGATGACGACAGGGATAGACATCTCGACAGATAGCCAAGCGACACGTCGCGGGGGCGACGTTTTGCAGCGCCCCTCAATCGTTCACAGACAGGCCAGCGGGGTCTTGACATGGGCGAGAAAGGGCACGCAGTGACTGAACACAACGATCACGGATTTTGGGACGACGACCGCAGCTACGCATCGTCTCCCCGTCGAGTTCGCCCATCGCTTGGGTTGTTCTGGTCACGACTCGCAATCGTGGGCCTCGTTGGTGCGATTGCCATACCAGTGGCCGTTGCTGTCTCGAAGGAAGAGCCACTTGGGCGGGTTCCTGCTGCTGCAGCGCAAGGTCAAATCGCCGCGGCGCCTGCCGAGACCGTTGCCGTTGCGTCGCTAGCGACCACGTCGGTGTTGGTTGAGCCCTCCACTACTGGAGTCCCCATTGTTACGGCCGCCGCAGTGGTGGCGAAACGAATCGCCACTGTCCCGGCCGAGTCAAAGCCCAGTACAACGACGAAGCCCAGTACAACAACAAAGCCCAAAGCGGCTGAGTGCAAGACCCTGTACACAGTGGTCGCCGGCGACTCGTGGACGCTCATCGCCCACAAGGTGGGAGTGCCGTTGAAAGAGTTGTTGGCCGCCAGCAACTCGAGGACCTCGACACTGTTGTTGCCAAGGCACACGGTGTGCTTGCCCGCTAACGCCACGCTGCCAAAGGTTGTGGTAGCCAAACCCCAGGCAGCGCTCGCAAAAGCTGCGAAGGCTGCCAAGGTTGCCAAGGTTGCCAAGGTTGCATCGAGTCCGCCGACCACATCGGCTAAGCCGAGGCCAAAGCAGCAGGCGATGCCCAATGCTCCTGCAGGGCCGAGTTACTCGGCCAGCGAGATTGAGCAGATCATTCGTGATGTCTGGCCTGACGATCTCGAAGACCAAGCGATTGCTATTGCGAATCGCGAGAGTCATCTGCATCCCACGTCGCGTAATTCATGTTGCGTTGGACTGTTCCAGATTCATTGGATTGCCAACCAGAGCTTCTTGAACAGCATCGGGGTCACGTCGGTGACCATGCTGTTTGACCCCACGACAAACGCAACCGCGGCCTACCGCATGTACCTGCGCAACGGCTGGGGGCCGTGGTCGTGACAACGAGACGCCTCTGAGCGTTTTCGTTTCGGGTGTCTGCCGCCTAGACTCCCTGCTGTTATCTGCACTGGTAGCTCAATGGATAGAGCATCTGACTACGGATCAGAAGGTTCGGGGTTCGAGTCCCTGCCAGTGCGCCAAGCTCATTGAGCTCGCAAGTGATCAGCGGCCCCTTCGGGGGCCGTTGTCGCGTCTGGCTTTATCTCACCATCATGGCGATGATCATCACCGCAACGAGCACCAGAGTGGGAACAAGCGGCAATTCGCGTAACCCGTCAAGCACTTTGGTCGTAAGACTGCTGGCATTCTGTGTTCGTTCGACCTCGTTCCGGTAATCGATTGGGTATTGCTCAAGATCTCCTGAATAATCCATGACTTCCTCGTCCAAATAGCGCCCAGTCCCTCGAAAGCCGCTATATGACCATTAAGAACTGACAGTTCTTTGAAGGCAATGGTGCGTATGCCCCGGCCCTGAAGGGTGCACTCACTGGTGCTTCATAGCCCCAATGGCGCTGGTCAAAAGTCGCTCGTGGGGTATGTACCCGGTAGCACTCGTCGAGCGATAGTCCCGCCGCCTACCACCCAGCGGCGGTGAAGTACCTGCTCATCGACTTGGCGGCTAGGTATTTAACACTAACCCCACCGTGCTAGCACCAAATCGTGCCGTGAACTGGCCCTTTGTGCCATTTTTAGGGGCAATACAATGAGACTGATTACTTGGGTCGGCGAATTGACCGCGATTTGATGCCGTCGATGAGCCGATCGATGAGGTATTCATACGACTCGTCGAAGGGCTTGTCGGCCCCGGTGGTCCAGCGCAACGAAAAGGCGCGATCGGCCAATCGATCCATATATCGAACCAAATTGGGGTAGCGGCGAGGGTCGAGCCCGGCTAGCTGCGCGGCCGTGTTGGCCGCCCAATCGGGGTTGTCCTTTTCGGCGAGTTGGGCGAGCTCAAGACTGACGAAGCCCACCACAGAACCTGTGACCGAGTTGTAGCAGTCAACGATTTCGCTCTCGGGAACGCCAGCCGCCACGAGATGAGCAATGATCGCCTCAGCAATGGCCAAGCCGCCTTGCTCGTTGAGGATCTCGCTGCCGATGAGCCGGGCAATGTTTGGATGTCGATGACAAGCCGCCCGGTACCTCCGGCTGAGTTCGCGTGTCCACGTTTCCCAATCGTCGGGCAGTGCTGGCGGCACAACGCCGCGCATCCATCGGCTGCCCACTGCGGCCAGAAGTTGGCTCCGGTCGCCAACGTGCCAATACAGCGCTGCGGGGTAGACGCCCATCGCCGTTGCTAAAGAGCGCATGCTGAACTCTTTGGCACCACCCTGGTCGATCAGACGGCTAGCGGCGGTGACAATGGCGGTTCTGGTCAACGGAACGGTTGGCAAGTTGCCTTGGTTCGATTTCTTCTTGGCTTTGTTGTCCACCGCCACGGCCTTTCGCAATGAGCCTGCACATGAGTTCGCGCGTTGAGCGTTGACCGCTGCATAAGATAACTCTTGCGCAATCTTGTACGGTGTACAAGGATGCTGCGACCGATTCCGAGGAGATTCATGCCAGCGTCCACCAGCATCAAGCCGACGGCCACGCATCCGTTTACGGGTCGCGACATGCCGTGGCTGCTGGAGACTCAAGCGCAGCTGCGGTCGGACCATCCGTTTTTGGTGTGGGCGCCGTTTGAGGGCGATGGGCGCACGTGGAGCTATGCCGAGTTCGCTGGTGAAGTTGCTCGAGCTGCCGCAGGCCTGGTTGCCCGTGGGGTGAAGTTGGGCGACCCGGTGATCGTCCACATGGGCAACTGTCCGGAATTCTTGGTGTCGTGGTTCGCGTGTTCGTGGATGGGCGCCGTTGCTGTCACAACCAACACTCGTTCTACGGCGAGCGAGCTCGCCTACTTCATCGAGCACAGCAGAGCCACTGCGGTGATCACGCAGCCGGCGCTGCTTGATGCAGTACTCGCTGGCGCAGCTTCGTCGGCGTGTGTTCGCTTTGTGGCGTGCACGAGCACCGACCTTGGAGCCGTTGCAACGGTGCTGTTGCCCGAGCACGTGGTTCCCTTCGAGAACCTTGCACTACCCGAGTCACCAATGGCGGCGGTCAGGTCAGACTCGCTCGCGCCAAACAGCATTCAATTCACATCGGGCACTACGGCGCGTCCCAAGGGCGTTGTGTGGACGCACGCAAACGCGCTGTGGGGCGCAAAGACTGGTGCCTCGCTGTTAGACCTCGGCCCCGACGACGTGACCCTGATCTTCTTGCCGCTCTATCACACCAACGCGTTGTCGTACTCAATGCTCAGCACGTTGTGGTCAGGCGGAACCATCGTTTTGCATCCCCGTTTCTCCGCGACGCGCTATTGGGACGCAGTGGTGCAGCACGGCTGCACATGGACATCGTCGATTCCATTCATGATCTGGGCGCTTGCTGAGCAACCGAAGCCGACACAGCACAAATTGCGTTATTGGGGCTTGGGGGCTTCAGACGTTGGCATCGTGAAGAAGCTCTGGAACCTGAGCACACTTGGCTGGTTCGGCATGACCGAGACCATCACGCTGTGCATCATGGCCGAGCATCGCCTCCCGAATCGCCCGATGGCAATGGGCGTGCCGGTGGCTGGATACGAGATCTGTGTCTTGCGCGACGATGGCACTGAGGTTGAGTATGGCGAAAGCGGCTGGCTGAAGATCAGAGGAGTACCGGGGGTATCGCTCTTCCTCGAATATCTCCACAACCCTGAGGCAACCGAGGCAGCATTCGATGCCGATGGCTGGTTCGACACGGGTGATCTCGTGACGCCGTTTGAGGACGGGCACATTCGGTTCGATAACCGCGGCAAGGACATGTTGCGGGTTGGCGCCGAGAATGTGTCGGCCGCTGAGGTCGAACGAATCATCGGAGCCGTCGCGGGAGTGCGCGAAGCGGCTGTAGTGGGCAAGCCGCACAAGATGCTGGACGAGGTACCGGTGGCGTTTGTCATTGCGTTCACCGCTGACGCCGACCTACCTGCCCGTGTGCTCGATGCCTGCCGTGCCAATTTGGCTGACTTCAAAGTGCCGGTTGAAGTGATCATCGTTGATGAGTTTCCGAGGGTCACGTTAGAAAAGGTCGACAAGAAAGTTCTTCGTCAGCGGCTCATTCAGTCGTGACGAGTGGGTTAGAAACGAGACAACGATGGGAGATGTTGTGTACCCAGATCTGAATACAAGGTCAGCGAAACTGTACGAGCGTGGCCGCTTGGTAATGCCTGGCGGCAACAGTCGCGTCGGCGTGATGTTTGAGCCGTATCCGCTCTATGCCGCGAGTGGCAAGGGCTGTCGCGTGATCGATGTCGATGGCACGGAACGCATTGACTTCGTGAACAACTGGTCGTCACTGATTCACGGACACGGCAACCCAGCGGTGCTTGCTGCGCTCGCTGAGCAATCGCAGAAACTCCTTGCAGTAGGTATGCCAACCGAAGTCGAGATTGAGCTCGCTGAACTGCTGTGCGATCGCGTTCCTGGAATCGAGCAGATTCGGTTCTCGAACTCTGGTTCCGAGGGTGTGTTGATGGCCCTGCGCGCAGCGCGAGCGTTTACGGGGCGGGCCAAGATCGCCAAGGTCGAAGGTGCCTACCACGGCAATGCCGACTCAATTGAGGTAAGCGTGGCACCATCACCGAAGTCGTTCGGTAGCCCAACAGCGCCGGCCAGTGTGGCCGCCACAGAGGGACTCACCGAGAGCGTGTTACGAGACACCATCGTGCTGCCGTTCAACGATGTCGATGCCACCCGCGAGTTGATCGTGCGTCATTCGGCTGACCTCGCAGCAGTCGTCATCGACCCGGTGGTGTCGCGAATGGGCTTTGTTGAGGCCACGCCTGCGTACCTGCAAATGATCCGCGAGGTCACTCGCGAACTTGGCATTGTGCTGATTTTTGATGAGGTCTTCTCGTTTCGTACTGGGTACCACGGGGTGCAGGGCCGATACGGCATTACCCCCGACCTCACCGCGCTCGGCAAGGTGATCGGAGGCGGACTGCCTGTTGGGGCCACCGGCGGGTCTGCCGAGATCATGTCGGTCTTCGACCAAACCTTGAAGCCGTTGAGGGTCGAGCATGGCGGCACTTATAACGCGAATCCGATGACGATGGCGGCTGGCTTGGCCAGCATGATTCAGATGACGCCCGAGGCGTATACGCGCCTTGATGCGCTTGGAGAGCGCGCACGATCAGGGCTGCGTGATGCGATTGCTGACACTGGATTGCCGGGCAAGGTGTACGGCTGCGCATCGATGGTGTCGCTCATCTTCAGCAACGAGCCATTCTCGAATTATCGCGAGTTGCCGCTGCGCCGCCGCGAGGCCGAAATGGTCTACATGTTGCATCGCTATCTACTGAATCATGGCGTTCAGATCATCCCTCATGGCATGCTCATCTTGTCGACCGCGATGACCGAGGCCGATATCGATTTCATGGTTGACCGAGCGCGAGATGGCATGCGCGAAATTGCCACAGCCTTTAATTCTGGGAGCTCGTCTTGAGTTTGAACATCGACCACATCCGCCCACTGTTCCCGGCGCTTGATGTGCATGATCACGGTCGTCGTCGCACGTATCTCGACAACCCCGCCGGAACTCAAGTGCCAAGGCAGGTCATCGATCGAATGCTGCATGCCTTGGTGCACTGCAACGCAAACATGGGCGGCAACTTCACGACCACACGTGAGGCGACCGCTCTGGTCGATTTGGCTCACGGAGCGATGGCCGACTTCTACAACGCCAACTCGGCGCGTGAAATCGTGTTTGGTCCAAACTCGACTTCGCTTGCTTTTGTCATCACGCGTGCCATTGCGCATCTGTTCAACGAGGGCGACGAGATCATCGTCACGCGCATGGAGCACGACGCCAACGCATCGCCGTGGAGAATCTTGGCCGAAGAGCGCGGCTTAGTGCTGAAGCGTCTCGATTTCGACCGTTCGAGCTATCAGCTCAACGTCGAGCAGCTTGATGAGCTCATTACCGATCGCACGCGGTTCGCGGCCATCAACTACGCAAGCAATTTGCTCGGCACGATCAACGATGTCAAGGGAATCTGCAGCCGCATTCGCGCTGCGGGCGGCCTCACGTACATCGATGCGGTGCAGTACGCGCCGCACGGCCCCATCGATGTGCAAGAGCTCGGATGCGACTTCTTGGTTTCGTCGGCGTACAAGTTTTACGGGCCACATCAAGGTGTTCTGTGGGCACGCGAAGAGCTGCTCGAACAACTTCACCCATACAAACTGCGCGTGTCGAGCAACGAGCTGCCCGGGCGATTCGAGACCGGCACCCAATCGCTCGAGGGCCAAGCCGGCACGCTCGGCGCGGTCGATTATCTTGAGTGGGTCGGGCAGACAATGGGCGCCGAGTTCAAGATTGCCAATCGAAGCCATACTGAGCGCACCAGCAATGTTCATGCTGGACTGCGCGCGATGGCTTCGTACGAAGAGACCTTGTCGACCCGCCTCATCGAAGGCCTCGTCGGATTCGATGATGTCATCGTGCATGGCATCACCGACCCAGCTCAGTTCGCAAAGCGCGTTCCGACAGTGTCGATCTCGAAGCCGGGAATGCGGCCAGCCGACATGGCTACCGCTCTCGACGACAAGGGAATCTTTGTGTGGGACGGTCATTCGTATGCCCTCGACGTGGTCGAGTGGCTCGGCCTCGCCGACAAGGGCGGCGTTGTTCGCTTCGGACCAACGCACTACAACACCATCGAAGAGATCGACTTCACGCTCGAAGTCGTTGCCGACTTTCTTCGTCGCAGCTAACCCATGCCACACGATTTCGTTGGCGATTGGTGTGTCGATCACACAACCCTGCGCATCGAACTTGATGCGCAGCGCACGGTGGTCACCTCTACCTTGGCCGTCCGGCGAAATGAGATGGCGCCGCTCGACGCTCCGCTGCTGCTTGACGGAAAAGGCTTCGAGTTGTTGCATGTCAGTATCAACGGGGTCGTCCTCGATGAGAACGAGTACGTGCAGAGCGCTACGTCGTTGCGGCTTGCACTGGATGGTCTCAGCAGCGCCGACGTGACCTGCATCGTGGCGGTTGCGGCTGGTGGGCCAACGCAACCAGGACTCACGGCGCGCCCGGGAATGTTGAGTACAAACTGCGAGCCACACGGGATGCGGCGCATCATCTATTGCCTCGACCGGCCCAGTGTGAGGTCGACATACCGAGTCACCCTTGTGGCCGATCCCACTCAGTACCCGGTGTTGCTGTGCAACGGCGATCGCGTCAGCGAGGGAACGCTCGACGATGGGCGGCATTGGGTTTCGTTTAGCGACCCGATCCCTAAACCCACATACTTGTTTGCCCTCGTGGCCGGAACGCTTGAGCGGCGGTTCGCGACGCACACGACGATCGACGGCCGTCGTATCAACCTCGAGGTTGTGGCGGCTCCAGAACTCATTGGCGGTGCCACCTATGCGCTTGAGTTGATGCCTGAGGTGATGACTTGGGATGAAGCCCAAGGCGGCGTTCCGCACGACCTCGACACGCTGCGCTTCGTCGCTATTCCGGGTTACCCAGACGCCACCGAATATCACGGCCTGATGTTCTTCGAACCCACCACGTTGCTCACCGATTCCGCTGGCTACACCGACGATGATCTTGTGCCCATCTTTGCCAACGTGTCGCACGAGTACCTGCATCAGGTTCGGGGCAATCGAGTCACGGTTGCCGATTGGCAGCAGCTAGCGCTCAAAGAAGGGCTCACGGTTCTTGGGCAGCACGACTTCCGTGAACAGCGCTATGGAGCTTCAGGTCGAATTCAGTTTGTGATCGACCTGCGCCGTTTGCAGTTCCCCGAGGAGATCACTGTGGGCGCTGCGGTGCTGCAGCCGGGCGTGACCGATCCGGCTCAGCTGTACACCCGAACCACCTACTTCAAAGGCGCTGAAATCTTCCGAATGTTGCGCAGCGTTGTGGGCAGCGCAGCGTGGCGGCAGGCGTTTGTGGCGTTCATTGAGCGCTTCGATCTGGGTAGCGCCGGAGTCTTCGACTTCGTCAACGAACTTCGCACGGCTGCTCCGCATCGGGCTGAAGCCATCGATGGCGTTGCTCGATGGTTCTCACTTGTCGGACGCCCCGTTGTCGCTGCAACCACCGAGCGGCATGCAGACGGCGCGCTGACCGTGAGCCTCACGCGCACCGACTCCCTTGGCGATGACCCGGCCGTGTTCATCCCCATCGATGTTGCATTCTTTGGAGCCGATGGTGCTGCAATCGAGGTAGTCGAGGTTGGCTCGGCGCAGAGAAGTCATGTGCACCAGCTCTTACTTACAGAGCGGTCTCAGCGCTTTAGTTTTCGAGCGGGGTCGGCTGCAATCCCGTCCCTCCTGCGCGGTTACACAGCGCCAATCGATCTCAGTACCGACCACACCAGTGAGCAACTCGCCGTCATTGTTCAGAGCGAATCCGATGCGGTGGCGAGGTGGCTGGCATCGGAGCAGCTCATGATCCGTGGCATCGATGCGATCCGTCGCGACGATGCTGCGGCGAGTGGCGCTGTTATCGAGTTGTTGGCAGCGTCGCTGGGTGCCGTACTGATACGTCCCGCAGAGGATCCTGCGATCGTTGCGCATCTGCTTGCATCGCCTGATGAATACGCCCTCGGTGATCGCGATTGGCTGATTGATGTCGATGGAGTCCACAACGGTCTGATGAGTTTCCGACGGCGGCTTGCCGAAGCGATTACCCCGCAACTGCGCGAAGCCTTCGAACGTAATAGCGACGACATCGCCCAGAGCTGGCAAGCACACGACATAGCCAAACGTTCACTGACCGATGTGTGTTTAGGGTTGTTGCTCGAAGCTGGCGATAGTGCCGATATCGATCGGGCTGTCCGGCGCATCGATTCGTCGAACAATACTTCGGCAGTTCGTGCGCTCATTCAACTCGCGCATCACGACGGTGTGATGGTCGACGAAGCGTTGGCCCGCACTCGCGAGCGCTGGAGTCATTCGCCTCGACTGCTCGAACGTTGGATACGTGCCCAGTCTGGCTCGCGAAGCTCGAGCACGATTCAACGCATTCGGGCGATTGTCCAAAGTGACCTTTACGTGCGCACCGACCGAGCACGGGTGATGGCGGTGTGGTTCCCGTTCTGCACCAGGAACCGCAGCCAATTTCACGACCTGTCTGGTCAGGGCTACGCGGCGTTTGTCGACGAGGCGGCCGAACTGTTTCAGGTAAACCCAGCGCTCGTGTTGCGCCTCGTCGGCGATCTCCTGCAATTTCATCGATTCGACGATGCTCGTGTTGCGTTGATGCGCGCCGAACTGACGCGGATGCGAACGATGCCGGGTCTGCCGCAATTTGCGGCCGGCCGGCTGGATCAGTTGTTGGCCTCCTGATGAGCGCGCGCATCGGCGTGCTCGGGTACTCGCATGAAGCGAATGCCTTGGCGCTTCCGCTTCGGTTGGCCGATGGACTCGATGTGCGGTCTCGGCCGGGCGGCCTGGCCGCGAGTTGGGAGGCGGGACCATTTATCGAAACGCTTGCGACGCTGATGCCATTCGAACTTGTCGCTTTGCCCACGCTCGAGTTCAGAGCCGGCGGGCCGCTACTCGACTCGGATTTCAGAGAGTTCATGGCGGCTTTGTCGAGTGAGTTGGGGGCCGCTGGGCCACTTGATGGCATCGGTGTACTTGGCCACGGTGCCGGCACTACCACCTCGGCTTCCGACCCTGATGGCGAGTACCTCTCGCTCGTACGCACCATTGTTGGTGATGACGTGCCGATCGTGGCGGTGTTCGATCTGCACGCCAATGTCTCTGCGGCAATGGTCAGTGCATGCGACGGCATTGTTGGTTACCGCACGAATCCTCACGTCGATATCCATGACCGGTTACGCGAGGCCGCAGCTCTGTTGCATCGTCTTGTCGGGGGTGCTCGTACGGTGCGGGCCTTCAGCAAGCTGCCGTTGGTGTTGCCTCAAATCGCGCAGCTCACCACGGCTGACGAACCACTTGGTGAGGTTGTTGAGTTGGGCCAGCAGCACTGTGTCGAGCCGATTATGAATGTGTCCGTTTTTGGTGGCTTCGCTCTGGGTGACTCGCCCGACTGTGGTCTGTCGGTTGTGGTCACCGCCGCCGAGAATGGTGGCCGCGAAGCGGCTGCGTTGGCGCGGCTGTTGGCCGACCGAGCGTGGACGCTGCGCGATCGGTATCGGTTGCACGCCACGGCTTTGGCTGATGCAGTTGTAGCCGCGGCGCGTACATCGAACTCTTTGGAGCCCGCAGTGTTGTTGGCCGATGTGGCCGACAACCCCGGTGGCGGTGCGCCGGGCGACACCACGTTTGTTCTTCGTGCGCTCTACGACGCGGGCGTTGGTGATGTGTGTATGGCGCTGCACTGCGACGCTGCGCTCGTCGACGAAGCTTGGCAGGTTGGCGTTGGCGGCGAATTCGAGGCCACCTTCAATCGCGGCTCGGCCGATGTGCTTGCGGTGCCGTTCGCTGCCCCTGCGATCGTGCTCGCATTGATCGATAACGATTTCGTTCCGACATGTGGGGTGTACGAAGGCGCCGTTCGGTCACCGGGTCGGTCCTGCTCGCTGCGGCTTGGTGGCATCACGGTGGCGGTGGCGAGCAAAGCACTGCAGTGCGCCGATCCCGACACGATGCGCCATGTGGGCATCGCCCCAGAGTTGGCGCGGGTGCTGGTCGTGAAATCGCGTGGCCACTTCCGCGCTGGCTTCGACACGATGTTTCGCCCAGAACAGATCATTGAGGTTGGGGCGCCCGGCGTCGCCACCCCCGATCTTGCGTCGGTACGGTGGCAGCATCTGCCCCGGCCGGTCTTTCCGCTCGACGATGTCTCCGACCGGGCGATGATGATCCGAAGCGAGGTCGTGCTGATGCCTGAGCCGACCTCAACACCGAATGGAGCACCGCAATGATCGAAGGCACTGTGCATGTTGTTGCCACTGGCGGCACCATTTCGTCGCACTTCGACGGCACTGAATGGACCGGTCTCACGGGCGCCGAACTTATTGGCGAACTCGCGGAGCTTTCGGTTGCGGTGCGAGTCACCGATGTTGCATCGGGCCCAAGTTCGAACCTTTCGGTCGACGACATGCTGATGATCGTCGCCCAGGTGCAAGCAGCTATCGATCAAGGCGCACTCGGTGTTGTAGTGCTGCATGGAACAGACACGTTGGAACTCACCGCATTTGTCGCAGACCTGCTGCTCGGATCGCGCACCTCGGTTCCTGTGGTGTTCACCGGCTCGATGCGCGTTCATTCGCACAACGAGCCAGACGGTCCTCTCAACATCGTGCAGTCGATCGCGCTCGCCGCATGGCCTGATGCTCGCGATCGCGGTGTGTTGGTGTGCCTCAATGGCGAGATTCATTCGGCGCGTCGGATCACCAAGATTGATGCGACAACCGTGAATGCGTTTACGTCGGCACCGTTCTCAGCGGCGGGCAAGTTCGTCGACGAGCTACCACGGTTCGCGTCGCCGACCCAACGGAGCACTGTTCACACCACGGCTCTCGAACCTGCGGTCGTGCTTCTCACGGCGTACCCCGGCATGGCTCCAGAGTTGTTCGATCTGGCGGTCGCCGGCGCACGTGGCATTGTGCTCGAAGTTTTCGGCGATCTCAATGTGCCGGTTGCGTTGTGGGGTCCGATCCATCGTGCATCGCAAGCGGGTGTGCTCGTGGTGTTGGCATCCCGACCGTATTGCGCAACGTTCGATGACGATGGGCTTGCGCTCATGGGCGCCATCGGAGCCGGCGGCCTGAGTCCACAGAAGGCGCGCCTTGCCACCATGGCTGCGTTGGGTTCTACCTCTGATCGCAAATCAGCTATTTCGTTTCTGCGGCTGATGCGCGATGTCCCGTCCTCGGAGAACACATGAACGAGCAACGGTTACAAGCACTCGTCGATGCCGAGGTGGCCGGTACCTCGCCAAGCTGCATCCTTCGCGTCGAGTACCCGCGCGAACACTTCGTCTGGCAAGGCTCGGCGGGAACGGTCAGCCGCGACGACGCGAGCCCCGTAATGCCAACCGACTCGTTTCGAATCGCCAGCATTACGAAGACATTCACGGCAGCGGTGCTGATGCAGTTGGTCGATGAGCACCGGTTGCAATTAGACGACCAGATGGTGTCGCTTCTCGATCCATCAATGGGCGACCTCGTCGATCAGGTGCATGTGTTCGAGCGTCGTTCGTACGGTCGAGAGATCACCGTGCGTCAGTTGCTCTGCCATTCGAGTGGCTTGTTCGATTACGCGAGCTCTCCCGAGTTCTTCAGCGTGCTCGGCGCCAATCCAAGCAAGGTGTGGACACCGCGAGAGCTCGTGGAGATTGCGGTTACTGCTGGTTCCCCGTTGTTCGCGCCAGGCCAGGGCTATGGCTATGCCTATTCGGACACGGGCTATGTGCTGCTCGGATTGATCATTGAGCAACTCGACCAGTGTGCGTTGCATGAGTCGTACCGGCGCCGGATTTTGACACCGCTCGGCCTGAGCGAGACCTACCTCGAGGGATACGAAGCGCATCGAGGACCACAGCTCACGCATGCGTACGAAGGCGACCTCGATGTCATGGCCATTCACGGTTCCGCCGACTGGGCTGGCGGGGGATTGGTGTCTACGGCCGCCGATCTCGCCACCTTTGTGGCTGCGTTAGTGCGTGGTGATGTGGTGAATCGCATCGCACTTGCTGAGATGTTTTCATACGACTTTCGGGCGCTTGATCCGGCGCGTCACACCGTGGGTTATGTGGGCTACGGCCTCGGAGTCGACGCGCGGCAGAGTAATGGTCTCGAGCTGCGCGGCCATCGCGGGCACTGGGGCGTTCTGATGCACATTGAGCCCTCAAGCGGTCTGGTGATCGCTGGCACCATCAATCAGGCGAGCTATCGGCCCGATGCGTTGATGCATGGCGTGACCGAACTGGTTGTCGCTCAGCGTTCTCGCTGATGTTCAGATTTCTCTTGTACGGTGTGCAAGAATGCGTGAGTATTTGATCGCCTTGCTGTCCACGTTCGTCGAGGGCTGCAAGAAACCTTTTGGGAGGGCTTCGTGAACGAGCGCATTTCGAAATCAAGGGTTCGCTTCTTCGCCGTTGCGGCCGTCGTGGGCGTGCTTGCGCCTGCGTGCAGCAGTAGTTCGCCAGCGGCGAGCGATGTCACCTCCACGGCTGCCGGCAGCACAGCGTCGTCAGAGGCCGTAGTCAACACCGAGGTAGCCACCCCCAAGTCGGGCGGCAATCTTGTGGTTGGCATCGACGCCGAAGCGACTGGCTGGAGTCCACAAAACGACGCTTGGGGTCATGGTGGACACGACGTTGCGCGTGCCATCTTCGACACACTCGCCGTGTATGACCCAGCCGGTGTGGCCCGGCCGTACCTTGCTGAGTCGATTACCGCCAATGCCGATTCGACCGTATGGACCATCAAGGTGCGACCCGGCGTGACCTTTCATGACGGTGATCCGCTCACTGCCGATGCTGTGAAGCAGAACTTTGATGCTGCCTTGGCGAGCCCCATCGAAAAGGGTGCCCTTACGCTGCTGTCGTCAATGAAGGTTGTCGACGACCTCACCCTTGAGCTCACGATGTCGAAGCCATGGGGCGCGTTCCCCAACGCACTCACCGGCGGGTTTGCTGGTCAGCTTGGGTACATGGCTGCCCCGAAGATGTTGGCGAGCCCAGAGGGCAGCCGCAACCCTGATGGCACGGGCCCGTTCGTGTTCAAAGAGTGGATCCCCGACGACCATCTCACGGTGGTTCGCAACGACAAGTATTGGCAGAAACCAGCGCTGCTCGACTCTGTTGAGTTCCGCCCCATCACCAACTCAGACAGCCGTAAGGCTGCGTTCGCCAGCGGTGACATTGATGTGATCGCCACAGCGAACGCTCCTGAGGTGAAGAGCTATCTCGACCTCGAGTCGAAGGGCAAGGTTCATGTCGTGAAGGCGCCGCCGAGCGACCCCGATGTGATCCTGTTGAACACCTCGAAGCCACCACTGAACGACATTCGGGTGCGCAAGGCGATGGCCATGGCGCTTGACCTCAACCGCATTGTTGATTTTCTCGAAGGCACCGGCGTAAAAGAAGTGGCTACCGGTCCGTATCCAAAGGACTCGTTCTGGTACTACAAGACCGACTACCCACAGTTCGATGCTGCTGCCGCAAAGAAGTTGATCGATGAGTACACGGCCGAGAAAGGCCCGATCAAGCTTGAGTACGCGGGCAATCAGGATCCATTCATCGTGTCGTTCCAAGAACTGATTCAGTCGATGTGGGCCGATGTTGGCATCACCGCCGACATTGTGTCGCGGGCGCAAGGCGAGAACGTGGGCGCAGTATTGGGCGGCAAGTACGACGTAACGGGATGGGGCGGCATCGGTGGCGATGATCCCGACAACGACTACAACTACTTCCACTCGGGTACGGGCCTCGACCTCACCAAGTTCTCAAGCCCAGCACTCGATGCAGCTCTCGATAAGGGTCGTGCCCTCAGCGACCCGGCTGCCCGCAAGGAGCAGTACGACATCGTGCAGAAAGAGCTTGCCGCCAACGTGCCATTCCTGTGGCTTGAGTTCACCGGTTGGACCGTCGTGGGTCAGGGCAAAGTGATGGGGCTCGACGCATTCACATTGCCAGATGGGTCTCCCGGCCGGCCGCTCACGGCTGCGCGCTTCTATCTCAAAGATGTGTGGCTCGATCAATAGTCGTCGCAACTACGCTCGACGTTCATGAGGCTGGTTGCTGCCCGACTGGTGCGCCTAGTGCTGGTGTTGCTCGCAGTCACTTCCGCGTCATTTTCGATGATCAGCTTGTTGCCTGGTGACACTGTCGATTCAGTCCTTGGGGCCAAAGCAAGCGCACAAGATCGTGAGAAGGCTCGCGAAGAGCTGCGTCTCAACGACCCGTTGCCGGTTCGTTACGTTTCGTGGCTGAGCCACGCAACGAAAGGCGATCTTGGCAAGTCGTATCGAACAAAGCAGCCGGTTGCTGAAGCCATTCAGCAGCGCATTGGGCTCACGCTCGAACTCGTAGTGCTCTCGCAGTTGATTGCGTTAGCGATTGCGACACCGATGGCGATTGCATCGGCGCTTCGTCCAGGTAAGTGGCTCGACCAGACGTCATCGGCGCTGTCGCTTGGCATGCTCGCCGCCCCGGCGTACATGCTGGCCGTCGGAATGCTGGCGGTCTTCTCAGCCAAGCTGCATTGGTTCTCGCCGACCGGGTTCACGCGCATCAGCGTGAACGTCTTTGACCACTTCCGTTCCTTGACGCTGCCGTCGTTGGCGCTTGCATTGCCCGAGGTAGCCATCTACATGAGGCTGCTGCGCAGCGAACTCATCAACACATTTCAGCAGGACTACATCTGGTTCGCTCGAGCGAAAGGCTTGGGCACGGGCGCCATCGTTCGTCGACATGCGCTGCGACCATCTTCGGTCGGCGTGATCACGGTTGCTGGCGTCACGATGGGTCGCATGATCGGTGGCACGGTGATGGTCGAGAGCATCTTCGCTTTGCCGGGTCTTGGCGGGTACACAATCGACGCAATCACACACCGCGATTTCCTAGCCTTGCAGGGCGCCATCGTGGTGTTCACCGTCGGGTTTGTGATCATCAACTTCGTGGTCGACATGTTGTACGGCGTTCTCGATCCGAGGACGCGGATATGAGTCTGATTACGAACGGCTCAGGGGCGGCTCATCTCGATGCTCCACACGAGGACGATGAGGGTCTGGCCAAGGCCCGGTTGCCTGTCTCGAATATCATCGCAATTGGCTGGCTGATAGCGCTGTCGCTTGTGGCTCTGTTTGCCGATGTGCTTCCGTTTGCCGACCCGAAGAACACCCACGCCGGTAAGCCGCTCAGTGGGCCCTCGGGGCACAACTGGTTGGGTACTGATCAGCTTGGCCGTGATCTGTTTTCGCGCAGTGTGTACGGCGCGCGTGTCTCGATCGTTGTGGGCATTGCCGCTGTCCTGCTGTCGTGCGTTGTGGGCGGCTGCATCGGTTTGTTCGCTGGGTACTCGCGTCGTCGCGCCGACACTGTCATCATGTTCTTCGTCGACGTGTTGCTGGCGTTCCCGGCGTTGCTACTTGCCGTGTCGATAGTTGCATTTACAAATAGTCGCGGGCCGGTCACCGTGGTGTTCGCAATCGCGCTGATCTACTTGGGGCCCACCGTGAGAATCGTTCGCGGCCTCACGCTGAACGTGGGCAAGAACGACTTTGTTTTAGCCGCACGAGCGATCGGCTCGAAGAACTCCCGGGTGATCAGACGCGAGGTTCTGCCCAACGTGTTGCCGTCGATTCTGTCGTTAGCGATTGTGGCGATTGCTGGCGCGATGGTTGCCGAGGGCGGCCTCGCCTACCTCAACTTGTCAGTGGCGCCACCCACCCCAACGTGGGGAGCGATGATGGCGTCGGGTGTCAGCAAACTGGACCGCAGCGTATATCCAGCTGTGGTGCCGGCAGGAGCGATGTTCTTAACGGTGCTTGCTCTTACTGTTATCGGCGATCACTTGCAGCAGCGCGGCAATCGAGAAGGGGGCGCGACATGACATCGGCCAACGAATATCAGGTAGCGGTAGAACGCTCGCTTGTTGGTGCCGTCCGCGTCGCTGGCCGGGTGCCCGAAAGCTTCTCGATCAACGACCGCATGCAGCGTTATGGCGTCCCTGGCGTCGCTGTGGCGGTTGTGGAAGATGGCGAACTGCATTGGGCTAACGGCTATGGCGTTCGTGCTCAGGGTCGTTCGTCGGTCGTTCCCGCCACGCTGTTTCAGGCGGCATCTATAAGCAAGGTCGTGAACGCCGTCGGCGTGTTGGCGCTCGTCGAGAGCGGTGCCCTCGACCTCGACGTCGACGTGAACACGTATCTCAAGCGTTGGCGCGTTCCCGACAATGAGTTCACTTCAGATACTCCAGTGACCTTGCGCAGGTTGCTGAGCCATACCGCTGGCACCACGACACCGGGGTTCCCTGGCTATGCACCGGGAGCTACATTGCCCACCTTGGCGCAGGTGCTCGGCGGCTTGGCACCGTGCAACACCACTGCGGTGTTGAACGACACCAAACCCGGTACGGGCTTTCGATATTCGGGCGGCGGCACCACCATCGTGCAGATGCTCGTCGAAGATGTCACCGGACGTGCATACGCCGACGTGATGCGCGACATCGTGCTTGCACCGCTGGGTATGTCGGCGAGCAGTTTCCAGCAACCGCTCGGCGATCTCGATGCAGCCGGAGCAGCGTGCGGACACGATATTTCTGGCCAGATGCTTACCGATGGGATGAACGTGTATCCCGAGTTGGCGGCTGCTGGGCTCTGGACCAACGTGCTTGATCTCGTTCGCTTTGTGACAGCGATGCAGCGCACGCTCGGCGGGCTTGGGGCTCCGATTATTTCGCGCGAGATGGCCGAGCTAATGACCACCGCCATCACACCCGGACCCCATGGGTTGGGGCCCGAGATTGCCTCCGATGGAGCCACGAAACGATTCCGGCACAACGGAACAAACGTGGGCTTCTGTAGCCAATTCGAAGCTTTTGTCACGGGTGGCAGAGCCGCAGTAGTGATGACGAACGGTGATGGCGGCAACACATTGCTCGGCGAGATTCTGAACAGTGTTGCCACGGCGTATGGGTGGCCAGACTTCGTGCCACCCGCGATTGTTGCGGCTGAGGTGCCGGCCTCGGTTTTGGAGCAGTACGCGGGGCGCTACTCCGGCCCGTTCGATCGCCCGCTGCGATTAGTGCACGAAGGTGTCGAGCTGTTCTCGCCGTCTCCGTATGGTCGCCGTCAGTTGATCCCGTTGACGACAACAAGATTCCTCGACGCTGAAACTGGAGCCGAGATTGCTTTCGAGACCGAAGCCGGTCAGGTCACGCGCGCCGTGGTCTACGTTGGCGGAATCGAACTGATGACCTACGAGCGACTGCCATGAACAACATCGACATCACAGAAATCAATCGTGCTTGGGACGACGACGCTGTTCCGGTGCTCATGAAGTACATCGAGATTCCGGCACGCTCACCGATGTTCGATCCCGACTGGGAAGCGGCCGGACATCTTGATGCTGTGGCCGAGTTGTTCTTGGCGTGGGCGCAGCAACGTGACCTGCCGGGGCTCGCAGTAGAGCTCGTTCGATTGCCTGGCTTGACTCCTGTGCTTGTGGCCGAGATGCCGGCAACGCGAAGCGAGCTTGCCGACTCCACGGTGGTTCTGTATGGCCACATGGATAAGCAGCCAGAGATGTTGCCGTGGTCCGAAGGGTTGGGTCCATGGACTCCGGTGTTGCAGGGCGAGCGGCTGTACGGGCGTGGTAGTGGCGACGATGGCTACGCGCTTTTCGCTGCGTTCTTGGCGCTCGAGGCGCTGCATCGGGCTGGCGGCGATCACGGTCGTGTTGTGGTATTGATCGAAGCCAGCGAAGAGAGTTCGAGCGTTCATCTTGGTGCGTATCTCGACCATCTTGAGTCGCGCCTCGGGCGTCCTGACTTAGTTGCTTGCCTCGACTCATTCTGCGAAACCTATGATCGGGTGTGGCTCACCACCGGCTTGCGCGGAGTCGCAGGCGGAGTACTCGAGATCGTTGTCGCCGAAGATTCTCCGCACAGTGGCCGTGCCAGTGGTGTGCTGCCGTCGGCGGTGCGCATCCTTCGGCAACTGCTTGATCGCATTGAGGACTCCGCCAGCGGCGAAATTCTGATTGAGTCTGCCAACGTCCAGATCCCCGACGAGCGCGTGCGTGAGGCAGTGATTGCCGCTGGGCTGTTTCCGTCGCTGGCCTCGTCGTTTCATCCGGTGCCAGGTTTGCAGCCCATGTCGCACGATCCCGCCGAGCAATTGCTACGGGGCACGTGGCGTCCTGCGCTCGAAGTCATCGGCATCGATCACATTCCGTCTGTAGACGATGGTGGCAACGTCTTTCGCTCTCGCCTTCGCGTGAAGCTGTCGTTGCGGGTTCCACCCACCAGCGACGTCCAAGCGGTTGTTACCGAGATGCTTGATCGTCTCACCACCGATCCGCCGTATGCGGCGCACGTTCACTTCGAACCCGGCGCTCGCGGCCCTGGCTGGAACGCACCGCCCTTCGCTGCGTGGCTCACCGACGCCGTGTCTCATGCGAGCGCTACGTACTTCGGCAATCCATCCGCTTCCTGCGGGGTGGGCGGCACGATTCCCTTTATGGGCATGCTCGTGCAGCGCTTTCCTGATGCACAGTTTCTGGTCGTTGGCGTGTTGGGCCCCGAGTCCAACGCCCACGGACCTGACGAATTTTTGCACGTTCCCACCGCGAAGAAGCTCACGGCTTGCGTGGCCGAGGTGCTCAATGCCCACGCTCGGTCGCAGCTGTAATGGTTGAGATTGGCCCCGCACTCGTGCACGACGCTGAGATCAGCGCGGCATTGGCTGCTGCCACAGCTGATGTAGTGATCGACTCCATCGATGCAGTTGCCGATCTTCAGGTTCTTCGCAAAGTCATGAATCAGATCTGGGGCCCCGAGATAGTGCCGCCGCGTAACTTGTTGCGCGGCATGGCAATGGCCGGGTCGGGCATTGCGCTGGCGCGACGACACGGTGAACCGGTTGGTTTTTCGATTGGGCTGCTCGGCTGGAGCGCAGGGGTTCACTTTCATTCGCATCAGGTGGGCGTTGTGGCGGCCGAGCGCGGCGGTGGTGTTGGCTATGCGTTGAAGCTTGCACAGCGAGCCCAGTGCCTAGCGCGTGGCGTCACCGAAATGCGTTGGACATTCGATCCGATGCTGGCCTCGAACGCAGCGTTCAATCTCGTGCGCCTCGGTGCCAGCATCACGTCGTTCATCCCCGACTGTTACGGAGCTCGCACCGACGCATTCAACACCGGCGATGTCACCGATCGCGTCAAGGTGTCGTGGCGGCTTGACCGGCCAGTGGGTGCGCCGGCGTTGGCGCCTGACACGGCAGGCCAGCCCTTGATTGTTCTGGTCGATGATGGTCCGCAGGTTGTTCGGTCGGTTTCGCCGGCGCAACCCGGCGCGTTCATACCCCTGCCGGATGGTTATCACTCGTTGCGAATTGAGCATCCCGCAGCGGCGGCTTCATGGCGTACAGCGACCGCAGCGGCTTTTACTGATTGCTTCGAGAGCAAGCTCTCCATCATCGGATACAGTCCACTGGGTTACCTAGTCGGTGAAGCATTGTGAAGCTCGAATCGGTAGAACTCGTCAGAGTGAAGATGCCGTTGGTGCGGCCGTTCCGAACGTCGTTCGGAAGTCAACACGTGCGCGATGTGTTGTTGGTGCATGTCATTACCGACGTGAGCGATGGGTGGGGCGAGTGCGCGGCACACGCTGAGCCGTTCTACAACGAAGAGTTCGTCGACGCCTCCGAGATGGTGTTGCAGCGATGGTTGATACCGCCATTGTTTGATCAAGCACATCTCGCCGGCGACCGAGTGCTCGATGCGAGCAGAGTTGTGAAGGGCTACAACGCGGCGCGGGCATCGATCGAAATGGCCGTCCTCGATGCCGAGCTGCGTGCTCGCGGAGTTCGCCTTACGAGCTACCTCGGGGGAGTCCGCGAGGAGGTGAAGGTTGGTGTGTCCATCGGCATCACCGACTCAATTGCACAATTAGTCGACGTGGTTCGAGGCTATGTAGCCGACGGCTACTGCCGGGCAAAGCTCAAGATCGAGCCCGGCTGGGACATTGCCGCCGTGCGCGCCGTGCGCGAGGCCTTTCCTGATTTGGCGTTGCAGGTTGATGCCAACGCGTCGTACGGACCCAACGACGTTGCCCATCTTGCTCAGCTTGATTCGTTTGCGATGCTTTTGATTGAGCAACCGTTTGCCGTTGACGATCTTGCTTCGCACGCGGCGCTGGCAAGCGCCATCAACACGCCAGTCTGTCTTGACGAATCGATCCTGTCGGTTCGTAGTGCGCAACTTGCGCTTGATGCTCAGGCGTGCTCGGTGATCAACCTCAAGGTTGGACGCGTTGGTGGACTGCTCGAGGCCAAACGGATACACGACTATTGCTCGGAACGAAATGTTCAGGTTTGGTGCGGGGGCATGCTCGAATCGGGTGTCGGTCGTGCTGCAAACGTGGCGCTTGCAACGCTCAGCGGGTTCACGCTTCCCGGCGACATCTCTGCGAGCGATCGATACTTCGCGCGAGACGTTGTTGAGCCATTCGTTTTAGTCGACTCGTCGTTGGCTGTTCCCCAAGGTGTGGGGCTTGGAGTGACGGTCGACGAGGGTGTGCTTCACGAACTCGGCGCTGCGCGCGTGAGCCTGCGCTCGAGCTGAATCAGCTCATCAAAAGCGGCGCGCCGCTCGGCACTAACGGCACTGAGGTTGGGGGCCACCGCAACGCTCATGTGGGTGGTCGAATAGTCGCGAGTTGGGTGCGAGCTCAGCGAGCCGTAGTGATGCAGCAGGGCGCTCATCGCGCCGTTCTCGGTGAGCACATCGGCCTCGATGGTGTGAATGCCAACATGGTCAGCGGCCACGAGAAGTAGCTCGAACAACAGGTGGCCGAGGCCGTGATGTTGAAACTCGTCGACCACTGTCATTGCGAACTCAGACGTGCCTGGAAGCTTCGGAATAGCGATGAGCCGAGCGACGCCGATGGCCGCCTCGAACGGCGAGTGAGAGGTGTCATCGAGCGTGTCCATGTCGAATGCCACGACAGCGAAGTGCCGAGGTGGCTCGATGGAGAGCAACGACCGCTTCACTGAGTCGGGCATGCGCGGCATCGCGCTGAAGAACCTCATTCGCCGCGACTCTGCGCTCAGGCGTTGAAAACCGGCAGCGAGAAGGTCGCCGTCGCGAGGCGTTGCCCAACGCAACGCGACTCGGCGGTTATCGAGCGGGAGAACAATCACTCGAGTTTCTCGGTGACGCTGAGTGACCACACTTCGATTGGTTGAGAGAATCCCTTGAGCGCGCGCCGCCCGGCTTGTTCGGACCTGAAGGTGGTGGCTTGAGATTTGATGCCGGCGTCGATCAGCACTTCACCCGGAATTGCGATGTCGGCCATGCGCGAGGCGCGATTGACCGTGTCGCCGTAGAGGTCGCCGCCGTGGGCGATCACCGGTCCAAAGGCCAGACCACCGCGTGGCTGCGGAGCGTCTTGCGGCCCGACTTTTTCGAGGAGCCCGAGGGCGATAGCGCAGGCACTCTCGGCGTCGACAGCCGTGAACATCACCTCGTCGCCGATGAGTTTGATGACGCGGCCACCGTGGTCTGCTACGAGATCGCAGGCATCGGCTTCAAACCTGAGGACGAGCGCGAGTAACTGATCTGACGACAGATGTTGAGACTGCGAAGTGAAACCGGTGAGGTCGACAAACCCGACTGCGGCCGACACCGTGGGATCCAGAGGGGCATTCACACGGGTGAGCCGTGAGGTGCGAAACGACTGTTCAAGCTGAGCCCGAAAGAGTGGCTCGAACACTGCAGTGGCAGTGCGGGTCATCAAGACCGCCTCGTAGCCCTGACGCGCCAGCATGAGACTGCTCACGGCCGCGTCGGTTGCGAGTGGCACCTCGACGTCGAGTATGAACATCTCGCTAGCGGCTTCGGCAATGCGACGAAACGACGTGCCCATCACACGCGAGAAGTGCAGCAACTCATCGCGACTAAAGAGAGCCGCGGCATCGTTGAACGCGCGAAACATCTCAATGTCGCCCGTGGTGAACACCGCCTCGTCTGGGTCTACCGGAGGCAACCCGGTTGCCCGACGCATATCGGTGAGCGACTCAAGCGGTGAGCTCAGCAGCGATGCGATGTCGTGCAGGGATGAGTACGGGCCTGGTCGCAGGGCTATGGCCCCTGGCAACGAATCGAGATGCCCAGCGTTGTCTGCTTTGACCATCTGCTCGGTGGTGATACCGAACGACGCGATCCAGTTCAGCAGATCGCGTTGCGTGTCGGAGTCGGGCGAAGATGGGTCAAGCAGTCCAGCGTCGATCCACTCGTGGGCGGGGTCGTTGATCGGTGGCATCCCGCGCAGCCTAGTTCTGTGCAACGAGACGAAAGTCCGGCCCAATCAGTGCTGGTTTTCGAGGGTCGAAAACGGTTAGGCGTTGGCCGCACTCTTCGCGTTTGCGGCATCGGCACAGGCGTTTGGTTTGCTTGCCAAGGTGGAGGCAACCTCGTCGGCAGGAGACAGTTGCACTCCCGTGCGCCATGCATCGAGGTACTTCGGGGGCATGACTTCGCCGCGGCGCACCTGCCACTCAGTGGTTGGGCATGGCCACGAGATGCCGAAATGTGTGTGGCATTCAGTAGCGCGCGCGTCGCCGGTTTGCCCCATGATTCCTAGAGCGTCTCCGGGAGCAACCTTGGCTCCCACAGCGGTGCTGATCGATGCGAGGTGAGCGAAGTAATAGCGCACACCGTCGTTGCCGATCATCGTCACGTAATGGCCACCGCGAGTTGCTGGGTCGTTCACCGCTGGATCCCATGTGTCGGTGATGCGCACCTGCGTGACGGTGCCCGATGTGGGAGCCACCACGTTTGCTCCGCACCCGAACACATCGATGGCCGGGTAGCCCGCGTGCGTTGTGCCGTAGCTCACGTTGCGACCGGTGAAGGGAAACACATAGGTGGTTGCCGGTGCTGCGGAAGTGGTTGGTGCCAGCGTTGTTGTGGTGACCGTCGTTGTAGTTGCAGGGGTCGTGGTTGTCGCAGCAGCGGCCGTTTCGCTTGTCGTGCCGGCAACGGGTGTGGCCGGGGCGCTCGTGGGTGATTGGCTGGTGCAGCCAGCGCCTACAACGACGCAGAGCAGCAGCGTGCCGAGGCGTCTCACAGAGCGAGTTCGGTACGAAGCACGTCGAGTTCGGCAGCGATGGCGTCGCGCGCCAAATCACGAAGCGTGTAGATATCGGCAGCGGTCATGCCGGTCACCTCAATGGGTTCGAGCACTCGAACCTCGGCCACGCTGACCCCAAGGCGCCAATCGTGCGGACGCAGCGCCGAGTGACAGCCGCTGACGGCGATGGGCAAGATGGGCGTGCCTGTTTCGATCGCCAGTCTGAAGGCGCCATTCTTGAACTTTCCGAGTTCGCCGGTCTTGCTGCGAGTGCCTTCGGGAAAGAACATCACGCTGACCTTCTTGCTCAGACGATCGGCGCATTGCCGCATTGCGTCGGTTGCGCTGCTGACTTCGCCGCGCGTGAGCCGGATGTCGCCAGCCAAAGACATCTCCCAACCCATCACGGGGATTCGGAAATTCTCGACTTTGCTCAGCCACTTCATCTCGAACGGAAGGTGGCTGATGAGCAAGATGTCGACGAATGATTCGTGGTTGGCCACCACGATGTACGGCCGCCGCGGATCGGTTGGAATCTTGCCGCTGACGCGAAACTTCCACAACGGATTCAGGCTGCATACCACCACGCAGAGCTTGCGAAACAGATAGCCGGTCCAGTAGCGACCCTTATCGAATGGTGCAGTGACCACACGAACGATGGTCATTAACGGCAGCCAGACAATCACGCCAAGTCCGATGACTAACCAGGCCCACAGCGACAACACGGTGCGCAACACAGCGCCGCCGAGCAGACGCTCGCGACGTGATCGTTTTGTTGTGGCTGAACTTGTCACCTCTCTATGGTGCCACGCTCGCAGCTGTTCATGGGAGTCCGCATGTGGCGAGTCAGCACGTACCTGAATTTCATCGAGAACACCGAGTAGGCGCCTTCTTCGGAACGTGCCTCGACCGCTACCGCATTCGCTGGATGCTGAACTTTGCTGGCTGAGTCATCACCGGAGCCCTGTTACTCTTGCTCGAGAGTCACCTAGGGGGAGTTCTTATGGGCAATGTACGTTCTACTTTTCGACGGGTTGCAATCGCCTTTGGCGTAGCTGCCTCTGTTGTCGGCCTTGGCGCCAGCGCCGCGCAGGCCGGGCTACCTCCAACGCTGACCGTGTCGGTCTCATGCGACAGCCAGACGGGTCAGCAGGTGATCCACTGGTCGTACACCAACTTCGGCACTGCCAACGTGACGCTGTCTCGAAACTTCGACGCGTTCTCGGGGGTCCAGCTCGCTTCGGGTTCGATGATCTCTGTTCAGCTGCAGATGTCTCCAGACGTGATCGCGCCGGGCGAAACTTCCCGAGCCACGTCGTTGGCGACGGCTGACGCAGTTGGCACGGTCAACGTTGTCGTCCAGACTTTTGATGTGGGTATCGACAGATTCTTGAATGTGGCCGGCACTGCCACGCTGACGGGTTGTGAAGTGCCAACTACTACTGCGGCGCCAACCACCACTGCGGCGCCAACCACCACTGCTGCACCCGACTCACAGGCCCCGTTGCCAGCGACAGGCGGCGACAACTCGTTGCTTCCAGTGGCGGCCGTGCTGCTGGGCGCGGGTGTGGTGCTGCTCGCTGCGCGCCGGCGTCTCAGCGCCTAATCACAAGCGCTGAGTTCGTCAGCGGCGGGCGAACTCGGTGCGCTTGTGCGCTCGCGCAAAGATGGTTTTGAGATAGGCGCCTTCGGCGAACTCAATCGGATGGTCAATGCCGTGACCGGTACGCGCCACCTCGCTGATGCGGTGGCGACTGCTCTCGGCGGCGAGGTGAACTGCACCGAAGAACTCAACGTCGGAGACTCGGCTTGAGCACGACGACTGGACGAGCAAACCGCCGTCGTCGAGCAACTCAAGCGCCAGTTTGGTGAGCCGCTTGTATGCGCTGAGTGCGCGATCGACATCGGCTTTGCGATGGGCGAACGACGGCGGATCAACAATGACCACATCGAACCGCCGGTGTTGCTTGGACATCGTGCCCATCACTTCGAATGCGTCGCCGACCATCGTGCTGTGCTCGCACTTCTGCACGTTGGGGATGACCATGTTGTGCTGCATGTTGCGCAGTGCAGCCTCGATGGAGCCAGCGCTGATATCGACGCTGATCACCGATTTGGCCGCACCCGCAGCGGCATACACCGAGAAGCCGCCAGTGCTCGAGAACACATCGAGCACGCGGGCATCGCGAGCAAGTCCGCGAACTCGCGCTCGGTTCTCGCGCTGATCAAGGAAGTGTCCGGTCTTTTGGCCGAGAACTACATCGGCTTCAAACGTGAGTCCGCTTTCGCGAAACAAGATTGGAGTGCTGGGCAATTCGCCAACCAGCGCAGTTCCTTCGCGCAGGCCAAACGTTTCTTGGCCGGCCACGTCGCGACTGAACCGCAAGATCACAGCCGTTGGACTCATCCGCTTCTGCAGCGCCGCAACGATGGCGCCGAGATGCGGCAGCCACGCAGTGCTGTAGAGCTTGATGACCAAGGTGCTGCCATAACGATCGACCACGAGACCCGACATTGCATCGTTCTCACCATGGATGAGGCGATAGGCCGTGGTGTCGCCGCGGGCAGTGATTACGCGGCGCTTGTCGATTGCATTGTCGACGCATTGCAGCCACCACGCCTGGTCGATATTGGCGGGCTTGCCCTGATGCAGCACGCGCACCCGGATGGGTGATTCGGGGTCGTAAAGGCCGATTGCTACGAACTCGCGATCAGCATCGAAGATGACAGCGAGGTCGCCGGGCGCGCCGTCGTGGCTGACCGAAACGATCGAACCATCGAACACCCAGGGGTGCCCACCTTGTATTTGGCGGACCGCGTCTTTGGTCACGCGCACAGCAAGACGGCGAGTGGACGGTGGTGGAACTTGGTCGAGAACGTTCATGACGCATGCATCATGCCTGACGAAGGCGAGTGGTCGTCGCGATTTCACCCACAAGTAGCCGCGGGAACGGGCTTGGCTAGTGTGAGCCACAACCGAGCGACTTGTTCGCTACGCACCAACTCGTTTCAACAAGGGGTAACTCATGGCACACAAGGTTCAAGGCATTATCGCTCGAGGCAAAGGCCAACCAGTGGAACTCACCACCATCGTTGTGCCCAACCCCGGTCCGGGCGAAGCGTTGGTGCAGGTGCAGGCATGCGGTGTGTGCCACACCGATCTGCATTACCGCGAGGGCGGCATCAACGACGACTTCCCATTCCTGCTCGGTCACGAGGCAGCAGGCATTGTCGAGGCCGTTGGCCCCGATGTCACCAACGTGAAGCCCGGCGATTTTGTCGTGCTCAACTGGCGCGCCGTGTGCGGCAACTGCCGGTCGTGTCTGCGCGGCAAGCCGCAATTCTGCTTCAGCACCTTCAACGCAACACAGAAGATGACTCTGCTCGATGGCACACCGCTGGCTCCAGCGCTGGGCATCGGCGCCTTCGCAGAGAAAACGCTTGTGGCGGCCGGTCAGTGCACCCCTGTGAATTCCAAGGCCTCGCCAGCGGTTGCTGGTCTGCTTGGTTGTGGAGTGATGGCTGGCATCGGCGCAGCGATGCTCACCGGCGAAGTGCAGCGCGGCTACAGCGTTGCGGTGTTTGGTTGCGGTGGCGTGGGCAACGCTGCCATCGCTGGAGCTCGACTCGCTGGGGCCACCACCATCATCGGCGTCGATCTCGATGACCGCAAACTCGAGTGGGCGCGCCAGTTCGGCGCCACGCACACTGTGAACGCCAAGACCACCGAACCCATCGCTGCAATTCAGGCCGCCACCAATGGCAACGGCGCCGATGTCTGCATCGAGGCCGTGGGTCATCCCGAAGTGCTACGCCAAGCGTTTTATGCCCGCGATCTTGCTGGCACCGTCGTGCAGGTGGGCGTGCCCACACCCGACATGATCATGCCCAACATTCCGATGATCGACTTCTTTGGTCGCGGCGGAACGATGAAGCCAAGTTGGTACGGCGATTGCTTGCCAAGCCGCGACTTTCCGTTGCTCGTCGATCTGCACCTGCAGGGTCGCCTACCGCTCGAGGATTTCGTCACCGAGACCATTGCGCTTGGCGATGTCGAGGAAGCCTTCCATCGCATGGAGCGCGGCGAGGTGCTGCGCAGCGTGGTTCTGCTGTGATCGAACTGGTTACTACGTCGGGCATCTTTGCGCTCGACGGTGGCGAGTGGGAAGTAACGAACAACATCTGGTTGGTCGGAAACGATCGCGAGGTCATCATCATCGATGCGGCTCACGATGCAGCGCCCATCGTGCAAGCGGTCAACGGCCGACGCGTGAAAGCGATCGCGCTGAGCCACGGTCATAACGATCACATCAACGCGGCCTTGGCTCTACAAGATGTCGTCGACGCGCCCATCCTGTTGCACCCCGACGATCTCATGTTGTGGCACGTGATCTATCCCGACCGCGACCCTGACGGATGGCTCAACGATGGTGGGCGGCTTACCGTTGGCGGTGCCGAGTTGGGCGTGTTGCACACGCCGGGCCACTCGCCTGGCGGATGCTGTTTTCATGTGGCGGGCGGATGCGCCGATGGCACCGATGCGGTGTTTAGCGGCGACACGTTGTTCTGCGGTGGGCCGGGAGCAACTGGTCGCAGCTTCAGCGATTACGACACGATCGTTGCCTCAATTCGGCAGCGTCTGTTCACCCTGCCGCGCAGCACGGTGGTGCATACCGGTCACGGCGACAGCACAACGATCGGTGCCGAGGCAGACGCGCTGCGCGAGTAGCAAGGTGGGCGGTCAGTAGCATCAGGCGATGACCATCTCCACGATGCGCGAAGAAGCCCACGACTATCTTGGCGATGCCATTGCGTTGCGTCGGCAACTGCATCAGTGGCCCGAGCTGGGTAACGATCTACCCATTACTCGCGAGGCGGTCTTGTCATCGCTTGAGGGTTTGCCGCTCGACCTGAAACTGCACACGAGTACATCGGGAATCAGCGCGATGCTTACCGGCGGCAAGCCCGGTCCAACCATCTTGCTGCGCGGCGATATGGATGCTCTGGCCATGCCCGAAGACACCGACCTCGACTTCAGTTCGAAGGTGAATGGGTGCATGCACGCCTGCGGTCACGACACGCACACAGCGATGCTGGTCGGCGCGGCAAAGATGCTCACGGCCCATCGCAGCGAGCTTGCTGGCCGGGTGTTGTTCATGTTCCAACCTGGCGAAGAAGGCCACGGTGGAGCGCGATACATGTTGCAAGAGGGCCTGCTGAATGTTGATCCATTGGCCGATGGCACACCATCGCCAGTAACCGGTGCCTTTGCGTTGCACATCACCAGCTCGATGCCGGTCGGCATGGTCAGCACTCGCGGCGGCGCCATCATGGCCTCGAGCGACCGACTCATCATCACCGTGCATGGCCGTGGCGGTCATGCCAGTGAGCCGCATCGCGCGCTCGACCCCATTCCTGTGGCGTGCGAAATCGTGCAGGCAATGCAGATGATGGTCACCCGCAGCATTGATGTCTTCGATCCATCGATCGTCACGGTCGGAAGAATCACAGCGGGCACTACGAACAACGTGATTCCCGAAACTGCAGAGATCGAAGGCACCATTCGCGCAGTCAGCGAGCGCACCCGGTCGAAGGTGCATGCCGGTATCCAGCGCGTTGCCGAGGGAGTGGCCGCCGCACACGACGCGACCGTCACCGTAGAGATTCATTTGGGCTACCCGGTCACCTCAAACAACACTGACTTCGCCGCCTTTGCAACTGGCGTTGCTGGCGAGGTCATCGGGGCCAACCGGGTCAGGCAGATGCCGAATCCGGTGATGGGCGCCGAAGATTTCAGTTACGTGCTCGAAGCCGTTCCCGGATCGATGATGTTCCTCGGTGGCACGCCCGCAGGGAAGAACCCCGCTACTGCTGCGCCGAATCACAGCAACCGCGTGACGTTCGATGAGCAAGCAATGGTGTCGGGCATGGCGTTGTATACCGCAGTAGCCATGCGCCATCTTGATCCCACCTGTTAAGTCCCTATCTATTACTGGTCAGGCGTACTGCGCACCGCAATGACACCTTTGTCAAGATTCGCGTTCTTGGCTTGATGTTTGATGTGCTCTCACCTGACTCTTACACGAGAAATGTTGACTATCACCCATGCCATCAAGCACCCGTCAGGCTTCACGCCCCCGCATGCCTGCGCGCGGACCCGCACGAGCCCTGCCTCGCCCTCGTCCGTCGGCGTTGTTCGGCACCGATATTTGGATCATCGCGGCGGCGTACGTAGCGTGCGTATTTGGCCTATGGGCTTGGCACGGGGGTGTTACCGCTCTCGGTCGCAACTGGCTTGATGGCTGGTTGTCGCTCTCGCAACTTTCTGGTTTGTTGTCGTCGGCATGTGGGTTGTTTGGTGTGGTGCTCATCGCCCGCCCACGCACGCTCGAACGTCACCTTGGCCTCGACAAGATGTTTGTGTGGCACCGGTACCTCGGCGAGAGCATGGCTGTGCTCTTGGCTGTGCATATCGCCTCGGCGGTCATTGCCGGTACCGCCGATGGCACTGGCACATGGGCGGTTATCCGCAACTACACCGGTCGTCAGCCATACATGGCTATGGCCACCGTTGGCGGACTGCTGATCTTCGTTGTCACCATTACCTCGCTCAAATCGATTCGTCGGCAGATGTCGTACGAAACGTGGTATTTCGTTCACCTCACTGCCTATGTAGCGCTGGCCATATCGTTTGGTCACGAAATTGTCCTTGGCAATGACTTCACCGACGACAAAGTTGCGCGTTGGTTTTGGGTTGCCATTCACGTTGGCGTGTTGGCTGCGGTGCTGTCCGGCCGCTGGGGTCGCACCATCATGTCGGTCATGCGCCCGCTGCGTGTTGAGTCGGTTGTGCCGCTCGGCGCCGACATCAGTGCCGTCACCTTGGGTGGCCCAGGCTTGAGTCGCCTCGAAGCGCATGGCGGTCAGTTCTGCATGCTGCGTCCCATGCGGCTTGGGCTGTGGTGGCAGAGCCATCCATTCTCACTGTCGGCAGCGCCTACCACCCATGGATTGCGCTTCACGATCAAGGATCGCGGCGACGCCAGCGGTGTGATCAACAGACTGAAGGTCGGCACCCGCGTAGCGGTTGAAGGACCATACGGAGTTGCCACCCCTGATGTTGCCGTTGGTTCAAAGGTGCTGTGCATCGTGGGCGGCGTCGGTGTGGCGCCAGCCCGGGCAATGCTCGAGCTCCTCACCCCCGATCAGCAACCAATCGTGCTCTACCGAGCGCGATCAAAGGAAGACCTTGTGCACCTCGATGAGATGCAGCACATCGCCAAGAAAGTACGCGGCGAAGTACTCACGCTTGTTGGCCCTTCGGTGTCTCTCGCTGTGAAGGACCCATTCAGTGGTCCTTCGCTGCTGCGGGCGATTCCTGATGTCGCCGAGCGCACGGTCTTCGTGTGCGGCCCCGATTCGCTCGTGCACGCCGCACGTCGGGGACTCAAAGCAGCAGGCGTGCCAACAGAAAATGTTCACTTCGAAATGGTTTGGTGGTAACAGTGAAACAACAAGCGCCAGTCTCCCTCGCTCGTCGCGTGTGGCCAGCCCTCGCTGTTGCGGGTGCCTCGGCGGCCTTCGTATCGGCACTTGATCACCCAACGCAGTTCGTTGCCGACACGGTGTCGCTCACGGGTGCAGTCGATCCAAATACGCCAGCCACATTGGTTTCAGTTCCGGCTATCGCGACCACCACGGTTCCGCCAGCGCCGGTAGACCCGGGTGCTCCGGCCCCTGTGGCGACAGTGCCACCTGCACCCGCTGCAGCCCCCCCTGCTGGCGGAGGTGCATGTGGGGCCGCGATCGCCGGACCGGTGGTCAACACTCGTTGGGGCCCGGTGCAAGTGCAGGCCAGCCTCACTCCAGATCGAGTGGTGTGCGATGTGTCAACGCTGCAGACTCCCAACAGCCACAACCGTTCGGTGCAGATCAATAACTACGCCCGCCCAATTCTGCACAAGCGGGTCATCGCTGCCGGCAACGCCAAGATCAACGGCGTGTCCGGAGCCACCATTACCTCTCGCGGCTACGTCGCTTCGCTGCAATACATCCTCGATCACGCCTGATGTCTGGCCCCTCTCTGTCGCCGTTGCGTCGCAACGCACGATTGATGGGCACCATCGCGAGCGTGCACGTGTACGACGACCTGAGTGAAGATCAGGTCGATGCAGCAGTGAGCGATGCACTTGCTGAACTCGAACGTCTTGAGCAAATGTTCAGCACGTTTCGAGCTGACAGTGTCATCAGCCAGGTCAATCGTGGCGATCTGAACGTGCTCGATGCGCCGCCCGAAGTGATCGAGGTGCTCGATGCATGCACCTGGCTCGAACACGCCAGCAACGGCGCGTTTAGCGCCCGCCGCGAAGACGGCAGCATCGACCCCGCTGGGTTCGTGAAGGGCTGGGCGTGTGAGCGTGGCGCTGCTCGACTCGCAGCTAGCGGTCTCTCAAATTTCATGTTTACAATCGGCGGCGATCTGATGGTGCACGGCGAGCCTGCGCCCGGCCAGTTGTGGACGGTGGCAATCGCCGATCCGTTGCACCCCGATGTCGTGACACGTTCGATCGACATTGTCGACGGTGCCGTCGCTACGTCGGGCACCAGCGAGCGCGGCAATCACATTCGTCTGGTTCCTACCACCGACAATCGTTCGAACACGAACACGAACTACGACAACGAGTCGCCGCTGCTGTCGCTCACTGTGATTGGACCGAGCCTCACCTGGGCCGATGCCTTTGCAACGGCGGCCTTTGCCATGGGCCACAAGGGACTCGAATGGGTGGCTCAGTTTGTTGGTTATGAAGCCATTGCCATCGATCGAGATGGCGAAGTCACCACTACGGCGGGGTTCACGCAGGCCACCGTGTAACGGCGGCAGTTGCGTTGGTCTCTACTCGACCGACAACGATTTCAAGGTGAGCTTGGGTTCGTCGGCGAGTAAACGCTGCAGGCGATAGATGTTTTCGAACAGCGCCACCATCGAACCATCAGCGCGCTGCAAGATGCGGATACCGCCGATCTGACGCAAGCGATCGGCACTCTCTTCGTCGGTGCCTCGAATGGCTTGATACGGCGAACCGGTTAACTCGACGGGAGCGTTGAATTCGCTGTCGAGACGGTGCGCGAACACCTCGAACTGCAGTTGCCCAACAGCGGCAAGCACTAGCGCAGCGTCGCCCATCTGGGGGTCGCGGAGCACTTGCACAACGCCTTCTTCTTCGAGCACTTCGATGCCGCGACGAAACTGCTTGACCCGGCTGGTGTCTTTCGGTCGAGCATTGGTGAACAGTTCGGGAGCGAAGCGGGGGATGCCTGGAAATGTGACCGGCACGTCTTCGTACAGCGTGTCGCCCAGTTGCAGACCGTTGGCGTTGACCAACCCCACCACATCTCCGGGATAGGCCTCTTCGACAGTGCTGCGCTCGGCGCCGAAAACGGTGGATGCGTACTTGGTTGCAAACGGCTTACCGGTGCGCGACACGGTCATGGTCATGCCGCGGTCGAAGCGGCCGCTGCAGATGCGCACGAACGCGATTCGGTCACGATGTGAACGATCCATGTTGGCCTGCACCTTGAAGACAAAAGCTGAGCATGGCGCATCGATGGGGCGCCGCAGGCCGTTTACGTCGGGGCGCGCCGGCGGTGCTGGCACGAGCTCGACTACGGCGTCGAGCAAGGCACGCACACCAAAGTCGGTGAGTGCTGAACCGACGAACAACGGTGTGCTTTCTCCTGCGAGAAACGAGGGCATATCGAGATCGGCCCCAACAGCGTCGAGCAAGCCGACTCCGTCGAGCGCGCGCTGCCACAGCACGCCTTCTTCGGCGGCGGCCTGTTCGAATGACATCTCTTCTTCGGGAGCGATGCGTGCGCCGCGGGCCACGCGGGTAAATCTCGTGAACACTCGGCGGCGGCGATCGATGACGCCGCGGAAGTCGCCAGCGTCGCCTACTGGCCATGTGATGGGAGTGGGGCGCAGATTGATCTTGGTCTCGATCTCGTCGAGCAACTCGAGCGGATCAAGACCCGGACGATCGAACTTGTTGAGAAAGGTGAGCACGGGCAGCTTGCGAGCGCGACACACTTCGAACAACTTCAGCGTTTGCGGCTCGATGCCCTTGGCCGAGTCGAGCACCATCACTACGGCATCGACTGCGGCGAGCACGCGATATGTGTCTTCGCTGAAGTCGCGGTGACCCGGCGTATCGAGCAGGTTGATGACGCAGTCTTTGTATTCGAACTGCATTACGGCAGAAGTAATGGAGATGCCGCGCTTTTGTTCGAGCTCCATCCAGTCGCTGGTGGCGCTGCGGTTCTGGCCTTTGGCCTTTACCGATCCGGCCTCAACCACGGCTCCGGCGTAGAGAAGGAACTTCTCGGTGAGCGTGGTTTTGCCGGCGTCGGGGTGGCTAATGATGGCAAACGTGCGACGCCGTTTTGCTTCGTCTTCTGGTCGAAAGTTGCTCACATCATCTCCGGTCGCCACACGCTATCGCCATGGCCAAGAGACTGGCCCGTGACGACTCTGCTGGCGACGGCTACCGAACGCCGTGGGCGATTTCGAGAATCTCAGCTGGCTCGGTGACGATCCATTTTGCGCCGGCCTGCTCGAGTTCGCCTTCGGCCGAGTAGCCCCAGCGAACGCCCACGCAGGGCAAGCCGTGATCAAGTGCTCCTTCGACATCGTGATAGCGATCGCCAATCATCACGGGCCGGCATGGCGTGAGTTGCTCAAGCACGTAGCCCAGCACCAGTGTTTTGGTGGCGCGGCTCATATCGAACGTGGCCCCGCCGATGATCTCGAACCGCTCGGTGTATCCGAAGTACTCAAGAATGCGTCGAGCGGTGAGTTCTGGCTTTGAGGTTGCGATGGCGAGCCGGAATCCGTCGCTCGCCAGCGTGTTCAGGAGATGCTCGATGCCCGGGTAGACGTAGTTGGCGAATGCGCCGATCTCCCAGTAGTGCTCGCGGTACGCGGCGAGCAACGCTTCGATCTCCTCAAGGTTGAAGCCTTCGGCGAGAAACGCAGTTTGCAGCGGCGGGCCGATGAACCTCACCAGGTTGACGGGTGCGGTGAGTCCGGTTGTTTTGAACGCATGATCGAGCGAGGCCAAGATGCCCGGCGCCGAATCGGAGACGGTTCCGTCGAGGTCGAAGATGACGGTGTCGAAGGGGGCGGTGGATGGTGGCGTGGTCATGGTCGTCTCAACTGGATGTGTTGCCAGCGGCGCGAGGACATCCACACACCACTTTCCGACATCGTAAGGACGAAAGTGCCGCGGCCGACAATCGACCAAGCAGAGTCGGTCGGCTTAGGCTTTGGGTTCATGGAAATTCGGCCGCTGCACCTCGATGACCTTGTGGCAGCGGTGGCGCTCAACAACGCTTCGATACCTGCGGTCAGCGAAGCCGATGTGACCAAGATGCAGGCTCTGGTAGCCGAGTCGCGTTTGTCGCTGGTGGCCGAAGAGCACGGCGAAGTTCTAGGTTTCTGTATCAACTTTGGACCCGGCGCCAGCTACAGCAGCGTCAACTATCAATGGTTTTGTGAGCGCTACGACGACTTCGTGTATCTCGACCGCATCGCCGTTGCCGAAACCGCGCGCAACCGTGGCATTGGCGCCGCGCTGTATGCCGCAGTTGAGCAACACATCGCAGGGGCTCCGTGGCTGCTGTGCGAGGTCAATCTTCGGCCGCGCAACGATGGGTCCTTGCGCTTTCATCACCGCATTGGTTTTGTCGAAGTGGGCCAACAAGAGACCAACTATGGCATCCTCGTGAGCATGCTTGCGAAGGACCTACGCGACCAGAGCTAAAACGTGCGCCGGTCGCGCAGAAACTGAAAACGCTCGCGGGTTTGGGCAACGTGCGTCGCGCTGATGTCGGCGATCAGAATCGACTCTGAGCGCGCTGCTGTGGCTAAGAGTTCGCCCAGCGGGTCGACGATGCGACTGTCGCCGCTATATGCGAGTCCGCCACCTTCGCCCACGCGGTTGCATCCGATGACATAGGCCTGGTTCTCGATGGCTCGGGCTTGCAACAGGGTTTGCCAGGCCAAGCGACGCACCTCGGGCCAGTTGGCCGGCACGAGATATAGGTCGGTCTGCTTGGCGAGTTGCCAGAACTCGTCGGCGAAGCGCAGGTCGTAACACACCAACGGGCTCACCCGTAGACCTTCGATCTCGATAGTGATCAGTTCGTGGCCCGCACGAAAGTGCTTGTCTTCGCCGCCGTAGGTAAACGGATGAATCTTGCGATAGCGGTGCACCTCGCCGTGCGGGCTGGCGAGCACAAAACTGTTGAACGGCCGCTGATCGTCGGCGGGAGCATCGAGCGGAATCTCGGGGCAACTGCCGGCAACCCACAACCCGTTGGCGCGGGCTTGTTCGATAATGAACTGCGACGACGGCCCGCCCTCGGGCTCGCCCACTGAGCGGTCGGTAACGAAGCCCGTGCTGAAGGTTTCGGTGAGCAACGCGAGTCGGGCGCCCGAACCGGCTGCCGACTTAATCATCGGTGCAATGTGCTCGAAGTTTGCGTCTCGGTCGGCCCACACAATGTCGTGCTGAATGGCGGCGACACGCACGGTGGATGGTGCAGTTGAGTCGCTCATGATGCAAGGGTCTTGAGGCGTGACACGGCTTCGTCGAGCACTTCGAGTCGCTTACTAAACGCGAACCTGACCAGATGTTGTCCGCGTCTCGGGTCGGTGTAGAAGACCTGATTGGGGATTGCGACCACGCCGCACAGTTTTGGAAGCTCGCGGCAAAACGCCATGCCGTTTCCGTCGGGGCGTAGGCCGCGAATATCTACGGTGACAAAGTAGGTGCCTTGGGGTCGGTAGACCTCGAAGCCTGCTTCGGTAAGGCCCGCGCAGAGTCGGTCGCGCTTGGCTTGCAGGTCGGCTGCGATGCCGATGAAGTACTGATCGGGTAGGCGTAGACCAACCGCAATTGCTGGCTGGAAAGGGCCGCTGCTCACGAACGTGAGGTACTGCTTGGCGGTGCGCGCCGCCGACACCAATGCAGCGGGGCCGACGAGCCAGCCAACTTTCCAGCCGGTGGTGTTGAAGGTCTTGCCGCCCGACGATGCAGTGAGGGTGCGTTCGCGCATGCCGGGCAACGTGCTGAGCGGAATGTGCTCGAGTGAGTCGAACGTGAGGTGTTCGTACACCTCGTCGGTGATCACGATGAGGTCGTGCTCGACAGCGATGTCGGCAATCGATTGCAGTTCTTCGCGGTTGAACACTTTGCCCGTGGGGTTGTGCGGCGAGTTGAGCAAAATGATCTTTGTGCGCGGTGTGAGCGCAGCGCGTACTTCGTTGATGTCGAAGCCATAGGTGGGCGGACGCAACGTGATGGGTTTCACCTGACCGCCAGCCATGGCGATGCACGCTTGGTAGATGTCGAACATTGGCTCGAAGGTGATGACTTCGTCGCCGGTATCGAGCAGCGCCAACAAAGCGCTGGCCAATCCTTCGCTTGAGCCTGCGGTGACCAGAACCTCAGTTACTGGATCGAAGGTGAGTCCGTAGAAGCGTTGCTGATGCTCGGCGATGGCTTCGCGAAGCGACGGCACGCCAATGGCGGGTGGGTACTGGTTCTGGCCGCTGTTGATCGCATCGATGGCTGCATCGAGCACCTCGCGAGGTCCGTCGGTGTCGGGAAAACCTTGCCCGAGGTTGACCGAGTTGGTTGCCAACGCCAGCGCAGACATCTCGCCGAAGATGGTTGTCCCAAAGCCCTGCAGCTTCGAGGTGAGGTACGGCACACGATCAGACATTGGCCTGATCGTAGAGCACGGCACTGGGGTGAGTGCAGGTGGTCAGTGCAGGTGGTCAGGCCCGAACGAATGTGGCAGTAGTTCGTCGAGCGTGTAGGTGGCGCGCACTCCAGTTGAGTCACATGAGTAGATGGGCGTGTTTGGCGGAGCGAACTCGCGGATGCGCTGACGACAGCCGCCGCAGGGCGTGCCGGTGGGCTCACCCGCGAACACACTGAGTACGGCCGCGATTTCGCGTTCGCCAGCGGCCACCATGGCGCCGATTGCGTTTGCTTCGGCACAAGCACCCTGCGGGTACGCAGCGTTCTCAACGTTGCAGCCGGCGAAGATGCGCCCCGACTTGGTGAGAATGGCAGTGCCAACGAAATAGTTGGAATATGGCGCGTGTGCGTTCTTATGAACGGCCAAGGCTGCTGCGTGTAGTTCTGAGATTTGGTCCACGTGCAGACCTTAGTGCGCGAGGGTTCAGTCGAGTTCGGTGCCGAGGATGCTGATGAAGCTCACCATCTCGCCGGGGTAGCCACCGAGGTTGTGCGTAAGCGCCAGATTGCGCTTGCCGTAGGTGCTGATGCGCCGCTCGATGGGAGCCTCGCCGCGCAACTGCAGCCATGCTTCGTACATCATGCGTAACCCGCTGGCGCCGGTGGGGTGACCGAAGCTCTTGAGTCCGCCATCGGGGTTCACCGGTAGATCGCCGTCGAGATCGAACGACCCGTTATTGATTTCGCTCCACGCGGTACCGCGAGGGCAAAAACCGAGGTCTTCCATCAGCACTAACTCGGTGGGGGTGAAACAGTCGTGCACCTCGGCCATAGCAAGTTGGTTGCGTGGGTCGGTGATGCCTGCTTGGGCATACGCATCGGTGGCGCACTGAACGATCTCGGGGAAGGTGGTGTAGTCGTACGAAGGGTCCATTAGCCCGCTGCCGTTGCCAGCCACCATGCTGAGCGCCTTGATGTACAACGGTTTGTCGGTGTACTTGTGAGCATCTTCGGCGCGTACCACGATGGCTGCAGCCGAGCCATCGGCAACACCTGCGCAGTCGAACACCGACAGGTCGCCAGCTACTGCTGCCATCGCACACAGTTGGTCGACGCTCATTTCCTTGCGGAACTGAGCGAGCGGATTCTTTGCGCCGTTGGCGTGGTTCTTCGATGCGATTCGGGCCAGCACTCGTTTGAGGTCGGAGCGTTCGACGCCGTACTTCTGCGCGTAGGCAGGCGCCACCATCGAGAACATTGCGGCCGCAGTGAGCGTTCGTGCGGTGCCGTCGTTGGGTACCGGAAAGGCGTTGAGGCCTTGCATGCCGCTGTCTTTTACCTTCTCGGCGCCGATAGCCATTGCGCTGTCATACGCGCCGCTAGCGACCGCGTAGCACGCCTGGCGCAGTGCCTCGGAGCCGGTGGCGCAGTAGTTCTCGACACGCGTGACTGGCTTGTTCTGTAGTTGGAGTGGGCGGGCCAACGCGATGCCGCTCATTGCAGATTGCGCTGTGCCGAACCAGTAGGCATCGATGTCTTGCTTGCCGATGCCGGCCGACTTGAACGCAAGGTCGCTGGATTCGATCAACAGGTCGTCGAGGCCCTTGTCCCAGTGTTCTGTGAAACGGGTGCAGCCCATGCCGATGATGGCGACCCGATTTTTGATGCCATGCGATGCCATGTCAGCTGGCTCCGTTCTCTTGGTGTTCGCCGCGTATGGGGCGTGCTTTCCAGAAATAGTTATGTACGCCGTCGGCGGTGAACAGCTTGCGGAATGTCATTTCGACGCGACCACCAATAGCCACCTCGGCGGGGTCGACATCGGTGAGTTCGATCGGTAGGCGACCGCCATGATCGAAGTCGACCACTGCGAAGACCACCGGGGGATTGAGCGAGTACGACAACTTGTCGATGGTGTAGGTCACGATGGTGCCGTGAGCATCGGCCATCGCGCGTCGTTCTTTATCGAGTCGCGATGGTGGCATGTGTACTTCGCCTTCGTCGTCGACCGAACCGACGAATCCGAACTTCCACTCGAGTGAACGTCCGGTAGCTGTTGCCGATGGCCGTGAGGGCTCGGGTCGGCGGGGTGGCTCGACAGTGAGCATGCCGCGCCAGGCGAGGAACCGACCGTAGGTGATTGAGCCCACCGAACTGACCTGAGCCGCAACGGTGCGCCGTGGCTCGTACGCGGCCAAGGCGTCGGTAGTGCGAAAGATCATGACCTCTACGCCGTCGGCAAGCACCACCAGTGCGATCACTTGGTTTGGTGTGGCCGATTCGAGGGCTGCTGCAAGCAGCAGCGCGGGGTGGGCAGCACCGGTGTTACCCACGGTGGCGGCGAGCGAGTCGACCAGAGCCTCGGTGCGTGCACCGAGCGAACGGGCGACGCTGGTGTTCGCGCGATCGTGGGTGCCTGCAACAACGAGGTGATCGACATCGCTGGCCTGCAGACCGGCTTGGGCAAGCGCCGCGGCCCATGCCTTGGGTGCCAGCGCCGCGTATCGGGTCTCGCCGAAGCGCTCTTCCCACAGCTTCGAGCGGTTCTCGCCGGGGGTGCGCCAGCGATCGAGGAACTCTTCGGTGGCGGTGCCGCGGGCGATGTACTCGGCCAGCAATACGCCGTGCGATGAACTGCCAACAAGCAGCGCAGCGGCGCCATCTCCGCCAGCGGATTCGTCGGTTGATCCGGGTAGGCCCGAACGCAGATCGCTGGACACCACAAGCGCTGGCGCATCCATCGAAAGAGCGGCGTGCAGAGCGCCGACCGCTGACTTCACTGAGCCATTGGCATCGAACGCTGCAACGTGGCTATCGAGGCGAAGCGCTGCGTGAATTGTGGTGGCGTTGGTCTTATCGAGATACGGCACCGCAACGGTGCTGAACCACAGCGATTCGGGGGCCACGGTGCTGCGCTCTACTGCCGAACGTGCGGCCTCGACGCCCATCGTGGTGGCGTCTTCGTCGAACGATGCAACCGAGCGTGTGCCCTTACCGCCGCCAGTGCCAGCAACTGCCGAAATGGTCGAACGGTCGAGCCGCCGATACGGCAGGTGCGTGCCCCACGAGAGGATTCCCTTCATTGGTAACCAACGTCTCCTTGTAGTTTCGCGACACCCGCGATTGCGCCGTCAGCCTACGAGCACGGTGCTCACGAATCAGATGCCCACGACCCCTCAGATTCTTACTGGTGCTCGGGTCCGATGGTGATTCCTGGGCATGGTGTCATCAACTCGCTGCGCCAATCGATGACGAACTCGCGTGCCGTGCGCCGCCATTGGCTCAGCCGATCGTCACCGCCCGACAGGCGATGGCGTGATGCGTGCTTGGCTCGTTGCAGATTTGTGTGCGCCTCAACGCTGCCCGACCACACCGTGATCACTTCGTTGTCGGTCATCAACGTTTCGTAGAGGCCAGTGGCGGTGAAGCCGTACTCGGCCATCAACGGTACTTGCACTGCCTTCACGCGCTCGAGGTGCTCAAGCGTGGTGCCTGAGCGAACCGTTGCGATCTCGTGCACGAACAATGAGCCGCGCACACCGGCGGCCACGAGCGACGCCGTGGTTGGACTGTTCGGAGCGCCAGCGAGCAGTCGATCGAATCCGCCGCTGCGCGACTTGTAGGCCTCATCCCACCACGCGTTCAGCTCGGTGTTCTGGGTTCGTTTCAGGTTCAGTCGCTCGACCGAAGCACCCCATCCGTCCCATCCGTCGGGGATGTCCCAGATATTGATGACCTGGGGCCATATGCCGGTGATGCCCATCACCGACCATGTGCCCTGCAGCACGAAGTTATTGATCTCGTTGCCGCTTGCCTGCAATGTGTGCTGCATATACGGCCACGATCCTTGACCCACAATTTCTATTGTCTCGTGTAGATACAGCGCGCTCACTTGGCCCCCAAATGCGGCACGTGCTGCCGCCATAGCGGCAGTTATAGTCCACCCGATATGGGTACCTACGACGATGTGTTCAACGATGGCTCGATCGCCACGATTCCTGCGATCGTTGATCGTGCCGTTGCGCTGTTCGGCGCCAGCGAAGGCGTGGTCGATGGCGACACTCGTCTCACCTTTGCCGAGCTTGCCGAACAGGTAGATGTTGCCGCACAAGGGTTCATCGCAGCCGGACTCGAGCCGGGCGATCGCGTGTGCATCTGGGCCCCCAACGGCTTGCGGTGGTTACTCGCCGCGCTCGGCGCATATCGCGCCGGCGCAGTGTTGGTTCCGCTCAATACGCGCTTCAAGGGCCCCGAGGCCGCCTACGTGCTGCGCACTGCTGGCGTTCGCATGCTCTTTACCGTTACCGATTTTCTCGATACCAACTACCCCGCATTGCTCGCGGGCGACGATGCTGTCGATTGCCTCCAGACCGTGGTCGTTATCTCCGGCGATGTGCCGGCGAGTTGCGTGTCGTGGGCCGACTTCATCGCCGCTGGTTCGTCAGTGCCACGGGCCGAAGTCGTAGCGCGCAGCGCAGCCGTCACGCCCGACGACACCAGCGACATCATGTTCACTAGCGGCACCACTGGTCGTCCCAAGGGCGCAATGCTCAGCCACGGTGCAACGGTGAAAGGGTTCAACGCGTGGGCCACCGTTGTGGGCCTGCGACACGGCGACCGCTACCTCATCATCAACCCGTTCTTCCACGCGTTCGGGCTCAAGGCCGGCATCGTGGCTTCGCTCGTGAAGGGCGCAACCATTGTTCCCCAAGCAGTGTTCGACGTGCCCCAGGTGATGCGTCGCGTTGTCGACGAGCGCATCACCATGTTGCCCGGACCACCCTCGATTTACCAGACCATCCTCGATCACCCGCAACTTGATTCGTTCGATCTTTCGTCGTTGCGCCTTGCCGTCACCGGTGCTGCCACGGTGCCTGTCGAACTCATTCGGCGCATGCGCGAAGACCTCAAGTTCGAGACAGTGGTCACCGGCTATGGCCTCACCGAGACAACCGGAATTGTCACGATGTGTCGCCACGATGACCCCATCGAAACCATCGCGAACACCGCCGGCCGAGCCATCCCCGATGTCGAGGTTCGCCTTGTCGACGATGCTGGAAACGATGTGGCAGTCGGCGAGGCGGGCGAGGTCTGGGTGCGTGGCTACAACGTGATGCTTGGCTACTTCGGTAACCCCGAAGCCACCGCCGAGACCGTGAACGCCGATGGCTGGTTGGCCACGGGCGATGTTGCGGTGCAAGACGCTGGCGGCAATGTGCGCATCACCGATCGCAAGAAAGACATGTTCATCATGGGTGGCTTCAACGCCTACCCAGCCGAGATCGAAAATGCTCTACTCGGTTACCCCGGTGTCAGTCAGGTTGCTGTGGTGGGCGTGCCCGATCGCCGTATGGGCGAGGTTGGTATGGCGTTCATCATTGCCAAGCCCGGAGCCTCGGTTGTTGCCGAAGATGTCATTGCGTGGTGCCGCGCCAACATGGCCAACTACAAGGTTCCTCGTTACGTACAAACGGTCGATGCGTTGCCGATGAACGCCAGTGGCAAGGTGCTCAAGTTCGAACTCCGTAGCCGCGGTGCCGCACTCGTCGAATGACCGCGTAACGCGATCATGATTCCAAACGCGAACACCGAACTTGTCGATGTTGTCGACGAAGACGATCACGTGATTCGTGTGGTCACGCGTGCCGAGATGCGCGCAAAAAGGCTTCGCCATCGCGGCGTGTTTATTGCGGTGCAACACAGCGACGGCCGGCTGTTGGTTCATCAACGCAGTTACTCCAAAGATGTGTGTCCTGGCTTGTGGGACATTGCCGTGGGGGGTGTTGTTGCTTCTGGAGAGAACTATGACACCGCAGCGGTTCGCGAGCTCGCCGAAGAAGTTGGGGTCACTCACGTAGTGCCAACTCTCTTGGGTGAAGGTTCGTTCAGCGACGAATCCTTCGTGCTCAACGCGCGTTGTTATCGCGTGGTGTGTGACGGCCCGTTCCATTTCGCCGATGGCGAGGTGATCTCTGCGCAGTGGGTCAATCGTCGCGAGCTTGACGATCTACTCAGAACGCAGGAGGTCATGACAGACAGCGTTGCCTTGCTGTTGACCCAAGGCCTTGTCACCGTCGCCGAGTAGTCCTCGAAACGCTCAGTCACACGTTTTCCAGTCCGCAGTTGAACGCGCACTCATGGGTCCGTGCAACCGCACCCAATTCAAGGAGAATTTCGATGAGCATGTACGGCGCCAATCCAGAGCAACTTGCCCGCTTGGGCAGCACCCTGAAGCACCAGATCGACACCATCAACACATTGGTCAGCACGGTCACCTCAGCGCTTGGCGGCACCACATGGGTGGGTCCGGCCCGCGATCAATTCGAGGGCGACTGGAACTCAACATTTCGCTCGGCACTCAATCGTCTCGGGCAGGCATTCGATGCCGCCGGGCAAGATTGCATGCTGCGTTCCCAAGACCTTCAGCGGGTGATGGGCGCCCGCTGATTTCGATTGGGGCAGTTTCGGCCTAGATTTCAGGGGTGCTGCAACTTGAGTTCACCGTCGAACCCTTCGTCGAAGGCCTTCCCGGCCCTCACGTCACTGCTGCAGTGTCGGCCGCTGAAGCTGTGGGGGCCACCGTCGAGTTCGGCCCGTTCGGTTCGAGTTGTACGGCATCTACAGAGGCAATGCCGTTGGTGATCTCCGAACTCGTCAGGGCGGCCTTTGCCAATGGCGCTACTCACGTGACGATGCACGTGGCTCAGAGTTCCACATGAGCCTGCCTCGTCATCCGTTGGTGCTTGCGGTGCGCCCCGTGGCCGAGGCGCTCGGTGCAACAGTTCTGCCAGTGAGCGAACGCGAGCCCAGCGATATTCCGCTGATGTGGGAGGGCGTTGTTGTGGCGGTTGTGCGCCCAGCACCGCTGCATGGGGCACTCGACCGGCTCATCGAGTCCGTCGAGCGTGAGTTCGGTAGCCCATTGGCCGAACTCGCACGCGAAGACAAGCAGCGCGCCATTCGCTTGCTCGACGAGCGCGGTGCGTTCACATTGCGGCGTGCAGTCGAAGACGTAAGTGACTCAATGGGCGTTTCGCGCATCACGGTCTACAACTACCTCAACGCCATTCACCGCTAGGCCGCGATGCAGCAGCAGTTCGCGGCGGTGCGCACTGGCCGACTTGTTATCGATCGGCTCACGGCAGACGACATCGCAGCGCTTCTCGAATTCAAGAACGATCAGGCGGTAGCGCAGCACCAGGCATGGTCGATGCCGTTCACTGCCGACGCGGCCCGCCATCTCATCGCGGGCACGGTCGGTCAAACACTTGCCGACGGCGGACAACTCGCGGTTCGTGATCTGTCGGGTCGCCTGATCGGCGATCTCATGGTTGCGCCTGTGGCCGGAGTTGCTCACGCTGTCGAGTTGGGCATCACGTTGGCCGCGCCATTCCATGGTCAGGGCTTCGCAAGCGAAGCGGTGCGTGCTGTTGTCGACGCACTGTTCGCTAGCGCCGAGATTCATAAGGTCATTGCTCACGTCTCGGTTGCCAACGATCGCAGCCTGAAGCTTTTTGACCGCAACGGATTTCGTCGCGAGGGGCACCTGCGTGATTCGTACCCCACACGTGATGGGGTGCTCATCGACGAGATCCTGTTCGGCTTCACTCGGCTCGATCTCACCCGTGCGGGGTCGCGATACGACGTGGTGGCGTTCGACGCCGACGACACGCTGTGGCACAGCGAAGACACGTTCTTCGCTGCCGAGCAAACATTTATCGAACTCGTTACGCCATTTGTAGACGCTGGCGTCAACGTGAAAGAAGCGCTCACAGCCACAGAGCGGCGCAACATGCACATCCTCGGATACGGCGTGAAGGCATTTGGTTTGTCGATGCTCGAGTGTGCAGCGATGCTTGCGCCCGATCGACTTCCGGCGTCGGTGGTCACCCGACTCGGCGAAGTGATTCGTGCGATGTTGCTCGATCCGGTTCGGCTGCTGCCCGATGTTGCCAGCGTGCTCGAACAGGTAGGGGCAACGCATCGGCTTGTGCTCATCACCAAGGGCGACCTCATTCACCAGACCGCAAAGGTCGAGACCAGCGGCCTCGCCCATCACTTCGAGCAGGTCGAAATCGTGATGGAAAAAGACGTGGCAACGTATGCGCGCATCATCAACAAGTTGGGCGTTTTACCCGAGCGTTTCTGCATGGTTGGCAACTCGCTCCGCAGCGATGTGTTGCCGGTGCTCACGCTTGGGGGCAGTGGAGTTCACGTCCCGTACCCCTTGCTGTGGGAACTCGAACATGCGCCGCACGATCATGGACACACGGTTGTCGAGCTCGAGTCGCTCACGCATTTGCCGCAGTGGCTCGCTCAATAGCGGCTCGACAAATCAGAGGCGGCGAAGCTTCACATCGGTGACCCGATGGTCGGCACCCTTGCGCAACACCAGCGAGGCACGATCGCGAGTTGGCTCGATGTTCTCTCGCAGGTTTCGTCCGTTGATCTCGCGCCAGATAAACCGCGCCGTCTCAACGGCCTCTTCGTGAGTGAGCGCCGCGTAGTGCTGAAAGAAGCTGTCGGGATTCTGAAACACGGTTTCGCGCAGCGTAAGAAAGCGCTGCACGTACCAACCCTCGATGTCGCTTTCGAGCGCATCGACATAGATGCTGAAGTCGAAGTAGTCGCTGACGAACTCGTTGGTCTCTGTGCCCACTTGCAACACGTTGAGCCCCTCGAGGATCAAGATGTCGGGCTGAGCAATCTCTACATCGTCGCCTTCGACGATGTCGTACACCACGTGGCTATACACCGGAGCAGTGACCACGGGTGCGCCGCTTTTGAGTTCGCGGAGAAACTGCAGCAGTCGCTTGGTGTCGTAACTTTCGGGGAAGCCCTTGCGGTTCATAATGCCGCG
>JBAXHD010000017.1:0-51413 GCA_037139095.1 Actinomycetota bacterium
GCCGAACTCAACAACGGCGCAGTACCCGTCACACTCGAGGCACGGTAATGGCAGGTTCAGGAACAGCACATCTGCGCGAGGGCGACATCGTCATGCGCGTTGAGAACCTGGTGATGGAGTTCCCCGTAGGCCGCACAGGCCTCAAGGTAAACGCCGTCTCCGGAATCAGCTTCGACGTCATGCGCGGCGAGACCCTCGGTCTTGTGGGCGAGAGCGGCTGCGGCAAAAGCACCACCGGTAAAGCGATGATGCAAATCCCGCGCCCAACGTCGGGCTCCGTCAAGCTCGAAGGCCTTGAGCTCACCACGCTCGGCAACGAAGAGTTGCGCTCGGCGCGCACCAAGATGCAGATGATCTTTCAAGATCCCATCTCATCGCTGAACCCTCGTCGCATCGTGCGTGACAGCGTTCGTGAGCCACTCGACGTGTGGAGCCGCGGCTCAAAGGCCGAACGCGAAGCACTCGTTAATCGCGTGCTCGAGAGCGTGGGCATCGATCCAGAGCGCGCGGGCGAAAGCCGTCCGCACCAGTTCTCTGGTGGTCAATGTCAGCGCATCTCTATTGCCCGCTCACTTGTGCTCGACCCCACCTTGATCATCTGCGACGAACCCGTGTCGGCGCTCGACGTAAGCGTGCAGGCGCAGGTCATCAACCTGCTCGAAGACCTCAAGAAGCAATACGGACTCACCCTGATCTTCATCGCCCACGACCTCGCCGTCGTGAAGAACATCAGCGACCGAGTTGCCGTGATGTACCTCGGCAAGATGTGCGAGATCTCTCCCAGCGACGACCTCTACGCACGTCCGGCACACCCGTATACGCGGGTCTTGATCGATTCGATTCCTGTTCCCGATCCACAGGCTGTGCTCGCCGACGCATCAACAATCGGCGAACCAGGGTCACCGGTCACGCCGCCCTCGGGTTGCCGCTTTCACCCCCGATGCCAGTTTGCTGACGACATCTGCAAGACCACCGAACCAATCTTGCACGACATTGGCAGCGGTCACTTCGTAGCGTGTCACCATCCGCTCGAAGTACCTGTAGCCATTCAGACTCGCTAGGCCACGGCCCGTTCGGGCTTAACCATTGGTGAACTTGGCTGGGCGCTTCTCGATGAACGCGATCATTGCTTCGCGGAAATCGTTGGTCTGGCCCAACATGATCTGCTGGCGATTCTCAAGATCGATTGCGGCCTGCATGCCCGGAATCTCAAGCGCTGACCACATGCCCTCTTTGGTCATTGCTACGCCCATTGGGGCGAGGCCGATGATCTGCTTGGCTTTGGCGTAGGCGGCTTCAAGCAATGCTTCGTCGTCGTATACATCGACCACAAGACCAATGCGGTATGCCTCGGCGCTATCGAAGGTGCGGCCCGTGAGCATCAGTTCTTGAGCACGCACCGCGCCAATCAGTCGGGGCAACAACCAACTGGTGCCAATGTCGCACGCAGACAAACCCAGTCGAATGAACGCTGCGCTGAAGTTGGCTGACTTGGCGCACAGCCGAATGTCGGATCCGAGCACAAGAGCGAACCCTCCCCCGGCTGCCGGACCGTTCACAGCGCTGATGATCGGTTGCGGTATCGAACGCATTCTTGGAATCAACGACGAAATGTGCTTCTGCACAGCGAAACTGCTCTGCAGTGGGCCAAGTGACTCGGTGTTCGGAGCCTTGCCGTAGCCGGTGAGGTCGAGTCCTGCGCAGAACCCCCTGCCGGCGCCAGTGAGCACCACCACGCGGGCGGTGGGATCTATAGCGATCTCATCGAGCGTGTCGTGCAATCCCTGCACGAGTTCGTTGGTCATCGCGTTGAGCCGCGCTGGACGACTCAAGGTGATCTGGACAACACCTTCGACGGGACGGGAAATTTCGATGACTGCCATGCATCTATCGTGACGCACACAGCGCTGCCGCCATCTATCGAACGACCAACGGTGGGACACGTAAGGCGAACTACGGTTCGCCGTAGTGCTCGTACATGTCGATCCTGCAACGAACCTTCGCTTAACACTGAGCGCGTATCGATTTGGATCGAGCGACCCCACCACTCAGCTCAGCAACGGCCAATTCTGGCGATCGACACACACCCCGATCGGACCCGCCACACTTCACCTCACGTGGCACGATGGGACGATCTCGCTGCAGGCGTGGGGCCCCGGGGCCGACTGGATGATCAACGGCGTCAACGAATTGATTGGCGCGCACGACACGGGGTTGCAGTTGCCCGATGCGGCTCATCCAAAGGTTGTTCGCGCTCACCGCAATCATCCGGGTCTGCGTATTGGGGCCAGTCGCACGCTGTACCACGAGTTGCTCCCTACAATCCTTGGCCAGCGCGTCACTGCGGCCGAAGCAATCGGTCAATGGCGCAGGCTGTGCGGAGAACTTGGTGACCCTGCGCCGGGACCAAACGACACCCTGCGCCTGCCTCCGCATCCGGAGCGAATTCTCGGTAAGCCCGCGTGGTGGTATCACCCGTTTGGCATCGAGGCTAAGCGCGCCGAGGCTCTGAGAACGGTGGCGCGCCACGCCGCCCGCATCGAGCAATGGTCCACGCTGCCGACCCTTGAGGCTGCACAGAAACTTCAGTTGTTGCGGGGCATCGGACCATGGACAATCGGCTCAGCAACCGCGCATGCTCTCGGTGATCCCGACGCCGTTCCGGTAGGAGACTTCCACATTCCAAACATGGTGTGTTGGGTTCTCGCCGACAGGCCACGCGGCACCGACTCCGAGATGCTCGATTTGCTTGAGCCGTACCGGGGACAACGCGGCCGGGTGATTCGCCTGCTTGGTCTCGATGGCAACGCTGCGCCAAAGTTTGGGCCACGCCAGCGGATACAGCCGATGCACCAACGCTGAGGCGCTCCTGCCTCATACGTTTTAGAGTCTGCGTGTTAGCGTCGCAGGGCTTGCAGCTACCAACACTTTGCCATGACCCACACACTCGATCCCATCGCCGAAACTGTTACCGAGTCGACTTCAGCTGAGGTCGGCACCAACCGGATTGCGCAGCGCCGTCGCCAATGGCGCACCCTTGTGAAGCGTGCCTCCGTGGCATATGTGTTGAGCCGAATCTGTGTAATCGCCGGCGCCGGCATTGTTGCCGCACAGCGCGTCGTGCAAGACAGGTCCGACGGAATCCCCCGGCCACGCAACGCGCTTGGCCGCATTAACGAAGTGCTCACCTCATGGGACGGCAAGTGGTACTTCGCCATTGTTCGCCATAGTTACCCGAGCCACATTCCACCCCATGTCACATGGGACGACGTGCAGGCACGCACCGCGTTCTTCCCGATGTTTCCCACCTTGGTGAGGTGGCTCGATCACGTGCTGCCAGGCGGCGATGTCTTCGCTGCGCTGTTCATGAACTTCGTCTTCGGCGCGCTGGCTGTGTACCTCGTTGGCCAGCTCACACGTACCATGTTCGACGACCGCGTTGCCTATCGAGCGATGCTGCTGATGGCGTTCTTCCCCGGCAGCTTCGTGCTCTCGTTTACCTACAGCGAAGCAACGTTGCTTGTGTTCGCTGCTGGCTGCTTACTGTGCCTACAGCGTCGACATTGGGTAGCTGCTGGAACGTTGGCCGCTCTCGGAGCCGCCACACGGCCCAATGGCATCGCTCTCATCGCCGCCTGCGCAGTGGCTGCTGTCATCGCGCTACGACAACGACGCGAGTGGCGCTCGCTGGCTGCTCCCCTGCTCGCCCCACTGGGCTTCATCGGCTTCCACTTGTTCTTGTGGCGCCGCACCGGTGAGAACTGGGCCTGGTTCCGCACCCAACGCGAAGCTTGGGCCGAAGGCACCAGCTTTGGATTTACAGCCATCCACAAGACCATCAATGCGTTTGCTCGCCCAATGTCGTCGCCCACCGACCTCATTACAGCCGTGTCGTTTTTGGCCATGGTTGTTCTGCTCTACTTGGCGTGGAAGAAGCGGCTGCCGCTGCCGATCTTGACCTACAGCCTGGTGGTGCTGGTGTTGATGCTGGCCCCCAGCACGGTTACAGCCCGTCCGCGCTTTTTGTACACCGCATTTCCATTGCTGATCTCAGCTGCGGCGTGGATTCGCGATCTCGAAATCGCTCACGAACACGACAGCGAAGAACTCTCGAGCGGTCACGAACTGTGGACCGTGGTGCTGGCGTTGTGCGCCGCAGGAATCGTGACCCTCACGGGTCTCTACGGCGTGTTCGGCGCAATACCGTAGGGCTATCTCGACGTTGAAAAACGGCGGCGAACTTTGGCCCACGAATCGGATACGGCCCAACCAGTTACCAGCAGCATCGACTCGGTAATGATTCGGCCCGACATCTTTGAGGTGCCGAACTCACGGTCGATAAATGTGATCGGCTCTTCAACGACTGAGTAACCAGCACGAATCAAGCGACGCACGAGTTCGGTGAGAAAGGCGTAGCCCTCGGCCTGCGTGGAGGTTGGGTCGATGGCTCCCAGGGCACTGGCCCGATAGGCACGAAAGCCTGATGTGCAGTCATGAATATGAAGGCGCAAGACACCGCTGGTGTAGCGATTTCCCCAACGCGACAGCAAACGACGATGCACCGGCCAATTCAGGGTTCCGCCGCCAGCGACGTAACGAGAGCCAACTACAGCGTCGGCGCCCTTCTCGATGCGGGCGACCATCGCAGGAAGGGCCTTGGGGTCATGCGAGAAATCGCAGTCCATGGAGACGATGACCTCGTAGTCGCCCTGCAGCGCCTCGCCGAAGCCGTGACGGTACGCGCTGCCGAGGCCTTGTTTGGCAGCTCGGTGCAATACATGAATATTGCCAAGCTCGGCGGCGGTCTCGTCGGCAAGCTTGCCCGTGCCGTCGGGGCTGTTGTCATCGACAACAAGAATGTGTGCATCGGGCAACGAGTTACGCACCTCTTCGAGGAAGCGAACGATGTTGTCAGCTTCTTGATAGGTGGGCACCACTACAACCGTTCGCACGGTGTGCCACGCTAGCGCGAACCCCTTGGGGTGGATGTAGTCCGTGTTACAGTTCGGCCGCTGTACCAGCCTGCAGCTACTGCTTATGAGCGTCTTTTTTTCAGAACTCCTCCTTCGTGTTCAACGCTCACGACTCCGCCTGCACGTACTGCTGCTCGCTGCACTGGCCTACATTCCGTCACTCGCAGCCGCGCCTGGAAAAATTCCTGCCGACACCAAACTGTTCTTGTATCTCAACCCGGCGCGCCTCACCGGCGATGCGCCGTACTCGTGGGACACTCGTCAGTTCGCTGGATGGGTCCCCCACCAAACGCTGAGTTACCTGTGGCCATCTGGGCCGTGGTACTCGCTCTGCAATGCAATCGGAATGCCCGATTGGGTCGCGCATCGCCTCTGGATCGGTTCGCTGATGTTTGCGGCCGGCCTCGGCGCGCGTTGGGCGGCAAAGCATCTTGGCATTCCGGCCACCGGCGCACTGATTGCCGCGATGTTCTACCAACTCTCGCCATACGTGCTGCCGTACGTGTCACGCACTTCGGCGATGCTGCTGCCGTGGGCCGGTCTCGGATGGTTAATCGGGCTCACCATTCGGGCAGCCACGCGCACAAAGTGGCGCGATGTCGCGCTCTTCGGACTCGTGATGGCAACTGTGGCGGCACCAAACGCGACTGCGATCTTGATGGTCGCCCCCGGTCCTGTGCTCTGGCTGTTGCACGCCGCGTGGGGCCGATCGATCACCTGGCGACGCGCGATTGTGGTCGCCGTCAAGATCGGTGCGATCAGCTTGCTGATGTCTGCATGGTGGATCGCCATGCTCGCTGTGCAAGGCCGTTTCGGCGCCGATGTGCTCGGCTACTCCGAAACACTCGAGGCCGTCTCGTCGGTGTCGTCGGCGAGCGAAGTCTTGCGCGGCATGGGTTACTGGCTGTTCTACCTGCGCGACCCAGTGGGTTTTGCCACCACAGCCTCCGAGCGCTACATGGCGTCGGGCCAGTTGGTCGCGATCTCGTTCATGGTTTTGGGTGTTGCGCTACTTGGCCTCGTCGTCACCCGATGGACAAGCCGCCGATACGCCGCCCTGCTGGTGTTTGTGGGCGTCGTTCTTGCCGTAGGCGTGCATCCCATTTCGAACTCATCGCCGTTGATGTCTCCACTCGCCCACAACTCTCGGTCGGCATTGGCTCTCGCGTTGCGGAGCAGCACCCGCGCACTGCCACTGAGCACATTTGGACTCGCTCTCGGCGCTGGCGCGCTTGTGGCTGCGATCTCGCGCACTCATTGGCGCGTACGCCACGCGGCACCGTGGCTCATCGGCTTACTTGCAATCGTCAATCTGCCGGCGCTCTTCGATGGTGGCTTTGTCGATCCCAACCTCGTTCACGATCAACAGGTACCGAGTGCCTGGACACAAGCGGCGAAGGCTCTCGACACTTCGCCGCAGGGTTACCGTGTCATGCAGTTACCCGGCCTTGAGTTCGGCGCGTTCCGATGGGGCTATACCGTCGACCCGCCGCTGCCTGCTCTTACCAACCGACCGGTCATCACCCGTGATCTCTTGCCACTCGGCAGCGCCGCGGCTATGGACACCTTGTATGCGCTCGACGACCGATTCCAAGAGGGCACGATCAACGCAGCTGCCGTGGCCCCCATCGCCCGACTGTTCGGCGCCGACACGCTCTGGGTCACCAACGATGTTGCCTTCGAACGATTTCGCACTCCGCGCCCAGAGCTCACTCACGAACTCTTCGCTCACCCTTCCTCTCAGTTAGGGCCTGCACATTCATATGGCGTCGCTGCCGTGAGCACTCCCACGCTCGCGATGGTCGACGAGCAGTCCATCAGTAACGCGGCCGTTGGCACTCCGCTGCCGCCTGTAGACCTTGTTCCAGTGCTCAACCCGCAGCCCATCGTGCGCGCCAAAACGGGCAGCGTTGTTCTCGCCGGAAGTGGCGACGGCATCGTCGATGCGGCTGGCGCAGGCTTGCTCACCGGAGACGAACTGATCCGCTATGCAGCCAACCTTCAGGCTCCGGATCAGAGCGGTTCTGCGGCGGACCCCGTCGCATCAGCCGACCGCGTCATCGTCACCGACACCAACCGCAAGCGAGCCCATCATTGGCGCGGTTCGCAAGACGTCACGGGTTTCACCGAAGACGGCTCGACAAACCCTGGCGTGCTCACCTTTGATAGCGCTGACCAACGCATCCCCGTGTTCCCGAACCAGACCAGCAACGACATGACCATTGCCGAGCAGCGCGGCGCGATCCATGCCTCGGCGAGCTCATACGGCGAACCGTTCGCGTATCGACCAGAAGACCGCGCCGCAATGGCGATAGATGGCGACGTCAACACAGCGTGGATCACCGGCGACCATGGCCAGCCCGTCGGAGAGTTCATTCGTCTCACCGCTGACGCACCGATCGACAAGATCACGCTCACTCAACCACTCGATGCTCGCAATCGCTGGATCACGCGCGTCACGCTCACCGACGACGCAGGTCCTCGCAGCATCGACCTCACAGCCGATTCACGATCCGCCACAGGCCAACTCATTGCGCTGCAGCGCCGCTCGAGCCATGTGACCATTCGCATCGATGCCATCGACTACGACCGAGGCGCTACCTCGCCCGCGCTCGACGGCGTGGGCTTTGCCGAAGTGACCACTGACATGGGAGCGATGCACGAGATCGTCCGCGTACCGAACAATGTGCTGCTGCGAACAGCCGCAACCCAGCCTGTCGACCTCGTCTTCTCACGGTTGCGCACACGGCCAACAAACCGCTACCGCCATGACCCCGAGCTCACGATGAGCCGAGCGTTCACGCTCAGCGATCCCCGCGCTTTCGATGCATCAATCAGTGCCCGCATTTCACAACGATCAAGCGATGCTGTTCTCGCCGGGTTGCTGAAGTGGAAGGGCACGACATCGTCGGCTCACCTCACCGGCGTTCCGGCAATGGGCGGATGGGCCGCCACCGACGGCAATCCATCCACCTCGTGGGTGACGCCGTTTGGTGGTGCCGTCGGCGCTTCGCTACACATTCCGCGCACAGTACGGGGCGCACTCACAACGCTGACCATGCGCCAGCCAGTGTCAGATCAGTTGGGCACGATTACAGAAGTCAGCATCAAGGCCGGGGCCACTACGCAGGTCGCGGCGGTGTCTGCACCAGATGCCCAAGGCTTCAGCACGCTCACGTTCCCATCGCTCTCGGGCGGAGCCATTGATCTCACGGTTACTGCCACCAACGGAGCCACCACTACCGATCGGCGGTTCGCCGACCGTGTCACGCTTCCGGTAGGTATCAGCGAGATCACGGGCGACGGCATCGCCGCCACCTCGCTTCCCGAAAAATTCGATAGCGGCTGCCGCAGCGACCTCATCACTATCGACGGGAGCCCGATACCCGTTCGTCTGTCAGGGCAGATGCTGGCGCTGCTCTCTGATCACGATGCCCGAGTCGACCTTTGCGGCTCCTCGCAGGTCACCGTGGGTGGCGGCGAGCACTTCATCAACACGCTCAACGGATTGCTCACCGGCGCAGACATCAATCAGATCGTTCTGCGCAGCACGTCGATCACTACGGCCCAGCCAGCACCAATAGGCGACCCGTCGGCAACGCCTACTGGCCTGCTTGCTGCACCAACTGTGCAGATCCTCAACAGCACGCGCACCACGCGCACGATCTCTGTTGGCGCATGTCCACGTGGCTGCTGGTTGGTTTTTGGAGAGGGCTACAACCTTGGATGGGGCGCCTCTGTTGCAGGCAAGCCGCTCGGAACTCAGCAAGTAGTCGATGGCGGCTTCAACGGTTGGCTACTGCCTCCAAGTGCCGCTACTCAGACCGTGAACCTCGTGTGGGCCGGTCAGAACTCGGTAAATCTCGGTCTGTTGCTCTCGGGGCTTGGTATTGCGCTCTGCCTCGCCCTGATTGTGTTCGACCGACGACGCACTGCACCGGCCGATGTGTTTGAGCCGCGGTTCACCGCACTTTGGAACCACCGCTCGACTCAACCGTTACTCGGTCTCGCACGGTCATCAATCATCAGCATCTCGATCGCCACCGTGGTGGGGGCCTTGGTCATCGCACCCAAGTGGGGCCTATTCTGCGGCTTCATTGCGTTCACTTGCTGCATACCGCTGAGACGACCACAACTGGTCGGACCCGCTGCCTTTTGCGTCGCAATGTACATCGCAGTGGTCATGGTGCACCGCGTGCGGGCTTATCACCCATTCCCGAATGGCGGCTGGCCCGGCGTGTTCGAAGATATGAACCGTCCGGCACTGGCGGTCATCGTGCTCTTGCTGGCAAGCATCTCGACTCGGCGTAGTTCAGTCGACGGCGACACTCGCTAATGTAGGCCCCACTGTGTCTGCATCACCACGCCCTTGCCTCACTGCCGTCGTGCCTTGTTACAACGAGCAGGCCACCATCCTCACTCTGCTCGATCGCGTGTGCGCATCGCCATGGATACACGAAGTAATCGTTGTCGACGACGGGTCCACCGACACCACTCGCGAGTTGCTTGCGGGCGTCACTGATCCGCGTATTCGCGTCATCCTGCAGCCGCGCAACCAAGGCAAGGGCGCAGCGTTGCGCACGGGCTTTGCAGCGGCCACCGGCGATTACGTCATCGTGCAAGACGCAGACCTCGAATATGACCCGGCCGAATACGGCGAACTGCTCGATCCGCTTGAGTCCGGCGTTGCCGATGTCGTGTTCGGTTCACGGTTCTTGGGTGGCCGCCCGCACCGAGTGCTCTACTTCTGGCATTCGCTCGGCAACCGTTTGCTCACGTTGCTCTCGAACATGTTCACCGACCTCAACCTCACCGACATGGAGACGTGTTACAAGGCGTTCAAGCGAGAGGTCATTCAGTCGATCACCATCGAAGAAGATCGCTTCGGCTTCGAACCCGAAGTCACTGCAAAGCTTGCGCGTGGTAACTGGCAAATCTTCGAGGTCGGCATTTCATACGCTGGTCGCACCTACGCTGAGGGTAAGAAAATCGGATGGCGTGACGGCGTTCGAGCTGTTGTCTGCATCGTGCGGTACTCGAAAGTCGGTCAACGGCTGCAAGGCTGACCACAACAAGCGCTAACACTTGTGATCGGACTCGCAACCGCTCGCAAGACTTGTGCCGGGGGGCATTGTGGAATACACGCAGAGCGACTATTTCCCGGCAATCGATGGATTGCGGGCACTCGCTGTGGCCGCAGTGCTGCTCTTCCACGCTGGCCATCTCAGCGGCGGCTTTCTCGGTGTCGACACCTTCTTTGTGATCTCCGGCTTCCTGATTACCGGGCTGCTGCTTCGAGAAGTTGAGAACACTGGGTCGGTAGCGCTCGGAGCGTTTTGGGCTCGCCGCGCTCGGCGGCTTCTGCCGGCGCTCGCATTGATGATCTGCGTGATCACACTTTGGAATCTGCGCTACGGAACACCTCCCGAGCGACTCACACTTCGCCACGACACGCTGTGGAGCCTGGGCTTCGTGATGAACTGGCACGAGATCCTCGCAGCGCACGATTACTGGTCAGCGTTTGCACAAAAATCACCGCTAACCCATCTGTGGAGTTTGGCCGTTGAAGAGCAGTTCTATCTTGTGTGGCCTCTCGTAGCGCTCGCCGTCGCTCGATGGGCACGTCGTCCGCAACGCGCGATTTTCGCTCTCTGCGCCGGCGGTGCGGCTGCTTCGTTCGTGTTGATGGCGGTGCTCTACAACGCCAGCGCTTCCACGCGCGCCTACGAAGGTACCGACACCCGCATCGGCGCAATGATGATCGGTGGCATGTGCGCCACAACCACCGTTCGCAATGCAATGGCTCGAGCGTTCTCGAATCGGTCACGCCGCTCAATCAACGCTGCCGGCTTCGGGCTCGCCTCGGCCACGGCAGTGGTTCTGTGGCTCTACGTCGCTGCGCACGGAACCGATTCGATGCTTTTTCGAGGCGGCTTCTTTGTCTTTGCCGCAGCCGCTGGCCTGCTGCTCGGCGCCATCACCGTAGACCCAGACACGCCACGCTCACCGGCGCGCACCACGATCACCAACGTGTTGTCGCTTCGTCCGCTACGCGCAGTCGGCCGTCTGAGCTACGGCTTGTATCTGTGGCACTGGCCCATTTACGTGGTTCTCAATCCGGTTCGCACGGGTCTGAGCGACTGGCCACTCGTTGCGGTTCGGCTCTCGGTTACAGCAGTGGTGTCGGTGCTGTCGTATCGCTATGTCGAACGTCCCGTGCGCGAGCGCCTGCAACGGCGACCAACGTGGGTCAGTGCTCCCGCCACAGGCTTAGCCGTGGGCCTTGCGGCGCTTGTGGCAGTCACTGTCGCCCTGCCCGGCGCAAGCGCCACAGCAGTGAACCTCAACGGAATCGTGGCACTCACGGCGGGCACCGCCAGCACCACCAGCGTTGCTACTACTGATGCGAGCGCTGCAACAACCAGCCCGGCAACAACTACAACGCTCGCCGCAGTCAAACGAGGCACCATTCACGATGTGGTGTTGTTCGGTGACTCCATTGCGTACACCACATGGCCGGGACTCGAAGCAGCCTTGAAAGCCGCGGGCGCCACCTTGCACAGCGCTGCGGGGCCCGGTGTACGGCTCACGGGTACAAGCGCTTATTTCGACTACCTCAACAGCATCGAGAAATCTGTCGATGGACATACGTTGCTTGTCATGGTGCAACTGTCTGTGTGGGATGCGCAGTTCGACCCAACGGAGCAGTACAACTCGTTGCTCTTACTGCACCAGTTCGTGGTGGACCGCGGCGCGCAGATGGTCATCACTCCGCCGCCACCGATGCGGCCCGATCAAAGCAAGAAGGGCACGAGCGAGCTGTACGACATTGGCAAACGCATAGCTACCGAGAACCCCGACACCGTCACGTTCCTCGATACGGCTGCGGTCTGGACCGATCGCTATAGCGCCGACCTCAACGGCGATCATGTTCCCGAGCGAATGTACGACGGCGTTCACATGTGCGCGTCAGGTGCAGCATTGGTCAGCGCTTGGCTGGTCGAGCAGATGTCCCGGCTTTTCGATGGCATCACTCCCGCCCCGGTGGCCTCATGGGCTGGCGGGCCGTGGACTCAGAACCCCATCTACGACTCGCCCCCCGGAACGTGTGCTGCCGTTTGATAGCGGCGCATTCGCACCTGCGACTACACTGCCTTCTTCGTCATGGCTGCTCAAACCTCACGGGCGTTCGTGCGCCCATTCACACAATGCATGCTGGGTGTAGACCTCCCTGGGCTCTCGAGTTCGCAGCGTGATCAGGTCAGCGACTTCGCGGTGTTCCATGTCGATGAACTCCCCAGCGTGCTTCGGCTCGGCTGCAATATCATCGCTGTCGTGATGCGTGGTGTTGTAGCGCTTCCCAACGGCAGCAACGTGATCGCATGGCTCATCCGTCACCCGCTGCCCTTGGTCGGCGAATACGTTCGCATGATCCGTTCGCTCGCATACACCTACGTTTGGGAGCACTGGCCCGACACGCTTCCCGACGGATCGGCCGCCGCATGAGCGAGCAGGACATCCCTATTCACTCCCCCGCCATCGAGTCGCTCTACGACACCGAGATCCTTGTCATCGGCTCTGGCGCGGGCGGTGCAACTACCGCAGCGCTGTTGGCTGAAGCAGGCTTCGACGTGCTCGTGGTCGAAGAAGGAGCTTGGGTCGAGCAAGGCAGCGTGGTGCCGTTCTCGCTTGAGCAGATGAACCAGCAATACCGATCTGCCGGAGTCACTGTTGCTCTGGGTCTTCCTTCGATTGCCTACACCGAGGGGCGATGCGCCGGAGGCGGAACTGAAGTGAACAGTGGCTTGTATCGGCGTCCGCCAGCCGAGTTGCTCGAGCGTTGGCGCACGCAATATCACATTCGCGATCTCGACCCTGACGAGATGTACGCCATCGCTCACGAACTCGAGACTGCGCTCAATGTCACCACGGTGCCCGGCCAGGTGTCGGCACCCAGCATGGTGTTGCACCGCGGAGCCGAAGCGCTCTCGTGGGAAAACAGCGAAAGCCCGCGTTGGATGAAATACCCTCCCGGCGGCAACGCTGCAAGTGGGCAGCGTCAGAGCATGACCCGCACATACTTGCCACGGGCACATCGTGCCGGCGCCCGCATCATCACCCAGTGCCGCGTACGCAAGTTGGTAATCAACGGCACCAGCGCCAGCCAAGCCGACGTGGTCCTGGCCAACGGCATGCCCGGCCGCATTCGATTTCGACACGTGTTTGTTTGTGGTGGCGCCATCCACACGCCGGCGCTACTGCAGCGCAGCGGTTTGCACGAACGCATCGGCGACACCTTGGCAGTGCACCCAACAGTGAAGTTGGCTGCTCGATTCCCCGAAGCCATCAACGTGCCTGACGACGTACCGGTGCATCAGGTCAAAGAGTTCGCGCCCGAGATCTCCTTTGGCGGGTCGGCCAGCAACCCTGGTCTTGTGGCCATGGCACTCGCCGACAACTGGACCGAGTTCGGTCACGCTGTCAACGAATGGCAGCGGGTCAGCGTGTACTACGCAGCTATCACGAGCCAAGGCAAGGGTCGCGTCAAAGCGATCCCGGGCATGCGCGATCCTTTGGTCACGTATCACCTCACTGGTCGCGACAAGCAGCTGCTCCGCAGCGGCCTCAGCCGACTCACGCTGCTCATGCTTGCTGCCGGCGCCAACGAGGTCTATCCCAGCTATCGCGGCGCACCGCTGGTGCGTACGCCCGGCGACATCTCCAATCTTCAACATTCGTTCGCAACCACAAAGGCCACGGTCATGACAGTCCACCTCTGCTCTACGGTTCCGATCGGCGAGCATCCGCGATGCGCTGCCAACAGCTTCGGTCAGGTTCGCGGGATGAAGAACGTGTGGGTCAACGATGCATCGATGTTGCCCGACGCTCCCGGCGTGAACCCACAGGGTTCAGTGCAAGCCTTCGCCGTGCGCAATGCGCGCCGCTTTATCGAAACGAACTCTCCTCGTGGCTGATTACTCATTGCCCTCAGCCACCGTTGTCACCGGCGCAGCCGGATGGCTCGGCCGTGCACTCGTGCATCATCTCTCTACCGACTCAGGTGCATACAAACGTGACGGCGTGTTGCGCGCCTTGGTGCTAAACGAGCAAGAGGCCCAAGCGGTGCGCGACGTGTCCACCAACGTTGAGACCGTTATCGGCTCGGTCACTGATCCACGTTCACTCGAGCGTCTCCTCGATGGTTTGCCCGCCGACACCGACGTGATCCACACCGCCGGTGTGATTCATCCGGGCAAGGTCAGCGACTTCTTCGATGTGAACACAACCGGAGCCGCGAACATGGCCAGTGCCGTGCACCGCGCCGGGCTGCGTCGCATGGTGCATGTGTCGTCAAACTCGCCCTTTGGCACCAACCCATCCGAACTCGACACGTTTCGCGCACACGAGCCATATAACCCGTACCTCGGATACGGCAAGTCGAAGATGCAAGGCGAACTTGCAGTGCTCGCTCAGGTAGAGCAAGGTCTCGATGCGGTCATCGTGCGCCCACCGTGGTTCTACGGGCCGCTGCAGCCGCCACGCCAGACCACCTTCTTTCGCATGGTTCGCAGCGGCAAGTTCCCCAAGTTTGGCGCCGGCAATCAGCGTCGCTCGATGGTGTTCGTCGACAACCTCGTGCAGGGCATCGTGCGCGCCGAGCTCACACCAAACACATCAGGCCGCGGCTACTGGATTGCGGATGCACGGCCCTACACCGTGAACGAGATCATCGACACAGTTGGCCGAGCCCTCAGAGACGAGGGATACGACGTAAAGCCTGGCGCCATGAAATTGCCGGTGTTCGCCGGACGCATCGCCGAGCGCGCCGACCGGCTCATTCAAGGCACTGGCCGTTATCAGCAACAGCTTCACGTGATGGGCGAGATGACCCACTCGATCGCCTGCGACATCGATGCCGCCCGCGAAGAGTTGGGTTACGACCCTCAATTCGAGCTGTACGACGGCATGCGTCGCAGCATTCAGTGGTGTCGCGCCGAAGGTCTCGAGCTATGAGCACCACGGCGCTCGTCACCGGCGGCAGTGGCTATTTCGGCGCGCTGCTTGCAACGCAGCTACGCGCCAGCGGCCACATCGTGCGCGTGCTCGATCTCAACGCCCCGGCCCCCGACGCCGATGTCGACTTCGTTCGTGGCGACATCCGAGACGCTGCAGTGGTCCGCGCTGCTGTCGAAGGTGTCGATGTTGTCTACAACAACGTGGCTCAGGTTCCACTGGCCAAAGACGAACAACTCCTGCGCAGCGTCAACGTCGAGGGCACACGCCTGTTGCTTTCTGCTTGCCTCGACTCGGGCGTCAGCAAGGTTGTGCATACGTCGTCAAGCGCAGTGTTCGGCATTCCCGCCTCAAACCCCGTGATGCCGTCTACGGTTCCATCGCCACTCGAGGCTTATGGCCACGCCAAGTTGGCTGCCGAATGGGCGTGCCTCGAAGCAACGTCTCACGGACTCGATGTGACCATCGTTCGACCCCGCACCATCTTGGGGCATGGCCGCCTCGGCATCTTTGGCATCCTGTTCGATTGGATTGCCGACGGCGCCGATGTGTTCGTGCTTGGCGACGGCTCGAACCGCTACCAGTTCGTGCATGCCGACGACCTCGCGGACATCTGTATTCGCGCCGGCGCCAGCGCTGGGCCGATGATCTTCAACGCCGGCACCGATCGCTTTTCAACGATGCGCGAAACGCTCGAGCACGTGTGTGCTCACGCAGGTACCGGCTCACGCGTGCGCTCGCTGCCTGCTCGCCCGGCATCGATGGCGATGCGTGTGGCCGCTGGCCTAGGCCTCGCACCCTTCGCTCCGTATCACTGGATCATGTACAGCAAATCAATGTGGTTCGATACAGCGCACGCCACTCAGGCGCTTGGCTGGACCCCGCGCTTCTCGAACGACGAAATGTTTGCGCAGAGCTACGACTGGTTCGTGCAGCACCGCGCCGAGATGGCTGCGCAAGACGACGAAACACAGTCGCACCATCGCCGCCCCGCCAAACAGGGTGCGTTGTCGTTGCTCAAGCACGCAACGAAACTGCTGCCGCGCTAAGGACTTGGGGTACCTGCTGCGCGAGCGGCAGCCAGCACCAACTGTGGCCCGAGCCACCGCGTGGCCACATCGGTCGCCGCCTCAATGCTGAAGTGAAGTCCATCAGGACGCGCTGCGTGATCGAGCGCGATTCCATCGGCCTCCATCCATGAACGAAGGTCGAGGACCTCGGCACGAGACGAGAACTCTTTGGCCACCTGATGCATCACGCCTTCGACAATGGCGTGTTCAGATTCGTCGGTAAAGGGTGAGACCCGGTTGAGCCAATACGGGTCGCCCTTCGGTGGGCGGATCCACACCACGGTCGCGTCGGAGATCGAGGTGATCTCGTTGGTGATTGACCGATAGTCGTGCTGAAGCCGCGAGGCGAAGGCGCTATCGCTTGGCGCCAGCGCACCCTCGCTCTTGTGCCACATTCGCGGCGCCTGATCTCGCGCCCACACAAGCATCATCACAACATCGGGGCGCAGCGCTTTGAGATCGGTGGGCAACTCGCCATCGAGCAGCAGATCGCAATTGTGTTGAAACGGAACGTTGTCGTCGGTCGGTACCTCGCCGCCGCGCACAAAGCCGCAACCGGCGCTCACAGCAAGCGAGACCTGCGCAATCGTTGGGTGAGCTGCCGCCCATGCCACCAGCCCGTGGCCGGTTGCTTCAGCGATCGAGTCACCCACCACCAAGATGCGCACAGGCCTGCTGAGCTTTGGAAGCGCAGGAACGGTGGATGCGGCCGGAGTTGAAGCAGCACTCGACGCCGGGGTGTCAGCGGTCGTTGACTTCACGACCAGCGGAGTGGTGGGTGCATCTACCGGAATCCCCGCAATTGAGTCCGACGATGCGCTTCCAACCCAGTAGCTACCGGCCGCCGCAGGAACAGCCGCAACGAGGAGCGCAACGGCGACGGTCGCCAGAGCAGCCGTGGCCGCCGTGCGTAGGCCTGCCCACGTGGCGCGACGGATCGGCTGCTCAATGAGTTGATACGACGCAATCGCGATCGCGAGCGTGACAGCGAAGCGAGATGCCAGCAGTGCCCAGCCATCGAGACCGGTTCGCTGGCTGGTCATGAATACAAACACCGGCAGGTGATACAGGTACACGCCGTAGCTGATGCGACCCAGCGCCACAAATGGCCGCCATGACAACAGCGAGCGCACCACGCCATCGCACTGCAAGCCGAGCAGCAACACTGCGCTGGCCAAGGCCAACACGGGGAACCCTCCGCTGTAGGCCGGGCCGCTAGCAGTGGGCAGTACAAACGCAAACGTAAGTACCAGCGCAAGCCCAAGTGGGGCCATCCATCGAGACGCTCGCACGCGACCCTCAAACAACAGCACCGCTACCAAAGCGCCCAGCAAGATCTCGCCAGCGCGAGCAGGGGTGGCCCAATACGCGGCGTCGCTTCCCCACACGGCGGCGATCAATGGAGCAGATGCTGCGAAGATCGCCGCGCACACGCATACCACCGAGGTAAGGCTCACACAGCGCCGACGCGCCCATCGAGCAAGCCCCCAAAATGCCAGCGGCCAGACCCAGTAGAACTGCTCTTCAATTGCGAGTGACCAGTAGTGATCAAGCGGCGAACGGAACCCCGCGCTCGCGCTCTGCGCGTCTACATAGCTTTCACCGGCGAACAGACGAACCCAGTTAGCCACTTGAAAGAGTGATGCGAGCAGGTCTCGGCGCACGTGGTTGGCCGCAGTCCATGCGTTGGCAGAGCCCATGATCGACACCACGGACAAGCACACGATGCTGGCGGGCAAGAGACGCTTGGCCCGACGCATGTAGAACGCCCCAGGGGCCACGCGTTGAGTGCTCGAGAATTCGCTGCACAGCAACGACGTAATTAAGAATCCCGACAGCGTGAAGAACACTGACACACCGAAGTAGCCACCGCTCATCCATGAGATGCCGCCGTGAAAGAGCAACACCATCGTGACTGCGATGGCGCGCAAACCATCGAGCGCAGGCTGATACGTGATGCGCGCCCGATACGGCGCAGCCTCGGTAGCACGAGGCGACTGAACGAACGTTGGCTCCGACATCAGGTGGTCCTCCGTGAGACAAACGACGGCACGGGTATCCATTGGGCAAGGGCAACTGCTGCGCAAATGACCACTACGGGTTCCATCGGCGAACGCAAGCGATGCGCTCCGTAGAACACCACGGTTGTGATGAGCACGCCCACAGCAGGCGCCAACAAAATCCACCCGTTCGCAGGGCGCTGACGCCGCCACCCCACAACCGCCAAGGGCGCCAAGAACCACCAGCAAGCGATGCCGGCCCACGAAGCCCACTGAGCCCGCTCTTCGCCCACGTCGAAGCGAACGAGGTCGCGCACGCCATACAGATCTGCGGCGCGCAGCAATCGCGCAGCGACAACGACCGGTAATCGAGCAGCATGATCCTTCATGTAGCTGACCGCTTCATGGCGAAGGCGCACAGCGCGCTCGGAGGCATCTTCGTTGGGGCGATCGAGGTTGTCGACCACGCACAAAACCGACCATCCGCCCAGCGCGGGACCGCTGTAGGCATCATCGCAATTCGCTCCTCGCAGCGCACCACCCTCGTTGGTTGTGACGATCACCAAACTGTCGAAACGAGTCGCGTTATAGGCGATCCAGGGAGCAAGAATGGCCAGCGGGGTCAACGTGACGACGAGCGCGCGACCAGCCCACCGGCGAATGGGTTGGCGACGCAAACCAATGAAGGCGAATAGCGGCGCAAGCAGTAACAGCTCGCTGCGAGCCAACGCAGCGAAGCCAATGACAACACCCAGTGCAAGCGCGCTGCGCATGTCGAAACGATCGCGATGACGAAGCGCAAACCACAGCGCTCCGATGGCGAGCAGCGTGGACACTGTCTCAGACATGATGACCGAGTCGTTCATCCACAAGTTCGGATACACAGCCGCGATGGCCGCCGCAATCACTGCCACTCGGCGTCCGCCGATGCGCCGCGCAACTATGGCTATCAACGGGATGACAGCTATACCGATTGCGGTGTTGGTGGCGCGCTGCCAGAACTCGTGGTTCGACAGCAGACTCGATGGCGTCAGCAGTACTGACGTAAGCGGCGCATGCTCGGCTCCGGGTTGGTCGCCAAGCACGTTTCGAAACCAATGTCCGTGGGCATTCTGAAAGGCCTGCGAGCTGTAGTACAGCGAGTCGTTCAACATGAGGTGACGGCTCCACTTCGCCACCACGAGGTAGAAAATTCGCCACGCCGCCGCCACGGCAGTGACGGCGACAATGAGCTGTCGATACAAGCGATCGGCGCTATTGCTCTGCGTTTCGGAGGCTTCCCCAGCCAATTCGTGACCCATTTCCACTTGCGCTGACTGTAGCTTCGCCGGTATCGCTTGACCGCTATGAGCTAGCGCAGAACCCACACGGCCACATCGCCCGCGATCAGCGCCGGACCAAGCGCGGGGGTGAGATTCTGGGCCACATCGAGCGCAATCGACGGCGCCACAAGGCACCCGATACCCAGCGATGAAAGTTGCGATGCCGCCGCAGTGATGGATGCATCGTTGCCAGTGCCGCGCTCGGCGATGTCGTCGATGAACAAGCGATTACCCTTGGGCAAGGTTGTGGCCCGAAAGGCGAAGCCCCGATAGAGGTTGAAGGCGAAGTTGGTTCGCGCCTGCCAGGCCATGCCGTCTTGCTCGAGCGCTTGAGGCGCCGTCACCACGAGAGTGTGGCTGCAGTGCTCTTTGAGTAGACGTTCAGCCGACGAAGCCACCGCCTTGGTGCGATGAAACTGCGCCGGAATCAGCAACAGCGGCAAACACCAGCACAACGCTCGCAATGATCGCTCGGTGCCGTGTTGCCGGCGAGACTCAGGCGTCGCTACAGATTGGCCCACAGTTGCTACGAGCACACCGAGCATCAGGAACAAGCCAAACGACATCCGATTCGCAACGATCTCACGCAATACCGGCAAACGCTCGAGCAGTCGCCACGGCCCGGGCCAACCGCTGCCAGTTCCTGACCAACGGATCGTCGGCCCAAGCGCGAGCACGAAGCAGCCAAGCCCTACCAACACGGCAGCCCGCTGAAGTGTGCTGCGGTACCGCCACGTAGCGAGAGCCACGAGCACACAGGCCAGAGCAAGCAGGCCGAGATAGCCAGTGTCTTCGTCGCGAAACACGCTCATCTGGATGCGATCGATGGCGAGAGGAATGTGCGAGTGCAACAAGGTTGCCTCGGTAGGAGTGACCAAGTTCGCGACTCGCAGTCCAAAGAGCGGACGAGCGACCACGTGATAACCGTCGGTATAGCGCTGAGCCCCGAACAAGAACTCGGCCAGAAACGGCGCAGCGACCAACAGCATTGCGGCCAAGCCAAGACCCACCGAGGCAAGGTCGCGTGGATGCCACCGCATCCCTGGTGACACGCGTGCGGTGCGGCCAAGTATCACAGCCACGAGCAGGGTCACGACGGCCACAAGTACCGCTATGGCCAACTGCTCGGAACCAATCCACATCTGCAGACCGGCGAGGGCACCCGCTGTGAGTACGGCGCGTCGAGGCATTGCCTCGCCCGCGTGAGCGCAGCGGCCAAGTGCGTACAGTTCGGCAAGAAGCAGTAGCGCCACAGCGTGAAACACCAACTGCATGCGCGCCGCGTTATGCATCATCACCATTGGCGAAAAGCCAATCACAAGCGCGCCGAGAGAAACCGAGGCACCGGTCCGAGCGGTAATCACGCGAAGTAAGCGTCGTGCAGCAAGCGTGTTGGCAAGAGGAGTCAACACGATGACCAGATTGAAGCCGGCGACGGGTCCGAACAGCACCGTGAGCGGATACATCGCCAGACCCAATAATGGTGCCGTGGCGTTGTACGCGAGATTCGCTCCCCCGCTCGTGGCAAAAATCGCGTTGCTATAAAACGGGTTGTTGCCGTGCAGCAACTGACGCGGCGCATGGCCCATCGACCACACAAACAGGGCGCTATCGGGATCTGCGGGAGTCGCGCTGCGCAGATGAAAGAGCAGCGCCGCATAGACCCACACCGACAGCAATGAAGCGGCGACCGCTAGCACGATGGAGGGGTGCGCCGAGTGCAAAACCGCCATTCGATCACGCACCGATCGAGGACGACCCGTGGCGACATGACTCGGCGGGCGATCACGCATTGGCGAGACTCTAACCGACGCTTCGGGTTCGTGATGAGCCTGCATGTCATACTGGCTGCCGTGGTTTTGGTAGATCGGACTCGACACTTCGTACGCACACGCGACGGCCGACAGCTTGCAGTGCTCGTCATCGTCGGGTTCATGCTTCGTCTCGCCTGGGGGCTGTGGGCCGCGCGCAAGACGCCCGAAGGCTGGCAGATCAACGGCGACCAATACTCGTACTGGTTCTTCGGCAATGAGATCGCTCGCGGTCACGGCTACGTGTCGTACATCACCGGCAAAGCCACCTCGTACTACCCCGTGGGCTATCCGCTGGTTCTCTCGGTTGTCTACTGGCTTGGGCTGCACACGCCGCTGCCCGGCAGCCAAGCGCAACTCACGGCCATGCTTCACGTGCTGTTGTCAACAGCGTCAATCGTGTTGGTCTACTTCATTGCTCGCAAGGCCTTTAACCACCGCACCGCAATCATCGCTGCTGCCCTTGTCTCGTTCTATCCGAGCCTCATCATCGGCGTCGCCACCTATTCGGTAGAGACCACCTTCATCTTCAGCACCTTGCTCTGCGTTGCCATCCTGAGCGATCACGATTGGTCCAGCGGACCAATGAGTCGTAAGCGACTGATGTGGTTCGGCGTTGCAATGGGTGGCTCGCTGCTCATTCGGCCCTTCTCATTGCCTGTGTTCATCGGTCTCGGCATCGCTGCGCTGTGTGCCGGTGGCGGCTGGCGTTCGGCGCTGCGTCATCTCGGATGGGCATCGATCACCGTGCTGCTCGTCCTCACGCCGCTCACCGTGCGTAACGCCTTCGTGTTCGGCAAGTTCATTCCCATCTCTACCAACCTCGGCGACGGCATGTGCATGTCGCGGTTCCCTGGCTCCGACGGTGGGTTCTCATGGGCCAACCACGCATGGTGCGCCGACCCCGCCCTCCCCGAAGAGGTCCGCAACCCAGCCAACACCAAAGCAGCCATCCACTTCATCATCGACCATCCACGCGAAGAACTGCGCCAGATACCCAAGCGCTTCAAGCTGATGATGCATCAGGATCACGGCACGCTCGCCGAGGCGCTGGGTAACGGCTCACATCTCACATTGCCATCCGGGCTCCGACGCGCAGTCGACATCTCCACCGACGGCTACTACCACTTCACGTGGATCATTGCTCTGCCCGGTCTTGCGCTGCTGTGCGCTGGCTGGCGACGCAATCGTCGTGCGGGTCCACGTCGCGCGATCATCGCAATCACACTGCTGGGGCTGCAGGTCATTCCGCTCACCTCGTGGGGCAACCCTAGGTTTCATACACCGATGCTGCCGTTCATCGCCATCGTCAGTGCGGTATCAATTGCTTGGGTGCTCGACCGTCGATGGCCACAACCAACAGAACCAGCGCACGAGGCAGAAGTCACCCCACCCGATCAGTTGGCAGCGTCGGTTCTGTAAAGGCGCTGTTCAAGCTCGTGGCGCACACCGGTGCGCAGCTCGGGCTTCACGATCGAATCGAACAGCACCGGACCCTTACGCCGTTTCGATCGCTGCGGCAGCGTGAACGCTTTGGTCAGCACGCGCACTGCCAGTGTCTCGACGTTCTTGTGGTGCACATCGGCAATGGCCACTTGCTCGACCAATGCTGAGTCGACCGTGCCGATCACGCGATGCGCAAGATCATCGGTCCACGAAACAGCGATGACCCAATCGTCGAAGTACCGATCAATCAGTGCGTTCAACTCGCGCTCGATTGGACCGCCACGAACAAAGCTCTCGATCTCTGGGTCGAATGCGTGGCCCTGTTTGGCTTCGAACTCAAGCGTGGTGCCGTCATAGCGGCACCACCACAGGTGACTCGGAAAGTCAATGATCTTCGAACTCGCTGCCCGCGGAACCTCGATGTATCCGGCCTTAGAAACGCGCACCATCTCGCGAATAGCCGCAGCGGGATCGAGCACGTGCTCGAGCAGGTGAGAGCAGATCACGTAGTCGAACACCTTGTCGGCGAATGGCATGTCGGTGACATCGGCATCGAACATCGGGCGCGGGGCGCGCGCGGCCTGCGACCCGGACCGTTGGATCGCGTGCTCGGCGCCAGGGAATCGATCGACCAATACATCGGCTCGCCAGTGCGGCTTGTCGCCACTGCCCACATCGAGTACCAACGAATTCGAGGTCACCGGAATCGCAATGCGCCGGCGATGGAAGCTGCGAAGTTGAGCAACGAGAGGCATGGTCAGTCGGTGGTTCCGGGTGGGGCGATGAACACCGACGTGGGTTGGCCAAGTTGCAGCATGCGATCGATGAGCGTATTGATTCGACGGGGCACGCGTTGATCAAGTTGCACACCAAACAGGTTGAGCTTCATCGTTGGCACCAATTCGCCGAGCCCTTCGTCTTCTAAGCCCTTGACGACTTCGGCACTGAGCGAGTCGTATTGCTTCTTTTGTTCTGGTGACCTCGGGTCGGTATACGCAACCTCGACCACATCTGGCTTGGCTCGGAAGATGTCTACATACCCACCGGTGGCAAAGATGACCTCGGCAGTCGCAGTAGCCGGATCAATCACGCGCTGCGACGTAGCCGTTGTATAGAAGTACGGCACGGCCCCAACATGAAAGCCGCGTCGGTCGAGTTCGTTCAGCAAGCCATAGCCCTGCGATCCGAAGAACGCAGCGTCGCGCCAGATCACCGAGTACCGACCATTGCGACCCGTGGCCGCACCTGTTCCAGCCTCAAGCGCACGAGCCGTAGGAGTAACCAGCGCATCGAGCGGGCGCGACAAGTAATACTCGGGCGGCTCGGCGCGAGCAGCGCTATACGAGAACGCTGCGGTAGACGCTACGAGAACGAGCCCAGCAGCAACAGTGGCATTGCCACGCAACTGCACACTGCGCGCAGGCCACGCACGACGCATCGTCTCGACCAGCGTCCACAACATGGTGAGCAGCGAAAGCGCAACGATGCTCCACAGCCAAAACATCAGGTAGTACCAAACGATGCCAAAAATACGGCTCATCGAGATCACGGCGAGCACGAGACTTGCGGCGATAATCGCATTGAGGTGTATCAGCAGGCGATGCCGGAGCCGGCACGCCTGCAACGCGCACAGTGCCCATACCAAGAGCACAACGAAACCGGGGATCGCTGATCCATTGATGGTGAACGCTGTGCTCTTGAAGTAGTCGGCTTGGTTGAACGCTTCGACGACAAGACGAAACACGTTGAAGTGTTCGAACAACAACTGCACACTTCGGTGCATGCCGATGCTCTCCGACGGCGGATGCTGAAAGTACGTTCCGAGTTTTGAGATATTGCCGGGCGTATGTCGCACCTGATCAACAACAAGCGGCAACCACAACACCACGCCAATCGCTGCAGCAATGAGCCCATTGCGTTTCAGCCCGGGCATGTCGATGCGAGCAACACCCGGCAGCACCCGACGCCGAATGAGCATCCAGCCCAACCCTGCGGCCACCAAGCCACCCACCATGCCCACATACGGAACGTGGGTCTGCATACACAACGTTGCGGCTACGACAACGACGATCAGCGCAATCGTGTCGCCCTCAAGAATGGACCACACGCCAAGCAGTACCGCTACAAATGCCATCAACGGCAGATACGGATTCCAGGGCTGGCTCAACACGTTGCTGCCATAGCCGCGCAGCACAAGGGCAAGAGCGGCTGCCACAGCGACCGCCACACGGCGTCCGCCGCGCCGGTATGCAAGCGCAAGCGACGCTGCGACTGCGCTGATATGAATCAGCACGGAGCCCACCTCAAGCGAATACGACGTGCCGCCGAAGATTCGGTACACGGGCGCCAGCAGATAAAAGCTCAACGGGCCAGGGTGGCTGCCTTGATTTGGTTGATCGCCGATGCGCCCCGGCAGGCCAATCAGCGGTGTGTGGCGCGTGCCAACATCGCGCACCCGAAATTCGGTCATTGCCAAATCGAGCACTGGGTTCCAGCGGTGCCTGCTCAGCGACACCAAGGTCACCAAGAGCGGCAACGAAACCAACAGGGTAAGCAGCACCACAATCTGCGTGCCCGGTTTCCACTTTCTTGGAGAAACTCGTGACATCAATGTGCGGCGCTCACGCATAGCGCGCCGTTTGGTATCGGGTGGCCTTGCGTTGCTTATTGCGCAACACCTCGCCGTGGAGTTGTTTGATGATGCCTAGGGCCGATGCATCCCAGGTGAGTGTCTGAGCGCGGCGCAACGCAGCTTCGCCCATCTTCCCACGCAGCTCGTGGTTGATCAGCATCTCAGCCATGACCCGACCAAGGTTGTCGAGGTCGGCCAATTGGCCGGTAACACCATCGACAACACTGCATCGATGCCCGCTGATGTCGGTGGCTACCGCTGGTGTTCCACACGCTGCGGCCTCAGTCATCGTGAGGCCCCAGCCTTCAGCGAGTGAGGCACTACTGACAAGCCAGGCGCGGCGATACAAATCGAGCAGATCCTCGCGAGTCACATGGCCGACCATTGTGATCCATGACTGCGCGTGGTGATCGCAGATCAAGGACTCAAGCCGCGGTCGCTCTGGGCCTTCACCCGCGATGATGAGGCGCATCTCGGGAACTTCTTTGTGAGCCTGCACGGCAGCCTCAATCAATTGATCGAACCGTTTCACTGGTGCAAGGCGTCCGACTGCAACCACCGTTGGCACTGCGTCTCGCTCGGATCCCGGACAGAAATACGGATCGACGCCGTTGTTCACTGAGGTGACCCTGTCGCGATGAAAGCCCAGCGCAAGCAGTTCCTCACGTGTGGCCTCTGATGGCGTGAGCACACGCGACCGCCTGTACGCCGGTGGCGCGAGGCGCGTCTCCATAAAACGGCCGGCCGCTGCGAACGGACCCGGAAGAATCTGTCCCCACATCGGGCCATGAACGTGATGCAAGAACACGATGCTGGGCTTGCGGCACCACAGCGGCGAGAGCCACGGCACACCATTCCAGATCTCGATGAGGGCGTCATACTCGCCCATTCGATGAGTGATCTCCGAAGCGACAGCGCGCGGAAAGACGTTGAATCGGCTGCCCCTGCGCACCACTGAATAACCACTGCGTTCGCTGGTCTCTGGAACTCCGATGGCGGCAGAGGTGCGATGCAGCACTTGCAATCCGGCGCCAGCGAAGCGGCGCATGAACTCGTGCGCATGCAACTCAGAGCCACCAGCATCAGGATCATCGAGGTCGCGCCACGCCAGCACATGCACGCGTCGCGCCCCCATCCGAGCCATCCCAGAAGCGAGGTCTTCAATCTGCTCGGCGGGTGTCATACGCGCAGCATCGCCAATGCAGCAGCAAACGATCTATCACGAGGCGAGCCAAGCAGAACCATCGCATCGGATTGTAGAAGAGCACCCCGCGCTCCCTCGGCATCAGGGTCAACTCATCTAGAATCTCGCTTCAGTGTCTGACCATTCGTTGCAAACTCTCGCGCCTGCAGAACCGCTCGCGCCGGCGCCCGACCACTCGCCTCATCAAGCGTTCGTCTTGGGTTCCAAACTTCGCGCTCGCCTGCCACAGCGCATCGACCTTGTGTGCCATGCGATCATCGCTCTCGCCGTTGCCCTGCCGCTGCGGGGCCTGTACTCAACCACGGGCAGCACGATGGAAGAGGGCTTCATGCTCTACTTCCCCGAGCGCATGGCCCGCGGCGACATACCCAACGTCGACTTCCTGCACCTCTATGGCCCAGGTTCACTCGACGCACTCGTTGGTTGGTACGGCATGTTTGGTCACAGCCTTGCGAGCGAGCGCACCTTTGGATTGCTGCAACACCTCGGCGTCATCTTTGGCATCTACGCCCTTACGCGTGTGTGGGGACGCGCCGCTGCAACAGTCTGTGCGCTGGTGTGCACCGTCATTGTTATTACGCCTATCGGTTTGTCGGCAATGGCTTGGCAGGGCGGCATCGCCCTTGGACTGTGGAGCCTCGTGTTTGCGGTCCGCGCCTACAACATTGCATCGTCCTCCGACGCCCACGAGCGGCGCCGCAGCATTGCGCGATGCGGGGTGGCCGCAGGTCTACTCACCGGCCTCGCGCTGAGCTACCGACCCGACCTCATCATCGCCCTCACCTTGGCGCATGGGTGGCTGCTCTGGTTCCGTTCTCGTGGCACCTTCAAGCCCTACCTGCGCGGCCTCCTCATGGGAGTGCTGCCGTTGATCGCGCATCTGCTGGTTGCTGGTGTTGGTCCTAGCTTTCGCGGCATGGTGATCGAGCCCGTTGTTCACCTTCGCCCGGGGCGCGCCCTGCCCGTGCCGCCAAGCTGGAACGGTTTCGACGCTGGGCTGCAGTGGATCGTCGAGCAGGCTCCACCGTGGTGGGGCTTGCCCGCACTGCAATGGAACCGCCAACTGTTCGTGTGGTTCTTCGTGATGCTCGCAGTCATCGCAGCCAACCTTTGGGTGGCTCGTCGGGCGCTGAAGCAAGGCAACATCGGCGGCCGCGGAGTGGCGCTGATGATGGGTGCACTGTTTGGTCTCGGCATCTTGCCCCAGGCAATGCAGCGCCCCGACTCAACTCACCTTGCATGGGTCGTGTGTGTCTGCTTCTCGCTGCTGCCAGCCACCATCATCGAAGTCCTTGCGTGGCGCAAACGAGCCGCTGATCCTCGCCGCCGCGTTGCCATCTCGTTCGCACTCGTGGCCGTCATGCTGCTCGTGGTGTGCCCGTTCTACACCTATCGCACCTACCTGTTGCACGTGCGCGTCAGCGTCGGCAATAAGCCCGTGCCCTTTCATGTGCAGCGCGGCGGTCGCGAGTTTTGGATGGGCAACGTCAACGCGGCGAAAGCCTCGAACGAACTCATCGCCGACCTCAGCCCACGCATTCGTCCTGGGCAACGCCTTCTGGTGGGCCCCGCCGATCTCAGTCGAACCATCTACAGCGACGTCGTGTTCTACTGGATGTTCCCCGAACTCAAGCCGGCCACTTACTACATCGAGATGGACCCTGGGCTCGCCGACAAAGAAGGCTCGAGCCTTGCGGCCGATGTGCGTTCTGCCGACTGGCTCATCCTCACGAACTTCTGGACGGCTTGGCACGAGAACAACGCCTCCGACAAGTTTGGTTCGCCAGCGCCCAACCAAGTGGTGGCCCACGATTTCTGCCTCGTGCACAGCTATGGCGCGCGCCGTATGAGCTCGCCGGCGGGCGATGTGATGCGGCCAGAAATACTGCTCTACCAGCGCTGCAGCACTGGCGACGGCATCAGCCCAGCGGAAGTCGGCGAAAAAGCGCCCCCGGCAGGTGCCTGAGCACGCTGAACACAACGCGCAGGATCCCCGGAGTCCACACGGTGCGCGCCCCAGAACGAAGCGCCTTCACCGTTGCCTCGGCCACCTTGTCGGGCGTCGTTGAAAACGGTGCCGCTGGCATTCCGGCTGTCATCGCCGAGTGAACGAACCCAGGACGAACCACCAACACCTTTGCTCCGGTGCCCTCAAGCGAATCACCAAGGCCTTGAGCGAAACCATCGAGGCCAGCCTTCGATGATCCGTACACAAAGTTAGAACTGCGCACCCGCTCGCCGGCCACGCTGCTCAGCACAACCAAGCGCCCGTGACCTTGCTTACGCAGACGGGCGGCCACGGCGAGCCCCACGCTGACGGCGCCGGTGTAGTTGACCGTAACGGCTCGTGCAGCAGCAACTGGGTCAGCGTCGAAAGCGCTCTGCTCGCCAAGCACACCAAACGCCATCACCACAACATCGAGATCGCCGACTGCGGCGATCACCGAATTGACGAAGGCCGGATGGGTGTCGCTCAGTGACGCGTCGAACGCCATCACCGACACCTCTACCTTCGGCGAGCGCAACCCTTCGGCGGCAGTCTGCGCCTCGGGACTCTCGGGGTTTCGAACGGCGAGCACCACATGACGCAAGGCCGCTGACTCGAGCTCGCGGACAATAGCCAGCCCAATGTCGCTCGTACCGCCCAACAACACGATCGTCTGTGGTTCTCCGAATGAGTTCTGCATGATGTCCTTCGATGTCGTGAACGAGTATTCAGTGCGCTGCTGCGATCAGCCCGAGACGTCGGCCCAGATCGCTCTGCCACACGCCTTCGGGATCAACGCTGTTGCGAATGTCCTGCCACTCGGCAAGCCGTGGATAACCCCGACGAATCGCATCGGGGGTGGTGTGCGAGTCCTTCGCCATGTAGTGCCTGCCGCCAGCGTCGAGCACTACATGGTCGAGCTCGTGCAGCATTGCGGCAAGGCCGCTTGTACCCGCCGGCACGTCGAGGGTGAGGGTCCAGCCAGGTGCCGGGAAACTCATCGGCGACGGGTTCGCAGCACCGAAGCGCTTCAGCACCGTCACGAAGCTGGCAGCGCCAGAAGTTGCGAGGCGCTCGACCACACGTCTCAATGCGTCTTCTTCGCCAACGGGAACCAACACTTGGTATTGCACAAACCCGCGCGGTCCATAGGCCCGGTTCCATGCGCCAATCATGTCGAGAGGGTGAAAGTACTGCGGGATGGTTTGCAATTCGCCCACGCGATACAGCGGGGCCTTGCGAAACCAGGCTGCGTTAAACGCCTTCACCGACACCCGATTCAGTGCGCTGACCGGAACAATCGGCGGCACCGATGCCACCACCGACGGCGAGTACTCAAGCGGATGGCCGTCGTTATCAGAACCAAGTTGCTCACGCGTGGCGTGCTCACCTCGAGACAAAATGCTGCGACCGAGGTGACGACCCGTAGCCATTAAGTCGATCCACGCCACTGCGTAGCGATAGCGATCGTCGCCTTCCTCCATCAACGTCATCACGTGATCAAGGTCGTGGGCACGCGTGGTGTCGACAATGCACTTGCTGGTCTCGATCGGGATCACGTTGATCGTGGCATCAAGGATCACGCCCGTCAGGCCCATGCCACCAATGGTTGCCCAGAACAAGTCGGCGCGCAGCGTAGGGCTGAGCTCGGCAACACTGCCGTCGGCGAGCAACATCGAGATGCGCCGAACGTGGTTACCGAACGAGCCTTCGAGGTGATGGTTCTTGCCGTGAATATCACTGGCGACAGCACCGCCAATGGTGACAAAGCGCGTGCCCGGAGTGACTGGCACGAAGAAACCCTGCGGCACCAGCACCCGCAACAAATCGTCGATGCTCACACCCGCACCAACGGTGACCTCGCGCTTTTCAACATCGAGCAGCGCTGCACCCGCATCGCCCGCAAGACGCAGCACCAGGCCTCCGCCGTTTTGGGCGGCATCGCCATACGAGCGGCCAAGACCACGAGCCAACGCGCCACGCTGAGGCGCGCTACGCACGGCCTCGGCCACGTTGCCCGCGTTTACCGGAAGCAAGCGCGCGCCGCTCGCTGCGGTGCGGCCCCAACCTGCGAGGCGCGACAGGTGCACCTGCGGCATCAGTACGGCCACTCGGGAACCGGACGGCCAAGACGCTTGAGCACTTTGCCGAGTCCGGCGCTGAGTAGAACCTTCAGCATCACGTTCTTGAAAAACCACAGCAGCTGCATCTTCTGGCGCGCCATGTTCATGAACCGAGCTCCGATGCTGCTGCCCAAATCTGCGCGATAGATGGTCATTGAGCGGGCCCGGCCCACATAACGAAAACGGGATCCGAACATCAACTCGCGTGCAATCGCAGCAGTGACACCAACCGAAGAGAACGAGTCATGAATCAGCATTGTTCCCCCGGGCACAACCCGAGCTCCCCACTCCCGAATGTCTTGCAACGCTGGCGCATACCGATGAGCACCATCGATGTACAACACAGCAATGCCACCGCGAACCTGATCGTGCGCTTCATTGCTCATCGCGCGCACATGACGCACCCGCTCGGCAACACCGGCGCGGGCGAGGTTGGCGTTAAAAATCTCGTGGTCCCCTTGGGCTTGCTCAACGAATCCATCGAGCTCTTGGGGTCCCCGGTCGTTACCGGCGTGCGGGTCGATAGCAACAACGCTGACACCTACAGGTGCTGCCGATGCAAGCACCACCGTGCTGCGGCCGCGGAAGCTACCGATCTCAACAATCTGGTCCTCGCCGCGGCAACCCGATGCGGCGTCGAACAATGCTCGTGCTTGGTCGGGCGACATCCAACCATCGATGCCCTCGACACTGCGCAGAATTTCATCGAACGATTTCGACTTCATTTGATATAGACCCCCGAAGCAAAGACAATGACCCAAATAACGCCGAGAACCTGCAGCGCTCGGTCGGAAGCGAAGATCTCTTCGGGCGCAGCTCCATGGCCCTGCTCGATGATCAACAAGTAGCGAAGCAGCGCAGTAAGCATTGGCACGATAGAGAGTTCGTACGAAGGCCACTCCGAGCCGCCCAACTCTTTCGCCTCAAACGCCCAGATGCAATAGGCAACGAGCGTTGCACCGCAGCTAATTGCAAGCACGGTGCGCAGAAACTCAAGCGTGTAGTCCTCGAGCGTTGCTCGGGCAGTGGTGGGCGCATCGCCCAGTTCGCGTAGCTCTGCATAGCGCTTGCCCGTCACGATAAACAACGAGCCAAACGTGGTGCACAACACAAACCAGGTGCTCATATGCACGTTGGTTGCCTCGGCGCCTGCAATCGCACGAAGAACGAAACCGGCTGCAATTGCGACCAGATCTACCACCGCAATGTGTTTCCAGATCGTGCTGTAGCTCGTAGTGAGCAACACGTAGATCACACACACAACACCGGCCTGCCAGCGCGTGGCAAACGCCAGCGCTGGTCCAGCGATGATCAATAACGTGCCCAGAACTGATGCCACGCCAAGAGGAAGTGCGCCACTTGCGATAGGACGATTGCGCTTTTTTGGATGAGCCCGATCAGCCTCCACATCAAGGATGTCGTTCCAGTAATAGGTGCCACTGCTCGCCAAACAAAACGCAATCAGGATGATCAGCGTCTGACCAAAGGCCTTCGGGTGCGTGAGCACCCCTGCTGCGCCAGGAGCAGCAAACACCAAGATGTTCTTGAGCCACTGCTTCGGTCGGGCTTCTTTGATGATGGCGCGGATCATGACGACCCTTCTGGAACTTCGGACACCTGAGAATCCTTCACAAGGAACGAGTGATGAGCCGCGGCCAAGAGCTCGCGGTCACCTTTGCTGTCACCATACGCCCAGAGGTCGACATTCTCGATGCTCATCTGCGTGAGCCAAGCGCCAAGGCGGCGCATCTTTTCAGGCCCTCGACAATTGGCCCCTACGAGCTCACCTGTGTATCGGCCGCCTTCATCAACAACGACCTCAGTACATAACACGGCGTCGACACCGAGCATTGCCCCGAGAGGATGTAGATACGAACCAAGCGACGCTGACACCAACACCACACGGTGACCTTGTAGGCGATGCCACTCGAGTCTTTTCGGAGTGTCGACACGCAGAAAGTTTGCGTGCACGCGTTCAGCAAACGAGGCTCCAAGTGCGCTCACCGATTCAACGTCTCGATCTGCGTAGGCAGCGCGAACTGCTATCGCCTTGAACCGATCTCGATCGCGCGCCACGAGTGCGGCGGTGGTCGCCATGGGTCGACCGATAATGCCTGCCGCCAAGCGCGCCCGGCCCACGAGCAACTCGAGAAATGGCACAACACAATCGCGCGTGGTCAGGGTGCCGTCTACGTCGAATGCAGCAACCGTGGTCATGAACCACCGCGCATCGACTCGAGCGCTAACCAGAAGTCGGGCCAACTCTTCGACACCACAGCAGGGTCATGCACGCGCATTCCGCTGATACGGAGTCCCATCACGCCGAACGACATTGCCAGGCGGTGATCGTGATGGGTGTTGAGCGAAGCACCGCTCACGAAACCCGGCTCCACGCGCAGGCCGTCTTCGAGCTCAACGGCGTGAATACCGCACTTACGAAGTTCGGCAACGAGGTCGCCAAGTCGATCGCTCTCCTTGGCCCTGATGAAGCCCACGCCCGTGATCTCGGTAGGCGACGACGCAAACGGGGCTATCGCTGCAAGAGTCGGTACGAGATCAGATAAGTCGGCCATGTCGATGGTGATGCCGGTGAGTTCTGCGTGGCGCGATACAACCGTGCCGTGTACTCCGCGCTCGACTTCGCAGCCCATTGCAGCAAGCACATCAGCAAAGGCTGCGTCGCCCTGCAACGCATCGTTGCCGAGGTCGGGAACACGTACTCGGCCACCACAAATGGCCGCTGCGGCGAATGGGTAACTCGCCGAACTTGCATCGGGCTCGATGTGATACTCGCAGGCCGTGTACCTACCGGAGGCAACCGTGATGACTGCCTCGGCCACCATCACGTCGGACACGCCAAAGCTCTTCATCACCGCTGCAGTAATTGCCACGTACGGCCGCGACACCAGCGGAGTGGTGAGCTCAATGCGCAAACCGCCGGCGAGATACGGAGCGATCAGCATCAGCGCAGTGATGTACTGGCTGCTGATGTCGCCAGGCATCTGCACGATGTTCGTCACCTTGGTGTTGCCGGTTGCGTTTCCAGCCGAGCCAAGGCCTTCGATGATCACCGGCAGATGACCCCACTCGCCTCGCGGTTGCACGGACACGCCAAGCGATACCAAGGCGTCGTGAAGGGGACCCATCGGGCGGGCACGTAACGGCGCAAGGCCGTCGATCTCATAGTGCCCAGAGCCCAGCGCGCACACTGCCGTAATGAACCTTGATGTGGTGCCCGCAAGTTGTGTTGGCAAGGTCATCGGCCCGTCACGCAGCACGGCACCCGTGCCGAGCACTGTTACCTCAGTCATGTCATCTGCCGACACAGTCACACCGGCGCCGAGCAACGACACGCATTCAAGCATCGCTGCCGTGTCGTCGCCGCCGGGCACATTGCGAAGCAACGACTCGCCATCGGCCAGCGCAGCACACACCAGAGCGCGGTTGGCAATGCTCTTGCTGCCGGGCACTCGAACTACTGCATCGAGAGGATGATCCACGTGCTGAACGTGGTACACGTCGCTGGACGAACTCATCAATCGAGCCGTTGGATAGCGGGGCGAAATCCGCGCGCAACCAGACCGCCGCGAAACAGGTCGGCCGTGTTCACATCGATGAGCACGATGGCGACGCCACGATTGCCCTCGACGCTGTGCACCACTTCGAAGCTGGCGATGTTCACGCCCAGCTCGGCCGCCAGGGTGAAGACCTCGGCGGCAGCTCCGGTGCGGTCGGGAATGGGAATCCGCACTTCGGCGAGCTCATTGGGTCGCATACCGCGAGTAGGCAGATTGGCCCTCGCTTCGCGGGCTCGCCGCAAGCGCTCGTGAAGCGCCGCACGGTTGTCATCGCGGATGATCTCGCGCATTCGCCGCAGTCCATCGATGAGCCCATCGAGTCCACTCAGAATTGCTTCACGGTTCTCTGCGCAAATGTCGAGCCAGATTCCGGGATGCCCGCTGGCGATGCGAGTCATATCGCGAAAGCCACCGGCAGCGAGGCGCAGCAACGCCGCATGCTCTTCGCCGCGCTCCGATGCAAGGCCCATCAACGTGGCAGCGGCGAGGTGCGGCACATGGCTCACCACTGCGACCACTTGGTCGTGTCGATCTGCGCTGAGCGCCACCACATCGGCGCCGAGTTCGGCGGCAATCGATGCCATCGTTGCGAATGTCGAGTCGGATGTCTGCGTCGTTGGAGTGAGCACCCACACTGCGCCAGCGAACATTGTTGCGTCGGCCCCATCGAGCCCTTCGAGTTCGCTACCCGCCATTGGATGACCGCCAACAAAGCGAGGGTCATCGATGGCGGCCACAATGGCACCCTTCACGCTTCCCACATCGGTGACGATGCCAGTGGTTGCAGTCAAGCAGCGCTGAACCTGATCGGCGATAGTCAGCACCGGGGTTGCTACAAACGTGACATCGGCGTCGGCGCAGATGGTCTGCTCGTTGATTGCCCCAATCTCGAGGGCCCGATCTACTCGCCGTTGATCGTTGTCTTCACCGTGCACATGCCAGCCCCGCTCTCGCAAGGCCAGACCGACGGATCCACCGATGAGGCCAAGGCCCACGATGTTTGCGCGTCGCTGAGTAGTCACGGGCGTCGATCGTAGCTGCGCGGCATCCCGGCGACAGATTCAACGACTTGGCGTACTTCATCAAGCGTGAGTTCGCGCCACTCGCCCGGCGCCAATGACGAATCGCGCAGCGGACCGATACGCACACGAACCAGTCGCTGCACCGGGAAGCCAACGGCATCGCACATCCGTCGAACCTGACGATTACGGCCTTCATGAATGGTGATACGCAGCAAGCCGGGGCTCAGTTGGCTGGCCTTGGCTGGCGCAGTCATGCCGTCTTCGAGCTCGATGCCCTCGCGCATGCGGTGCAGCACCTTGCCGGGCACGTTGCCGTTCACGTAAGCGAGATATTCCTTTTCGACGCCATGGCTTGGGTGAGCGATTCGGTTAGCAAGCTCGCCGTCGTTGGTGAGCAGCAGCAGACCCTCGGTGTCGGCGTCGAGACGGCCCACCGAGAACACTCGTGGCTCGTCGGGCACTAACTCAGTCACGGTAGGGCGACCCTGCGGATCGCTGGCGGTAGTGATCACGCCAACAGGCTTGTTCAGCAGGTAATACACCAAATCGGGCCGCAACCCAATCTGCACGCCATCAACCTCAACGGTGTCGACTTCGGCGTCAACTCGACGCCCAAGCACCGCCACCTCACCATTCACCGTGACGCGACCTGCAGCAATCATGTCCTCGCAGACTCGACGGCTTCCCCATCCGCGCAGCGCCAGAACCTTTTGCAAGCGCTCACCCGTTGCCATCGCTCGTTGGTCGGCCCACTGTTCCCACAATGGCTTTTCGATCTGACGCTCGGTCATTCTGAGTTCGTCTCGTCACCAGGCAGCGCTGGCGTATTTGCCCGCAACTGCTTGGGGTCGGCGCCCGGAGCACGCAGACCATGCTCAAGAGCCTCGACCACTTCAGCACCTGGCACGAACTCGGCCAGCGGCGGAAGATCGCTCAACGAGTTAAGGCCAAGCTTTTCGAGGAACTGCGGCGTCGTGCCGAACAGCGCCGCTTGCCCCGGCCCCGGATCGATGGCCACTTGAGTCACGTACCCGCGTGCCGACAGCGTGCGCAACACACCATCGGGATCGACACCACGAATCGAAGCGATCTGCCCGCGCGAGATCGGCTGCTTATAGGCAACGATTGCCAATGTCTCCAAGGCCGCGCCGCTCATACGGGCACGCTGGCCATCGAGCAAGAAACGCTCGACATATGGCGATAGGTCGGGATGCGTCTGAAAGCGCCAACCGCCGGCCACCTTGGCAAGTTGGAAGCCATGCCCCGCTTCGTCGTAGGCGGCCGCTAAACGTACGCAGAGCTCATTCACCAGAGTGAGTGGCTGCTCGAGCAACTGCGCCAGTTGCTCGACAGGCACGGGCTCGGTAGCTACCAGCACAATCGCTTCGATGGCGCGAACAACATCGGCATCAAGCACCTTTTCGGGGACCGCCTCAAATGAGTTGTCGAATGGTTCGTCAGACATGATCAGCCTTCGTAGTCGTCGATTGCGATGGAGCCAGCCGACACCGACATGCCCTCGGCCAGCCACACGATGTCGATGTCGCCAAATCGCTCGGCCTGATCGAGTTCGACCATTCCTTGCTTGAACAATTCGAGCAACGCGAGAAAGCGCACAATTACCTCAAGGCGATCAACGAGTCCGTTCGTAAGGCGCCGAAACGAGATGCGGCCCACGCGGGGCAATTCGTCGATCAGTTCGATCATCGCGTCGGAGACGCTGGCCTTCACGGCCGACACATGGAACAGGTCAACAACGGGCTTTGGCTTTGGCGTTGTTGCACGCATATATGCGTTATAGATCTGTCGGGCCTTCACGCCTTCGAGCAGGTCGGGAACAAGCGCACTAAAGCGTTCGTCAGGTCCGGTTGCACGCGCAACCGACAGGTCGGCATCGTCGGCCAGGGTAGAGAACACAGCGGCAACGTCTTTGAAGGTCTTGCACTCGAGCAAGCGAGCCAGCAGCAAATCGCGCTCTTCCCACAACGAGAACTCTTCATCAAGATCGACGGTGTCGCGACCGGGCAAGAGCCTGCGGGCCTTGAGCTCGACCAGAGTCGACGCAATCAACAAGAACTCTGTTGCGAGATCGAGATTGATTTCCTGCAGTTTGTCTACCTCGGCCAAATAGGCCGCCACGATGGTGGTCAACGAGACTTCGTAGATGTCCACCTGCTCGCGAAGGATCAAATGCAGCAGTAAGTCGAACGGACCCTCGAACACCGGAGTGGAAACGTCGTAGGTCACGGCGCCACTTTACTTGGCCGAGCCAACAATCGAAGAGACCGATGAGCCCCGGTTTCGTTAGCCTTGCGTCGTGACCCGCGCGCTTTCGTTTATCCAACCAACCGGCGATGTCCATCTGGGCAACTTTCTCGGCGCATTGAACCAATGGACCCTTGGCCAGCACGAGGTCGATGGCTTTTATGGTGTCTGCGATCTGCATGCCCTCACCGTCACCGACAGTCCCGGCGTCATTGGTCAGAACACCGTCAAGCTCGCCGCCATGCTGTTCGCAATTGGCCTCGATCCCGAGGTCTCGACGGTGTTCGTGCAGAGCCATGTTCCCGAACACGCCCAACTCGGCTGGGTAATGGAATGCATCGTCAGCTTCGGCGAACTCAGCCGGATGACCCAGTTCAAAGACAAGTCAGCGAAGCGCGAGGGCGAATTCATTGCTGCCGGTCTTTTCACCTACCCAGCATTGATGGCCGCCGACATTCTGCTCTACGACGCCAACGAAGTACCCGTGGGCGACGATCAGCGACAGCACATCGAGATCACTCGAGATATCGCAATCCGATTCAACAGCCGATTCGGCGACACATTTGTGGTGCCAAAGGCCGTGATGCCCAAGACCGGCGCACGGGTGATGGATCTGCAAGAGCCAACCTCGAAGATGAGCAAGTCAGCTGCCACCGACAATGGCCTGATCTACATGCTCGACGACCCCGCAGCAATCCTCAAGAAGTTCAAGCGGGCTGTCACCGACAGCGACTCTGAGGTGCGCTACGACCGCGCGAACAAGCCCGGCATTAGCAACCTGCTCGAGATCCAAGCCGCAGCCACGGGCCGCTCCCCCGAAGACATCGCCGCCGGTTACACACAATACGGCCCACTCAAAGTCGATACCGGCGAAGCCGTTATCGAGCTCCTGCGTCCGATTCAGGCTCGTTACAACGAACTCATGACTGACCGCGCGCAACTCTCGGCGCTGCTGCGCACCGGCGCCGCCAAAGCCAGAGCAACCGCTGCCGCCACGCTCGAGCGGGCCTACAACAACATCGGCTTCTTACCGCTCTAAGTCGGCGCCAACGGTTACACGTTGTCGGCGTGACGCAGCGCCGCCAAGGCATCGAGTCGTAGCGTTGAGCCGTCGAGCAATGCCAGTGTCGCGTTGGTCGACCCCGCCCGGCGCAGCAACTCGATGCCAATCTGCTCGTGATCGTGATAGATGCGAAACGAGCGGGTTCGGGGGCCAACAATGGTGGCGAGCACCCGACCAAACGTACCGAGGTCGACCGCGACTTTGCCGATGTCGTGCAGTAACGCACCCGCCATTTCGTCACGTGGCGATTCGCCGAGGGCCGCTGCAAACCGACGAGCCACCTCAATGCTGTGGCGTTGATCTGCGTTGCCCAGCTGTTCCCACAGATCGGCCTCACCCGGCAGCAAGAACCCGAGCGCCCAAGCGTGGTCACCGCGGGTTGGCGCAGTTTGAGACAGCGCTCCAATGAAGCGTCGAGAAAGGTGCGGCAACTGAGCCAGCCAAGAACTCATGCGGCGCCCTTTCTCGCCCGGGGATGCGAGTCGCGATACACCTGCCAGAGCCGCTCTTGTGACACCTTGGTGTACACCTGAGTGGTGCTGATCGAGGCATGCCCCAACATCTCCTGCACGATGCGCAGATCGGCGCCGTGGTCAAGCAGGTGGGTGGCGCACGAATGGCGCAGAACATGCGGCGAAAGCCGATCACCAAAACCGCATACGTCACCGTATTGGCGCACCACAAGCCACGCCGACTGACGACTCAACCGAGCGCCGCGATGATTCAAGAACAATGCGTCGGCATCACCTTTGCGCGCCCAACGTAACGGCTGCATCGCAGCGCGGCCGTTCGGAGAAAGCCATTCACGAAGCGCCTCGCCGGCTGCCCGACCAAACGGCACGATGCGCTCTTTCGAGCCCTTGCCGAACACCCGCACCAAACCAGAGTCGACATCGATATCACTCATCGAGAGTCCGACAACTTCGCCAATTCGAGCGCCGGTGGCGTACAAGAACTCAAGCAATGCCCGGTCTCGCCGCGCCACTGCATCATCTCCGAGCACCGAGTCAAGCAGGGCCAGCACCTCTGCTTCGCTCAGCGGATGCGGAATGCCTGCGGGAACCTTGATGCCATCAAGATCGGCCGTCGGGTCATCAGAGCGCATGCCCTCCTCAGCAAAGAAGCGATGCATCATTCGAATTGCAGCCAACTGGCGCGCCACGCTCGATGGCGCTGCGCCGCTCGCCCGTCGCCAACCAACAAACTGCACCAGCAGGTTTGGCGAAACCGTGAGCACCGTCGTACCCTGCGTGCTCAGCCAGTGCGCATATCCGCTTACGTCCCGTCGATACGCCTGCAGAGTGTTCTCAGACCTGCCGCGCTCTGTAGCCATCCATGTCAGGAACTCCTCGGCCTCGAGCGGCAGATCACCGTTCATCAGTCGCCAGCCCCGACATCGCCCCGAAGCAACTTGCGCTCCACAAGGAGCAAACCAATAATGCTTTTCGCATCGCGGATTTCGCCGCGTTCGATCATCTCGATCGCTTCTCTAAACGGCACGTGCACCACCTCAAGGTGTTGCTCTTCAGGACCGTGCAGTTCTTGGGGCACAACGCTGAGATCGGTGGCCAAAAACAGATGCAGCACTGAGTCGGTCATACCTGCCGAAGGGTAAAACTGAGTCAACGGCTCCAGGCGGCCGGCACTGAGTCCCACCTCTTCAACGAGTTCTCGATACGCCGTGGCCTCGGTGGGCTCGTCGGCAACGTCGCGCATCCCTGCGGGGATCTCCAACACATACGCGTCGTAGGCACCGCGATACTGACGAACCATCACCACCGAAGCGTTGCCTTCAGCATCAAACAGCAACGGCACTGCCGCGACCGCACCGGGCGAACGCACAACATCTCGCTCAAAACGCGTACCATCGGGCGCCTCAAACGAGGCAAGCGCTACGTGCCAGATATAGCCCTGATGGACGAGCGAATCGCCGAGGTGTCGGAAGCCGCTCACGCGACGATCGGGGTCTCCGCCGGCACACCAAAGTCGGCTGGCTGCACATCGGCCGAGGTGCGCTGAGAACGGCGCTGTAACGCTGCGGCGATCAGATCACGGAACAGCGGATGCGCCCGATCCGGGCGGCTCTTGAATTCGGGGTGCGCCTGCGTACCAACCCAGAACGGATGGTCGACGAGCTCAATGAACTCGACTAAGCGCTTGTCTGGCGAGGTGCCCGAGCACAAAAAGCCCGAGGCTTCGAAACGGTTGCGATAGTTCGAGTTGAACTCGTAGCGATGGCGATGACGTTCGCTCACCACAGCCTCGCCATACGCCTGATGAACCTTCGAGCCAGGTGTCAGCACTGCGTAATACGCTCCGAGTCGCATCGTGCCGCCCTTGTCGCTGATGTCGCGCTGCGCCACCATCAGGTCGATCACTGGGTAATGCGTCGTGGTGTCGAACTCTGTGGAGTTGGCGTCGACCATGCCCAGCACGTGACGAGCAAACTCGATGGTCATCACCTGCATCCCGAGGCATAGACCCAGGCACGGAAGAAGTTCTTCGCGTGAGTACTGCGCTGCGGCGATCTTGCCCTCAATACCACGTGTACCGAAGCCACCCGGAATGACCATGCCGTCAAGATCGGCGAGTCGTCCGGCAGCCAGCAGGCCTTCCACTTCTTCAGCCTGAATCCAATCGATTTCAACCTTTGCGCCGTGTTGAAAACCGGCGTGACGCAGGCTCTCGGCCACCGAAAGATACGCATCCTGCAAGTCGACGTACTTGCCGATGAGACCAATCTTCACCGGGGTCTGCGCCGCTTCTACGTTGGCAACGACCTTCTCCCATGGACTCATGTCGAGAGGTGCATCGATCTTCAATACTTCGCACACCACCACATCGAGGCCTTCGTCGTGCAAGATCAACGGCAACTCGTAGATGTTGCGGGCGTCGGCAGCATTCACGACGGCGCGCTCGTCGACATCGCACAGGTTGCTGATCTTGCGCTTCAGGTTCAAGCTCAACGGTTCTTCGCTGCGACACACGATCACATCGGGCTGAATGCCGCGGCTACGCAATTCGGTCACACTGTGCTGAGTTGGCTTTGTCTTTTGCTCGCCGCTTGGCCCGATGAACGGCACCAACGTGACATGCACGTAACACACGTTGTCGCGACCCACTTCTTTGCGGAACTGACGAATCGCCTCTAGGAAGGGCAAGATCTCGATGTCGCCTACGGTGCCACCCACTTCGGTGATCACAACATCGACATCATCAGTTGCGAGTCGCTTGATGCGTCGCTTGATTTCGTCGGTGATGTGCGGGATCACCTGCACGGTCTTTCCGAGATAGTCGCCGCGGCGCTCGGCCGCGAGCACAGCTTGGTAGATGCTGCCGGTGGTGGCGTTGCTGTTGCGGCTCAGCGGCTCATCGATAAAGCGCTCATAGTGCCCTAGGTCGAGGTCGGTCTCGCCGCCGTCATCGGTAACGAACACTTCGCCGTGCTCGAACGGGTTCATCGTGCCCGGATCGATGTTGATATACGGATCAAGTTTCTGCATCGTGACCCGAAGGCCACGCATCTTCAGTAAACGACCCAGTGAAGAACCAGTGAGACCTTTACCAAGCGAGCTGGCTACTCCACCAGTCACGAAAATATGCTTGGGCATGTACACGGCCTCCCGTCAGCGACAACTACGACGGAAGATCATCGTAACGCGACTCACTACCCCCAGACCTCATTGCGCGCCGCAGCTGACCTGCGACTGAGCAAATCACTTGTTGAGCCGGCGGCGGCCGAGCAGTTCTACGGCGTGATCGCGCGCCGACTTGCTCTCGGCCATGCCTGACAACATGCGCGCAATCTCATCGACCCGAGCGTCACCGCTGACCACTGCGGCCGCGGCAAACGTCTGGCCATTGATCACGTCTTTACTCACCACGATTTGCGACGTAGCGCACGCTGCGACCTGCGGCAGATGTGTCACCACCAACACCTGATGTCGATCGCCAAGGTTGGCGAGAGCTTGGCCCACCGCCACCGCCGCGGCTCCCCCGACACCAGCATCAACCTCGTCGAACACCAATGTGCTCGGGTCCTCAGAGAGCACCAAGCGCAAGGCAAGCATGCTGCGAGCCAATTCGCCGCCGCTCGCCACGCGAGTGAGCGAGAGCAGCGGCGACCCAGGGTTCGCCGCGAGTAAGAAGCTCACGTCGTCACCGGGGTCATCACCCACCTGCACCACCACGTCGGCGTGAGGCATAGCCAATTCGCGTAGGTTGTCGCGGAAAGCCACAGAAAGAAGCGGAGCCGCACTGCGCCGCGCCGCACCGACCTCTGCTGCAGCCTTGACCTCTTCGGACAGGGCAGCAACGCGGTCGCGTTCAAGCGCATCGGCGCGCGCCTCATAGCTCTCAAGCTCTTCAAGTCGGTAGCTGATGTCGGCATGAAACGCCATCACATCGGCGAGAGTGTCGCCGTACTTGCGACGAAGGTCGCGAAGCAATTGGCGGCGCTCACGAACCTCGACAAGGCGCTGCGGATCTTCGTCGATTGCATCAGAGGTGTCGCGAAGTTCGCGGATGGCATCAGAGATTTCAGCCGCAGCGCTGCGCAACCGATCACTCGACGCTTGGAACGGCGACCGGTTACCAAGTTGAGCAATCGCGTCACCCAGTTTGTCGAGCACGCCATCATCTTGCGAGACAATGGCCTCTACACGTTGGGCCGCCTCACGATACGCAACGGCACCAGCAAGCACATCTTCAAACTCGTCGAGAGCGCGCTCTTCATCGGGGTCCGTAAGTTGGGCAGCGCCTATCTCGCCAACCTGGAACCGCAACAGGTCGACCTCGCGAGCCCGAGACCGGGAGTCGCCGCCAAGCGACGCCAACGCTGCGTCGATTTCGGTGAGGCGGGCTCTCGCTGCTCGCAATTTCGATACGTCGACAGCCCCAAAATGGTCGAGTGCAGCGCGCTGAGTCGCTACTCCGAGCAGGCTCTGGTGGGCGTGCTGGCCATGCAGATCGACAAGCTTTGCGCCCACCTCGGCGAGCGTTGCCACTGTGGCCAAGCGGCCGTTGAGATAAGCCCTTGAGCGACCATCGCTGGGGATGACACGAGCCAGAACGAACTCGTCGTCGCCGACAACAAAGCGGCCCTCAACCCGAGCCTCGGCGGCGCCGTGGCGAACCATTGAGGCGTCGGCCCGACCACCAACCAACAGGCTGATGGCCTCAACCAACATCGTTTTGCCAGCGCCAGTTTCTCCTGTGAGCGCCGTAAGGCCGGCGCCGAGCACGAGATCGAGCGTAGAGATCACGCCAAGATCTTCGATATGAAGTTCAGTAAGCATCAGCGATCAGACAGTCCAAATTTCGCCTTGAGGATTTGGTGAAATCGGTGCGGTCCGAACCGCACGAAGCGAGCGGTCTGCTCCGCTGGCGAGCAACGCACGGTATCGCCTTCGGCGAGCGTGGCAACACGTTGACCATCGATAGATACCTCAACTGGCCGATAGCCACTCACCTTGATGCCAACTGGTTCCTCGGGATCGAGCACCAAGCTGCGATCGAACAGCATGTGCGGCGAAACAGGAGTCAGCAAAATTGCCCGGTGCTGAGGCGAGACCACAGGTCCGCGGGCCGACAACGAATAGGCAGTCGAGCCAGTTGGGGTCGCCACGATGAGGCCATCGGCAGCGTACGAAGTAAACGGCGTGCCGTCGATGGTGACATCTAAACGAACTGTGTGACCCGACTCACCCTTTTCGAGCACGACCTCGTTGAGTGCACGCCACTGCTCGGGTTCGCGTATCCCACCGGCTCGTTCGACATCGACCTGCAGCATCATCCGCTGCTCGATTCGAAAGTCACCTTCAGCCTCACTGCCGGTAAACCAGCGTTCAAGGGCGGCCAGCAAGCCCGGAGGCTCCACCTCAGCCAAATAGCCCAGCAGCCCCGCATTCACTCCAATAATCGGCACAGGCGCTCCATCGAGCAATTTCACGGTGCGCAACATGGTTCCGTCGCCGCCGAGGCTCAGCGCTAAACCAGCAGTCGACGGCGCGCGATCACTACCAAGGCCTGCGAGGCCAAGTGCACTGGCATCATCGGGCGGCATCCACACAGCATGCCCGCGGGCGCGTAACCACTCCGCCGCGACGATCGCTAGGCCTGCCGCCTCGTCTCGTTGATGATGAGCTACGACAAACACAGACGTCACAGGTGCGATCCTTACCGAGTCAACGTGGCGTGTACAAGGAATTCACGATTTCCGTCGGCACCAGTGATCGGAGAATCGATCCATCCGCGTACGTCGCATCCGTTCGCCGCTAACGATTCGGCAACTTCGTTCTTCACTCGCTCATGAATCACGGGGTCCACGATCACGCCCTTCACCTTCGAAACCTCTTGGCGCCCTGCCTCAAACTGGGGCTTCACCAATAACACCAGCGACGCATGGGGCCTACACGCCTTCACGAGCGCAGGGATCACGCGCGTCAGCGATATGAACGACAGATCGGCCACCACCACATCCACGAGACCGCCGATGGCATCCACCTCAAGGCTGCGCAAGTTGTAGCGCTCGAGCACTGTCACCCGAGGATCATTGCGGATGCGCGGATGCAACTGACCGTGTCCTACGTCGGCGGCCACCACTGCGGCGGCGCCGCGTTGAAGCAGACAATCGGTGAAACCGCCAGTCGAGGCTCCCCCATCCAGCACACGCAGCCCACGCACATCAATGCCCATCGACTCGAGCGCTGCATCAAGTTTGTCGCCACCACGCGATACGAAACGCGGCGGCGGACCTTCGATCACAATTGCATCGGCCGGATCTACCTGCCGCGAGGCTTTATCTGCGATGACCCCATTAACCAGCACACGTTTGGAGTCAATGGCCTCCCCCGCCTGAGTGCGACTCGCCACCAAGCCACGGCGGAGCAGTTCGGCATCAAGACGACGACGTCTGCTCAAGACTCAGCTCTTTGCAGCAGCTTTCTTCGCTGGAGCTGCTTTCTTCGCAGGAGCAGCTTTCTTCGCAGGAGCAGCCTTCTTCGCAGGAGCAGCCTTCTTCGCAGGAGCAGCCTTCTTCGCAGGAGCAGCTTTCTTCGCAGGAGCAGCCTTCTTCGCAGGAGCTGAGCTCGCTGCTGGCTTGTTCGTGGTTACCCCGAGTCGAGCAGCGATCTCCTCGAGACGTTGCTCAACACCATCAACCCGAACCCCGATACGACTCAGTTGCTTGCTCACTTCGTGCTGCACAAGCGACATGATGTGGTCACTGGTTTCTTTGCCGCGTGACACCAAGGTCTGCACAACTTCTTCGGCATCCTTACGGCGCAGCTCGCCCGCCTTCACGAGATCCTTTACCAACTTCTCGGCTTTTGCCTGCGAGTCTTCTGTAAACGTCATACTCGACTTGATCAGATTGCGAACCGTGTTTTTGTCCATGGTTGAAACAGTAGCCCCGTCGCGAACACCATCTTGACTACCGCCTATTAGCGGCGAAGCACGAGATCGGCGATCGCAGCAAGATTGTCACCAGACAGGTCGGGGGTTGGCGACACCAAGGTTCCCTCAGCGGTCACCCCAGACCACACCTGCGCGTACCGACAGCCAAGAGTGCGTGCAAATAGACCATCGGTTTCTGGTCGATCACCCACCATCACCGCCGCGCTCAAATCGTCACGACCGGTCTCAACGCGGACCAAGGCAGCCATCGGCGCGTGAGGTTTACCAGCAATGAGCGGCGTCACTCCCGACGCCACAGCGATGCCTGCCAATATTGCTCCTCCACCAGGAATTACGCCGTGCGGCGTTGGATAGGTCGCGTCGTCGTTCGTGCCGATCAGTCGAGCCCCAGCGCGCACAGCGTCAGCAGCAACCCTCATAATCTCGTAGTCGAAGTTGCGGTGAAACCCAACCATCACTGCGTCCACATTTGCTTCGGTCGACACGAAGGCTCCGCGTTGTTCGATTGCCTCCACGATGCCCGCACCCCCACACACCAACACTCGCTCACCCGGCTCAACGAGCAACGCTGCCGCCATCGCCGAGGTGAGCACATCACCATGCGCATCAACGCCAATACGCGCAAGCGCCGCTTGTTGTTCAGCTACCCGCGAGGCTGAATTGTTGGTCACGAACAGCACCCGATGCCCTGCGGCCCTGAGCCGCTGCACTGCATCTGCCGATCCAACGATGGGCTCGTGAGCGAGCCAAACAACGCCATCGAGGTCACACAAAATCGGAAACGAATCAACTGCCACAGCGACGAAGTCTCGCAGATTGGATAGCAACCCGGCGGCTGAGATGGCAACCTGTATGCGTGCCACGCTTCGAACCATTCCCCGCACTGCGCTACTCGGCCGACGAATCTCTCGATCTCGTCGCTGCACCTCCCTACGACGTGCTCTCCGATCGCGATGTCAAAGACCTCCTCCGACTCGATTCCCACAACATTGTGGCCATCGATGTGCCTCGCGACTCTGACGGCGATGGTCGCTACGAGGCCGCCGCAAAGCGGATGAACGAGTGGATTACCGCTGGTGTTCTGGTGGTCGACCCGTCTCCTAGTTTCACGCTGTATCGCATGCAATTCACCGATGAAACTGGCGCCGAACGCGAAACCGTTGGCGTTATTGGCGCTCTCGAGGTGGTCGACGAAGGCGCTGGCGGTGTGCTCCCCCATGAGAAGACCACGCCCAAGGCAAAGACCGATCGGCTCGACCTCACCCGCGCCACTGAAGCGAACCTGTCACCCGTTTGGGGTTTGTCGCTTGCTGCTGGCCTTACCGAGTTACTCGCTGCTCACGGCGAACCTGTCGGGCAGTGCATCGACGAAAACGGTGTCACTCACCTCGTCGAGCGAGTCAGCGACCCGTCGCGAATTGCAGCTATCTCTGCTGCTGTCAGCGCACAGCCCGTGGTGATCGCCGACGGCCACCACCGCTACGCAATCAGCCGCACATACCGCGACGAACAGCGCGCCGCTACCGGCCGCAACGACCTCGGAAGCGAACTCACGCTTACCTATGTTGGCGAACTCCTTGAAGAACAGCTCAGCGTCGCAGCGATTCACCGACTCATCTCGGGTGCACCAGACTGGGCGTTGCTGCAATCGTTCTCAACTCTGTTCGAGCTCACACCTGCTGGCGTTGTCGGGCCCGGCCATGCACGTGAGGTTGTCGAACGCGGCGCGATGTGCCTCGTGCACTCCGACGGTCACGGCACTTTCATGAAGCCCCGCCCCGAACTCTTCGAAGGCGTCCGCGACCTCGATAGCGCCCGCCTCGAGCATGCGCTTGCACGCGTTCCGACGTACGAACTCAGCTACCAGCACGGTGTGAGCAACATCGTGGCGGCGGTTACCGCGGGCGACGCCTCAGCCGGAGTGCTACTGCGTCCCGTGAGTGTCGCCGAGATTCGCCGCACGGCCGACGAAGGCCTCTTGATGCCGCCGAAAAGCACGTTCTTCACGCCGAAACTGCGCACTGGCCTAGTCATTCGTCCGCTCAACGCGTAGCTGAGCCGACGAACAACTCGTCCTAGTCGCGTCTTAGGCGATGGTGATTGCCTTGTCGAGGTACACATCCTGAATCGCGTTCAGCAACTGCACGCCTTCTGCCATCGGACGCTGAAACGCCTTGCGGCCTGAGATCAGACCCTGACCGCCGCCGCGTTTGTTGATCACTGCGGTACGAACCGCAGCCGCAAGATCGCCAGCGCCCTTGCTCTCGCCGCCGCTATTGATGAGACCGATGCGACCCATGTAGCAGTTCGCCACCTGCCAGCGGGTGAGGTCGATCGGGTGATCTGTCGTGAGCTTGTCGTACACCAAGGCACTGGTCTTGCCGTATCCGGCAAGAGCGTTGTAGCCACCATTGTTCTCCGGCAACTTCTGCTTGATGATGTCGGCCTCAATGGTCACGCCAATGTGATTGGCCTGCGCTGTCAGGTCGGCGGCCGAATGATAATCGACGCCATCCTTTTTGAATCCGTTGTTACGCAAGTAGCACCAGAGCACTGTGAACATGCCGAGGTCGTGAGCCTGCTTAAACGCCTTCGCCACTTCTTGGATCTGCCGCGTCGATTGCTCGGAGCCGAAATAAATGGTGGCTCCAACGCCGCTTGCACCCAAGTCATATGCCTGTTGCACCGAGCCGAACATCACTTGATCAAACGCGTTTGGGTAGGTCATCAACTCGTTGTGGTTGATCTTCACGATGAAGGGAATGCGGTGCGCGAATCGTCGACTTACCGAGCCAAGCACCCCAAAGGTGGTCGCGACTGCGTTGCAGCCACCTTCGATAGCGAGCTCAACGATGTTGGCCGGATCCATATAGATCGGGTTCGGCGCAAACGATGCTGCCGCAGAGTGCTCAATGCCTTGATCGACAGGAAGGATCGACACATAACCGGTGTTCGCCAGCCGGCCGTGGTTGTAGAGCGCACCAAGATTCCTCAGCACCTGCGGGGATCGGTCCGTAGGAACCATCATCCGATCAATGAAGTCAGGCCCAGGAGCATGAATTTGCTCTTTGGTGATACCTGAACATGTGTGGTTCAACAGTGTCTCAGCGTCGTTGCCGAGCAGTGCTTGAAGATCCACGGTGCTGTCTCCCTGAGTTTCATCAGTCGCAACCACCATTGGCTGCGTACTAGAACGAGCGTAGCCCGTTGAGTAGGTCGGCACCCATGGCGGCGTTGATCCACTTTCGCCGAGCCGTCGCCGCACGCTTGTCGCCAACCTTGCCCAGAAGCTCTACAACTACTTCTGTGCGGCTCTGAGTGCTGACCCCAGCACGATAAAAGCGCCGCCGCACCGTGCCAACGACCGCCACCTCGTCACCCGCCTCGAAAACTGCAGCAGCAGGCGGATCAAACCAAACCAACGGAACCGAATTCGCCACATCGTCCACCCGAGTGGTCAGTTCGCAGTTCATCAGAACCGAGCCCGACTCGAGTTCTCGAATCACCGGAGCGCTCGACAAGCGACCGCATAGCACAACAACGTTCATTTCAACCTCCACCCTGCCCATGCGGCTACACCGCAAGTGCCACAGACATTTCTGAAGGGGGAAGCCGACCCGTGTCAGTCTAGGCACGGGGTGTTACATAGTTACGCCACTAGCGCCGACCAAGCATCGCGAGACGATCGCTGACATCGGCATATCGAGGATCGATCGCTGCGACACGCTTAAAGAAGTTCCGCGCCTTCACCACATCGCCTGAACGGTCGTAGAGATCGGCAATCACGTACCACTGCTTCAGGTGATAGTCGCGAACCCGTTTCGGTGCATCAGCCACCCGAATCAGCAGCTTGATCGCGCCGGCGATGTCGCCCTGATCGGCCAGAGCGCCTGCCGCAACGATGCGGCCCTCGGCCATCACCGATGGAGCAGGCGAGGTGTTACGAATCTCGTGCCAGAGCTCGTCAACTTCGTGATAGCGACGAAGCGCCCTATAACAATCGGCAAGCACCGGAAGCTGTTCTGGCGAAGGATGCAAGCGACGCGCCTGCTCAAGCTCGGCAGCGGCTTTGCGCCACTCACCGAGTCGGTATAGGGCAATACCTGCTACTTCATGGCCGGCCCCCACATTCGGGAGGTTCTTCAAGACCGACTGAACCATTCGAAGCGCGTCGGTGTAACGATCGCGCTCAAGGGCTTCAGTGGCCGCTGCGAGCCGCTCCATATAGCGAGCCGATGTCTTCGAGTCGCTCTCGCGCTCAATCTCGGCCACCCATGACGGTTCCAACCGCGTCGGATCGCCCAAGCGGCGCTCACGTACTTCTTCTGACGTCTCAGCACGCGCACCACCACGCGCTCTCGAGGTTGCGTCGCGGGCAAGCTCGCGAACCGAACCCTGATCTTCCCACTGCTCCGGCTCCCAGCGATCCAACTCGACCGCCTCACGATCCAGAGGCTGTTCGTCACGTGCAGCGTCACGCCGCGCATTTACTTCCGACGAGCGACGTTCAGCAGCCGTCTGTGGACGTGCGGGTACGAATTCGCCGCCGCGCCCGCCTCGAGAGTCAGGGCGCACTCCCCCACGGCCTGCAGCTCGAGCGCTACCGCCGCCGAAGCCTCCAGTACGACCTGAGCTGCCCCCCCGCGGGGCTCCGTCTCGTGGACCGTGATCCCGACTACCGCCTCCATAGCGGCTTGAACCGGCTTCGGACGATCGCGCGCCGCCAGCACCGCGTGGCCCGTCGCTGCGATTGTTTCCGTAGCGAGCCGGCGGATTACTTCCCTGCTCGCGACCCGCTCCATAGCGACCCCCAGCTGAACGGGGCGACCCAGACGAACGATCAGCTCCGTATCCGCCGCCGGACCGCTCCTGGCCAGGGCGACCCGTGGCTCGAACTCCTCCGCCGTCGCCGCGCAACCGGTCGTTCCGGCGGTTGGCCTCGTCGCCTTCACGCCCACCAGGCTCAGTTGAGTCTGGACGGGGTCCGCGCCCTGAGGAGATAAATCCAGACGAAGACGGACGAGGGCGGGGGCGAGGGCTATTTGGCATGGCCAGCCAGCCTACGGGCGCGGAGGCCGAAAAATGCCAAATACCCCCGGGGTTAACCGGGGGTATTTGATTTCGAAATTCGGCGGCGACCTACTCTCCCAGGGGGTCTACCCCCAAGTACCATCGGCGCTGGCAGTCTTAACTTCCGTGTTCGGGATGGGAACGGGTGTGACCCTGCCGCTATGGCCACCGAAATCTTGTGTCAATGAGTCGCGTTAGCGACCTCAAGGACTCCAGAGCAAGCACGAGCTTATTTGTTCATAAACCAAGCCCTCGGCCGATTAGTACCGGTCGGCTAAACACGTTACCGTGCTTACACCTCCGGCCTATCAACGTGGTGGTCTAGCCACGGGCCTTACTGCGTTGACCGCATGGGTGTACTCATCTTCGAACGGGCTTCCCGCTTAGATGCTTTCAGCGGTTATCCCTTCCGTAGGT
>JBAXHD010000018.1:0-46952 GCA_037139095.1 Actinomycetota bacterium
CCAACGTTGTTCAAGCCTCGGAGGCATGTGTGGGTCGGTTAAGTGGCAAGGTTGCGCTGATTACAGGTGCGTCATCGGGGTTGGGTCGCGTTGGCGCCGAGCGTTTCGCTCAAGAGGGCGCGCAGATCGTGATTGCCGACATCAACGATGGCGACGAAGCAGTTGAGGCAATCGCCGCTGCTGGCGGCGAGGCCACCTTTGTGCGCTGCGATGTCACCGACGAGCAGTCGGTTGAGTCTGCTGTTGCGCACGCGGTCGAGACCTTTGGTGGGCTGCATGTGTTGTACAACAACGCCGGCGTCATGCTCGGCGACGACGACGGCCCGACCAACACCTCGATCGAGACATACAACCTCACCATGGACATCAACGTGAAGGGCGTGCTGCTTGGTTGCCGCTACGCCATTCCCGCAATGCTCGCCAGCGGCGGTGGCTCCATCGTGAACGTTGCGTCGTTTGTGGCGCACATGGGTGCCGCAACTCCGCAGATTGCCTACACCGCTTCGAAGGGCGCCGTGCTGGCCATGACCCGTGAGATTGCAACTATCTATGCCCGTCAGGGCATCCGCGCAAACGCGTTGTGCCCAGGGCCAATCATGACCCCACTGCTCGCCAAGTTCTTGTCCGACGACGAAAAGCGCAACCGTCGCTTGGTGCACATCCCAATGGGTCGCTTCGGCGAGCCAATCGAGATCGCCAATGGCGCGCTGTTCTTGGCGAGCGACGAGAGCAGTTGGATGACGGGCCAGTCGCTCATCATCGACGGTGGCATCACCAGCGCGTATGTGACACCGCAGTAACGCGCCGGCATCGTGGCGCGCGAAAGATCGCGGCGAGACGCGCTGCGGCATGTCAGAATCGTTGACCTATGGCACAGGTCGCATTCATTGGTTTAGGAGTCATGGGTGCGCCAATGGCGCGCCATCTCAGCGGCAAGGGTCACGACGTAACGGTCTACAACCGCACTGCGGCCAAGGCCGAGCAGTGGGTCGAGGCCAACGGTGGCTGGCGCGCAGCTACCCCACGTGAGGCCGCCGAAGATGCCGATTTTGTGTTCGTCTGCGTGGGCAACGACGATGACCTTCGCTCGGTGGTTTTGGGCGCCGATGGTGCTCTCGCCGGAATGAGCGCAGGCTCGGTGCTTGTTGATCACACCACCGCTAGCGCCGATGTCGCTCGCGAATTGTCGGTAGCTGCGGCTGCCGTTGGCGTTGGGTTTGTCGATGCTCCGGTCAGCGGGGGTCAGGCGGGTGCCGAGAATGGTGTGCTCACCGTGATGTGCGGCTGCGACGACCTGCTGGTGTTTAGTAGGGCCAAGGCAGTGATCGCTGCCTACTCAAAGGCGTGCGAGTTGATGGGCGATGCAGGCGCTGGGCAGCTCACCAAGATGGTGAATCAAATCTGCATTGCAGGCTTGGTGCAGGCGCTGGCCGAGGGCATCAACTTTGCCCAACGCGCTGGCCTCGATGTCGACAAAGTGGTCGAGACCATCGGGAAGGGTGCTGCGCAAAGCTGGCAAATGGACAACCGAGCGATCACGATGTCGCGGGGCGAGTTTGAGTTTGGCTTCGCTGTCGAGTGGATGCGCAAAGACCTAGGTATCTGCCTCGACGAAGCGGCTCGTAACGGAGCGCGACTTCCGGTTGCAACGCTGGTCGATCAGTTCTACGAACAGGTCATTGCCCGCGGTGGCAAGCGCTGGGACACCAGCAGCTTGATGTATCTACTTGCCAACGATTGATCTAGAGCGACAGCGGCAGGTGATCGACTCCGCGGATGGTGAGTCGATCTCGCCAGCCGGGCTCTCCAGCAAGACTGAGATTCGGGAAGCGCTGCACGAGCGAACCAATGGCAATCTGCGCTTCGAGCTTGGCCAGCGCTGAGCCAAGGCAGTAGTGAATGCCGCCGCCCAATGCGAGATGGCGACCCGCGTTGGAGCGGTCGAGACGCAGCGTGTGTGGATTGTCGAACATGGCTGGATCGTGATTCGCGGCACCCAACAGCGCCATCACGACCGAGCCTGCCTCGACGCGAACATCACCGAAATCGACCGGCACGAGCGGCACGCGAACCGTGAGTTGCACGGGCCCGTCGAAGCGCAGTAGCTCGTCGACTGCAACGGTGCCGATGGCGGGATTGTCACGCCACAGCGTGATCTGATCTGGGTGTCGCAGCAGCGCCAATGTGCCATTTCCAATGAGGTTCACTGTGGTCTCATGGCCGGCAACGTAGAGCAGCAGCACGAACGAGATGAGTTCGGCTTCGGTCATGCGGTCGCCGCTCTCTTCGGCCTGGATGAGCGCTGACAAGATGTCGTCACCGAGATTGCCGCGGCGTTCGTTGATGACCGAAACCAGATACGGCACGAGTTGTTCAATGGCGTTGTCGGCGTTGTCGAGGTCTTCCTCGGTAGCCGTAGGTTCGAGTGATGCGGTGATGTGCTGTGACCAGTCGCGCAACTCGACGGCGCGATCGGTGGGCATCAGCAACATGTCGCTGATCACTTGAAACGGCAGCGGGAAGGCAAGGTCGTCGACGAGCTCAATGGAGCCTTTGTCGGCAGCGTGATCGAGCACGTCGTCTACCAACTGCTGGATGCGCGGCCGCAATTGCTCGATGGCCGATGGTGTGAACGCCTTGCTCACGAGGCGGCGCAGGCGGGTGTGGTCGGGAGGATCGAGATTGAGAATCGACTTGCTGATTGATTCGGATCGGCGGTCGCGGCGCGCTTGCTGAAATGGGGTGGGTGGGCCGGTCACGTTCTTTTCGAGGTCGCGGCTGAAATCGTTGCTGCGCAAGGTTGTGGCGACGTCTTCGTATCGCGACAGCACCACGGTTCCAAAGGGTGTGGGGTATGCCGGAGCGCTCTCGCGTAGCACGTCGTAGAACGGGTACGGGTCGGCCCGAAAGGCTGGGTCGAACGGGTTGAACAGCAGCTCGGTCATCGTGGTGGGATCAATCCGTGAAATGGGGGAGTGGGTTCGTATTGAGTAATGGGAAGGTCGCCCCACACCGCCCACACCGAGCCCGGCTTGTTGGCCTCGAGCGCAGTGATGACGGTGTCGGCTACACGCTCGGGCGACATGATCGGAACCCCCATCACGCCAAGCATTTGGCGTGCTTCGGTGGACACGATGTTCGTGTCGGCAAAGCCCGGGCAGATGGCGCTGGTGCACACGCCGCGGGGCCCGGCTGCAGCGCCGAGTGACTTGGCGAAGCCAACAACAGCGTGCTTCGTGAGGGCATAGATGGGGTCGAACTGCACGGCGCCGAGTCCGGCCATCGATGCGGTCATCACAATGTGGCCACGGCCACGCTCGAGCATCTTGGGCAGCACTGCGCGGGCGCCGAACACAACACCATCGACATTGGCGCCCATGATGCGGCCATAGGCCTCATCGGTGACCTCACTGAGCGGTTCGTCGCTGAACTGCGAACCGGGCAAGCGGGTGCTGACGCCAGCGTTGAGGAACGCAATGTCGAGTGCATCGAGTGGATCGATGAGATCGTGCCACGCCTTGGCACTGGATACATCGAGATGGTGGTATTCGCCGCCAACTTCGGCTGCCACTGCGGCACCATCAACATCGTTGAGGTCGGTGACGATGACGTGTGCGCCAAGCGAGGCGAAGCGTCGTGCGACGGTGGCTCCAATGCCGCTGGCGCCGCCCGTAACGAGAGCACGTTGTCCGGTGAGATCAAGCTTCATGATCCGACTGTAAACGCCCCAACGACTGATCTGCGAAACGTCAGGGGGGACTGACGTTTCGTAGGTCAAGTCAGAAGGGCCGAGACGTAATCACAAGCGACAGCATTGCTGCCATTGTGAACGCCACGAACGTAATGCTGGGGAGCACACTTTTTTGCACGCTTGTGTATCGGCGCGAATATAGGCGCCCTTGAGAGATTTCTTCGGTGGCTTATTGCGCGGCAGCAGCAGTAGCGAAGATGTCGAGTAAGCGATCGAGTTGCTCGTCGGTGATAACCAGCGGTGGGCAGAACGTGTTGGTGTCGGCGTTCAGCGCGCGAACGATGCCGCCGTTGGCGAGCATGCGATCGCGAATCGCCAATGCGTTCTGATCGGGTCGCAGTCCGGCGGCCCACACGGCGCCCTCGCCACGCGCGTGATCGATGATTCCGTCGGCGGCCAATGCCTGCAGCGCCGCCCCGAGACGAGCTCCCACATGCTTGGCGCGGTTCACCAGATCTTCGCGTTGCATGATCTCGAGGTTCTTGAGGCCGGCTGCGCACACGCTGGCGTGACCGCTGTAGGTGTAGCCGTGACGCAAGATGAACGTTGGGTCGGACTCGAGCGCATCGAGTGGCTTGCGGCCCACGATCACTCCGCCCAGGGGCTGATACCCAGAGGTAACCGCTTTGGCGAACCCAAGGAAGTCGGGGGTCACGCCGTAGTGCTGCGAACCAAACCATGACCCAAGTCGGCCAAAGCCGGTGATGACCTCGTCGAAAATCAGGTGGGCACCGTGCTGATCGCACAGTCGTCGCAGACCGAGTAGGTAGTTGTCGGCGGGCGGAAACACGCCGCCGGCTCCTTGCAGCGGTTCGGTGATGACAGCGGCGATCTCGGCGCTGCGTTCTTTCATCAACGAGGCCAATGCCTCGATGTCATCGCTGGGCACCTGCACCACATCGGTCAGCAATGGTCCAAAGCCAACGCGGTTTGGGGCGATGCCCTGCGCGCTCGTGCCGCCATAGTTGGTGCCGTGATACCCGCGTGTGCGGCTGATGATGAGCGTGCGCTCGGGGTGTCCGGCTTGCACGTGAGCGAGGCGCGACAACTTCATTGCGGTGTCTACCGATTCGCTGCCGCTATCGCAGAAGAACACACGACCATCGGGAATGGGGCTCAACGACAGCAACTTCTCGGCGAGTTCGTCGGCGGGTGCGTTAGTGAATGGATCGAAGCACGAGTACGTCTCGAGCGTGCTCATCTGAGCATGCACGGCGTCGGCCATCTCGCGGCGGCCGTGGCCGATGGCGCAGTACCACAGACTGGCCATGCCATCGATGAACTCTTTGCCGTCGGCGTCCCAGAGCAGAGCGCCGTCGCCGCGCACAATGCGAATAAACGACTCGCGGGTGGGTGAAGCAAATGGATGCAGAAAGGCCGATGGCATAAGGGTCAACGGTAGCCGCTTACGTCTTCGACGGATTGCCTTCTTTGGGTGTCAGCCGAACTGTCACCTGCAGCGTTGGCGCCAATTGATGTTCCTCATAAAGCATCAGCGCACGGTTGGCGTGCGCTCATGCTTTATGGCGGGCCAGGGTGGCTCACTGTGAGTCGTTGGGGGTGACCACAGCGCGTCCGCGCAGTTGGCCGTGATGCAGTGCGTCGTAGGCCTGGGTCACGTTGTCGAGCGAGAACAGGTCGGCGTCGCTGCGGATCAGGCCTTGCTCGGCAAGACGCACCACATCGTGAGCATCGGACACGCTCGAGCCTTGAAAGTTCACGACCTCGCCATCGCGCGGGAGTCCGCCATACCACTGGCGCTTGAGGGTGCCGCCGTTTGAGCCGATGATGGCATATGTGCCAAAGGGCTGAACGCTGCCGACCCCAACATCGATGGTCGAGTCGATACCCACGAAGTCGAGCACCGCAGTAGCGCCTTCGCCGTTGGTGATGCGACGCAACTCGCCGGCCGTTGTCTTGTCGACACCGCTGATGGTGTGATGTGCGCCGAGCTCGGTGGCGTACGCCAAGCGCGGCTCGTTGTTGTCGATGGCGATGACCGTGGCCGGACTGAGCGCACGAAGTATCTGAATCGCGAACGCGCCAAGGCCGCCGGCGCCGATGACCACAGCGGTGGATCCGGGAGTGAGCTTGTGCAGCACCTTGCGCACACCGTGATATGAGGTTGCGCCAGCATCGGTGAGCGGCGCCGCCACTCGCGGATCGAGCGAGCCGATGGCAACCACGTCGCGCGGGGCGCGGGCCTTCACGAATTGGGCGAGGCCACCATCGCGTCCGTAGCCGCGTCCGGCAAGCCCGTGAGGGCAGGCGCTGTCGTGGCCGCGCAAGCAGAGCGCACACACGCCGCACGAGCTTGGAGACACCAGCGCGACGGCTTGTCCGACCTCGAAGCCGTTGACGTCGTCGCCGATAGCTGCGATCCATCCGCCCACTTCGTGGCCGAGCGTGAACGGCATCTGCCAACCAATGAGTTCGCCGATGGAGCCGGGCAGTTCCATCATGGTGAGGTCGCTGTGGCACAAGCCGTTGCCGGCCACCTTGATGAGTACCTCGCCGGCGCTGATGTTGGGAACGTTGGTCTCGACGAGCTGCGGTGGCTGCTGCCATTCGAGAAGCCGATACGCGAGCATCGTCTTCGGTAGCGACGGGCTCATCGCGCGCCGGGCCAATCGGTGGCGCGCAGCGCGGCGTCGGTGCCGCCGTCCATCACGACGAAGCTGCCCACGAAGAACGACGCCATGGGCGACAGCAGATAGGCCAATAAGCCGGCTACTTCTTCGGGCTGTCCGGCTCGCTGGATGGGCACCGGATAGGTATCGCCAAGGCCGAGCACAAAGTCGATGCCACCTTCGGTCATTGGTGTTGCGATGAGGCCTGGCGCAATGGCGTTGAGTCGAATGCCCGAGCCAATCCAGTCGTTGGTGGTGGCTTGGGTGCGTACCCAGTGGGCCAGAGCCATCTTTGACGCTGGGTAGCCGCCCATCGGCGAGCCTGCCGCGGCGTGGCGCGCGCCCGGCTCGTCGTGGGCAAGACACGCGGCCACAGCCGCAAGTGGTATGCCCTTTTGTGCGGTGGTGCTGTTTGAGCTGATGGCGACCGCGCTGGGGTTGGTGCCTCGCGCCAGCAAGGGACGCAGGCCATCGAGAGCCGCAACAGCGCCGAAGTAATTGATCGACACCACAAGTTCTTCGTTGCTGCCGTTAGAGCTGATGCCAGCCCCGGCCACAAGACCGTCGAGTACGCCGTTGCATGCGGCGGTGACGTGTTCGATCATCGCGACGCGGCCTGCGGGGGTAGATACATCGGCGATGACTTCGGCATCGCGAATGTCGACGCCGATCACGCGGTGCCCTTGTGCCTCAAGAACTGCGCGAGTGGCAGAGCCGATGCCGCCGGACGAACCGGTGATGACGATGGTGCCCACTGCTATGCGCCGACCAGTTCGATGCGGGCCGACTTGAGGCCAAACACGAATGCGTTCGGAAGCGCCTCGATGGTGTCTTCGATGATGCGGAACGATTCGACGCGGCGAACGAACTCTTCGAAGAAGGTGCGAATCTCGAGTCGGGCCAACGCTGCGCCAAGGCAGAAGTGAGTGCCGAAGCCGAACGCGATGTGTTGGTTCGGAGTGCGGGTGATGTCGAACGTTTCGGGATCGACGAAGTGGGTGGTGTCGCGGTTGGCAGACGAATACATCATCAGCACTTGGTTGCCGGCCGGGATGATGGTGCCGTTGAGGTTGTAATCGGTGACGGCAACGCGGCACATGTTGTGAATGGGCGTGACGTAGCGGATGAACTCTTCGACCGCCACAGTGAGGTCGGCGCCGTTCTTGAGGCGCGCCCATTGCTCGGGGTTGGCGTGCAGGTTGAGCAACGTGCGGCCGATCACCGTGCGGGTGGTCTCGGCGCCGCCGTCGAGCAACAGCAGCGCATCGGAGATTGCTTCGTCGACACCAAATGGGTGGCCAGGAATTTCGACGGTGGTGTACAGACTCATCAGGTCGTCCATCGGACAGCCCTTCTTCGTTTCGTACAACTCGGCGGCTGCGACAGCGAACTCGATAGCGGCGTTCATGCCGTCGTCGTTGAAGTAGCGGGGGCCGCCACCAAGTGCAATGGTGCGCTCTGACCAGTCGCGCAGCTTTGGCCAATCGGAGTCTTCAAAACCCAGCAAGCGACCGATCATGAGCGCGGGAAGCGGCGAAGCGAGGTCGGCAATGACCTCGACGTCGTCTTTGGCGAACGCCGCATCGAGCAGGCCGGTGACAACCGCACGCACGGCCTCTTGCTTGTCGGCAACGGCTTTGTGGGTGAAACGACGAGAGACCAAGTTGCGACGCAATGCATGCAGTGGATCGTCGAGTCCGATGATGGCTTGGTCGGCTGGAAGGTTGGGGCGGTAGCCGCCCTTCACCTGATCGCCGCTGATGAATACGTCTTTGCGGCGCTCGATCTCGACGATGTCGTCGTAACGCGAAATCCCCCACAGCTCGTTGATGGAGTCCCAGTACGCAGGGGCGTTCTCGCGCATCCAGGCGTAGGTGGCGTACGGGTTGTTGATATAGAAATCGCCATCGAGAAGGTCGATAGTTCTGGTGCTCATGCGCCGATGGTAACTGACGGGGTGGTGCCGTTCAGCCTCCGGTACATCGCCCGCTGCGACTTGGCGAGACGCACAAACTCGGCATAGAGCGGGGCGGTTGCGGCCATGCCCTCGACACTGGGTTCGAACACCCGCGCAGTTGGTGCGCGAGCGGTGATTTCGTCGAGCGTGAGGTGCCCCAAATGCATTGCGGCGAACCACGCTGCGCCGCGAACGTTTACGTTGACTGGGTCGGCTACTTGGTGAATGGGCCGGCCGATCACATCGGCGTGAATCTGACACCACAGATCTGATTGGGCGCCGCCGCCCAGCAAGCGCAGACCGTCGAGCGGACGGCCTGCAAACTTCTCGGTGGCTTCAAGTAGCCAGCGCGCATTGAACGCGACACCTTCGAGCACAGCGCGCACCAGGTGGGCGCGCGTGGTAGCGAGCGACACATTAAGAAAGCTTGCACGCAGATTGTGATCTTCGACAGGTGAGCGCTCGCCGTTGAGCCATGGGCAGAAGATGACTCCGCCGCTGCCCGGGGCTACGGCCGCGGCCTCGAGCGTGAGTTGGTCGTAGTCGGCGTCGGAGATGACGGCGTCGCGCAGCCACCGAAGGGCGGCGCCGCCGGTGTCGTGGTTGTTGGCAATGAGATACGAACCCGAGCGAAGACCCGGTACCGACGCCATCTGTCGGGCGATGTCGGTCTTCTTGAACGGCACGGGAGCTGACACCCACGCAGTGGTGGAGATCGAGATGTGGCCAGCGAAGTCGGCCACTGCTCCTGCGCCGATTGCGGCGGTGTGCAGATCGGGCACGCCGCACACCACCGGGGTGTGGGCAGCCACGCCCAGCTGTGTGGCCACAGCGGGCAACATTGAGCCCAACACGCTGCCCGTGGGAACGAGCTCGGGCAGGGTTGTTGCGTTGCGTCGAGCAAGCTTCACCAGTGACGGGTCGTAGCGCGGCTTGGATCCCTGGCGGTTGTCGGTGAGCCACGACAACACCATTGAGGCGGGTGTGGCGGCGACGCGACCAGTAAGGCGCAGTCCCACGAAATCGACAGGCTCAATGAACGCAGCCGCAGCATTGTACACGTCGGCGCGTTGGTGTTGGAGGAACTGGTTATGCCCGGTTGGGTCGGCGCCAACTGGGCTCGGCGCTCCGCCGGCTTTGCGCAGCCAGCGCAGGATCTTGAGCGGGCCATAACCCGCCACATTGACGGTGCCGCCGACGAGCGGCTTCGACCATATGCCGCCGCGCGTATCGGACCACAGCAGACACGGTCCCAACGCATTGCCATCGCGGTCGACGGGCACGGTTGAACCCCATTGGCCAGTGATGCCAACGCCTGCGCACGGAGACGCCTGGGCAGCGCCGAGCACAACCTCGCGTGCTGCGTTGGCAATGCTCGACCACCATTGGTTGGTGTCTTGCTCGGTGCCTCCATCGTCGGTGAGTGTTGTGTCGATGGCTCGGAATGCGCTGGAAAGAATGCGGCCATCGTCACCGACGGCAGCCACCTTTGCCCCGCCGGTTCCGAGGTCGATGGCGAGGTACCAACGGGTGTGCATGGCCGTCATTGTCGCGTAGATCGCTGCCTGCGCACGACCGCTGTTCACCCGATGTGTAAGGCTCGCAGGCATGAGTAACTACCCCTACGCCGATCGTTATCCCGTGTTGCGTGTTCTCCCCGAAGAGGGTCGAGACCGCGAGAGCATCCTCGGCGAACTGCGTGAGATGGCCACCGCCGAAGACTCGTTCTGGCACACAGGCAAGGCCAGCGGTTCGTTCTATTGCGGCGACACCGATCACTACGCATTCATGTCCGAAGCATTCGGCATGTATGGCCATATGAACGCGCTGCAACGCGACGTGTGCCCCAGTGCCACGCGCTTTGAGGGCGAGATCATTGCGATGGGCCTCGATCTCTTCAACGCAGCGTCTGCTGGTGCCGACAGCGAGCCTGCCGGCATGATCACCAGCGGCGGCAGCGGCAGCATTTTGCACGCCATCCTTGCGTACCGCGAACAGGCTCGTGCCGTACGCGGCGTCACCAATCCCAATTTTGTGAAACCCGAAACCGGCCACCCGGCGTTCGATAAGGCGTGTCACCTGTTGGGTATCGAGGTTCGTATCGCGCCCACCGATCCGGTCACAGCTCAGGTCGATGTTGCTGCGCTCGAAGCCCTCATCGACAATCAGACGATTGCCATCATGGGTTCGGCATCGAACTATGGCTACGGCACCATCGACCCCATCGCCGAGCTTGGCCAAGTTGCCCTTGCTCATGGCGTGGGCTTGCACGTTGATGGCTGCCTCGGTGGTTTCATCTTGCCCTTTGGTGAGCAACTGGGTTACCCGATTCCGGCGTTCGACTTCAGGGTCCCCGGCGTCACCACGCTGTCGGCCGACACCCATAAGTACGGCTACGGGTTGAAGGGAACGTCGTTGTTGATGTTCCGCAACCGCTCGCTACGCGACGGCCAGTACTTCTTCCAGACCAACTGGTCGGGCGGCAAGTACTGCTCGCCAGGCATTGATGGATCCCGCTCGAGCGGACTCCTTGCGGCAACGTGGGCGGGCATGGTGGCCACCGGCCGTCAGGGTTATTTGCGTTACGCCAAAGAGATCTTCGCCACCGCTGCATCGATGATTGCAGCGGTTCGTAGTCACCCAGAATTGCGCTTGATCGGCGATCCCACGTACCTGTTTGCGTTCACCTCAGATGAGTTCGACATCTACCATGTGAACGATTCGCTGCGCAGCCGCGGTTGGCGCATGAATGGCTTGCAGTATCCCAACGCAATCCACATGGCCGTCACGCGTCCACAAACGCAGGCGGGCGTGGCCGAGGCATGGGCCACCGATCTTGCTGACGCTGTCGAATACGCGAAAGCTCACGCCGATGCGCCGGCCAAGAGTTCGGGCATTTACGGCGGTGTGTCGGGTGGATGGACCGAGGCCGCCGACGATTTCATTCGCGGCATCATGAGCGACATGCTCGACAAGCATCAGGGCCTGCCTCCGCTGTGAGACCTCGCGAGGGCGATGCCCTCGCGATCTACATAACGACTTCGCCGTACATCTCGCGCAGCGGATCGCTGATCAGTTCGAGGCGTGAGCCATCGGGGTCGTTGAAATAGATGGATGAACCGTCTATGTGCGCGTAGGGCACGTTCGCTGCGTCGAGCTTGTCTTTGAGGTACTGCCACTTGGTGGGCTCGACTGCGATAGCGAGGTGGTGTAATCCGCCGAGCACTTCTTTGTATGGCCCGAGATCGAGACCGGGCAGATCGAAGAACGCCAACGCTGTGTCGTTGCCGACATCGAAGAAGAAGTGGGTGGATCCTTGATAGTCGCGGTTCTCCCACATATGGGTGAGCGGGAACTCGAGCAGGCCTTGGTAAAACTGAATGGTCTGCTCGACATCGGATGACAGCAGCGCCAGATGATGAATACCGCGTGCCGCTGAAGCGGGGCGAGCGTCGCGGGGCGCCACGTACTTGGCGCGTAGTTGTTCGCGTATTGCAGAGAGCGCTTCGCGGTCGTTCGTGGTCATCTCGGCTCCTGTGCGCGGCGTGGGCTTGGCGGATCGGCTGGAAGGTCGGGTACCCAATGGGCTCCGTTGATGTGGCTGCCGCCGTCGACGAACACCGTATTGCCCGTGACGTAGTGAGCGTCGTCGCTGGCGAGAAAAACAGCGACGGGAGCAATGTCGCGCTCGGGGTCGCCGAGATATCCCATTGGGTTGGCCGAATCGGCGGTAGCAACGAGTTCGGGGTTGCGCGCAGCGACGGCGCGAAAGGCGGCGCTCTTCGCGGCCGGACAGATCACGTTGACCACGATGCCGTACGGCGCCCATTCGCGCGCAGCAGTACGCGACAACGAGCGCAGCGCTTCTTTGGCCACGTTGTATTCGGCGGTACCGATGTGTGCGTTCACCCCATTGAGTGAGCAGAGGTTGATGATGTTGCCGCGCCCTTGGGCTTTCATCAGTGGCATTGCTGCCTGCATTGCCCACCACGGCCCGTAGAAGCCAACCCCGAAACCATGCTCGAAGTTGCTGTCGCTTTTGAACTCGACCCGGCTGAGCGAACCTCCGCCCCACGCATTGTTGACCAACACATCGATAGTGCCCCAGCGATTGTGGGCAGCGTGGATCATTGCGAGAACCTGTGTCTTGTCGGAGACATCGGTAGCAACATCAACAACATCGACTCCGAATTCGTCGCGGATCTCGTTGGCAACGCGGGCACCAGCCTCGGCGTTGATGTCGGCGATGAGCAGCTTGGCGCCCTCGGCAGCAAAGCGACGGGCGATGCCGTGACCGATGCCGTCGGCGGCGCCGGTGATGACCGCAACCCGATCGTGTAATCGCGCCATGTGCCTTCTCCTTGGTTGGTGAAGCAGATGCTAGGCGGCGATTGCCTGTCGTTGCTCACGACTCTCGCGTTGGGGTAGCGCCACGGTCAGCAATCCGCACAGCGCGAACACGGGTAGCGCGGCAGTTGCCCAGTTGAGCCCAACGCTGTCGGAAAGCACGCCGAGCAACATCGGCCCAAACGTGATGCCAATTCCGGATGCCATCGCCGACAACCGTCCGAGCGCAGCAGTGTCGTTGTGGAGCTCGAACAGCCGGGTAAGCGACAACGGGTAGGCCGGCGACAAGCACAGGCCCAGACCAGTGAGGCCAAGCATGCGCACGATCAGGCTTGGCCCAAGGAGAAATGGAATGAAGAACAGGATCGCTCCGATGAATGCCATTCGCAGCACGATCTGCGGGTTGAAGATCAGCAGCACCCGCGTGAGGGCGAGGCGGCCGATGAACATCGCGATGAAGAAGCCAACCGTCAGCGAGGCGGCGGTTCCCTTTGCGGCGCCCCCGAGGTCGTGCATGATCGACGCGCCCCAAGTGACCGTGCCGACCTCGGCAAGGGTTGCGCACACCAGCACGATCCATCGGCGCCAAAGGTGGGCAACGCGCGCAAGGTCGGCGATTCGCACCGGGTTTTCAACAGGACTTGGAGGCACTGGAGCCTTCGCTGTGGTGAACGCGATGATGGCACCGAAAGCAAGCACAGGCCCGAGATAGGCCACACGCCAACTGATGGCGATTGCTGCTGCGCCAGCGACCGAGAGGGGTAGCAGCGTGGATGACACCATGGGAAACGCGTTCAGCGTCGACATGGTTTGTGTTGGTGCTTGAGGCTGGTGCACGTACACAATTCCGGGCACAACGATGATGAAGAGTGCTGCGCCGGTGCCGGTGAGAACGGCACCGCCCAAGGTGAATGCAATGGAGTGGCCGAAGCCAAATAGTGCTCCGCCGCTGACCATGCACACGGCGCACAGACGGAGCGCGAGTCCGTTGGGCAGTGCAGCGAGCAGCCGACTGCCGAAGGTGGACAAGATGAGCAAGCAAACGCCGAAGACGGAACCATGCATCGCTGCGGTTGATGCTGACAGGTGGAGTTCGTCGCGCAATTGAGGCAACACCGCGCCGTAGCTCAGACTCCACGACAACAGAGCGAAGCTGAGGCCGATGCCACATGTCAATCGATCCCATCGCATCGCACCGAGGCTAGGGCGCGGTACGGACCAAGTGGCGGAAGCGCCCACATTCACCGCATCACCGGTAAGGTTGTGAACGCATCACCGTCACCCCCGACACGATGCGGTCGAGTGCAGCGCCTCAGGCGCACGATTTTGTTCCATTGAGCGGACAGCCATGCATCAACGGCCAACCGATCTGGAAGGAAATCTATGTCAACAACCACACCCTCATCTGGCGCGGCGCGCCGCAACCCTCGTCGTCGCGGGCCTCGCGATAACGAATCAGGCGCACCCCGTCGGCCGTCTACGCCAGGCGCCGCAGCACAGCCTGCTCAGCACGCTGTCGATCTTTCGCCTTCGACTCAACCAGTCATTGAAGCGGCCGACTTCGCTGTTCTGAATGTGCCTGCTCCCATCGTGGCCGCGCTCGCTCGCGACGGGGTCACTGCTCCGTTCCCCATTCAGACCGCAACCTTGCCCGACTCGTTGGCCGGACGCGATGTGCTCGGCCGGGGCAAGACCGGTAGTGGAAAGACCATTGCGTTCGCTATCCCGACCGTGGCGCGTTTGTCGTCCTCGGGCGGCCGCCGCGAGACCAAGCGTCCTCGTGCGCTCATCTTGGTGCCAACACGCGAGCTCGCGAACCAAGTAGCCGAAACGCTCGCACCCATCGCCAACGCGATGTCGCTGAAGGTGACAACAGTGTTCGGCGGCGTGGGTCAAGGCCCACAGGTCACGGCGTTGCGCTTAGGCGTCGACATTCTTGTTGCGTGTCCTGGCCGCCTTGAAGACCTCATCGCGCAACGCCATTGTCGGCTCGATCAGGTCGAGGTCACCGTGCTCGACGAGGCCGATCACATGGCCGACCTCGGCTTCTTGCCAGCAGTGAAGCGATTGCTCGATCAGACCCCCAGCGATGGCCAGCGCCTGTTGTTCTCGGCCACGCTCGACAACGGCATCGATGTTTTGGTGCGTCGCTATCTCACCAACCCGGTTGTTCACTCGGTTGACCCCGAGGTCGCTCCGGTGTCCACGATGACTCACCACGTGTTTGCTGTCAGCGCTGCCGACAAGCCAACGATCATTCGTGAGTTGGCCCAAGGGCAAGATCGTTCGCTGCTGTTCACCCGCACCAAGCACGGTGCCAAGAAGTTGGCAAAGGTGCTTACGGCTGCTGGCATCCCAGCAGTAGAGATGCACGGCAACCTCTCGCAGAACGCGCGTGAGCGCAACCTCGAGTCGTTCTCGGCTGGCACCACCCGCGTGCTCGTTGCTACCGACATCGCTGCACGCGGTATCCACGTTGATGACATCGCTCTCGTTGTTCACGTTGATCCACCAGCCGAGCACAAGGCCTATCTGCACCGCTCGGGTCGCACTGCTCGCGCAGGAGCCGAAGGTGTGGTTGTCACGCTGATGACTCCCGAGCAGGTTGGCGACGTGAAGTCGTTGGCGCGGGCCGCTCGCATCGAGCCGATCATTACTCGCATTGCTCCTGGGCACTCGATGCTCGAAGCGCTTGTGGGCCCGCCGGCTGAATACGTGAAGCCGTCGCCAGTGGCATACGACGAGCCAGCGGCTCGTGGTCCACGGCAGCCTTCGACCCATCGTGGCGCACGCCCCGGCTCTTCGGGCTCGAAGTCTGGCTCTGGCCGCTCAAGCACGGGTCATTCGCCATCGGGTCGTCAGGGCTCGGGTCGTCAGGGCTCGGGCCGCTCACGCTGACCCAAAGGCGCCTCGTCGGCGTCACTCTTTGAGGCGTTCTACACTCGTTACATATGCAACCCGATGGAGTCGAAGAGATCGTCGACGGCGACACCGTGTGGCGATTTGATCGAGCCTTCATGCTGTCGAATTGGACATGCATTTGGGGGAGAGGCTGCCAAGGAATCTTGCCCACTCCGGCCGAACACCTTGGTCAAGGTTGTTGTTCGTTTGGCGCCGAGATCGATGGTGACGACGAAGCGCGTCTGGTTGAGGCGAGCGCTGCAGCGCTGCGCCCCGAACGCTTCGAGAACTATGCCGTAGCTGCAACTGATGGAGTCTTTAGCGACGACACGTTCACGAACACTCGTGTCGTCAATGGAGCCTGCATCTTTCTGAATAGCCCGGGCTTCGCTGGCGGTGCCGGCTGCGCGTTGCACCTGGCCGCAACCGATGTCGACGAATCGCCAATCGATTGGAAGCCATCGGTGTGTTGGCAGCTACCAATCCGCGTCGAGTGGGAGATGCGCGACGACGGCGTTGAGCTTGCCAATGTGCGCGGTTGGCAGCGATCTGACTGGGGTGACGACGGCGAGGCGATGTCATGGTGTTGCACCGAGGGCACTGCTGCATACGTGGGCGATCAGCCGGTATTCGAGTCGCTTGCCGAAGAACTTGGCGCGATCGCTGGCAAAGCCGTTGCCGTCGAACTGCGCCGGCGCTTAGCGCAGCCGGAGTAGCTGAGATGAGCCGTCGCTCTGTGCGCGGGAGCGATGTGAATCTGCTTGGGCTGTCGTTGCTGCTGGGGCGTCACGTGCGGTTACTTGATGGTCGTCGAGTCGGTCGAGTGCTTGAGGTCACCGCCGTCATGTCCGTCCCACATCCGCGTCTCGATCGTGTCGGAATCGGAACGCGTCGTGCTGTGCGCAGTGTGTGTGCGTTCGGCGATCTTGTAGAGAGCAGCTCATCGTCGGCGCTCGGCGACGGCGACCTGGTGTTGCGCACCTCGGATGCGTTGAGCGAAGCAACACCCGATTGGGCCGAGGGCGCTCTTCGGCTGAACCGCGATGTGCTCGATTGTCAGATCATTGATCTCGCTGGCAAACGGGTAGCGCGCGTGTGCGAGGTGTTTATCGAACGCGCCGGCCGCGACAGTTTCGTTGTGGGTGTCGAAGTTGGTGCCGCCGGAGTTCTGCGTCGCCTTGGCTTGCAGCGCATTGCGGGCCTGATCGCCAGCGAGGTTGTCGACTGGGACGAGCTTTCGCTCACAAAGCGGCAGGCGCGAACGCTTCAACTCGCTGATGCCTCGTCGGCGGTGCAGCGACTTGAGCCAACGCAACTGGCAACGGTGCTTGCTCACGTGCCAATCGAGCACGCCATTGAGATCTTGCACACGGTTGTTCCCACCGCTGCAGCGGGTGCTCTCTCGGCCGCGCATACAAGCCTCGGAACTCGGTTGATGCATGCGTTGCCGCATCGTTCGGCGGCAACGTTTGTCGACGAAATGCACGCTGATGATGCGGCGCCGTTACTACGCGCTTTGCCCTCGCACGATCGCGACGCTGTGCTCAATTCCGTTCGCGCGGCGCACGCCGAAACGCTGCGAGGTCTCATCAACAACGACGAATCCGCTCACGGTTCACTCGAGCAGGTAACCGGCCGCGGTCGCTTTGCTGGAGTGAAACGCGGTCATGCGAAGATCCCGCAGATCCGTGCCCGAGCCACGCGCACAAAGGTGCGCTGATGAGCCGCCGCACACGCTTTGCTGTGCTTGCCGCTGTTGCTGGCCCGGGCTTGCTCGCCGGGCTTTCCGATGATGATCCCGCTGGCATCACGACGTACTCATCGCTCGGCGCTGAGTATGGCTACCGACTGTTGTGGGTGTTGCTGCTGTCGACGATTGCGCTTGCCCTGTTTCACGATCTCGGCGCGCGAATGGGCATCGTTACTGGGCAAGGCCTTGCCGGGTTGATCCGTGAAACCTATGGCGTGCGTCGGGGCGGGGCCGCGCTGGGTCTGCTGATTGTGGCAAACACCGGCACCACCTGTGCCGAGTTCGCAGGTATTGCAGCTGGCTTCGAACTGTTCGGCATCAGTCGCTACGTGAGCGTGCCGTTCGCGCTTGTCGGCGTTTCGTATTTGGTCTTGCGCGGTACCTTCCACCGCGTTGAACGTGTGCTGCTAGCCGTGAGCGCAGTATTCGTTACGTACATTTTGTCGGGCATCCTCGCTCATCCAGATTGGAGCGCGGCCCTACGCGGCACGCTGGTTCCGTCATTGCCAACGAGTCGTGCGGCAGTGCTGTTGGTGACCGCCACGGTGGGAACCACGCTGGCGCCGTGGGGGCTCAGCTTCATTCAGTCGTATGCCGCCGACAAACACCTCACGGTGAATGACCTTCGTTATGAACGGGTTGATGTGATCGTGGGCTCCGTGCTCACTGGTGTCATCGGGTTCTTCGTGGTGATCGCGTGCGCCGCCACGCTGCACAGAGATGGCATCTCCATCCACGATGCATCCGACGCAGCCTTGGCGTTGAAACCATTGGCGGGGTCGATGGCTTCGGCGTTGTTTGCCGTTGGCTTGATTGGTGCAGCGGTGTTGGCAGCATCGATCTTGCCGCTGTCTACCGCCTACTCGGTGGGCGAGTTCGCTGGCCGCGAAACTGCGCTCAACGATGGTCCTCGCGAGGCGCCATTGTTCTATGGCACCTATGCAACCATCGCGATCGTCAGCGCTGGCATCGTGTTGATTCCAGGCGCGCCGCTGATCCCGATTCTGATCTTGAGTCAGGTCCTCAACGCAGTGCTGTTGGTTCCGTTGCTGGGCTTCATGTATGGCATCGCTCGAAACAGAGACGTGATGGGCGAACACGCAGCCGGCCGTATCGCTGGCGGCGCGTATCTCGTGGGCATTGCCGCCATCGTTGTCTGCATCGCGGCGCTTGCAGTTCTGAGCCTGACATGATCCACATATGAACGTCGACGAACTTCTGCGCAGTCGTCACGTCGGCGACGCCGATGCGTTTCTGCAGCACGTAGGCCCGGGCGCTGATCTCATCGTGCCGATTGCCAATGGTGAGCCGGTCACGTTGCTCGACGCTCTCGAGCGGCGCGCCACGCAAGCGCCCGAGAGCTTGCACGACGTAACCGTGCATCAGATGCACGCGCTGCGCGATCGGCCGATGATGCATCGAGAGTTCGGAGATCGTCTCGTGCACCGTTCGTACTTCTTGTCGCATGTCACGCGTCCGTGCTTTTTGGCCGGCACGGTCGACCTCGTTCCGAACCACTTCTCAGAGGTGTACGACGTGCTGCGTCGGCGGGCGACGAAACCGTTTGTGGTTGCCGCAGTGTCGCCTCCCGATAAGCACGGCAACTTCTCGCTTGGAGTGAGTGCCGATTATGCGGCGAGCTTCATCGGGCGCGCCCCGTTTTTTGTTGAGGTAAATCGGCAGATGCCGCGCACCACCGGGCGAAATCAGATCCATGTTTCGCAGGTGCTCGGTTGGGTCGATGCCGATTATCCGCTGATTGAGTTGGCGCCCGTCACGCCGAGCAATGTCGATGCTCGTATTGGCGCCTTTGTGGCTGAGCGCATCCCGAATGGTTCCACCATCCAGGCTGGCATCGGAGCTATCCCCAATGCAGTGCTCGGTCTGCTCGATAACCATGTCGATCTTGGTGTGCACACCGAGCTGATTTCGGATGGTCTCATCAACCTCATCGAGCGTGGTGTCGTCACTGGGGTAAACAAAGCCAATAACCGGCTCAAGGTGATTGGCACGTTCATCTTGGGCACCCAACGGCTCTACGACTTTGTGCACGACAATCCCACCATCGAGATGTGGTCGGCTCGGTATGTAAATGATCCCCGCGTGATCTCGCGCGAACCCAATTTCGTCTCGATTAACGCCAGCCTCGCGGTCGACTTCATCGGCCAATGCGCAAGCGAAACCATCCAGGGTCACTACTACTCGTCGTCGGGTGGCCAGAGCGATTTCGCTCGTGGCGCTGCATATAGCGAGGGCGGGCAGAGCTTCATCGTGATGCAGTCCACCGCCAAAGACGGCACGGTGAGCCGCATCGTGCCGCAGCTTTCGGCGGGCGATGTAGTGACCACGCAGAAGAACACGGTCGACAAAGTGGTGACCGAATATGGCGTGGCCGAGCTGCGCGGACGCTCGATTCGCGAGCGCACCCGGGCCTTGATCAACATTGCCCACCCGAAGTTTCGAGACGGCCTTGAACATTCGGCGAAGCAGCTGAACTACCTGTAGCCGCTCCGCCTCAAGCCAAGCGCTGTAAACGCGGTGCGCTACGGTCGCATCCATGCGTACACCCATTTGTGATCAGCTCGGCATTGAGTTCCCGTTGTTCGCGTTCTCGCACTGCCGCGATGTTGTCGCGGCGGTCAGCAAGGCCGGCGGCTATGGCGTTCTCGGCGCGTTGGCGTTTAGTCCCGAACAGCTTGAGATCGAGTTGAGCTGGATCGATGAGCATGTTGGCGGCAAGCCGTATGGCGTCGACTTTGCGATGCCGGAGAAGTTTGTCGGCAAGGGCGACGGCGCGTTCAGCCTCGAGTACTTGCAGTCATTGGTGCCCGAAGAGCACCGCGATTTTGTCGAGATGATTCTGGCCGATCATCACATTCCACCGATGCCCGAGGGCGTCGAGGGCACGATGAAAGCTGCTGGCCTGGGCGTAGAAGTCGAAGGTCCTGGGCAGGTTGAGATAGCGCTGCGCCACCCAGTGTCGATGCTTGTGAATGCGTTGGGCCCGCCACCCGCATACGCGATTGAGGCAGCGCACGCCAAGGGTGTGCTGGTTGGTGCGTTGTGTGGCTCGCCGCGTCACGCGATCAAGAACGTAGAACTCGGCGTCGACGTGCTCATCGCGCAAGGCACCGAAGCCGGTGGTCACTGCGGCGAGATCTCGACCATGGTGCTCATCCCCGAAGTTGTCGACGCTGTTGGGCCAAACATCCCCGTGCTTGCTGCGGGCGGCATTGGTCGTGGCCGACAGATGGCGGCCGCAATGGCTCTCGGTGCCCAAGGCGCATGGACCGGATCCATCTGGCTCACCGTTGCCGAGGCCGACACCCAACCGTGGGTTGTTGAGAACTTGCTCGCTGCCGGTTTCACCGACACGGTTCGCTCACGCTCGATGACCGGCAAGCCTGCTCGTCAGTTGCGCACGGCGTGGACCAATGCGTGGGAGGCTCCCGACGCGCCCACTCCATTGCAGATGCCGTTGCAGGGAATCCTGTATGCGCCTGCTGCACATCGTTTCTCTCGTGCCCGGTCGAAGGCGCTGGGTGGTTCGCCCGTGGGTCAGATCGTCGGTCTGATGAACTCGGTTCGGCCAGCCAAAGATGTGGTGTACGACATTGTCGAAGAATGGATCGAGACCAACGAGCGCATCGCTCGCGGCGTGAACGGATCGTAAGCGCAATGACAAGCGACGCGGGTCGTTCAGCGCTGCTGAGTGGCCTCATCGAAATCCAACACGTGCTCGCTGCCACCTGATACGTTGCTCACCCAGTTGCTCCGGCTTCGCTGGGGCTGATAAAACTTGCTGACGGTGCCAGCCCAGTCACTGGGCGCGTCGGCATTGACTCTTTCATGCCGTTGTCACCGCTTGGACATCTTTTGTTCATCTGTTCTTTAGGTGCCACCTTTACTGTGCGCACTCATGGAGACGACATTGCATCACCACGACTCCGCTCGTGTGCTTGATGCCCCAGTTGCCGAGGTTGCGAGCTTTTTCGAGACCCTCCGTGGCGCTCACGCGCACTTTTTGGAGACCCTCGGACAGGCCCAATCGATGCTCGATGCCGACGCTGGCCAGCTCGCCCATATCGCTGCCGTGCAGAGTCGTTTGACCCGTAACTTTCTCGATGCGCAGCGCTCGATTCTGATGCACCGCGCCGAGGTCGATGCCGAAGTTGCGCTGGTCGGGCTACCCGAGCGGGTGCAGGCCACCGAGGTAGTGGCAGCAGCACGAGAGCAAGCGTTCATCGATGCCGAGCGCGAACTCGCAACGCTGCTCGACGCATGGTGGAAATCCGAACGCGAGGAAGGTCGCGCTGCGATCGACGACGCGTATGCCCGTTCGGCCATGCGTGACCACGTTGCCGCTGGTGAGTCTGCAGCAGCCACCTCATGGTCCGCACCACAAGCCTTGCCGGTCACCGTTGCGCCGCCAACCGTTACGTCGTACGCAGTCACACCCGACATTGCGCTGAGCCAGACGCTCGCTGCACTGGACACGCCTGGATCCGGCAGCCTTGAAGACCTGTTGCTGAGCCTCGCTGAGGCGCTCGACGAGCCAGCACAGGCTGCGCTTCCCATCAGTTTTGAGGCCCCCAGCGCCGGTGCGCAGCCGGTCGACTTGGCCCCGCCTGCCCAGTTGTTGCCGCCGAAAGTTGTTCCTCAGAACGAAGAGGTGGCCCGCGCCGAAGCCTTCCAAGAGTTTTGGCAAGCGCCGCAACCAGTCGTTGTAACCAAGCGTGCTCCCACATGGATTCTCACGCAGGTTGTTGTGCCGATGGCTGCCGTCACGGCAGCGGTTGCGATCGTCATGGCTTGGGTCGGGTAGTGCGAGGTGAGTGCATTGAACGGAAACTCAACGAATGGCGTCACCCTCAACGGTTCCGGCGCTGGCTCAGATACTCCTGGCCACATCAACATCGCGGCCGCCGATGCATGGAGCTCGCCCGTGATCGACGATCTTGAGGCTGAACGGCGCAGGCTCGAACGAGAGATTGCCGAAGCCCGAGAATTGATTGCTCGCGCCGAAGCTCGCAATGTTGAGCGCGATGCCGAAGTGCGTTCGATGCTGCGCGCCGAGCTGCTTGCTTCGAAAGAGACCATCGCCGAGATGGAACGCAAACACGAACAGGACCTCGCCGCAATCCGCGAAGCGGTGCGAGCCGAGCTTGAGCAGATTCGAGCAGAGCATGGCTGACGAGACCGTTTCTACTGGTGCTGCAGTACTTTCGCCGCGTGCTGCGGTTGCATTGATGACGCTGCAGTTGCGCACGTTGAATCAACAGTTCGTAGCGCTTGCTCCCGACGCCGCTGATGTTGAGCACCTTGCTGCTCGGGATCAACTGCGCGCAAAGCTTGAACCGCTTGTGTTGGCGCGCCGTAGCGAACTCGATCTCGAGCTCGAGACCGAGCGAGCGCACGGGGCCGCGTTGATCGCTCAGGCGCGTCGCGAGGCTGCCGAAGCCGCTGAGCGCAACCGCCCAGCAGTCGTTGCCGAGCCAGTCGTTGCCGATCCAGTCGTTGAAGAGCCTGTTGCCGAAGTAGCTGAGCTTCCGGTTGAGCCGGTTGTTGAAGTGATCGATGTTGTTGAGGTGGTCACTGACGCACCTTCAGCCCTCAGCGACGGGCCAACCCCGCAGCTTGAGGCGCGCCCCGTAGCTGCAAACAGCGTGGTGCTCGACCCAGAGGCCTTTGCACAGATGTTGGCAACGGTTGTGGCCACTGCGATTGCCGCCGTTCTTGAAGATCGTGCCGGATTCGCTCCACCGCAGGCGCACCAAATGGCGCAACCGCAGCAGATGGCATTGCCGCAGTACATCCCGCAGTACGTTCAGATGGCCGCGCCAATGGTGGCTCCTGTCCCTGCGAAGGCGTCGCTTTGGAGTCAGGCGCGCCACCCTGACGTGCTACTCATGGGTCTTGCCGCGGTCATCACGGTCGTCGTACTTGCGGCGTGGTTGGTCTGAGCCATGGATCTGATGACGTCGATTCCCGACGTCGCTGATGCGAATGCTCCCCCGCCGCAGCCTCGTCAACTGCAGGCCCATCCGGGCCGCGGCGACCGCTACTTCCGTCGTGGTGCTTCGCTCAGTGGCCTCACGGTGCTGTCGGTTATGGGGGCTGTCGGACTCTTTCTTGGCATCCAGGCGTGGCAAGCGCTGAGGGCTACTGGATTCTCGTTTCTCACAACAGCCGAATGGCAGCCTGATCGCAACAAGTTCGGTATCGCCGAGGTCATGCTTGGCACGGTGTTGATTGCACTTGTGGCTGGCATCGTTGCCTTCCCCATTGCAATGAGCGCGGCGTTATTCATCACCGAGGTTGCTCCCAAATGGCTGCGCTCTTCGCTGGTTGCCCTGGTCGATCTGATGGCAGCGGTGCCCAGCGTGGTGTACGGCCTGTGGGGCCTGTTTCTGTTGCAGGGTCAAGTCGTCGGCGTGTCTCGATGGATCAACACGTGGTTCGGATGGATTCCGTTTTTCGCGGTCGATGGTGCTGATCCAAACAGCCCACTGTCGGCGGCCACCGTGTACACAGCTTCTACGCTCGTTGCCGGAATCGTTGTCGCAATGATGGTCATGCCCATCCAGTGCGTGGTGATGCGCGAGGTGTTTTCTCAGGTGCCGGTAGGCGAACGAGAGGGCGCGTTTGCGCTCGGATCAACGCGCTGGGGAATGATCCGCGTGGTGTCGATTCCGTTCGGTCGTGGCGGCATTATCGGTGGCACCATGCTCGGACTTGGTCGGGCGCTCGGCGAGACCATCGCTGTGTTGCTCATCATCAGCCCCGTCTTTCAGATCAACTTTCATGTGCTGCAGCAAGGCAGCAACTCGGTCTCGAGTCTCATCGCGTTGCGCTACAGCGAGGCCTCTGACTTCTCGCTCTCGGCGCTGATGGCCGCTGGCCTCGTGCTCTTTGCCGCCACCCTCGTGGTGAACTTCACAGCGTCTTGGTTCGTAGCGCGGTCGCGCTCGGGTGCGAGCAGCGAAGCATGATCACCACCACGCACTCGAGCAGCAACCTCTCTGCAGAGCACGACATCTCCGACACCACCACTGTGCTTCCAAAGCGCAGCGGCTCGGCGAGCGCACCACCCCGACGCGCTATCGGCGGTATTTCGCGCCAAGACGTGATGGTGCTGGTCGGTGCTGGCGTGAGCTCGTTGTGCACCACCATGTTGCTGTTCGGTCGGCTCACCCCGTTGTCAGGTCGCCTTGGCTTCGTCATCGTTTGGTTTGGGCTGTTTCTGGGCGTGTACGCGGCGCTCATTTCGCTCACCGAAGATCGGCCCGCCGTGATCGATCGCGTCATGGCCGCGTTGCTCACCTCGGCTGCTGTGCTCGCGGGTGGGGCACTTGCCTCGGTCATCATTTTCGTGCTTTGGCGTGGCCGCACGGCGCTGATGCACTCGAACTTCTTCACTCAGGACCTCAGTGTCACTGGGCCGAGCGAACCGCTCAGTGTGGGAGGCATCACCCATGCCATTGTCGGCACATTGATCATGACGGCGATTTCGTTGGTGATCACCGTGCCGCTTGGTGTTGCAACTGCAGTGTTCTTGAACGAGACCCGCAGCCGTGCCACCGGACTGGTGCGCACCGTTGTCACAGCAATGACCGCGCTGCCATCGATTCTCGCCGGATTGTTTATCTTCGCAACGTGGGTGCTCATCCTTGGGTTCCCCCGCTCAGGCCTCGCCGCTTCGATCGCGATGAGCATCATGATGTTGCCCATCATCATCCGCTCTGCCGACGTGGTGTTGCGTCTCGTGCCGGGCAACCTGCGCGAGGCCTCGGCCGCACTTGGCGCTCCGCAATGGCGAACCGTTTGGCAGATCGTGTTGCCCACCGCTCGTTCTGGTCTGACCACTGCAGTCATTCTCGGTGTTGCCCGAGGCGTGGGCGAGACGGCGCCAGTGTTGCTCACTGCAGGTTTCACCAACACGATGAACATGAATCCGACCAAGAGTCCAATGGTCTCGTTGCCGTTGGCCGCATTCAAGTTGGTGTCCGCCGCAGAATCCAACCTCATTGCGCGCGGGTTTGCTACGGCGGCAGTGCTGATGCTGCTCGTGTTGATCTTGTTCACAGCGGCTCGCGTTCTTGGTGGTCGCCCCGTTGGCCGTTTGACCAAGCGTCAGGCGCGCGCCGCTACAGCGCAATCACTTCGCGACCGCGTGCGAATTGACCAGATGTCATCGAGCGGCAATCGATTCCCCCAGGAGCAGTCATGACTATCACGAGTAACTCGGCAACGCGTCGGGCGACACGCCGTCGCCAGCTTGGTGTTGCTGCTCTGCTGTTGATTGGGCTGATGCTTGGCAGCGGCTCGCTTCCCAGCGCAGTTGCCGAGGGCGGATATCAGCGCATCTCCGGCGAAGGCTCATCGTGGGCTGGCGCAGCTATCGATGCGATGCGCGTCAACGTTCGCCAGTTCGGCGTCACCGTCGACTACGGCGCTACCGGCTCAAGCGCTGGCCGTAAGAACTTCCTCAACGGCACCGTCGACTTTGCGGCGTCCGACATTCCATTTCAGTTCGAACCCGAAGACGGTTCAGCCCCCGAAAATCCGGCACCCGGCAGCTACGCCTATATGCCGGTGGTCGCTGGTGGTACAGCGTTCATGTACAACCTGAAGATCAACGGCAAGCGGGTGACAAACCTGCGCTTGTCGGGCGAGAACGTGGTCAAGATCTTCACCAAGGCCATCACTTCGTGGAACGACCCGGCGCTGCAAGCCGACAACCCCGGCATCATCCTTCCGGCGAAGCCCATCACACCAGTCGTGCGATCTGATGGTTCGGGTTCAAGTGCACAGTTCACCAAGTGGATGATCGCTCAATACCCGGCGCTGTGGACCGACTTCTGTAACCGTTCGGGTCGCGCTCCGAAGTGCGGTTTCACGTCGTACTACCCAACGGTGCAGGGCATGATCGCCCAAGCGGGCGACCTCGGAGTTGCGGGTTACGTTGCTGCGAGCTACGCCGAGGGTGCGATTGGATACGTGAACTACGCCTACGCATTGGGCAACCAGTTTCCGGTGGCAAAGGTGCTCAACGCCGCCGGCTACTACACGGAGCCGACACCTGAAAACGTGGCGGTGTCGCTGCTGAAGGCGCAGATCAACACCGACGAGAGCAACCCGGCGGTGTACCTCACCCAGCAACTTGAGGGCGTGTATAACGACACTGATCCGCGTAACTATCAGCTTTCGTCGTACTCGTATCTGATCTTGCCCACCACCATTGCCGGGCAGTTCAACCTCGACAAAGGACGCACGCTCGGGTTCTTTGCGTACTACGCGATGTGCCAAGCCCAGCAACAGTCGGCCTCGCTGGGTTACTCGCCGATGCCTATCAACTTGGTTCAGGCAAGCTTCCAGCAGATCCGCAAGATTCCTGGGGTCGTGGTGCAAGACATCGACGTGTCCACCTGCAAGAACCCAGCCTTCGCCGCCGACGGCACCAACTTGCTCGCCGACAATGCGCCACAGCCGTTGGCATGCGACCTCAAAGGCGGGGTCACCCAATGTGCTAACGGAACCGGCGGCATGAAGGATGTGGCAACGGCTGTGAAGCCCGGACCTACGCAGCCTGGTACCCCAGGCGGCACCGGCACCACGGTGCCCGGCAAACCGGGAACCCCCGGCAAGCCGAGTGACCCCACGGCCACGACAGTTCCCGGCCAGCCTGCGGACCCAACGGCAACCACGCTCCCCGGCGATGTCGCGGCGCCACCGGCAGACTGCGCAGACACCGGCACCTGTGACTCATCGGGAAATGTTCCCTCCGATCCCGCAGCTGCTCCGGCGCCAGCGGTTTCGACAATCTTGAATCAGTCATCGGGCTGGGGCGCAGCGCAGGGACTCATCATCTTGATCGCACTGCTCACGTTGGCTGCGGTTGTAGGTCCGGCCTTGGCTTGGCGTTACTTCGCAAAGAAGGCGCCGGCATGAAGTTGCACTCTCGCTCGGTCAAGTCAATTCTGTGTCTCTGCTTTGTTGGCGGTATTGCTGTTGCTTCGGTCTTCGGCGACGTTGGTGCGGTAGCGACGCCGGTACCCGGAAGCCAGGGCGTTGATACGTCGTTGCCGGCTACCGATTCGCAGGTCACCGTGAAGGGCAGCGGCCCCTATGCCGATCTTGCAATCACGGTGAACCAGACCAAGAACCTCACCAGCCAGGCCACCTCCATCACATGGACAGGTGCAACCCCAACGGTGTCTGGCCCCGGACGATTTGGCAGCCAGTACTTGCAGATCATGCAGTGTTGGGGCGACGACGATGGAACCAACCCCAATAATCCGGGTCCGCCACCCGAGCAGTGTGAACAGGGCGCGGTTGCCGGCACGTATGGCGGTCTCCCCGGAGGCCTCTACCCGGCGGGCTTTACGTTGAGCCGAGTCATCTCTCGCTCAGATTGGGCGAACTTCAATCCCGCGGTTGGGCATCTCGACACACGCACAACCAACGTCTGGCTTCCCTTCCGCTCGGTGGGCGGAACCGTTGTCGATGTTCAATCGGACCCCAAGTTCAACCCCTCCGTTGTTGGTGGCAACTTTTGGCTGAACCCGTATTTCAACATCATCACCACCAATGAAATCGCCGGAGCCGTCACCGGCCCCAACGGCAAGGGTGCCGAGCTCTTTCAGGTGCTCACCGGTGTGCAGTCTTCGGGACTTGGTTGTGGACAGCGCTCGCAACCCGTACCGGGCGGCGCGGCAAAGGTTCCGCAGTGTTGGATTGTTGTGGTGCCACGCGGCAACGCTGCCGACGAGAATGTCGGCACCCCGTTCGAGACCAACGCCGAGCAGTTCGGCGTCGCCACTTCGCCGTTGGCGCCGTCGGCTTGGCAGCATCGCATTGCGATCCCCATCGAGTTCAATCCGGTCGACTCGCCGTGCTCGCTCGCTAAAGAAGAGCGGCGCATCGTCGGATCAGAACTCGCGTTGCCCGCAGTTGGCAGCTGGCAGCCGGCGTTGTGCACCGGTGCCGGATTGCCGCCGTATTCGTATGCGCCGGTGAGCGACTCGTCGGCTCGTCAGCAACTTGCTGCGCATGCTCCTGGTGGTCCGGGAATGATTGCAGTGTCACGGCCGTTGGCAGCAGAGAGCATTTCGGCGACCAACCCAGTTGTGTATTCGCCGCTCAGCGCTTCGGGCCTTGTGATCGGCTTCAACGTAGAGCGCAACCCCAATCTGCAAGCACCCCCCGAGGAATTGCAACTTGCAGGTGTGCGCATCGCCGACATGAATCTCACGCCGCGTCTTGTTGCCAAGTTGCTCACGCAGTCATACACGCAACAAGTCAGCATCTTGGAGGCGCCGAAGTATCCGTGGTTGGCGACGAACCCGGCTCACCTTGGTCTCGACCCCGAGTTCATCAAGTTCAACCCCGAGTTCGGCCTGTTGCAGATTGCTGATGGTCGCACCTTCAGCGGCCTGCAATTGCCTGCCGGCAACTCTGACGCGGCGCAGCAAGTTTGGGAATGGCTGCTCGCTGATCCCGAAGCCAGCGCATGGCTCAGCGGAGTTCCCGACGAGTGGGGCATGACGGTGAACCCGGTGTACAACACCACAGCGGCTGCCAACCCCACCGGCCTTGCCTTCGGTGACCCCATTCCAAATTCGTTCCCGAAGAGCGATCCGTATTGCTTCCAGGCAGCACCGTTCGGACCGAACAACTCGATTCTGCCGAGCCAGCTCTGTGGAACCGACTGGATGCCGTACAAGAACGGTTTTGCAGAGTCGGCTTTCGTGAGCCGTGTTGCGTTCGACGGCGCCAAGATCGTGCAGAACCCATTCGCGCAGACGCAAAACGAAGTGTGGACAAAAGACATTCCGCAGTTCCTCGGTCGTCGCTCGATGCTCTCGCTGACCGACACTCCGTCTGCCGCTCAATACGGTTTGCAGGTCGCCCGTCTCAGCCGTGCCGGCGACAATGGCGACAATCGGGCCTTCGTTGCTCCTGACTCGGCGGGCATTGCGGCCGGTATTGATTCGATGGTTCCTAAAGACGTGCCCGCTGTGCGCGAGCCAGCGCCCACTGCCGTTGCCCCGGGCGCGTACCCCCTCGCAACGATGACCTACGTGGCGACGATGCCGTTGACGCTCGACGCAAAGGCTCGATCCGACTATGCGGCGTTCATCGAGTATGCAACCGGTGCTGGACAAGTTCCAGGTCTCGATCTCGGTCAACTCCCGCGCGGCTATGCGCCGCTCTCCGAAAGCCTCAAGGCGCAGGCGCTCGGCGCGGCCGCATTGGTTCGTAACCTCGTTGCTGCTCCGGCCGAGACAGAGCCTGCGACAACCGTGCCAACAACCACTCGCCCCCGCCCTCAGCGGCCACCGTCGACCGTGCCTTCGGTGCCGGACACAACTCCAACCACTGTTGTTGTCGAGACCACCACAACAACTGCCCCGGTTGACCCCGCCGATGTGCCGAAGCCCACAACGCCAAGTGTTGTGACGCCAATCGTTGATTTGGCCGGAAGCCGCTTTGCCGTTCCCGGACTGGCAGTGATGGCGTTGGGTTCAGCGCTCGGAGTTCTTGAGATCACCAAGCGGCCGCGACGCAAGCTCACGCCTGACCCAGAACCAGAACAAGATGCCGACACCGACGAGCCAGAGGACAACTGACATGGCCACCGTTACCTCCCGCACTGTACGCCGCCGACTGTTCTCGCTTTCGGCCGCTGCTGCCGTGGTGGCTGTTGTCTATGTGCTCGGCGGTCCAACCGTGTGGGCTGCCGATGCGCCGGTCGATTCGGGCAGCGTGACGGTTGTCGACCCCGTGGTGCGCACCAAGGAGATCACCAACGCGCGTAGCGCTACTGAGTTCTCGTTGCAGTTGCCTGCTGGCGAGGCGTGCCCCGGCGACAGCATGCACGATCAGTGGCGTTGGCAGACCTTCATGATTCCAGTTGCCGATGATCCGGGCGCGATTGTTTACAAAGTGCAGGGCCCTACCGGGCCTGGACAGTGGCCCTTGTTCAACACCAAGACCCATCCATTGGTCGACGAGATCCTGCAAGCCAATGCGGCCCCCAATCTTCCGGGCAATGTTCCAGCGATCGATGCGCTGAGCTTCGCAGTGTTCCCGCCGGGCACGCTGCCCGCTGGTCACTACCGCATCGGCGTTGCGTGCACGTTGTCTCGCGTGACTGCGAAGTACTGGTCCACCGAGATCGTTGTGACCGACGCACCCAAGGACAAGCCAGCGAAGTTCGTATGGCGCTTGTCGACCGCACCAGAAGCAGCGCCTGACAGCAGCAGCAATTCAAGCGTGTGGCTGATTGTCGCGGCTGGTGCTGTGGTCGTCGCCGTTCTCGGCTGGGTATTCGCACGCAGATCTGCCCAAACGAACTCAACGAACTCAACGATTTCCAAGGAGAAGTCATGATCACTCTCACCCAATCGCGGCGCCGCATCGCGCGCGATATCGCCCGAGCGGGCTCGGTCGTATCGGCTGCACTGTTTGTCGTGAGCCTCGCTCAGTCCACGTGGCCCAACGCAGCCGTGTCGGCCGTCGCTCAGAATGCGGGAACCGCACAGATTTTGGCGCCGAGCGAAGCAACGATCGGAGCACCGCTGGCCAGTGGCGGTAGCGCCACGGTGTTTGCGCTGACTCCACCGGCTGGCGCTGAGTGCACCGGCGATAGCACCTCGGGTGGCTATCGAGTGCAGAGCTACATCGTGCCGGTAGCAGTTGACCCGGCAACGCTCACCTTTAATGCTCAGGGCCCGATGCCCGCAGGCACCGGCGCCAACTTGCGCCAACCCTTGTTCAGCGGTGCCGGTACTCCCATTGTGAACAAGACAACGGCTGTGGCAGCTTCGCCCGGTGGCGGTGGATTGGTCACGGGTATGCCCACGATTTCGTTCGGTGCTTTCGGTGCCAGTGGTCCGCAGATCGTTCCCGCAGGAACATACAACGTGGGGTTCGCGTGCACCCTCGGCTCCGCATCAGCGACGCAGCTCGATAAGTACTGGAACGCAGTGTTGACCTTCGCTGTCGATCCGGCCGACATGCCATCGGGAATCACGTGGCAGGTCGTGAGCGGCTCTACACCAACAACCACCACAGCCCCGGCAGCGACCACCACTACTGCGCCATCGGGTGCCACCACAACCACGGTGAAGCCGGGCACTACAACCACAACAACGGTGGCCACCGGCGCAACGACCACCACCTTGAAGTCTTCGTCCACAGTGACGACAGCATCGGAGTCAAGTGCATCATCCGGACACAGCACCCCGGCAACCGGTGCAGCTCCGATACCGACAGCTATCTGGGCGCTGCTGTTCCTCGTCTTTGGACGTATGGCCATTCTTCTCGGCCGACCAGTGAGGGTGATTCGATGAGCACCGTGACCAACAAGCGTCGCGTGGCTCGCGACCTCGCCCGCGCCGGCACTGTTGTGTCGGCTGCATTGTTGGCGGTCAGCCTTGCACAGGCGGCATGGCCAAACGCCTCAGTGTCTGCCGCTGCAATCAACGCCGGTGCAGCACAAGTACTTGTGGTGCCGGGCGCCCCTACAGCCGGACAGCCGCTGGCCAGCGGCGGAAGTGCCACGGTGTTTGCTCTTACTCCACCGGCCGGCGCGTCGTGCACGGGAGATAGCACCACAGGTGGCTACCGCGTGCAGAGTTACATCGTGCCTGCCTCGGTTGACCCAGCAACGCTCACATTTGGTCCTCAAGGACCACTGCCCGCTGGTACCGGTGCCAGCCTTCGTCAACCGCTGTTCAGCGCGAGCACCCCAGTGATCAACAAGACCACCGCTGTAGCCAGCACAGCCGGTGGCCCTGGATTGCTTACCGGATTGCCAACCATCTCATTTGGCGTGTTCGGTGCCAGCGGCCCACAGATCATTCCTCCCGGTCTGTACAACATTGGGTATGCGTGCACCTTGGGTGTGGCGTCGGCAACGCAACTCGATAAGTACTGGAACGCGCAGCTGACCTTCTCTGCCGACCCGACCGATCTGCCATCCGGCATTACTTGGGTTGTTGGGGTTGTTACGCCACCAACGACGACCACGATTGCGCCGACGACGACCACGACGGTTGCGCCGACGACGACCACGACGATCGCGCCGACGACGACCACGACGGTTGCTCCGACGACGACTACCACGAGCACGTTGAAGCCAGTAGTGACCACAACAACTGTCGCCGGCTCGGCTGGGGTCACGACCACGTCGACGTTGGTCGGCTCAAGTGGCATCACGGGTGGCTCGCTGCCATCCACCGGCACATCGCCGATGCTGATGGTGCTGTGGGCGTTGATGGTCCTTGTCTGTGGACGTATGGCCATTCTCTTTGGCCGACCAATCAGAGTGCTCGCGCACGAGTCACGATGACTGCAGTGACCTTTATGCGGCGATCGGGTAGTCCTCGACGCCTTGCGTTGTCTCGTTCAACGCAAGGCGTGAGTTCGACCACGCGCGGCGATGTTCCGCCGTTGTCGCCGCGGCTGCAGTTGGTGCGGGCATGTCTCGTGCTGCTGTTCGCGCTGACGGCCACGTTGCTGCTGCAGCTCATTTTCGTGAGCTCGTTGCAGGGAAGCGCCGCGCAACGTCAGGCGTTCACAAGCTTTCGAGCCGAGCTGGCCAATGGCACGGCACCGACTGGACCGACCACTGAAGCGGGGCGGGTGCTCGCCATCGGCACACCGGTTGCATTTATCGAGATCCCCTCGATCGGACTCCGTCAGGTAGTTGGCGAAGGAACCAGCGCAAGTGCGTTGTTGCATGGCCCCGGTCATCGTCGCGACACGCCCTTGCCGGGGCAGATCGGAACCAGTGTGATCTTCGGTCGCCGGGCAGCGTTTGGTGGCCCGTTCTCGCGTATCGCCGAACTCACCGATGGTGCATTGATCAAGGTCACCACAGGTCAAGGCGCTGACTTCACGTTCCATGTCATTGCCGTGCGTCGCGACGGCGACCCAGTGCCGCCTGTTGCGGCTCGTGGTGCTGCTCGTCTCACGCTGGTCACCGCTGCAGGCCGCGCCTTCTTTCCAGAGGGCGTGCTTCGCGTTGATGCCGAGCTCAATGGTCAGGCTGTTGTGGGGCCAGCGCGGCTCATCAGCGCAGCGGGCCTTCCTGCCGAAGAGCGTTTGATGGCCGGCGAGACCCGCACCTTGTGGGCGCTCGCATTGTGGTTGCAGGCGCTCATCGCGTTGTCTATCGGTGCGGCATGGGCGTGGCACCGATGGGGCCGTGCTCAGGCTTGGATGGTGTTCTTGCCGGCACTGCTGCTGGTTGGTTTGTGTGTTTCTGGCGAGGCAGCGCGTTTGCTGCCCAATCTGTTGTGACCATCAAGGAGTACGTGCTGTGACATTCGAGTCGATTCAAACTTCAACAACACAGGATCGTGGTGGCGTCAACGGGTCCGAAGTCGAGCTCGTCTCGCTCGCCGGTTCGGCTGTCGTGCAAGTGGTTCGCGGCGATGCGCACGACTCCGACGCCGTGGTCACCGACCTCCACGGGGCTCGCGTTATCGTCACTAATCGTCGGATTATGGCAACCGAAGGCGACATTGAGTGGTCGTGGCTGGCGTCAGATCTCGAAGCGTTCGTGCACGGTGCGCAGGATCCATGGACCGTATTCGTGGTGCCGGGCATCGCTGATTTTGGGGTCACCGTTCCTGCCGATCGCGTCGATGAGTTCCGCAGCGCACTTGCAACCTTTGCATCGGTCGAGAAGCGTGTACAGGCCGAGTCGCGTGTTGTCGAGCAAACCGCAACCATTACCGAGCCGGTGCTCATTACCCCAGCCGATGAGGATGCCGAGTCGTTAGCGATGTTCAACTCGTTGGCCTCGTTGGCTGCCGCAGAGCCGTTGCCTGTTCCCGGGCCGTTGTTCGTTCCAGAGCCGTTGGCGGCTCCGGCTATTGCGCCCACGGCGGCCATGCCAAAGGTTGAAGCGCCGAAGCAGTCAACGCGCTGGTTCGCAATGCGTAAGCGTGACAACCAGTCGATTGCGGTGGGCCCCGCTGCAGAACGCGCTCCGCTCGCCGGACTCCATGCGCGCGATATCTCGGCCTGGTTCGGCACCCATCAGGTGCTCGATCGCGTGTCGCTCGACATGCGCGCCGGAGAAGTCACTGCGCTCATCGGTCCATCGGGTTGCGGCAAGTCGACCTTCCTTCGAATTTTGAACCGCATGCACGAGATGATCCCCTCGGCGTCGCTCGCAGGCGAGGTCATGCTCGATGGTCACGACATTTACGACCCCAACAGCAAACTCACCGACGCCCGTCGTGAAATCGGAATGGTGTTTCAAAAGCCCAATCCGTTTCCCGCAATGTCGATTTACGACAACGTGGTAGCGAGCCTTCGCCTCACCGGGGTCAAAGCCAGCGTCGAGGTGAAGGACGAAATTGTGCAGTCGTGCCTCAGCAAGGCCGGCCTGTGGAACGAAGTGCGCGACCGTTTGCGTCAGCCCGGTGGCGGACTCTCGGGTGGGCAGCAGCAGCGCCTGTGCATCGCTCGCGCGCTTGCGATTCGGCCACGCGTTTTGCTGATGGATGAACCGTGTTCGGCACTCGATCCGACCTCTACGCGTCGTATTGAAGAGACCGTGATGGAGCTCGCCTCCGAGGTGACGATTGTGATCGTCACACACAACATGCAGCAGGCTGCGCGTGTGTCGAACCGATGCGCATTTTTCCTCGCTGAGCAGGGAACACCTGGAGTCATCGTCGAGCACGGTCCGACCGATGCGATGTTTAGATCGCCTCAGGATTCGCGCACAAACGACTACGTGACAGGTCGTTTTGGATAGCCGCAAGGTGTCTGTTTGGTGGCCGCCAGATGAACCCTTGATCAGATCTTGATCCGTTCATCTGGTGGACAACCTGCCGCCAAGTTGCCCTGTCATAGTCGCAGCCGTCGGGATAAAAAATCCGACACTCCGTCACTTGAAAGGGATCTATCCACACCATGCTGAAATCAGCTCACACCAAGCGACTTGCGTTTGCAGTCGCGATGACCGCCACACTTGGCACCACATTCGTTGGTGGCTCGGCACAGGCAGACCCTAAGCAGCTCACCGCTGCGGTAGGCGTCGGCTCCGACACCACCCAAGACGTCATGAACGCCATGACCGGCTTCACGAACGGCGTGAACTACACGCCAATCCAGAGCTCGTCAGCATCGGGTTACCGTCAGGTCATCTCGTTCGACGCCGTTCCACCAGCCGGTGTTGCTGATGCTTGCATCACACCAAAGGTCGGCGGCCCAACGTTCGCTCGTCCAAACGGTTCAGGCGCCGGTAAGAACGCTCTCAGCCGCGCCCAGGACGGCACCAAGTACGGCAACGCCGCTTGCGGTGGCGTTCAGGACGTTTCGGGTCTCGTTGACTTCGCTCGTTCGTCGGCTGGCCCAACCACTGGCGACGTCGGTACCGACCTCACCTACGTGCCATTCGGCCGTGACGGTGTGAGCTTCGCTTACTACCGTGCCGCTGGTAGCCCAGTGACCACATTGACTCGTGCACAGCTCACGACCTTGTTCACCACTGGTGCAACCACCATCGGTGGCGTTCGCATCTTGCCTTGCGGCATCCAGACCAGCTCGGGTACCTACAAGTTCTGGAACACGGTCACCACCGCAACCACGACGCAAGAGAACACCGCTACCACCGAGTGCAACAACTTGCTCGGCGTTGGCGTTCGTGCAGAAGAGAACAGCGGAGATGCGTTGAAGGCTCGTGGGGACGCCGCCGACACTGCAACCGCTGGTACTGAGGTCATCATCGGCTTCTCGGCCGGCTCGTTCATCGCTAAGTCGAACCTCGTTGCTCCAGGCGCACCGCCAGCCACCGTTGGCATCGGCTCAATCGACGACGGCGCTGGAGTCATCACCTCGCCAGTCACCGGTGCCGCACCAAACCTGGCCCCGAACTCAACCTTCTACGCCAGCACCATCTATGGCCGCAACGTCTACAACATCTTCCCAACGGCCGTCATCGCCAGCGCAATCGGCAACAGCGACCTGAAGACCCTGTTCGTCGGCAGCACCTCGGCCATGTGCACCAACGGTGCAACCATCGCCAAGTTCGGCTTCCAGACCATCAGCACCTGTGGCGACACCACCCTCAAGGGCAGCCTGACCGTCGGTCAGATCTGATCTTGAACACCAACAACAACTTTTCTCACTACTTCTTTCAAAGGAAAAACTTCATGCATACAAATATCAAGCGGCTCATCGCCGGGGTGACGGTTATCGCCGTTGCCTCTGTGGGCCTCATCTCAACTGCTGCGTCGGCTTTGCCGGCTGGCACTGCAGCAGCTGGCGCGGCGACGATCTCGCCAACCAGCGGCAACAGCGCAAGCACCCTCACGATCCTGCCTCCATCGGGCGCCGTGTGCCCCGGTGACACAGCAGTCGGTGGCTACAAGTGGCAGACGTTCATCGTTCCAAACGCAGTCGACGCTGCAACTCTGACTTACGGCGCAACCGGCCCAGCAGTTGTGGCACCGAACACGTTTGCCTCGCCGTTGTACTCAACAGCTGGTGCGCCACAGATCAACAAGAACACAGCTATCACCACGGGCCTTATCACGGGCATCTCGACCTACGACTTCGCGGCCTTTGCCGCTGGTTCGGTCGCCGCTGGCGCTTACAAGATTGGTTACGCATGCACCTTGGCTGGCGCTACCGCCAGCTTCTGGCAGACAACCATCAACGTCACAACCGACGTTGCAACGGGTGGCCCAGCTCAGTTCAGCTTCAGCCCATTCGTGGTGCCTGGTGCTCCAACGCTTGCAAGCCCATTGACATCAGGTAACGGCACCCTCGCTGGCACGTACACGGCTCCTGCCGCTACGCCAGCAGCCACCAGCTTCACCGTCACTGCAACATCGGCGGGCAAGCCCACCGTGACTGCTGTTGGCTCAGCTGGTGCGTTCACCCTCACGGGTCTCGTGAACAAGTCGGCCTACTCGGTGACGGTCACACAGACCAACGCCGCCGGTACCAGCGTTGCATCAAACGCTGTTGTCGGAACGCCTGCTGATCCAAACGAGCGCCCAGCCGTCACCGGCTTGGCAACAGTTCCTGCCCCCGGTCAGGTCACCTTGACCTGGAACGCTCCTACGACCGTTCCTGTCTCGGGCCAGTACTCAGTGGCTGTCGATGTTGCTGGCACGCCAATCGCGGGCTCGCCATTCACCGTCTCGGCATTGACCTACACGCTCGTTGCTCCTGCCGGACCGCTGTACAACTTCGTTGTGACCCCAGTTTGGGCCGCCCCTCTGTTTGCCCTTGGGGCGACCACAGCGGCAGCATCGCAGTCGTTCACAACAGTGACCCAGGACATCACAGTTACCCGCCCAGTCGGCGGCTTGGTGCTCACCCAGACCTGCGCCAACTACGGCGCATTGCCAGCGGAGCCGACCTCGCTCGGTTTCGATGCAGTGCTCCCAGCGTTGCCAGCCTCGGGTACCGGCATTGCGCCAACGATCAACGACGGCCGTACGGTTGCTGACCCAGCATTCAGCCAGTACCCATACCCAGTCGATGCCAACCAGGTACCAAACCCCACATACCCAACGCATTGCGCACTCAACTTGGGTATCGCAAAGTTGATCACCTCGGGCACCGAAGCCGGCAAGTACTTCAAGGCCGATGGTCGCATCAGCCAGGTCGCAATCGTCGACACCCGTGACACCGACGCAGGTTGGGTGCTCAACGGCAAGGTCAGCGATTTCGCCAGCGGCGCCAACACCTTCAGCGGTAACTACCTCGGCTGGACCCCGGTCAAGACCTTGGATTCGGGTGTCACACTCGAAGGTTACGACCAGACAGTTGTTGCTGGTTCAACCGTTGCACCAGCGTTCGCCTCGGGTCTCACCACCGACAAGGTGCTCGCTTCGGCTCAGCCAAACTTGGGCTTGGGTATCGCTTACCTCGATGCTCGCCTCAAGCTGCTGATCCCAGTGACCGCCAACAACGGCGTGTACTCGGCAACGCTGACCATCTCAGCACTCTGATTCAGAACAAACACAACATAAAGTAATCCCCAAACTGTGATGGTGGTGTGGGGTGGCTTCGGCCGCCCCACACCACTGCCAGAGACTGCTACCGAAGGCGACACACCACACCATGAAAATCAGACGACATTCGGTCTTGCTGGCCACCGCTCTAGCGGTGGCCTTTGCTGCGTCTCCGGCTCTTGCCCACGGCTCGGCCGCCGCAGTAGCGCCGCCAACGCCTTCCCCGATTGATTCGTCAGCGCAACCGATTGAGCCGTCTGATCCTCAGATTGTTGAGAGCTGGCAGCTCTCGCCAGGTGGCAGCGACCTCACCCCGGGCGCAGGTAACAACCGCCCCAACCTGTCGTACTTCTCGAACGCTGGTGAGCTCATCAAAGACTCAGTCACCGTGTTTAACTACGGCAACGTCACCGAAACATTCAAGGTGTACGCCACCGACGCATACAACGACGAACAGGGTCAGTTCGCAACGCTCGAAGGTTCGAAGCCGCCGGTTGATGTGGGCACGTGGGTCACCTTCGATCAGGAATACATCACCGTGCTTCCGGGCAAAGCCTCCACCATCCAAATGGTCATCAAGGTGCCCGTCGATGCAGTGCCAGGCGACCACGTGGGCGCCGTCGTTGCATCGAGCCCAACCATTGGCACCGGCGAGTCCGGCAACATTTTGACCCTCGATCGACGTACCGGCACGCGCTTGTACATTCGTGTCAACGGCACCATCAATTCAGATCTCGCTGTCGCAAATGTCGACAGCTCCTACCATCAGGCCACCAACCCGCTGAGCGGCTCAGCGACCGTGAAGTTCACCATCGAGAACCGCGGCAACATTCGCATGAGCGGCACCCCAACGGTGTCGATCGGCGGTCTGTTCGGTATCGGCGAGCGCAAGGTCACCCTGCCCGATATCGCCGAGCTCTTGCCAGGCCAAAAGGTGACGCTCACTCAAGAGGTCACCAAAGTGCCGGCGCTGTTGTTCGACTTCACTACGGTTCACCTCGAACGCAAGGGTGCCGACAAGCCCGGCAGCTCCGAAGGCGGTGCCACCTCGTTTGCTCCTCCGCTCGCGTTCTTGCTGGCGTTGCTCGCTCTCACATTGGCCGTCTTGGCGGTGCGTGCGCGCGCACGTCGCCTCGATGACGCCGATGGTTCGTCTCTGGGCGGCGCCGACGAAGCCCGCCGCGAACTCGAGCATCAGCAGCGGTGAACGCTCGCACGCGCGCCTTGTTGTCTTCGGCGATACTCGCCGTTGTTGGCGCGCTTGCTCTGATGCTTCCTGTCTCCAACGCATCGGCTTCGTCGTCCATCGTGAGTCCGATCGTTACGGTCAATCACCCTCGGGTTGCGCTTGGCGAGGAGATCCGGCTCACGCTCGACGGCTTCAAGGCGCCGTTCGTCTCGATCTCAATTTGTGGCAACGAAGCTCGTCGCGGATCCTCTGACTGCGACATGGCTGCGAGTGAAGGCGTGCATATGAGTCGCGATGATGCGCCTACTTTTGCGCTGATGCCCGTAGGCGCTCCGCCCGTGCCGTGCCCCTGCGTGGTCCGGGTTTCCAGCTCGACCAACGACGAGGTTGCGGTCGTTCCACTTGTCATCACCGACCATCCCGTTGAGAAGGTGATCGATGCTGCGAACCCTGATGCTCCACTGATGGCGGTGTCGGTTGCTACCCGTGTCGTCAATGACGGCCTGTTTGGTTGGGCTCGATCAAACCTTGGCGGCTCGGTGAAGTATCAGGTCACCGTTTCCGTAAAGAACCTCAAGACCGAGCCCTTGCACAGGGTCAAGCTCTCGGGTTGGGTGGGGCGCTCAGCTACCGATCAGATTGCATCGCTGGCGCTTGATGACCCGGGCGAAATCGGGCCAGCGCAGACATGGCAGCAAATCGTTACTGTTCAAGTTCCTTCACCAACCGTTGGCAGCTTCGAGTGGCGAGTCGCTGCATCGGGTGCAGGGCCCACGGTCACCACGCCGGTCACCACGCGTCATCGCCCGTGGCTGCTCATCATTCTGTTGGTTGTGCTCATCGCCGACATTGCCTATTTCGTCATCCGCGCACGCATGCGCCGTCGCGCTTTGCTGGCCCCGCCTATCCAGCCGGCGGCCGACTCCGCCGATGTCGAGGTCGAGCAGTTGGTTTCCGCCGGGCAGTGAAATATCTCGCGGTAATGCTCTGCGCGAGCCTCGCTTTCGCAGCTACGAATGCGGCGGCAACGCCCGCATGGGCTGCGGTGCCGGCGCCCTTGCCCGATCCTGTTTCAACGCCTATCGACCCCTCGCAGTCGTCGGCGGTACCCGACAGCTGGACCCTTACTCCCGAGTCGACAACTGTCGTTGCCGGTGTGCCCGGCCGAACCGAATTGTCGTATGCCGCTGAGCGCGGAGCAGCCATCCGCGACGCAGTCACATTGTCCAACTTCAGCGACATGCAGCAAACGTTTCGGTTGTACGGTGCCGATGCCGTGAACAATGTCGACGGTCGAATCGAGTACCGGTCAGGCGAGCAACTGTCTGGCGATGTTGGCTCGTGGGTCACGTTCGCTCAAGACTCGGTAGTTGTGGCAGCGCACACTCAGACAATGGTTGCGTTCGAAATTCGTATTCCATCCGAGGCCCGCTCCGGAGATCACGTAGGCGCCGTGTTTGCCAGCAACGAAAGCCTGGCCTCGGACCCCGGCAAGCAAGTCGTCACGATTGATCGTCGCGTGAGCACACGTCTGATCATGAGGGTTGCCGGTGACACCGTTGTTGACATCTCGGTCTCAAAGGTACATACCACCTATCGGCACGCGCTGAACCCGGCAGGCGGTGTCGGACAGGTTTCGTTCGACATTCAGAACCGAGGCAACGTACGTGTGGTGGGCGCCGCCCGCGCCACGCTGAAAGGGCCCTTCGGAGTTGGCCAGCAGACGGTGTCTGTTGGCGCGGTTCCCGAACTTCTTCCAGGCCAGCAGATCACAATGACCGCCGATGTAGCCCACGTCGCCGCAGCCATGATGATCTATACCTCGGTGGCAGTCGAAGCATCGCGAGTCACCGATCTCGGTGTGTTGCAAGTTGCCAACGGTACGGCGCGCACATTTGCGCCGCCCGTATCGGTCTTGCTGGGTGTATTGATCGTGCTCGTGGCCGCGATTGTGTTGCGCATGCGGCGAAGAAAATCGGCCGCCCCGCCGCCGACTATCTGAACGGCAGGTGTCTTGTCTCGCCGCTGCAGTTTGATTGTTGTTCCGTGATGCGAACCTTGACGGTTTTCATAACACGAGGTAGATGTCGCAAGTTGGGCTGCAGTTCATGCGCAGTTCATCTCTTCAGCGATTAGTGGCCACCTTCGTTACTTACGGTTGAGGTTGCTCAGATCCCCCAATCAAGGAGTAAACAACGTGAACACTTCAAGAAGGCGTACAGGTGCCGTCGTTGGCGTCCTCGCCCTATCGCTCATCGGCGCCGCTTGCTCAAGCAGCAGCAGCTCCACCAAAGACACCACTGCCGCAACAACTCCGGTGAGCTCTGCCGCTGGAGACTCCACCACCACGGTGGCCGCAGGCCTCGACTACTCGAAGCTGTCGGGTTCGCTCGTTGCTTCTGGCGCAACCTTCCCCAAGAGCTTCTACGACGAAGCCATTGCCAACCTCGCGACTGCCGCTCCTAACCTCACCGTCGAATACGGCGGCGGCGGATCCGGCAAGGGTCGCTCAGACCTGCAGCAGAAGGTCGTCGACTTCGCAGGCACCGACGGTGTCGTGAAGGCCGAAGACATCGCCAAGTTCACAGGCGGCGACTTCGTGTACGTACCAACCGTGATCGCACCGATCACCATGTCGTACAACTTGCCCGGCGTCGACAAGTTGCAGTTGTCGCCAGCCACCATCGCCGGCATCTACCAGCTCACCATTACCAACTGGAATGACGCTGCTATCGCAGCCGACAACCCAGGCGTCACGCTGCCAGATCAGGCCATCGTGGCCGCACGCCGTGCCGACGGTTCGGGTACCACCGACAACTTCACCAAGTTCCTCAAGGCTGCTGTTGGCCCAGACGCCGGCGGCACATGGGCACTCGGTAGCGGCTCGACAGTTGAGTGGCCAGCAGGCACACAGGCCGGTGACGGCAACAGCGGAGTCGCTCAGATCGTGAAGAGCACCACCGGCGCCATTGGCTACGTTGACCTCAGTGATGCGAAGGCCAACGGTCTCAACGTTGCATCGGTGAAGAACAAGGCCGGCAAGTTTATTGCACCAACACTCGAAGGCACATCGGCCGCAGCTGAGGGCGTCACGATCAAGGACGACCTCACCTACTTCTTGGGTTGGGCCGACGGCGATGCCGCCTACCCAATTGCTGCGCAGACATGGATCATTGCCTACACAACTCAGGCAGATCCGGCCAAGGCCGAAGCAATCCGCGGCTTTTTGACCTACCTGTTGAACGAGGGTCAAAAGCTTGCTCCGACCATCGACTTCGCACCACTGCCCGAGAGCCTGCGCTTGAAGGCCATCGAGAACATCGCCAAAATCGGCGCCTAATCGTTCAAAATTCGACAGCGAGACCGGGTCCGTATGGGCCCGGTCTCGTGTTCGTTCTGGCGAAGGTTGCGGTGTCATATGATCGCGAAAGCACATGCGCAGGAAGGTGCCAATGGCTGTCACTCTCGATGACCTCAAGGGAAACAAACAGTTAGCTGATCGCACGTTTCGTGGAGCAACGCTGATTGGCGGCACAGCTATTGCTGTGATTCTCGCACTCATCGCGTGGACAATTGCTAGCAAATCGTCGCTGGCGTTTCGCACCGAAGGCCTCAGCTTCTTCACCGAGCGTCGCTGGGCGCCAGCCGACAATGTTTTTGGTGCGCTCAGTTTCATCTACGGCACCGCTGTTACTGCCGTTATCGCAGTGGTGCTTGCAGTGCCGGTGAGCTTGGGCATTGCCCTCTTCACTACCCACCTGGCGCCGGGTTGGCTCAAACGGCCACTCGTCGCGATGATCGACCTCGTAGCCGTAGTGCCATCAGTGGTATTCGGCCTGTGGGGCATCATCTTTTTGGCACCGAAGTTGGTGCCGGTGTTCACCAAGCTCAGTTCGTGGTCGCACGGTATACCGGTTCTCGGCAGCATTTTCGGTAAGGCGTCTGCTGGCCGCACGTTCATGACAGCGGGTTTGATCTTGGCCCTGATGATTATTCCGATCATCACCTCGATCTCGCGTGAGGTCATCTTGACCTGCCCTCCCACAGACAGCGACGGCGCGCTTGCGCTCGGCGCCACGCGCTGGGAGATGATCACCGGTGCGGTGCTCACCCATTCGGCTGGCGGCATCGTGGGCGCCGTGATGCTCGGACTTGGTCGGGCAATGGGCGAAACGATCGCGGCGGCATTGGTCATCGGTTCGTCGCCGGCCATCACCGCCAACTTGTTCTCGCCGGGCGACTCGCTGCCATCGGTGATTGCCTTCGAGTGGGGCGAGGCCACCAGCGACACCAAGCGCAGCGCGCTGATCGCGATGGGCCTCACGTTGTTCTTGATGACGTTGCTCGTCAACTTCATCGCCACTCTCGTGGTCAACCGAGCGATGAAGCGCATGCGAGGCGAATCGTGACCGCTGCGCTCGAACCGTCTGCTAGCACTGCGCCAGCCTCCCTATTCCTGACCGATCTCACCACGGTCAGCACGCGCCGTCGAGTCAAGAACTCGGTGATGACGGCGCTGATGGGCATGTCGGTAGCAATCGTTGCTGTCGTGTTGTTCTTTGTGCTTGCCACCGTGGTCATCAAAGGTTGGTCCATCGTGGCCAGCGAGTTCCCCAAGTGGTTTACCAAAGACATTCAGTTGTCGCCGCGGCGCCCTGGCCCAGGTATGAAGGCCGCCATTGTGGGCACACTTGTTGCAACGGCAACAGCCACGGCTATCGCTGTTCCGCTAGGTATTGCTGGCGCCGTCTACCTCAACGAATACGGCAAGCGCTCGCTGTTTGCACGCACGCTTCGCTTCCTCTCGAATGTGATGGCTGGTGTGCCATCCATCGTGATGGGCTTGTTCATCTACGTGTTCTGGGTGGTGCCTCGCGGAGTCGACGGACTCAACGGCTTTAGCGGCGCGTTGGCGTTGGCATGTTTGATGCTGCCCATTGTGGTGCGATCCACCGAAGAGATGTTGCGCCTTGTTCCGCAGAACCTGCGCGACGCAAGCCTTGCCTTGGGCGCCACAACAAGCCGCACCACACTCACCGTTGTCATCCCCCGGGCGGCGTCGGGCATCATCAGTGGTTCGTTGCTGGCTGTTGCTCGGTCAGCGGGTGAGACCGCTCCGTTGATCTTCACGATTGGCGCTGCAAAGCGCACCAACTGGAATCCGTTCTCGGGCACCAACACGTCGTTGTCATTGCAGATCTACGCCAACGCCAAAGAGAGTTTCCCCACAGCGCAAGAGCGCGCGTGGGGTGCGGCGCTCACTTTGATCATTGTTGCGTTCATGTTCACGTTTGTTGCTCGGGCCCTGTCGGCTCGATTCGCCAAGAACTCCACGTCATGACCGACAACGTGCCAGCAACCGAGCATTCGGGCGACGCCTTGCGGGGCATGGCCGCCGATCAGGCGCAGGGTGTTCCCGCTGCTGCATCATTGGTCTTTCGGGTCACCAATCTCTCGGTCACATACTCAGGCTTCACCGCTGTTCGAGATGTCAACCTCGACATTCGCGCCAACGAGATCACGGCGTTCATTGGCCCGTCGGGCTGCGGCAAGAGCACTGTGCTGCGGTGCTTCAACCGCATGAACGACACCATCAAGGGTGCAATTGTGAGTGGCAGCGTTCAATACCACGACCTCGATCTGTACGGCCCCAATATTTCGGCAACGCAAGTGCGCCGTCACGTTGGCATGGTGTTTCAAAAGCCCAATCCGTTTCCCAAGAGCATCTACGACAACGTGGCCTATGGGCCGCGTCTCGGTGGCGTAAAGGACAGTGCCGAACTCGACGAGATCGTCGAAACGTCGCTTCGCAGCGCTGCGCTGTGGGACGAAGTGAAAGACCGATTGAAGTCGTCGGCGCTGGCATTGTCGGGTGGTCAGCAGCAGCGTCTCTGTATCGGCCGTGCCATTGCGGTGCGACCCGATGTCATCCTGATGGACGAACCCTGCTCGGCGCTCGACCCCATCGCAACAGCGCGTATCGAAGACCTCATGCAAGAGATCAAAGAGCAGTACACGATCATCATCGTGACCCACAACATGCAACAAGCGGCCCGCGTCAGCGACCGCACTGCGTTCTTCAGCACCGAGGCCAACGCCGACAACGATCGGCCAACGGGTGTTCTGGTCGAGTACGGCCGCACCGACCGCATGTTCTCGTTTCCTGGCGACTCACGAACCGAGCAGTACGTCACTGGCCGCTTCGGCTAAGCCTTTCGGCCGCGCCACCGCTGGCCACGGTGCTTACGAGCGGGTTGAAGTAATCGGCCTCAAGGCATGGGTGAGTGCCATCGTGATCTCGGTGACATCTTCAGGCGACGTCACCTTGTTGCCGTGCTGATCGCGCACGTAGAACGCGTCGACCACGTCGTTGCCCAATGTGGTCACCTTCGCGCTGGCGATATCGAGATCGAGATCGGCGATGGTGCGCGTGAGTCGATACAGCAAGCCAATGCTGTCGGGGCCGGTGACCTCAATGACGGTGTAGTTCTCCGATGCCTCGTTGAGTACGCGCACCTTTGGTTCAAGGAAATGCGGTGCCTCAACTGGACGGCGATAGCTGCGCGCCCGATCGGCGAGGCGTGACTCGATTGCGATGCGACTATTGAGCGCACGCAGCAACTCTCGCTCGACCCTGGTCCACGAAATCTCTTTGCTGAATGCCGAGGTGACTCTGAACCGATCGAGCACGACGCCGTTCTCGCCTGCAGCTGAAGCCTCGGAGACATCGAGTCCGCATACCGCTAACACGCCGGCCACACGGCTGAATAAACCGTGTCGATCGCCGCACACCAAGGTGAGTTCGTTGCCGTCGGTGATGATCAGCGGAGCCGAGACCGCCGAGTAGCGAGCCATGAGTTCGGAGTTCACGGCGAGTCGTTCGGATGATGTGGTGACATCTTCTACTTCGCCACCAGCGAGTACATGCTCGGCGCGATCGACAAGCGTTGAGACCAGCCCTGCCTTCCATGCGCCCCACGCCGAGCGGCCCGTAGCGATTGAGTCGGCTTCGGTAAGTGCGCCCAGTAGGTGCAGTCGCTCGATGGTGCCCGAGCAGGCAGCTACCCAGCGGATGGTTGCTGGGTCGTCGAGATCACGTCGTGTGGCGATGTCGGGCAGCAGCAGGTGATGCTCGACCAGCAACACCAAGGTCTGGGTGTCGTCGTCGTTGAAGCCCATTCGCTGTGCGATGTCGTGCACCAAGCCCATGCCCACCACGGTGTGGTCGCCGGGATAGCCCTTGCCGATGTCGTGTAGCAATGCGCCGAGCAACAGCAGGTCTGGTCTCTCAACGCGATCGCAGAGATCGGCAGCGCGTGCAACTGCCTCAAGCAGGTGGCGATCGACTGTGAAGCGGTGATACGCGTTGCGTTGGGGACGGCACCGATTGGGTTCCCATTCGGGCAGCAGGCGGCACCACAGGTCTGAGAT
>JBAXHD010000019.1:0-44077 GCA_037139095.1 Actinomycetota bacterium
CTGAGCAAGTAGACCGCCATTGGGGCGATGTCTTCGGGCTCGCCATTTTCGGCCAACTGCATGGGCACGTTTGCGCTCATGCGGGTGCGGGCCACAGGAGCAATCACGTTGGCGCGCACGCCGTAGCGCTCGAGGCCAACCGCTGCCGAATACGACAAGCTCACGATGCCGCCCTTGGCTGCTGCGTAGTTGGCTTGGGCCACGGAACCCAATGCCCACACGCCGCTGGTGAAGGCAATGAGGCTGCCGCCTTCGGGCTGCTTACGCATTGCTGCGGCTGCAGCGCGATACACGGTGAAGGTGCCCTTGAGGTGCACGCGGATGACATCGTCGAACTCTTCTTCGCTCATGTTGAACAACATGCGCTCGCGCAAGATGCCCGCTACGCACACGGCTCCGTCGATGCGGCCGTAGGTATCGAGCGCGGCGGTGACGATGCTCTCGCCGCCAGCCATGGTGCCCACGTCGCTGGCGATGGCCACTGCCTCGCCGCCGGCTGCTTTGATCTCAGCAACCACGCTGTCGGCTACCTCGGAGCTTGGCTCGTTGCCGTCCATGCTCACACCGAAGTCGGCCACCACGATGCGGGCGCCCTCGGCTGCCGCAAGCAGTGCAATCGAGCGGCCGATGCCACGGCCGGAACCGGTGATGGCAATGACTTTGTCCTGTAAGTAACCCGACACGAAAACCCCTTGTTATCTCTGTGGCGCACCCGCGCCGAACTGCTGCAAACCCGGCCAAGAATTCCGCCAAGAATCCCTCGACAAAGTTTCTGACACGGTGTCAGAAACAAACGTAGCATCGACTATTCTTGGGTTTCGCATGCACCTCGCTGAAACTCCAGAACAAGAAAACCTCCGTAAAGAACTCCGCGAATACTTCGCTCAGTTGTTGCCCCAAGAGGTACGCGACAACATGGGCGACAGCGGCGAAGGCAACCCCGAGTTCCGCCGCATCGTGCGCCAGATGGGCACCGATGGTTGGCTCGGCCTCGGTTGGCCAAAAGAGTTCGGCGGTCAGGGCCGACCACCCACCGACCAGTTCATTCTGTTCGACGAAGTGCAACGCGCACACGCGCCGTTTCCGTTCGTCACGATCAACACGGTTGGTCCCACGCTCATTGCCTACGGCACACAGGAGCAAAAGGATCAGTACCTGCCGGGCATCTTGGCCGGCGAGACAAACTTCGCGATTGGTTACACCGAGCCTGAGTCCGGCACCGACCTTGCGTCGCTGCGCACCTCTGCGGTGCTCGATGGCGACGAATGGGTGATCAACGGCAACAAGGTCTACACAAGCGGCGCCAACCAAGCCGACTACGTGTGGCTGGCCTGTCGCACCGACCCAGAGGCCCCCAAGCACAAGGGCATCTCGATCATCATCGTGCCCACCAATGCACCTGGCTTTTCGTGGACACCCATCGTCACGGTTGGCGGCAACGTCACAACTGCCACGTACTACACCGATGTGCGCGTGCCCAAGGGCAACGTAGTCAGCGACATCAACCGCGGCTGGCAGCTCATCACCACGCAGCTCAATCACGAGCGCGTTGGCCTCGCAGCGCTCACCGGCCTCACGCACCGTCTCTACGACGACGTCGTTGCCTGGGCATCGCTCGAGCCATCGGGCGCGGCCAACGATCAGCGCATGCTCGATCTGCCGTGGGTGCAGGCCGACTTCGCGAAGTGCAAGGCCATTCTCGAGGCCCTCAAGCTAATGAACTGGAAGCTCGTGCGTTCGGTGAACGACGGCACGCTCACTCCGCAGGCATCGTCGTCGGTCAAGGTGTTTGGCACCGAGCGCGCGGTCGAGGTCTACAAGCTGCTCATCGGAATCCTTGGGCCCTACGGCCACCTTCGCGCTGGCTCGCCCGGCGCAGTGCTGCACGGCGAAGTCGAGCAAGCTGGCCGCATGGCGCAGATCAATACCTTTGGTGGCGGCGTCAACGAGATTCAACGAGACATCGTGGCCACCGTTGGTCTCGGCATGACTCGCGCCTCACGATGAAGTTTTGGTGCGCCACTGCATTCATGAACACCAACGAGTTGGTGCACATTGCCCAGCTCCTCGATCAAGCCGGATACCACGGTCTGCTCATCAGCGACCATCTTGCGTATCCGCGTGAGCTCGTCAGCAAGTACCCCTACTCGCCGCATCCCGATGGCAGGCCCATCTGGGCCCCCGAGACATCGTGGCCAGATCCGTGGGTGCTCATCGGAGCAATGAGCAGTGTCACCTCGCGGTTGAACTTCACCACCAACATCTACATCGCAGGGCATCGACCCATCTTGCAAGTGGCCAAAGAAGTGGCCACCGCTGCGGTGCTCTCAAACGGTCGCGTCGCGCTTGGCGTTGGCGCTGGCTGGATGAAAGAAGAGTTCGACCTGCAAGGCCAAGATTTCTCCAATCGCGGCAAGCGACTCAACGAGATGATCCCCGCACTGCGCGAACTCTGGAAGGGCGGGTGGGTCGAGTGGCACGGCGATTACTACGACATCCCCGCGCTCACCCTCGAGCCGCATCCGCCAACGCCGGTGCCCATCTATACCGGAGGCCACACCGACGCTGCGCTGAAGCGTGCCGCTCGCTACGCCGACGGCTGGATCGGTAACGCCTATCCGTGGGCCGAAGCCGCACACCATGTGGGTCGGCTCAAAGAGTTTTTGGCCGCCGAAGATCGTGACACATCGTCGTTCGAGATCATCTGTGGCCTCTACGAAATGCCAACGCTCGACATCTACCGCCGCGCCGAAGAAGAGCTCGGTATCACCGGCACTATTTGCATGCCGTGGGCGATGGGCAACGTGAGCACCGGTGATCGCCGCAACCTCAACGAAGTTGCGGCCGTGTATAAGGGCTACATCGACCAGTTCGCCAACGACATTGTGTGGCCGCTGGCCTGAACTTCTCCAGTGTTACTGGACGAGAACGAGTGACTGGCCTCAGCCGGGCCAGACGATGGTCTGCATTTCGGTGTAGGCAATCATGCCGAAGTCGCCGCCGTCGCGACCCACGCCGCTCATCTTGAAACCACCAAACGGCGCGTCGTGATTGCGCTGGGCGGTGTTGATACCCACGTTGCCGCTGCGCAGTTGCTTGGCAGTGCGATAGGCGCGGTCGCTGTCGGTGCTGAACACGTAGTCGTACAAACCAAAGTCGGTGCTGTTCGCAATCGAGATGGCTTCGTCGTCTTCATCGAACGGAACAACCACAACCACGGGCCCGAAGATTTCTTCCTGCACCGCGGTCATGCCTTGACGGCAACCGGCGAGCAGGGTTGGCGCAACGTAGAAGCCGCGCTCCATATGGGCTGGACGGCGACCATCGACGACGATCTCGGCGCCTTCGTTGGCGCCCGCAGCTATGTATCCCTCGATGCGGTCGCGCTGTGCCGCCGAGATCACCGGGCCCACCAGAGTGTCGGCAGCCGTGGGATCGCCCACCTTGAGATGTGACGCATAGGTGGTGAGCCGCGTGACGAGTTCGTCGTAGCGGCTGCGGTGCACGATGGCGCGGGTTGGGGCGGTGCAGATCTGGCCGGTGTGGAATGACCACACGCTGCCGATGGCGCCAACGGCTACATCGAGGTTGGCGTCGGCGAGCACGAGGCCCGCACCCTTGCCGCCAAGCTCGAGCAGCAGACGCTTCATGGTCTTGCCACCAGCTTCGAAGATGCGCTCGCCTACTCCGGTAGAGCCGGTGAAGCTGACCATGTCGACGTCGCGGGTTTCGGTGAGCGCAACCGACGGTTCTGGACGCGACGAGGTGATCACGTTGACGACACCAGCTGGGAAACCGACTTCGTGCATGATCTCGGCGAGTTCGATGACAGCAAGCGGATCTTGTGGCGCTGGCTTCATCACGACCGTGCAACCCACGGCCAGCGCCGGAGCGATCTTGCCGACCATGTTCACGAGCGGGAAGTTGTAGGGCGAGATACATGCCACGACACCAACAGGCTGACGATTAACGACAGCGCCGATGAGTCCGCCTGGGGCGAGGGGAGTGGCCTGAGTTGGCGAAGGCGCGAGGGGAATGTTGAGGTCTTTCATTGCGCCGCGTGAGTAGCGCTCGAAGCGCTCGATGGCCACGGGAACTTGCATGCGCGAACCCACGGTTGCGGTAGCACCGGTTTCGCTGATGATGAGCGGCACGAGATCGCCTGCGCGCTCGCGCAGTTTGGTGGTGACCGCATCGAGCAGGCGGGCGCGCTCGGCGGGAGGAGTGTTGGCCCACTTGGGGAATGCCTCTTGCGCAGCGCGTGCGGCCGCCAGCGCTTGATCTACCGAGGCCTCAGGCGCTTCGCCCACGATCTCTTCGGTGGCTGGGTTCACGATGCTGTACGTGCCGTTGGCTCCGTCGACCCATTCGCCGCCGATCAACAATCGATAGTGCTTCGACATGTCGTGTCCCCCTCTTGAGTGCTCACGTGATGAGCGGTTCTTCGTGGCCCATCTGAGGCCGTCGTCAGTCTAGAATCTGACGGTCCGTCAGATTCTAATGGGGAGCTCCAATGGAGAGCAGGGCAATGCTCGATCTCATCGTTACAGGTGGCACGGTGATCGATGGCACTGGTGCAGCAGCAGTGGTAGCCGACATCGGCGTGCGCGATGGCCGCATCGTTGCGATCGGAACAATCACCGAATCAGCCACCGAAGTGTTCGATGCCACCGGCCTCGTTGTTGCTCCGGGCATCGTGGATCCGCACACGCACTACGACGCTCAGTTGCTGTGGGACCCCACCGCAAGCCCATCGAGCAACCATGGCGTCACCACAGTGATCGGCGGCAACTGCGGCTTCACGTTGGCTCCGTTACTTCCGGGTGATGCCGACTATCTGCGCAAGATGATGGCCAAGGTCGAGGGCATGCCACTGGCGGCGCTCGAACACGGCACCGACTGGAGCTGGGAAACCTTCGCCGAGTACCTCGGTCGCCTCGAGGGCAACATCTCGGTCAACGCCGGGTTCCTCGTGGGTCACTGTGCGATCCGCCGATACGTGATGGGTGGCGAAGCCGTCGGCAGCGCCGCCGACCCCGCTCAGGTTGAAGCCATGCGCGCCGAGTTGGCCGCAGCAATTCGTGCCGGTGCCCTCGGGTTCTCGTTTACCAACAGCACCTCTCACAGCGACGGCGAGGGCGAACCGGTAGCGAGTCGTTGGGCCACACCCGACGAACTCATCGCGCTGTGCGAAGAGACCGGCTTGCACGAAGGCACCACGCTTGAGGGCATCGTGCCCGGCTGCCTCGATCAATTTGCCGACGACGAAATCGAACTGCTCGGGCGCATGAGCGCTGCCGCCAACCGACCCATGAACTGGAACGTGTTGTCAGTGGATTCGCGTGTTCCCGAGCGTGTGCCGCGCCAGGTGCTCGCCAGCGATCGCGCTAGCGAACTTGGCGGTCGCGTCGTGGCGCTCACCATGCCGGTGCAGGTTCCTATGAACATGAGCTTCGCTACGTTCTGCGGTCTGTGGCTCATCCCGGGTTGGCAGCAGGTGCTTGGCGTGCCCGTGGCCGAGCGCGTTGCTCGGCTCCGCGATGCCGACACCCGCGTGCGCCTGCTCGAACTGTCGCAGTCGCCCGCAGCGGGCGTGTTCCGTCGTCTCGCCGACTGGAGCGAGTACGTCATCGGAGACACATATTCACCAGCCAACGAGGGCCTCAAGGGTCGCACAGTCAAAGACATTGCGGCCGAGCGCGGCTGCAGCAACTTCGGCACCTTGCTCGACATTGTGTGCGCCGACGATTGCCGCACGGTGTTGTGGCCCACCCCGCAAGACGACGATGCCGAGTCGTGGCGCATGCGTGCCGAACTTTGGAACGATCCCCGGGCAATGATCGGCGGCAGCGACGCAGGCGCTCACCTCGATCGCATGTGCGGGGCGCCGTATCCCACCCGCTTCCTGGCCGACTGCATTCGCGGACGTCAGCTGATCTCAATTGAGCGCGCCGTGCAGTTGATGACATCGGCTCCGGCCGAACTGTTTGGTTTGCGCGATCGCGGCGTGCTGCGCGAAGGCGCTCTCGCCGACATCTTCATCTTCGACCCCGCCACCGTCGACAGCGATCAGGCTGCCTTGGTTGTCGACCTTCCGGGCGACTCGGCTCGACTCACCGCTGGCTCGCAAGGCGTTGCCCGCGTGTTTGTGAATGGCGTGTCGATTATCGAAAATGGTCAACCCACCGGGGCAACTCCCGGAACCGTGCTGCACAGTGGGCGCGATACACAAACCGTTACGGCACGCTGAAAGGCGCATGATGACCGACACCGATGACCTCCTGTATAGCTGTGAAGACGGCATTGCCCGCATCACGCTGAACCGCCCCGATGCGGCCAACGCACTCACGCCCGATCAGCGCAACCATCTCATCGAACTTTTCGAAGCGGCCAGCGGCGACCTCAATGTGCGCGTCGTTGTGCTCACCGCGAACGGCAAGCACTTTTGCACGGGTGCCGATCTGAGAGTGTCTCGCATCCCCGAGTCGCCGCGACCCGAAGGTGCACCCGAGCGTTCAATGGGCGACGTGGGCCGCAACATCAAGCGCGGAGCGCAGCGTCTCGTGAGCAGCATTCTCGATTGCGAGAAGCCCGTGATCTGCGCTGTCAACGGAACCGCTGCGGGCATTGGTGCTCACATCGCGCTGGCGTGCGACCTCATCATCGCCGCCGATTCCAGCCGCTTCATCGAGGTGTTCGTGCGCCGTGGCATTACGCCCGATGGCGGTGGCGCCTACTTGCTGCCGCGCATGATTGGTCTGCCCAAGGCAAAAGAACTGATCTTCCTTGGCGACGATCTTTCGGCCACCGATGCCGAGCGCATTGGCCTGATCAACAAAGTGGTTCCCGCCGCCGATCTCGCCTCAGCCGCCACCGAGTGGGCGGCGCGTTTGGCCAATGGCCCCACCAAGGCCGTGTCGCTGGCGAAGTGGTTACTCAACCGTTCGCTCGACAGCGACCGCAAGGCTGCGTTCGAAGACGAGGCGTGGGCGCAAGAGTTGGCGAGCCAGACCGAAGACTTCAAAGAGGGCGTCGCTGCGTTTATCGAACGCCGCGAGGTTCAGTTCCGCGGTTGGTAGGCGCTGATTCGCACGCGGTTGTCGTGATACACGGCGCCGCTACCCATGTCGCTGTCGCGTTCGGCCACGGTGACATTCACTGAGTGGCCATCGCTAAACGCCTTTGTCCATGCGCCTTTGGCGGTTACCGCAACCCCGGGTCGGGCCGCAGGGCCGACAACGAGTCGCGCTACAAATGAACCGCGACTGTTGCCCACCGATACGAGTTCGCCATGTACTAGTGCCTGCTGCGCTGCGTCGTGCTCGCATACGGTGACCGTGGGTTCGCCGCTGCGCTCGATGTTGCGGTCGATACCAGCGAAGACCGAGTTCACGTAGAAGTGGCTGGCCGGCGAAACAAGCGCGAATGTTCCGGGTTCGTCGTTGGCGGCCTCTGCCGGCGGACGAAAGTTGGGAAGGCGCCCGTGCCCATCGCGTTCGGCGCGATCTGAGGCGAACTCGAACCGACCCGACGCAGTAGCGAAGCGCGTTGCGAAGGGCGAGTAGGCCTCGGTGCCAGGGATACGTAGCCAACCCGCGGCGCGCAACTCGGCCACGCCGATGCCGGCCTCGCGCCACAGCGGCGCATCGAGCAGATCGGCCGCGAGCTCGAGATCGGTAGCAAACAGTGCGGGTTCGGTGAGGCCCATTGCTGCGGCGAGGCGACGCATGAATTCGGTCTTACTGAGGCACTCACCGGGTGGCTGCACCGCTGGTTCGTTCCAGTTGAGATACAGGTGTCCGAACGACTCCATGATCTCGGTGTGTTCGGTCTGCAAGGTAGACGGCAGCAACAAGTCGGCGTACGCCGCAGTGTCGGTCTGGTAGGCATCGAACACCACGGTGAACAGGTCGTCGCGTGACAGTTGCTCGCGCACCAGGCTCTGGTCAGGGTTCGACACCATTGGGTTGGCGCCCATCACGAACAACGCCTTCACATTGGCATCGGCTCGCTGCAGCTCGCGACCCAATCGGGTCATCACCAACGTCTGACGCTCGCCGGTGCGCAGGTCGGGTCGAGACAGTTTGTAGCCGTTGAGCATGTAGGCATCGGAGGTGCTGTAAACAAGCCCACCGCCGCGTCGGCCATAGTCGCCGCTGAGCGCGGGCAGGCACGAGATCACACGAGCGGTCTGACCGCCATGGCTGTGGCGTTGCATGCCCTGGCCGAGCTTGATGGCCATTGGTCGCGTGCTTGCCATGCGCCTGCCGAGGTCGATGATCACCTCGGCTGGTATGTCGCAGATCTCGGCCACGCGCTGGGGCGAGTACTCGGCGAGCGAGTCCTCGAAGGCGGCCCATCCCGACGTGCGGTCGGCCAAGAAACGACTGTCGACACCTTCGTTGGCGATCACGTGGCAGAGCCCCAAGGCCAGTGCGGCATCGGTGCCCACGCGCGGTGCGATGTGTTGATCGGATCGCTCGGCTGTGCGGTGTCGCACTGGGTCGATGGCCACCACGTATGCACCATCGGTGCGGGCCTGCTCAATGAACGGCCACAGGTGCTGATTCGAGGTGAGCGTGTTGGACCCCCACAACACGATGAGCTTGGAGTGCACTACGTCTTCGGGATCCATGCCTGCGGCCGAACCTGAGCTGTAGCTCATCCCGAGGTGGCCCGAGATTGAGCAGATGCTGGTGTGGTGGCGTGCTGCGCCGATGGCGTTCCAGAAACGGTGTGGCGCCCCGCAACCCTGCAGGTAGCCCACAGTGCCGGTGCCGTCGAACGGCCAGATTGAGTCGCCGCCGTGCTCGGCGATGATGCCGCTGAGACTGTTGGCCATCGTGGTGAGCGCTTCGTCCCACGAGATGCGATCGAACTGTGCTGAGCCCTTGGGGCCCACTCGTTTCATGGGGTAGAGCAGTCGCGACGGATCGTTGCTGAACTCGAGATACGGGTTCACCTTCACGCACAGCCCGCCGCGGGTGTGCGGATGATCGGCGTTACCGCGAAGCTTCACCGCCTGACCGTTGTCGTTCACCGTGACGACCCAACTGCACGCATCTGGGCAATCGAGAGGACAGGCTCCAATGACGTCGGTTGGCACGCAGTTATCGTTGCCGGGGAGCCGGCGAATTGCAACCGAATTCGCCGCACTGACGTAACATCACCCATCGTGCCAACGTTTGCCGATCATGTTCTTGCCCGCGCCAACGACGACCGTCCGGCGGTGTTGTTCGAGGACACGGTCGTCACCTATCGCGAATGGGTGGCGCAATGTGCGGCCCGGGCAGCGCTGTTCAAGCAGATGCGCCAAGACGGTCCGCCACACATTGGCGTGTTGCTCGAAAACGTTCCCGACTTCACGATGTGGCTCGGCGCAGCGGCTCTGGTTGGCGCCACGGTTGTTGGTATCAACCCCACCCGTCGTGGCGCCGAACTGGCCCGCGACATCACGTTCACGTCGTGCCAGATCGTGATCACTGAACCAAGCCAAGTGCATCTGCTCGACGGTCTCGATCTGGGGGCGGCAAACAATCGCGTGCTCGTGGTCGACACCCCCGAATACGCCGCAGCGCTGTCGCCTCATCGCGGCGCCGACGCCGTTGCCGCCGACTATCCACCTGAGACGCAGTTTTTGTTGCTGTTCACCAGCGGCACCAGTGGTGCACCCAAAGCGGTGATTACTTCGCACGGTCGCTTGCACAATGTTGCCGGCTCGATGGTGGGCCTCACCTCGCTGTGCGAAACCGATGTCACCTACATCTCGATGCCGTTGTTTCACAGCAACGCCTTGTTTACAGCCTGGGCGCCCAGTGTGGTTTCGGGTGCTGCGGTGGCGTTGCGGCGCACCTTTAGCGCCAGCGGTTTCCTGCCCGATGTTCGCCGATTCAATGCCACCTATTTCAACTATGTGGGCAAGCCGTTGGCCTATGTGTTGGCCACGCCAGAGCAGCCCGACGACGCCGACAATCCATTGGTGCGCGGCTACGGCAACGAAGCCGCCGAGAGCGACCTCGTGCGATTCGCCGAGCGGTTCGGCTGCCGTCTCAGTGATGGCTATGGTCAGACCGAAACCGGCGCCTCAATCATCCGCGTCCCAGGGATGCCTCAAGGCGCTCTGGGTGTTGGGGCGCCCACCATTCGGGTGCTCAATGCCGACACTGGTCTCGAATGCCCGCGCGCCGAGTTCGACGACAGCGGCAAATTACTCAACTCCGATGAAGCAATTGGCGAAATTGTCAACGGCACACGCGGCACCTTCGAGGGCTACTGGAACAACCCCGAGGCCGACGCCGAGCGCCTGCGCGATGGCGCTTACTGGACCGGCGACTTGGCCTACCGCGACGCCGAAGGGTTCTTCTATTTCGCGGGCCGTAGCGCCGATTGGATTCGCGTCGATGGCGAGAACTTCTCTGGTGCCCCCATCGAACGAATCTTGATGCGTTACCCGGGCGTGGTGCTGGCCGCAGCGTATGGAGTGCCCGACGCCGAGATTGGTGATCGGGTGATGATTGCTCTGCAACTCACCGACGTCGCCGTGTTCGATCCTGTTGCATTTGCAACTTTCTTGTCAGAGCAATCTGATCTTGGCTCGAAGTGGGCACCTACCTACGTGCGTATCGTCACCGATTTCCCGATGACGCAGACCAACAAGATCCTCAAGCGCGAACTCGTGAAAGAGCAGTGGCGGGTGAACGACGAGCTGTGGTTCAGGCCCGGCAAAGAACTTTCATACCGCAGCTTTACGGCGGCCGACGCTGACGCATTGAGCGCCTCATTGCATCGCGCTGGCCGCGGTCACCTCATCGGCGATTAGCTCGGGATGTAGTAGCGCTCAGCTGCTTGGGTCTGAGCGAGGCAAGAACTCCGACCGGCCATGCTCGGCGAATTCGGCGGTGAGCGCAGCTGCGTCGGCATCGGTGAACCGGCGGTACGCCTGCCCGCGCTCGGGCTGCCACCAGACGTCGTCGGTAGTGGCCCACCCAACCGAGCGCAGCGGTTGCTTGTTTACTTTGTTGTTGGCCGTAAGCGGCATGTCGGTGACAAGTCGCACGAAGCGTGGAGCCCATTTGGTGCCGAGATCGCGTTGGTCGGCCAAGAAGGTTGCAAATGCAACAGGATCAAATGTTGCTTCGGGCTTCATTTCGATCGCAGCGGCCACTTGATCGCCGGTGCGCGGATCTGCTGCGGCGTACACGGCCACCATCACCACACCATCGAAGCGATGCAAGATGTTCTCGATGGGTGCTGCAGCGAAGTTCTCGCTGTCTACGCGCAACCAGTCGCTACTGCGTCCGGCGAAATAGAAGAAGCCGTCGGCATCAACGTACGCAAGGTCGCCGGTGAAGTACCACCCATTGCGCAAACGATCGGAGGTGGCCTCGGTGTTGTTGTAGTAGCCCTCGAAGATGCCTCCGCCCGCGCGGTTCACGATCTCGCCGATTGCCGTGTCGGCGTTGACCAACATGCCGTGCTCGTCGACCTTGGCGACCTCGCAGGGCAGGTGGGTGTTGGGGTCGACCACCGCAATGTCGGCACCGCCGTCGAGACGGGGAACGCCCAACGCGTTTGCAGGAGTGTCGGGTGTGCGCATGATGACGACCACACTCTCGCTCGAGCCATAGCCCTCGATGAGCGGGCACCCAAACCGTTCGAGAAAGCGCTGCCGATCTTGAGCACTGGCCTCAGTGCCGAAACCGAGTCGCAGCTTGTGGCCGCGGTCGAACTCTGATGGTGGCTGGGCCAACACGTAGGCCACCGTGCGGCCAACGTAGGTGAAGTAGGTGCAGCCGTATTCGTGCGCGTCGCGCATGAACTGGCTGGCCGAGAACCGACGCCGCAACACCACCGTGGCGCCCACCGCAAGCGATGGTGCCCAACACGCCATCAATGCGTTGCCGTGGAACAACGGCATCGAGCAATAGCTGATGTCGTCGCGCGTCACGCCATAGCCGGCTGCTGCGCGAACCCCAGCCATCGCCATCCGCTCGGTGCTGCACACCACAGCTTTTGGAGCGCTGGTTGAGCCGCTTGTGAAGAGCAAGAACAAAGAGGTCTCGCCAGCCGGATCGTGCTCGGGAAGGTCGACCACGTCGAGACCAGCGATGTTGCTTTGGTACTCGTTGCTGTCGACAAGCCATACCCGACCCGTGGCCGCTCCGAGATCGAGACCATCGAGCAGTGACTGTTGCGCAGAGTCGGTGATGATCAGCTGGCAATCGGTGTGGCGAATATCGCGCGCGAGTTCTGGGCCGCGCCGCGTGGGGTTGATACCTACCAAGGTGGCGCCTGCGAATGCGGCACCTCCGGTGAGAAACAGATACTCGGGGATGTTCTCGAGCAACACGCCAATATGGAAGGGGCCGGGTCGGCGCGACCGGAGCAACATCTCGGCACGCACCGCACTGGCTTGCACCACCTCGCTCCATGTCCAACTCGACTGCTCGAAGATGTAGCCCTGATGATGGTCGTTGGCGCGTTCGCGTAAGAGCGACGCAACCGTTGATGTCACGGCAACACCACAGCGGGCAACGGGTGGCGATACAGGGCGGCTGCGTTCAGGCTGCACATCTTGCGCACTTCGTCGTCGGGAATATGGCCCCAGGTGTCGCCGATGGTGCGTTGCACATTGGGCCAGATGCTGTCGCCGTGCGGGTAGTCGACCTCGACCATGATGTGGTCGATGCCGATGACATGGCGCAGATCGATGGTTGATGGATCGTCGAACGTGCAGAACCAGAAGTTGCGACGCAACACCTCCGATGGTGGTGTGGACCAGTCGCCGGCGTAGCCGTTGCGGTGGCCCATGATGTCGAGTCGATCGATGAGCATCGGCACCCAACCAATGCCCCCCTCGCTCATCGCGATCTTGAGTTCGGGGTGCTTCAGCGCATAACCGCTCCAGAGCCATTCTGCGCACGCACCGAGCGATAGCTGGCCGAACAGCGTCGCGCCCAGTTGCACCGCTGGAGCGGCCTCTGGCGGGGGATACGTGCCCGACGAACCCACGTGCAGGTTGATTACGGTGCCGGTCTCGACGCATGCCTCGATGATGGGGTCCCACCATCCGGTGAAGATCGAGGGAAAGCCAATCGCGTGGGGTCGTTCGGGCAGGGTGACGCTGGTGAATCCGCGTGCGGCGTTGCGGCGAATCTCTTGTGCTCCGAGTTCGGCATCGGCCAGGTAGGTGATGCCCATTGGGATGATGCGTTCGGGGTAGGGCAGGTACCACTCTTCGTAGAGCCAGTCGTTCCATGCGCGCGTGGCTGCCAAGCCGAGTTCGGGATCGGATGCGGTGCTGAAGACTCGACCACAGAATCCGGTGATCTGCGAGGGGAAGTTCAGCGAGGCCCAGATGCCGCAGGTGTCCATGTCGGCGATTCGCGCGTGAATGTCCCAGCAACCCTTACGCATGTCTTCGAAGCGGGCGGGCTCGAGGCTGTGTAGTTCGCGCTTGCGGCCGGCCACGGCGTTGAGGCCCACCTGACTGAACTGACGATTATCGAACTCCCAGACCTGATGGCCCTTGGCGTTCTCGACGAGTTGGGGTGCAGCGTGTTGCAGATGCTTGGGCAGTCGACCTTCGAACATGTCGGGCGGTTCGACAAGGTGATCATCTACTGAGATCACGGTGTAACGAACCTGCTCTGGTTCGGGGTCGGGCATGAGCACGTCGTAGTTGGTTGGCCCGATCAGGTAGGTCATGACAGCAGTCCAAGCGTTCGGGCCGTATCGACGGCTTGCACATAGCTGCCGTTGATCACAGACGGGTCGTCGACAAGATGAGCGATTGCGGCGCCGGCAACGCCGGGAGTGATGGCGTGCTTGGCGACGAACGCCAGCTGTGGGCCAGCAGCGAGCACGCGCTCGGTAGCAACAAAGCCGGGGTTCACGTTGAAGCTGCGGATGCCGCGGCTTGCGTATTCGACTGCGAGCATGTCGGCGATGCGGTGGAAGCCACCCTTGGTGACCGCATACACCAGTGGCCATCCGCCTTCGCCGACAGGCGCGTGCGGGGTGACTTGGCCAGCGCCCGAAGTGACGCCCACAACGGTGCCGCTACCCGCTGCAAGCATGTGATGCAGCGCCCGATGGGTGATGAGCAAGTGGGCAGTGATGTTGCCGGTAATGCGCCGGATGATGTTGTCGGGCTCGCAGTCGGCGAAGAACCGATCGTTGCCAGGGCCTACATAGATGGCGTTATTCACCAGCACATCGAGTTGACCGCCGAGTTGATCGACCGCCGCATCGACGATTGCGGCCAAGGTATGCAACTCGAGCAGGTCGAGTTGTAGCGGCACGGCGCGACCGCGAAGAGCAACAATCTCGGCCGCGGTGGTCTCAAGGCTTCCCGGCAGCATGAGTCCGCTTTCGGGAGCCAGCGCTGTTGGGTCGCCCTCGCGCAGTGTGCGCGCAGTGATGGCCACGTCGTAACCAGCGCGCGCCAATGCAATCGCGATTGCTTTGCCGATGCCGCGACTCGCGCCCGTGACGAGCGCGGTGGGGCGGCGATGTGCGGTCATCTCAGCGAGAGGCCGTTGCCCTAAGAGGGGAGGTCGAGGCGCAGCATGCGGATGGCATTGCCGCGTGCGATCTTGTAGACCGTTTCATCGTCGAGGTCGACGATCTGGTCGCGGAAGATCTGCTGAGTGTCGGGCCACGTGGAGTCGGTGTGCGGGTAGTCGGTTTCGAAGGTGACGTTGTTGACGCCGATGCGGTGCAGGCTTTCGAGACCGTGACGGTCGCGGTAGAAGCAGCCGTAGATCTGGCGGAACCAGTAGGTGCTCGGTGGCTCAGGAACCAGATCGCGAACGCCGCCCCATGCACGGTGCTCGTGCCACACGTCGTCGACGCGCTCGAGGATGTAGGGGATCCAGCCGATCTGACCCTCGCTGTAGGCCAGACGAAGACCCGGGTAGCGAACGAGCAAGCCGCTGAACAAGAAGTCGCTCAACGAACTCATCGCGTTGCCGAAGCTGAGCGTGGCGGCAACGGCCGGAGGAGCATCTGATGAAGTGGCTGGCATCTGCGACGACGAACCGATGTGCATGCACACGATGGTGTCGGTCTCTGCACAAGCCTGGAAGAAGGGCTCCCAGTATCCGCTGTGCAGCGATGGCAAGCCCAGCTTGGCTGGAATCTCACTGAACGCTACGGCAGTGACACCGCGTGCAGCATTGCGGCGAATTTCGCGCGCTGCGGCTTCGACATCCCAGAGCGGAACGATTGGCAATGGGATGAGACGCCCGCCCGAATCGCCACACCACTCTTCGACCATCCAGTCGTTGTAGGCCGTGACACATGCGGCGGCGAGGTCTTTATCGCGTGCCTCAGCAAAGGTCTGCCCGCAAAAGCGCGGCATCGTTGGAAAGCACAACGAGGCTTCGACGCCGTCGATGTCCATGTCGGCGAGACGAGCCTTGGGGTCGTAGCAGCCGGGGCGCATTTCGTCGTAGGTGATGGGCGACATCGTCATGTCGTCGCGAGCGAAACCAACAGCAGCCACGTGGCGCTTGTGTGGAGCGATGAGGTCTTCGTAGAACCAGCAGTCGGACTTGGGTGCGTCGTCGTCCCACTGAAAGTCGTACTTGGTGCCACCGAGGTACTTCATGCTGGCAATGCCGCGTCGCTCGACTCGAGGTGCATCGGGGTGATTACGGAACTTCGCGGGAAGCCACCGTTCGAACAGGTGGGTTGGCTCGACAACATGGTCGTCGACGCTGATGATCTTGGGAATGACGCGCTCGCTCATCGTGCTGTGTTTCCTGACTGAAATGCGTGCTGACCGTTGTGGTTACTGGTTTCTGACACCGTATCAGATGAGTTTCACGGACCCATTTGCGGAGCGCCAAGATGCCGAGATCGCCGACGGGGTTCAGCGCAGAATGCCAGCCGCAAACGTGTCGAGCGATCGTGAGAACTCGGCCACAGTGTTGCCGGGCAACGAAACCGTGAGCCCCATCACGCCGAGGGCTTCGAGTTGCGCGATTTCGTCGCGCAGCTTGCTGGCATCCCATGCCGCGAGGTCGAAACCCGACAGCCCCCATGGGGTGAACCAGATCTGCAGTGGATCGGTTCGACCGTGCTCGGCCGCAAGCCGATGTGCGATGTCGATGCGTGAACCGAGATCGGCCAATGATTCGATGCCGGGCGTGCGCAGCAAACGCGAAGCGGCGGCTGGACTTGGCATCGGCACCCAGCCGTCGGCCGACGTGACCGCGCGACGAATGGCTGCCGTGGAGTTGCCGCCGATGAGGATGGGTGGCCGCGGGCGTTGCGCAGGCAGGGGAGCGAGCACGTTGTCGGTGGCTGTGAAGCCAGAGCCGGTGAGCGCGACGGGTGATCCCTGCCATGCGGCGTACATCGCGGCCAAGGCCTCGTCGGTGCGAGCGCCGCGATCGTCGAAGTTGGCACCCAACGCGGCGAACTCAGATTCGAGATAGCCAGCGCCGACGCCCACGATGAGGCGGCCGTTGCTGAGCGAGTCGAGCGTGGCCAGGCCGTGGGCTGACAGAAACGGATTGCGATAGGCAAGGATCAACAGGTTGGTCTGCAAGCGCAAGGTTGTAGTTGCCGCCGCCGCAAACGACAGTGCAACGAACGGATCGAGCGAGTGGTGTCCGCCGCGGCTGAGCCACTTGGCAGATGGAAACGGATGGTCGGTCACGAACACTGCATGGAACCCGGCAGCCTCGGCGTTCTGACTCACCGTGGTGATGGTCGCGGCGGTGGCCAACTCGGGGTGCGCCGGCAAGCGGTCGGTCGGCAGACCAAGAGAGATGAGCATCGTCGGAGCATAGAATCCGAGAGCTGTCAGGGTTCACTTGGTAGACATTGCGGAACACAAATTTGTTGATCGCGCGCAGTCGTTGCGTTGATGAGAAGGAGACAAGTCATGGGTGCACTCGACGGCAAGGTTGCCATCGTCACCGGAGCCGGGCAGGGCGTCGGCCGTTGCCACGCCGAGTTTCTTGCATCCGAAGGTGCAGCCGTTGTCATCAACGACATCACCGATCGTGCCGAAATTGTGGCAGCTGCAATCGTGGACGCTGGCGGTCGCGCCGTTGCCCACCGTGGCAGCGCAAGCAGCTGGGCCGATGCCGAGGCACTGATTCAGTGCGCCGTCTCCACATTTGGCGATCTGCACATCTTGGTGAACAACGCAGGCTTCTTGCGCGACGCGATGGTGTTCTCGATGGACGAGTCGCAGTGGGACGCAGTGGTCGATGTGCATCTCAAGGGCCACTTCGCGCCAAGCCATTTCGCGGCTGTCTACTGGCGGGCTCAAGCCAAGTTGCTCGGCGAGGGCGCGGTGCTGCCGCAGCGACGCATCATCAACACCACCAGCGAAAGCGGTCTCTTCGGCGGGCCGGGCCAGAGCAACTATGGCAGTGCCAAGGGCGGCATCATCACGATGACTCTCGTGCACGCACGCGAACTGCAGCGGCTCAATGTCACGGTCAATGTGATTGCTCCCCGAGCACGCACACCAATGACCGAGGTCAATCCCAAGTTCACCAAGCCCGAAACCGGCTTCGACAAATACGATCCTGCCAACGTGAGCCCGATGGTTGCGTTCCTTGCCAGCGACGCGGCCAGCGATGTCAGTGGTCAGGCGTTCATCGTGCTTGGCGATCAGGTGCACCGCATGCAGCCCACCACCATCCTCGCTTCGGTCACCGCCGGCGCTACTCAGTGGAGTGTCGATGGGCTCATTGCCGCCAAGGACCAACTGTTTGCAGGCGCCCCAAGTGGCGTGCCGGTGTGGGGTGGCCCGCCAATGTAGGCAGGCGCTTCGCTAGGCGCTCAGTGACCAGTGAGCGAGCGATACACAAGCATTGCCAGCGTGTCGCGCATCGAGCTTGAGGGTGCTCCGCGTCGGGCGATCTCGTTGCGATACGGCAACAGGCGCTCGATCATCGCAATCATCGCGGTGGCAGTGACAAACGGATGCATCTCGGCGGGCAGGCGTCCGGCGGCCTGCGCCTGCTCGACCATTGCGCCCATCGAGGGGATGAGTACCAAGTTGGCGCGTGAGCGTGCCTCGCGAAAAGCGGCGTTGCCCTCTTCGGCTTTCAGGTTGCGCACCCGAAGCACGGCGCTGTGGTCGTCCCAGAACGTGATGTAGGCGTCGACAAACGCTTGAGCGCGCTGCAAACCGTCGCCGTCTTGCCACGGCTCTGTGAGGTGTGACACCAGTGGCGCTTCGTCGAGCGTGGCCAACTCGGCGAGGGCCAAGATGGCCGCATCGACATCGACAAAGTATTGGTAAAACGTTGCCGGTGACGAGCCGATTTCACGGGTGATGTCCACAATGCGCAGCTCGAGCACGCCAGCCTCGGACAGCAGTTTGGCGGTGGCCTCGAGCAGCTTTGCTCGGGTGCTTTCGGCGCGTGAGCCGAGCACGCGACCGTCGGCGCCAAGGATTGTCTTGCTCGGACGTGCCACGTTTCTCCCTCGAAAGTTCTACGAACCGTACACGGGCGTGGGGTCGGGAGCCGACTGCAGCAGATCGCTGACCAGCGGTCCGATCTCGGCGGGCTCAAACCTAGCGCCCTTGTCGAACACCGCACCGTGGTGCCAGCCATCGGCAACGCTGAGTTGGCCGCCAGCGATCTCGAACATGCGACCCGATACGCCGCACATCTCAGAACCGAGCCACACCACAAGGGGGCTGATGTTGGCGGGGTCCATTGCATCGAAGCCTTCTTCGGGCTTGCGCATCATGTCGGCAAAGGCTTCCTCGGTCATGCGGCTGCGCGCCGATGGAGCGATGCCGTTCACGAGGATGCCGTAGCGGCCGAGCTCTTGTGCGGCCACGATGGTGAACCCGGCAATGCCAGCCTTGGCCGCCGAGTAGTTGCCCTGCGACACGCTGCCGAAAAGGCCGGCACCCGACGACGTGGTGACCACGCGAGCCTGCACTGGTGAGCCAGCTTTGGCCTGCGCCCGCCAGTAGTCGATGGCGTGGCGAACTGGGCAGAACATGCCGCGCAGGTGCACCTTCATCACGGCGTCCCACTCGTCGACCGACATGTTCACGATCATGCGGTCGCGCACGATGCCGGCGTTACAGACCACGGTGTCGAGACGACCGTAGACCTCGATGGTCTGGGCAATGAGATGGCCCGCCTGATCCCAATCGCTGATGTCGTCGCCGTTCACGATGGCGTCTCCACCAAGCGAGCGAATCTCTTCGACCACTTCTTGCGCTGGCGACAAGCTGCCGCCGCTGCCGTCGAGTTCGGCACCCACGTCGTTGACCACAACCTTGGCGCCCTCGGCTGCAAACGCCATCGCGTGCGCGCGTCCAAGGCCGCGTCCGGCTCCGGTGATGATGACAACTCGGTTGTCGCAGATACCCATGATGGCCTCCTACAACGCTGCCGAAAATGCGGCAGCGTGTTCGTCGCTGTTTCCGAAGTGGGTGTCGAGCACACACGCGCGTTTCCAGTAGCGCTGTGCGTCGACCTCCCAAGTAAAGCCCATACCGCCGTGCACCTGAATGCCGGTCTTGCCGCAGAACAGGGCGCTGTCGCCAGCGAGCATCTTGGCCATACGTGCGGTTTGCATCAGGTCGGTGCTGTCGCCGCGACCATCGATGTTTACGGCAGCGGCATACACCGCAGCGCGAGTGACTTCGGCCTTGGTGAGCATGTCGGCAAGCAGATGCTTCACGGCCTGGAACGAACCAATGGGCCGACCGAACTGCTCGCGCTGCATTGCGTATTGCTTGGCAAGGTCGATGCTTGCCAGACACAGGCCAAGTTGCAGCGCTGCGGTGAGCACCATGCCATCGCGGTGCCAGATGTGCGCAGCGGCTGCGTCGGCAAGCTGTTCACCCTGCGGTAGGTGGCTGACCGCGGTGATTGGTGTGAGCGCATCGAGCGGCCGTTCGGCATGCACGCCTATGACGTCGGCGGGATGAACCACGAAGAGGCCCTCAGGGCGCACCACGATGAGATCGTCGAGCGACGCGAGGTGCTCGGCAACAATCACGGGTTCGCTGGGCTCAATCAGGCCAACGATGCGTGAGCCGTCGGCGGCCCCTGGCACCAGCGTGGCCGCCAGGTGCGAGGCCACGAGCGGACCCGCCACCAGTGACCGGCCGAGCTCTTCGAAGGCAAGCACAGACTCGGTCGTGCCGAAGCCATCGGCGCGCAGGCTAAACACGCCCACGGCACCAAGCTCTTGCCACAGCCCACGATCAAGTGCGCCACCTGTTTCTTCGTTGGCGCGCACCACATCGATGGTGCAGCGGCCGGTGAGGAACGAACGGATGCCTTCCTGAAGTGAGCGTTCGTCGTCGTTGAGTTCGAAGTCCATTCGCGTCAGCGCTCCTTCGGAAGACCAAGAATGCGCTCGGCCACAATGTTGCGCTGCACCTGAGAGGTACCCGCAGCAATGCCAAGCGACAGGGCATGAATGCGTCCGTGCACGTGGGCGTGCGTGGGTAGATCGCCAATGTCATCAATGCTGAGCGATGCACGGTCGAGGAGATGCATTGCCAGGTCGCCAAGTCGAGAACGCAGTTCGGCGTACGCCAGTTTGAACACGTTGCCGCCGGGCCCCACAAGTCCGGTGCGCTGGGCTTGGCTGATGTTGCGCTTGGTCAGCGCCCACAGCGCATCGAGCTCGGCGCAGATGCGACCAATGTCGCGACGCAGACCGGCGTCGTCCCACGCAGTGACACCGTTACGGGTAACCCGCTTTGCGAGTTGGGCGAGATCGCGCGCGAGTTCCATCGACTGCAACATCTCGCTCACAAATGCGGTGCCGCGCTCGAAGCTCAGGGTAACCATGGCCACGCGCCAGCCATCGTTTTCGTCGCCGACGCGGTTGGCCACGGGCACACGCACTTCGTCGAAGAACACTTCGCAGAATTCGGTACTGCCCTCGAGCGTGCGAAGTGGGCGCACGTCCATACCGGGCAAGCCCATCGGCACAATGAGCCACGTGATGCCGCGATGCTTGGGCACGTCGGTGTCGGTACGCACGAGCATTTCGCAGTAGTCGGCAGTGTGGCCGAAGCTGGTCCAAATCTTTTGTCCGTTGATGACGTAATCGTCGCCATCGCGAATGGCTCGGCAGCTGAGGCTGGCCAAGTCGCTGCCGGCGCCGGGCTCGCTGAAACCCTGGCACCAGATGTGTTCGCCTTTGAGAATGGCGGGCAGATGAAACGCCTTTTGCTCGGCTGAGGCCTCGGTGATCAGGGTGGGGCCGGCGTGTAGCAGGCCCACAAAGTTTTGGCCCACGTATGGGGCGCGGGCGCGCTCGGTCTCTTCGAGGAAGATGAGGTGCTCGGTTGGGGTGGCGCCCAGACCGCCGTATTCACGGGGCCAGTTGATGCCAGCGAAGCCCGCATCGAACAGCATGCGCTGCCACATTGAGTCGTACTCGCGGCGACCGATCCAGTCGTTGCGATGGGGCTCATTGGGCAGGTGGGGGATGACCGAGCTCAGCCAGTCGCGAAGCTTGAGACGGAACGAGTTTTCGGCATCGGTAAATTGCAGATCCACGCAAACTTCTCACTTCGATCGGGTCGCCAAGGGCGTGGGCGAGCGTATCTGACGCTGCGTCAGAAAGCCTTACTGTCGGGGCTGCGCGGGTGTTTGCGCAGTCGCTGTTTGCTAGCAGGCGAGGCCGCCATCGACGGTCATGATCGTGCCGGTCATGAATCGTGCCTGCTGAGAGGCAATGAAGGCGAACGCCTCGGCCATTTCGGACGGCTCGGCTTGACCCATTGGCGACATCATCTTCGACATCTCGCGGAAGTCGGCGCCCTCGGGCAGGGTGCTGAACGAGTTCACAATGTTGGTGTTGGTACCGCCGGGGGCAACTGCGTTGACGCGCACGTTCTTGCCGCGATATTCGAACGCCAGTGCCCGGGTGAGTTGTACAACGCCGCCTTTGCTCGAGCAGTACGCGGCGCTCCACGGCAGGCCCATCAAGCCAGCGTTCGAGGCGGTATTCACGATGACGCCGTTGCCGGTTTCGAGCAGATACGGCAACGCATAGCGGCACATGTAGAACGTGCCGTTGAGGTTGACGCCAACGATGCGATCGAACCAAACAGGGTCTTCTTCGTGGGTCCATGCGAAGTGGCCGATGCCCGCAATGTTGAGCAAAATGTCGATGCCGCCCATTACTGCTGCAGCGGTGTCGACCACTGACTTCACGGTGGCCGAGTTCGACACGTCGCATACGTATGCGTGTGCCGTACCGCCGTCGGCAGTGATCGTGGCCGCGGTCTCGTCGGCGCCCTTGAGATCGAGGCATGCCACTGTTGCGCCTTCGGCAGCAAACAGAAGGGCAGTGGCGCGGCCAATGCCCGAGCCGGTGCCAGTGATGATGACGCGCTTACCTGTGAAACGACTCATGCCGTGCCTCCGTAGGTGGTTCGTAGATCTTTCTTCAACACTTTGCCGCTGGGGTTGCGTGGCAGCGACTCCACGATCTCGAGTTGCTCGGGAACCTTGTGCATCGAGAGTTGTTGTCCGCGCAGGTAGCTGACCATGTCGGGCAACGTGAGCGTGGAGTCTGGTTTGCACACCACAACCGCGCAGGCGCGCTCGCCGCTGGCGGCATCGGGCAGACCAATGACAGCAGCATCGGCAACGCTGGGGTGGGCATACAACAGGTCTTCGATTTCTTTGGCCGAGATGTTCTCGCCCTTGCGAATGATGATGTCTTTCAGACGGCCGGTGATGCTGACCCAGCCACCTTCGTCGATGATGCCGAGGTCGCCGGTGCGGAACCAACCGTCGGGGTCGAATGCTTCATCGTCGAGTGAGCTATCGAGATAGCCCAGGCACACCTGTGGGCCGCGCACCTGCAGCTCGCCTTCTTCGTTGGCGCCGCAAACATGGCCGTCGATGATCGCACGGATTTCAACGTCGGGGCAGGCTCGGCCGTCGGTGGTGGCTTTCTTCTCGTCGGGGTCATCGACATGCACCATCGTGTTGATCGGCGCTTCGGTGAGCCCCCAGCCACCGATGAGCGGAGCGCCCATCTCGGCCATCATCTCGGCATGCAGGGTTTTGGGCTTAGGGGCACCGCCACCATTGAAGATGCGCACAGTAGGCATCAGCGTTTCGCCGGTGGGCAACTGCCGTTGTGCATTCAGGTAAGCCAGCCAGAACACGGTGCCGGCGCCAGCGCACGTGACGCCGTGTTCGCCCAACCAGCGTGGTGTGTCGCCGGGACTGAAGGTCTCGACCATCAGTAGCTCGACGCCTGTTTGCATTGCGTTGAACAGCCACACCAAGCCGCCCACATGGGTGATGGGGAAGACCACCGCGGCCTTGTCGTCGGGGCTTACCTGCATGCTCCATTGCATGCCGTTGTTGGCGGCAGACATGCTGCGATCGCTGTGCTTGGCGCCCTTGGGATCGGCCGTGGTGCCCGACGAATAGAACAACCAACGAAGCTCGCCGAACGCCGCAACGTATGGGGGCAATGTAGATGGGTCGCCTTCGGCAAGCGTGGGGTCGGCGACGATGATCTCAACGCCGCGGTCAGCAGTGGCTTCGGTAACCATCGGTACGTAATCGAAGCCGCGGAACGTGCCGGGCACGATCATTACTTTGCAGTTGCTCTGGCGGGTAATGAACGCCACTTCGCGGGTGCGGTAGATGGGCAGAATCGGGTTCTGGATGGCGCCGAGTCGCGACAACGCCGCAGCGAGCACCAGCGACTCAAATCGCGACGGAAGAATCCACGACACGTTGGTGCCGATGCCAATGCCATGCGCCGCCAAACCGGCAGCAACACGCTCGCTCCATGCGCGGTATTCGCCGAACGTAAGAGTTCGGCCCTTCTCGTCGATGGCCATGCGCTTGTTTGGGGTGGCCTCGGCGCGTTCGCAGACGAGCTGCCACAGGGTCTTGCCCGTGGTGTCAATGAGTCCGTTGGTCAAGGTGTCCATTGTGCGGCCTCCTCTTGGGCGCGTGGTTGCAAAGCGAGCTTGTCGATCTTGCCGATCGAGGTGAGTGGCAACTCGTCGAGCACCACCAGACAATCGGGAGCCTTGTAGGCAGCGAGATGCTTCTTCACGAACTTGCGCAGATCGCTGAGGTTGAGTTCGGCAGAACCGCGGGGCACTGCGAACAGCACGCCAATCTCGCCGAGGCGGCCCTTTACCGGCACGCCCACCACAGCTGCGCCAGCGAGCTTGCGGTACGCGCCGAGACAGTTTTCGATCTCGATGGGGTACACGTTGTTGCCGCCGCGGATGTACATCTCGGTGTTGCGCCCCACCAAGCGAAGGTTGCCATCGGCGCCCATCCAGCCAAGGTCGCCAGTGTGCAACCATCCGTCGCTGTCGATGGCTTCGGCGGTGCGTTCGGGGTCGTTCCAGTAGCCGCGCATCATCGCCCGACTGCGCAGGCACACGGTGCCTATGAAGTCGGGCCCGCGGCCGGTGAGTTCGGTGCCGAGTTCGTCGACCAGCTTCAGATGTACGCCGCCGTTGGGGCGACCAACGGTGTTGCAGATCACTTCGTCGGTGTCTTTGAGACGTGTGCCGGTGGCAACGCACGATTCGGTGCTGGCGTAGCGCACAACAACCGGGCAACGCAGCTTGGCTCGCATCTCGGCCACCAACTCGGGAGGAATGCGTGCGGCGCCAATGCCAGCAATGCGCAGACTCGACACGTCGGTGGTGGCGAAGTCGGGATGATCGAACATCATCCGGTATTGCGTGGGCACGCCCTGGCACACCGTGACGCGCTCGCTGCTGATCAGCGCTAGGGCTCCGGCTGCAGTCCACGGTGATGGCACCACGATGGTGGTGATGAGGTGCATCAGTTCGTCCCAGATGCGGGTCATTGCACCGACGTGAGCAAACGGCAGCGGCGACAGGCGACGATCGCCGGCCTCGCTGAGTGGAGCGGCGCCGTGCGTCATTGAGCGCAAGCACGCGTGGTCGAACCATGCACCCTTTGGAAAGCCGGTGGTGCCACCAGTCCACACAATGGCCACTGGATCGGTTGCCTCAAGCGTCACTCGGCGACGCAGCGGATCTCCGCCCGACACGGCGGGTAGGGGACCATCGAACGTGAAGCGAGGCGAGCACTGCGCAGTGATGTGATCGATCTCGGCGTTGCCGAGTCGTGGGTTGATACCCGTGGCAACGCCACCGGCGCGAACGATTGCTTGATATGCGATTGCGTAGTCGATGCCGCTGGCCAACTTGATGCCCACGACATCGCCTTTGGAAATGCCGTGGGTGTCGATCAACCAACCCGCGAGTGCATCGGCCTCGGTGGCCCATTGGGCAAACGTGAGACGTCGGCCTTCGTGCACATACGCTTCGCGGTCGCCATGCTTGGCAACGACTTCGTCGAACAGATCGACAAGGGTGGCAAAGTCACCGGTAATTGGGTCCATCAGAAGGTGAGCACGCCTCGCGCGATTGTGCCGCTCTCGAGGCCGTGCACTGCGTCTTGCCACTGCTCTACGGGGAAGGTCTGTGACACGAGTTCGTCGAGCAGAATCTCGCCGCGGCGGTAGAGCTCGATGATGCGTGGAATGTCTCGGTGGGGCGAGATGGTGCCGTAGCGGCAACCAATGATGCCGCGGTCAACTTGGGTGAGGCGGCCGTAGAGACCATGGAATTCGGTGGTCTGGCCAGACACCCCGATGACTACGACGGTGCCTTCCCAATCGAGCGACTCAAGTGCGTTGTAGGTGACTGCTGGGTGAGCCACGCAGTCGAACGCCCAGTTCACGCCGCCGCCGTTGAATGGGCCGCGCGGCATCTCGCTGTTCCATGGCACCAGCGCGCCAATTGCGGCGACCACGTCGTCGCGCTTGCCGTCGATGAAGTGGGTTGCGCCGAACTGCTTGGCGAGCGCTTCTTTTTCGGGCACGGTGTCGACAGCGATGATGGTGGATGCGCCCTGCACCTTGAGTGCCTGAATCACGTTGAGGCCAACGCCACCGACGCCAAACACGGCGGCGCTTTGGCCGCGCTGCACGTTGGCGCGGTTGAACACAGCACCCATGCCGGTGACCACGCCGCAGCCAACAAGCGCAGCAGAGGTAAGCGGCACGTCGTTGGGAATCTTCACGCACTGGATGTCGCGCACCACGGTGCGCTCGGCGAATGCGCTGGTTGCCGCGAAGTTGTAGATGGGCTCGCCATCGAGGGTGAACGGCTGGCTCCAGTTGGCCAAGGTCTGACGGCAACCAGTGGGGCGGCCACTGGCGCACGGTGCGCAGAACCCGCAAGCGGCAAGGGTGGCGATAATCACGTGGTCGCCTGGCTTCACGTGAGTGACAGCGTCGCCCACTTGAGCCACGACACCTGCGCCCTCGTGTCCGCACACACCGGGTGAAGGCACCGGATACAGGCCGCTCATGTACGACAGGTCGCTATGGCACAGCCCGGCCGCACCAATTTCGACAACGACGTCGCGTGGCCCGGGGGCCCGCAGCGTGAGGCCGTCGACAAACTCGGTCGTGGTGCCGTTAAAGACAATGCCGCGCATAAGAACCCCCAAGAATCAGCGGTGAGACCGCAACGATAGTCGTACCCATTTCGGCGGCCGCATGCGGACCGGCCGAGTGCATTACTTCAGATGATCGATGTGCAACATCTTGATGGCGTTGCCGCGCACCAATTTGTAGACCACTTCATCGGAGAGATGAGCCATCTGCTCGGTTGCAATCTTGGCGGTGTTCGGCCACGTGCTGTCGCTGTGCGGGTAGTCGCTCTCGTAGGTCACGTTGTCGACGCCGATGGCATCGAGGTTCTGCAGGCCGTGTGGGTCGTCGAAGAAGCAGCCATAGACATGGCGCTTGAAGAGTTCGCTCGGTGGCTCAAGCACCTTGTCGGCGATGCCGCCCCAGCCGCGGTTCTCTTGCCACACTGTGTCAGCGCGCTCGAGGATGTAGGGGATCCATCCGATCTGGCCTTCGCTGTAGGCGATGGTGAGATCGGTGAACTGTGTGAACAGACCACTCATCAGCCAGTCGACCATGCTGAAACAGCAGTTTGCGAACGTAAGCGTTGAGCCAACTGCAGCCGGCGCGTCGGGCGAAGTAGACGGCATCTTTGAGCCGCTACCGATGTGCATGTTGATGGTGGTTTGCGTTTCGTTGCACGCATCGAAGAACGGCAGCCAGTAGCCATCGGCGTCGTGAATGCTGGGCAGGCCGAGGTTGGCCGGAATCTCGCTGAAGCACACAGCGTGCACACCGCGTGCAGCGTTGCGGCGAACTTCGCGCGCTGCCGCGACGGGGTCCCACAAAGGAATCAATGTGAGGGGCAGCAAACGTCCGCCCGAGAGCCCGCACCATTCTTCGACCATCCAGTCGTTGTATGCCTGAACGCACAGCAACGCGAGGTCTTTGTCGGCGGCCTCGGTAAAGGTCTGGCCGCAAAAGCGCGGGAAGGTGGGGAAGCACAACGATGCTTCGATGCCGTTGACATCCATGTCGGCAAGGCGGTCGGGGAGCAAGTACGAACCCTGACGCATCTCGTCGTAGGTAATGCCCTTGAGCGTGACTTCGTCGCGTGAGAAACCAACGGCGGTGTCGAGACGGGTGAGCGGCCGACGAAGATCTTCGTAGAGCCACCAGTCGACGAGCTCGCCCGGGTCGTTCTTCTCACCGGGGATGGCGGTGAACTTGCCGCCAATGAAGGTCATTTCTTTGACGGGACGACGTTCGATTCTGGGACCGATGTCTCGGTACTTCGAAGGCAGACGGTCGGACCACACTGTGGCTGGCTCGATGACGTGGTCATCGACCGAGATGATCTTGGGCAACTCGCGCATGCTCGGCACTGTAGCATCGGTTTCTGACGGTCTGTCAGATTCGAGCAAACAGTGGCTCGGATGGTGTTTCTTGGGGGTTTGTTGATGGGCGTGCCGACGAATTTCGAGAACCGGGCAGCGCCGCTGATGCGCGCCGATTCACGGCTGCGATAAGACGTATCCATGCTGTCTCCTGATGCATTCCGTCTCGACTCGAAAGTGGCCCTCATCACGGGCGCTGCCCAAGGACTCGGACGCTCAATGGCCCTTGCGTTTGCGCAGTACGGCGCCGATCTGTTGTTGTGCGACCGCAAGGTCGACGAACTCGCCGAGACAGCGCAGGCGGCTCGCGAACTTGGCGCCAACGTGGTCACCGAGATTCTCGACGTCCGCGACACTGCAGCAGTGAGCCAATGGGTAAGCGGTCTCGAGCGCATCGATGTGCTCGTCAACAACGCGGGCGGCACGTTTCATGGCGCCTTTCTCGATGCCAGTGACAAGGGCCAGCGATCGCTCGTCGACGAGAACTTCACCAGTGTCACCAACTTCGTGCGCGCCGCCGTGCCCCACATGGGTGCGGGCTCGTCGATCATCAACATCACCTCGGTCGAGGCGTATCGGGCGGCCCCCGGGTTCGGCATCTATGGTGCAATGAAGGCAGCGGTCGAGCATCTCAGTCGCACGTTGGCGCTCGAACTCAGCGTTCGTGGCATACGCGTGAACACCATCGCCCCCGATGGTCTGCCAACGCCAGGCGATGCGGGGCTCATTGTTGGCGACGACGATTACGGCAAGAAGCTTGCGCTCGGCTGGGGCACCAGCGATGACATCAGCGGGGCCGCTGTGTTTTTGGCTTCGTCGGCCAGCCGGTACATCACGGGTACCACGGTTCATGTCGATGGTGGTTCCGACGCGTCTCGCGGATGGCACCTCGACTCAAAGGGAAATTGGGTTCCATGAAGATCACACGCGTCACTGCACACCTCGGGGCCGACATCACCGGTGTCGATGTCTCGCTCGCGAACGACTCAACTATCGAGGCAATTCGCGCAGCAGCGATTGAGCACTCGGTGGTGATGATCCGCGATCAGCACCAACTCGGTCTCGACGGGCTTGAGGCGTTTACCCAACGCCTTGGAACGCCTATCGACACTCCATACGTGCAGCCGATGGCCGATCGACCCAATGTGGTTCGCGTCGTCAAAGAGGCCGACGAGCGTGCGCTCAACTTCGGTGGTGGCTGGCACACCGACCTCAGCTATCTCGCGGCTCCGCCGAGTTTCACCTTGCTGTATGCCACCGATGTGCCTCCGTACGGCGGCGACACGGTGTGGTCCAACCAGGTTCGAGCGTTTCAAACGCTGTCAGCCGGTATGCAGCAGACCTTGCTCGCGATGCGCGCTGTGCACTCGGCCGGACGTCCGTACGGCACCGGCGGTGTGTACGACATCACCCAACGCGGACGCACGATGACCATCCTGCCCAGCCCCGACGCATATGCCGAGCAAGAGCATCCGGTGGTCACTGCTCACCCGGTTACTGGCTTGCCAGTGTTGTTCTTGAACAGCGGCTATGTCACTCGGTTTGCCGATTGGGCCGCGCACGAATCACAGCCGTTGCTCAGCTATCTCTTTATGCAGAGCCAGCGCGAATCAAACGTGTGTCGCATGCGTTGGACCAATGGCACGTTGGCCATCTGGGACAACCGAGCCACGCAGCACAACGCCATCGACGACTATGCCGGCTTTCGTCGCGAGCTGTTTCGCACCACCGTTGGCGGCGAGATACCTGTCGCGTATCGGGGCTAGCCCTCGCTCAGGCGTCTACTACTGCGGTGATCAGATCGAGCATCGCCGGGTCAGCTGAAGCGGGCACCAAGATCAGTTCGTCGCACCCGATGGCGGCCATTGCGTCGATGGTGTCGCGTACCCGTTGCGCAGAATGCATGGTGAGCGAGTCGGCCACCATGCGTGCCACGTCGCTGCCGAACACATCGAGGTATTGCAGCGCGAAGTTCTTGAGTGTTGTTTCGGCTTCGTCGCCGAGTGCCACGAACACCCCAGTGGTGAGTCGGGGCCGTTCGGTGCGGCCCGCATCGAGCCACGCCTGTTCGGCGATACGAAACTGCCGTGCCGACTCGTCGGCATCGCCGCCGAGAGAGAACCCACTGATTCCGTCGGCCCATTGCGCAGCGCGCTTCAACGACTTGGGTCCCATGCCGCTGCACAGAATTGGGGGCCCGCCCGCTTGCACTGGGGTGGGTCCGATGGGATTGCCATCGGCCGCAGCGCCGCCGGCCCACAAGCGACGAAGTTCGACCACGGCAGAGTCGAGGCGGCTGTGGCGTCGATCGAATGCTGCGCCCAGCGCGTCGTAATCTTGCTGGCGCCCGCCAACACCAACGGCAACGTCGACCCGACCGTCGGACAACACATCAAGGCTGGCCAACTGCTTGGCCAACATTGCCGGAGCGTGCCATGGCGCCACCGCAAGGTTGAAGAACACACGCACCCGCTCGGTGAGCATTGCTGCGGCGGTGCACAGAGTGATTCCTTCAAGGTTATGGAAGGTGATTCGCTCGCCAGCTGAGACCGATGAGTACGGCCCATCGTCGATGCCCTTGCACCACGCGGTGACTGTGTCGCGGTTGAGCCCGCGTGCCATCTGGGGGAGTGCTACGCCGATGTCCATGACCCCTGACTCTATGATCTTCGAGTGGCATACGAGCGATTTGATTCATCGTCATACGAGTTGCCGATAGATGATCCCGAGGCGCTGCGAGCCCACCGCAAGACACGTCTCGCGCTGGGGTATCGGGTGTTCGGTGCGTTGCGGTGGGGTCACCTCGGCGACGGCCACATCTCGGCACGCGACCCTGTGCTCACCGATCATTTTTGGTTGGGTGGCTTCGGAGTGCCGTTTCACGAGATGACCGTCGACAACCTCGTGCTGGTCGACCCCACCGGCAAGGTGGTCCAGGGCGACCGGTCGATCAACCCGGCTGCGTTTCATATTCATGCGCCCGTGCACGCGGCCCGTCCCGACATTGTCTCGGCGGCGCATACGCACACGCCATACGGAACTCCGTTCTCAGCGTTGGTCACCAAGCTTCGGCCAATTACTCAAGAGTCGTGTGCGTTCTATGACGACCACGAAATCTTCGATGATCACGAAGTCGATGTGATGTCGGTTGCAGGTGGCGAGCGAATTGGTGTTGCGCTCGGCCACGCCAAGGCAGTGATCTTGCGCAACCACGGCTTGCTCACGGTTGGTCGCACCGTCGACGAGACGGTTGGGTTCTTTGTAGCGATGGAACGCAGCGCCGAGGCTCACCTGAAAGCCCCCGACGGCATCGCCATCGACCACGCGCATGCAGTCGCTGCCTACGAATCAGTGGGCACGCCTCAGGCCGGATGGATCATGTTTCAGTTCTTGGTGCGGTCGTATGTGCCCGACCCATCGGTGGTTGGCTAGGCCGATCTGGCGCTACGAAATCCGGTGTGACACGCGGGTTCAGATGTTGGCTGCGCGTGTCGCGCTGCTGGGCGATATCGAGCGCAGTAGTTGGCGGCGCATAGATATGAACCGCCCTTGGTGGTTGCTGAATCGGTAGATGTTGCCGAACAACACGGCGATGCTATGGGCGCTACATCGTGGCGGTCTACCCATGCGTCGGCGGTCCATTCCCACACGTTGCCCAACATGTCGAACAGGCCGCGGGTGTTGGGCGGAAAGCTCCCGACAGGCATGGTCGACGGTCGGCCCGCACGAATGCGCTTCCACGGAAACTCGCCCAACCACACGTTGGCCAACAGCATTCCGTCGAGGGCCAACGGCCATGTGGCGGGCAAGTGTGTTGCGTCGTTGGCCGCCCATTCCCACTCGATCTCGGTAGGCAGACGACGGCCAGCCCACTGCGAATACGCAAGGGCGTCGCGCTGCGACACCTGCACCACTGGGTGATCGTGCTGCTCGGCCGCAATGAGATCGGTGCCAAGCGGTCGCCGCCATGATGCCCCAGGTTCGTGCCGCCACCACAACGAGGGCTGGCTCAGATCTACTGGAGCGGCGGCTGGCACGAACACGTTGCCGCCGTGTTGCTCGGCATCGGTGACGTAACCGGTGGCGGCCACAAACTCAGCGAACTGAGCGTTGGTCACCGGGTGCAGATCAATAAAGAAGCCGTCGACCTGTACCGTGCGCGACGGCCGCTCTTCGGGATAGTGATGATCGTCGCCAACGGTGGCGATGCCCGACGGAACCCACAGTTCGGGTGCCGCCAAGGTCATTGCTTCAGCAGCGTGGACTGGGCCGTGAGTGCGCCAACGCTCATGTCGATGAGGTTCACGATGAACTGCTCGGTCGACACAGGCAAGGGTTTGGCGAGTTCGATTTGGCGAGCGCGTAACGCGAGGGCGTTCGAGACCAACATCAAAAATGTCGTCACGCGTTCGTGGCGCATTTCGGCCGGAAGGTCGCCGAGCGCGGCGGCAAGCATAAAGAAGGCTGCTTGCGCCTGCGTGGGCGTATTGGGTGTGGCGAGTTGCCACGCATCAAACAGGTCAGACAGTTGGGCAACGATGCGCAAGAACTCGCGGCCATCGCTGGTGTCGAGTTTGCGGGCGAATGGCAACACCACTGCACGGGTGATTGCCGCGACATCGTTGGTGCGTCCATGGGTTCGAATCTCTTCGAGCATCTGAGAGCGTTCAGACTCGATGGTCTCGTTGTGTCGCTCGATGATCGCCTGCAGAAGCCCGTCGCGCCCACCGAAGTGATAGTGCAGCGCCGACGAGTTCTTCTGCCCGGCTTGATCGACCACGAGTCGAAGCGGCACTCGAAACACACCTTGTTCGGCGAACAGGCGCTGTCCATGAACGATCAGCTTGTCTCGCGTGTCGTTTGCCGTTCGGGTCACCTTGCCACCCTAGGCGCCGTTGAACGAGGGAGCCGTCTTGCCCTGCATTTCGCACAGCATTCGGTAGGCGGCAGCGATGCTGCCGGCATCGGTGATCGACACGATGTTGTCGTTGTCATCGAGATTGAGGTTGGCGCCGTTCATCACAAAGAACACCTCGGTGGTCTCGGTGTTGTCGGCCGGCACCACAAGTGTGTGCATTGAACCGGCCGGCTCGTGCACAAAGCTTCCGGCCTCGTAGCGCACGCCGTACTCGCTGTACATCCAGCAACCAGCAGTGGTCCATGCGAACACCGGTCCGGTGTGAAGGTGGCGCTGTGCCGCCATGCCCGGCTCGAATCGGTTCGCGATAACCCAGATGCCCGCAGCGATATCGACGTGAACAAGACGAAGCTCGCCTCCGGGTATGGAAACCCAGGGCGAGCTTGTCTCATTCAAGTGGCTGATCGCGAGGCCCAGATGCCCCGGACCGAGATTGGCGTTTGACATGACGGACCTTTCAAAGAGTGACCGTCACTATTGTGTCACCCCCGGCTGTCGCCGCTTGTGCCGTTCTTGTTCTTGTTGCTGTTTGCGCCGCCGCTGTTGGTGCTGCTGTTGTCGGCGAGGGTTGTGGCAGGAGCGATGACCTGGCCAGGAACCGTAACGGGAGCAACGGTGCTCTGCGTGGTGTCGTCGGCGCCGCCGCCCTTGACGCCACCCTTGTTCGAGTCGTCGATGCTGCTTGACGTGACTGCGTCGTCTGCGCCGTGGCCGCCGGTGCTGGCGCCGCCCTTGTTACTGGCGCCGTTGTCGTCGCCGACTTCGTTGCTCGAGTCGTTGCTCGAGTCGTTGCTCGAGTCGTTGCTTGAGTCATCGGCGACCGAGGCGCAGAAATCGGCGACCGTCATGTTCGCTGCTGCAGCGGCATCGTCGAGGCTCTTCGAAGCAGTGGCTGAATCGTCGGTTGATTCGGTGGTGCCGAGGTGCTCGCAGAGATCGTGGTTTGCCTTGCTGACGCCGCTTGCGCTGTCGCTGCCGTTGTCGTCGAGCGTGTTGTCGGTGCCGTTGTCGTCGGTCGAGTTGTCGGTGGCGGTGTCGTCACTGGCGAGTGCCGAATTGTCGTTGGCGTGCTTCTCGGGGTTCGAGATGTCGATGCCGATGTGGGAGACCGCACGGGACACCATTGACTGGGCCGAGTCGGGCAACACGCCACCGGCGGCTGCGGCGGTGGCCGAGAAAAGGACAACACCGGAAATGATGGCGGCCTTGGTGGCCGCCTTGGATGAGGCGAAACGCTGACGCATGGAATTACTCCTGAAAGAGATGACATTGGATGGACCCGGGGTCATCGCATGCTGCATCGCCAAAACGATGCTGCCCTCGGCAGCGAGTTCCTCAGTGGTTGCGTCGGCCCGTGCGGCGTTGAAAAGATCGATCAAGTTTTGGTCGATTGGATCGTTGCTGTCGGTGAGGTCGAACACGTTGAAGAGATCGTCTGAGTCATCCATCGCGTTACAACAATCTTTCTGAATATCTTTCGGCGAGCCTGCGGGTGGCTCGATGCTGGGTCACTCGCACCCAGCCAGCGTCGTGTCCGAGCAGGTCAGCGACCTGATCGACGCTGAGATCGCCCAACGTGCGCAGCAAAATTACTTCGGCCTGATCATCGGTGAGGGCACTGGTAATCAGGTTCACGGCGTCTTGCGCCGAGAGTTTGTCGATGGCCACTTGCTCAGTAGAGGCCGTATTGCCATCGTCGATATCGGCAGTGGGGTCGGTGCGTCGGCGCGTTGCCGTGCGGCGCGCATCGACCATTCGTAGCCGAGCGATGGTGAACAGCCATGCAGCGAACTCAGAGGTATTGCCCTCGAATGTGGGGAGGCGTTGAGCCACTGCCAACCATGTTTCGCTGGCCAGATCGTCGGCGAGTCGTGGTTCGCGGGCTCGCAGGTAACGCAACAGCCGTGGTTGATACGTGCGGAACAATGCGCTCAGACCTGCTGCTTCGCCACGTTGCGCGGCGCGCAGCGACGAGTCATCTGGTGACGCGACGGGGTCCGGAACTACATCGGGTTCGATGCCCGCCGGCCTCCACACTGAACTGCTGATGTGGGGAGGCTACCCCTAGGGGGCGCCGGGGTGGTGCTGGCTTGACGCCCTCTTGACAAAGGTCCGAATGACTACAGGCGCTGCAAAATTGTGCCGGTGGCGATTGCGCCGCCGCAGCACATCGTGACGAGCGCAATCTCTTTGTTGGTGCGCTCCATCTCGTGCAAGGCCGTGGTGATCAGGCGGCTTCCGGTTGAGCCAACTGGATGGCCGAGCGCAATTGCGCCACCGTTTACGTTGACCTTGTTCATCAGGTCATCGCGTGACACACCGTGCACCTGAGCCCAGCTGAGCACCACCGATGCGAATGCTTCGTTGATCTCGATGAGGTCGATGTCGTTCATGGTCATGCCTGCGTCGGCGAGCACCTTGCGAGTTGCGTCGACGGGTCCATCGAGGTGGTAATACGGATCGCTACCAACCACGCACTGAGCGATGATGCGGGCGCGTGGGCGCAGGCCCTCGGCTCGTGCGCGCTCTTCGCTCATCCACAACACAGCTGCGGCGCCGTCGCTGATCTGGCTGCTGTTGCCGGCGGTATGGATGCCCTCAGGGGCTACAGGCTTCAGCGTGGCGAGCTTCTCGGCGGTTGTTTCGCGTAGGCCGCCATCGCGGGTAATGACCCGTTCGTTGCCATCGGCGTCGGTGATGGTGACGGGAATGATCTGGCTCGAGAATCGGCCCTCTTCGGTGGCGCGGATGGCCTTTTGCTGTGAGATCAAGCCCAGAAAGTCGACATCGTCGCGGGTGATGCCTCGAAGGTTGGCGATGCGCTCGGCGGCGCCGAACTGATCGGGCATGTCCCACGGAAAATCGTCGGCCTTCGAGCGGCCGTTGATGAAAACGCCGTCTACCTGAGGCACTGCGGCTCCGAGCCACACCGCGCTCATGTGCTCGACACCGCAAGCGATACCTACGTCGATGACGCCTGCATGAATCATGTTGTGGATCATGTGGTTGGCCTGCTGGCTGCTGCCGCACTGGGTGTCGACGGTGGTGGCCGCAACGGTGTAGGGCAGGTTGGCTTGCAGCCATGCGTTGCGAGCAACGTTGCTGCCTTGCTCGCCGGCCTGGGTGACGCAACCGCCAACCACTTGACCCACGATGGCAGGGTCGATGCCTGCGCGCTCCATCACGCCTACCTGAGCGGCTCCGAGCAACTTGGTTGCATGCAGGTTGGCGAAGTCGCCGTTGCGCTTACCAATGGCCGTGCGGGCCGCTTCGACGATGACCGGGTTACCCATGGCTGCTCTCCTGTGTGTGACTGTTCGCTCGCAAGGAAACGATCGCGACTGTTTCTGACGGCACGTCAGATTTCGTCACGTTAGCCGTCGCAGCGTTCTAACTCACGATGTTGCGCACCGCGCATGAGGCGAGCAGTTCGCCAGCGGGTTAGCCGCGGGCCACGGGCACCTTGGTGCTTGAGGCGATGATTGCAGGGATCGGCAGCCGTACTTCGAGGACGCCGTCGGTGTAACTGGCGACCACGTCGTCGGGGACGATGCCTTCAGGCAGCAACATCGTGCGGCTGAATGATCCGTAACGAAACTCACTGCGAGTTGTCCTGTCGATGTTTGCGCCCAACGATTCGCGACGCTCGATCGAGATGCGCAGCTTTCCGTTTGCCATCGAGATGTCGACATCTGTGTCGGGATTGATGCCCGGGGCCTCGGCGCGAACGATCAGTTGATCGCCATCAACGATTTCCTCGACTCGAATCTCGGGCTCGAGTCGGGCGACACCTCCGAAGAGATCGGGGAAGCGCCACTCGTCGTTGTACAACGGGCTGAGTGGGCTGAGGTGGCTTTCTGCGTGTGTGCCAGAAGCGGAGTTCATTAATCGTGTGTTCACTGTGCTCTCCTTAGAGGTAGTAGTCGTCGTCGTAGAGGTCTATTTCGAACTCGGCTCCGCTTGGGTCGGCGGTCACCAGATCGATGACTTCAATCTCCACTCCGTCCATGTCGGCCCACTCCCGATTGAGGTCGTTCACCTGGGATACCGCTTCGCAGTACTCGTGATGAATGAGGTTTCCGTGACGCACAACGCGTACGTCGAACGCCGGAGCAGACTCTCGCTCGGTCCAAAAGTCGGTCATTGCCCGCTCCTCTCGCTCTGTTGGGAATGCCCAGTGCGATGCACCGTTCCCTGCGTCCATCCTTGCCCCACTGGTTCGTTTCGCGATAGGGCAGAACGTCACAAATCATGCGTTTGTTTGCGACGCACTCTCAACGTTTTGGCAAGTTCCGAGCCCGCCACTTCAGGGGATGGTTGCGCTTGCCGATATCTCGTGAATGGATCGTCGAACTGCTCGAATTACCGGACTCGCCACCGCCGCAAGCATCACCACGGCCGCATTTGCATTTGTGTCGCTCGGTGGCATGAACACGCTTGGTCTTGGCTCTGCCACGGCGGTTCAATCAGCGGCTGCCGACGCGGCAATTGTTGCTCCGCCCGCAGCTGCGGCGCCGGTGGTCACGACGACCACTGCACCAGCGCCCACAACAACCGTTCCGCAGCCGGTGGTTCCAATCGACTGGCCAGTAGACAGGCCACTGCCACCATTGCCCGAGGCGTGTGCTGTGCCGCGACTCGATTTGTCGGGCGTGTGGAACTGCAACCCGTAGCGGTGTATAACGAGTGAGGGTTTACGCAGTGGTGAAAAGCCACCATGTGCCGGCATTCGCCAACGTGGTGCCGCCGGCGCCGATCGCACGCACCTGCCAGTAATACTGCGTCTTGGCCGTGAGGCCGGAGATGGCCGCAGTGCGTGTTGTGCCGGTGGAGATCCATGCTGTGTCGCACACGTTGTTATTCACCGTGTCTACGCAGTACTGGTACGAGGTGGTCGAGGTGCTTGCGCCCCACGACAACGTGAGAGCAAGTGGTCGTGCAGTTTGGTTGCTGGTTGGGCTGGTCTTCGCAAACGCCCCGGGCAGCGGTGGGGCCAAGGTTGTGAAGGTCCACGCCACATTCGCGTTGGCGGCTACGACCCCAATGGTGTTGCGTGCCCGCACCTGCCACTCGTAGCGAGTGCTCCCCAAAAGTGGGCCGACCGTCGCTGATCGGGTGACGCCGGTGCTGACCCATGTGGCGTCGCAGGTGTTGTTGACGACAAGGTCGATGCAGTACTCATACGACGTTGCTCCGGTTGACGCACCCCATGTGAGCAAGCGGGTGGTGGCGATACCGGTGGCAGCGTTGGCCGGCGCAGTTTTGGCGAGTGCACCCGCAACAGCGCCTGTGGTGAACGTGTAGCGCAACGAAACGTTGGCTTCGGCGGTTGCAGTGCCAGCGGCATCGATGGCCCGCACCTGCCACGAATACAACGTGCCGGCGGTGAGACCGCTGAGGGCGGCGCTTGTTGCTGCGCCAGTAGAGATCCAGGTGGTGCACGGCGTAGCGACTCCGGCGACCACGCAGTATTCATACGCGCTCGCGCCGGTGCTGGCGGCCCACGTGAGAGTAGGGGCGAGCACCGTGCCAATGGTCCCGGCTGCTGGCGAGGCTTTGCTGAATGCGCCAAGGGTTCGAGGTCCGACCGCAGCGGCTGCAGTGACAGCATTCGCGGCGTCAAGGATGCCCGTGCCACACAACGCCGTAGTGCATGTGCTGCCCGCAGCGAACGGCGTAGACGTGCTGCGCAACAACGCGGTGAGTGCGGCTGGAGTAATTGAGGGCTGAACCGACTTGACCAATGCGGCAACACCAGAAACGTGCGGTGTCGCCATGCTGGTGCCTTGGTAATAGGCGTAGATATCGGTTGATGGCGAGGTGAGTCCGGAGTTCAGAGTCGATGCGATCTCGCCGGTGGAGTCGCCGGCCGCTGCCACCGTGCCGTTGCTCGCGACCCTGCTGTCGCCGCCCGGCGCTGCGATCTCAACGCTGGTTCCGAAGTTGCTGTAGAACGACCGATTACCGGTGGCGCCCGAGGCGGCAACCGTAATGACACCAACGCAGTTTGCTGGGCTAAACGAGGCCGCATCGGCGTTTGAGTTGCCTGCGGCCACTACTACCGATGCGCCAACGGCGATCGCATCGTTGATTGCGTTCTGATAGGTGGCCGGGCAAGCGCCAACGCCTCCCAAGCTGATGCTCAGCACCGCTGCAGGATTGGGGTTAGCTGGTACACCGGTAACCGCAAGGCCTGCGGACCAGCGGATGGCATCGGCGATATCGCTGGTGGAGCCGCCACACTTACCGAGCACTCGCACCGGCAAAATCTTGGCACCCGAGGCGATGCCAGCAACACCAATGGCGTTGTCGGTCTTGGCGGCGATGGTGCCCGAGACGTGTGTGCCATGCCACGAACTGTTGCTCGCTCCGCAGCCAGCGAACGTTCCTAAGGCGTTCTCGGCCGTGGTGACCCAGTCGCCGGGGTCGCTTGGGTCGGCATCACGCCCACCGCCGTCGTTAGCGATTGAGGTGTTGGTAATGAAGTCGTAGCCCGGAACCGTTTGGCCGGCGAGATCGGCGTGAGCGGTAATGCCCGTGTCGATGACGGCCACGACCACGTCGGATGTGCCGTGGGTAATGTCCCATGCTGCGGGTGTGTTGATGCCGCTGAGGCCTGCCGATGGAGCAAAGAGTTCCCACTGCACAGGGAACAGCGGATCGTTTGGCGTGATCGCGGCGAACATCTTCAGGTCGGGCTCGGCGTAGGCCACGTTTGGCAATGCCGCGATGCGACCTGCGATCGTGGCGAGAGCGGCGGGAGAGCGGCGGCCGCTCAACTTCGACACCCATCCGCCATCGCGCATTTTGCGGTTGAGGCTGACTGTTTCGCCAGCCTCGCGGGCCAGCGCTGCGATGTCTGGCGTGCTGCCATCGCGCATACGAACGATGATTTGGTCAGTGCCCCGGGGATCTCGGCTTTCGACGGGCGCACTCGTCACCGCTGTCCGTGAGGTGGCGCCTGCAGATGTAGCGCCACTCGTTGATGCGATAGCGAGACCAGCTATCAGCAGCGAGGACAATGCAAGGGCGCGCTTGTGGGATCGAGCGGGCAGGAGGGGCATCGTGTCATTGGACAGGATCAATCCCGCAGAGTCAAGGCGAAGGCGTGATGTTGTGGCCGAGTTGTCACCGTTTTCGTGAAGGAACGGTCAAGGCAGGCTTGCTGCCGCCGTCATGCCAGCGACAAATCGTTGCATGCCAGCGGCCAAGATCGACTCGCTGGTAGCAAAGCAAAGGCGCACGTGGCCCTCGGCCCCAGCGCCAAACCAGCGGGCGCTTCCTGGCACCACGGCAACACGGTGCTCGGCGCGCAACATGTCGGTGAGCGCCTCGGTAGACACGCCCTCGCGCTGAATGCGGGCGAACGCAACGTAGGTGGCGTCGGGGGAGTGCACCTCGATCCCAGGGATCGATCGCAACGCCGCGACACATTGGTCTCGGCGGTCGCGCAGGTGCGCCACGAAACTCTCGAGCCACGGCAGTGCATGGTCATACGCCGCGGCGGCAGCGATCTGGCTCAGGGTTGATGTGCCATCAACAGTGGATGGGTGCTCGCTGCGCTCAAGCATCAGTGACCGCTGGTCTGGATCAATCATTGCGATGTAGCCCACTCGAAGGCCTGCGAGGCCAAACGATTTCGAGAAGCCATGCACGACCACGACGTTGGCTGCGATGTCGTCGTCGAGCGACAGCATGCTGGTGAAGCGAGCCGGCGCGTACACGATCTCGCTCCAGATCTCGTCGCTCAAGATGCGGATGCCGCGTTCGGTGCAAAAGCGACCGAGAGCGGTGAGCTCTTCGCGTGTGAAGCATCGCCCCAGTGGATTGTGAGGGTTGCAGATGCAGATCATGCGCGTGCGCGAAGTGACGAGCGTTGCGAGGTGATCAAGGTCGAGCGCTTCGTTGCGTCCGAACGACCACGACACCGGTACGCCACCGGCGGCGCGCACCGTATGGGCGAACAAGAAGTCGACTGGATCGAAGATGATCGCTTCGTCGCCCGGAGTGAGCCACTCTGAAGCGACGATCGCTAGCCCACTCGCCGCGCTGTTGACGGCAATGACGCCGTCGGCAGTTACGGGGCTGTTGCGTTGGTCGCGCAGATACAGCGCCACGCTCTCGCGAAACGTTGGTAGCCCACCCGCTTGGCCGTAACTGAACACTCCGCTCGCCGCGTACTCGGTGATGGCGTTGCGGATTGCGGGAGCGGCGGGGAAGTCGGGGTCTGCGGCAGTGAGCGGAATGACGTCGTGGGGGAGTTCGGCCCAGCGCAGGTTGAACGCCCGCTCGCGCAACAGGTCGAGCCGCACGTTGTCGTCGGCAAAGGCGTTGTTGTCTTGAGCCATCAGATATCGAGCGGCACGAGCACCGCGCCACTGATCGGATTCACGAAATCGGCGGCAATGGAGCGACCCGCTGTGACATGGTCAGCGCGGCGAGGCCGACGCCGATGGCTATAGGCGCGCAGCGCCGGTTCGACTTCGTCGGGCGAAGTGCACGCGGCGACAGTGGCGACCAGATCAGCCGCATCTTCGAGTGCACTGTTCGCACCCTGGCTGGTGAACGGGAGCAACGGATGGGCGGCATCTCCGATGAGTGCAACATTGGCTCGGACCATCGAACTCGGCGGATCCATATCAACTGTGTGCCATACGCGGAGAGCCGCAGCGTCGGTGGCCGCGATCGCACTCTGCACGATTGTAGGGAAGTCGCCCAGCAGGCTTTGAAGGAAGTCGGTGGCGTCGTGTCGTTCGGGCGTGGCGAAGCGTTGGGTGTCGAACTGCACGAACCAGATAACGCGACCACTACCACTGGGCACAAGCCCCACAGCGAGACCGCCATCGGGATGCATGAACTTCGTAAACGTGGAGCCAACCTGTTCTGCAAGGTCGGGACACGACACCATCGACACGATTTCTTTGACGCGACCAGAGGGAGCGGGATGCGCTGGCGTGATCCATTCGCGGCATCGTGAGCGACTGCCATCGGCCCCTACAAAAACATCGGCAATCGATTCAGAACCATCTTCAAAGACAGCGGCGCGAACAGTGGTGCCGTCGCTGTCGAAGTGGGAGAAGTCTTGGCTCAGCCGAATCGCCTCGTGAGGAATGGTCGAGCGGATTACTTTGAGCAGATCGTGGCGGCTCACGGCCACAGCGTCGGTGAGTTCCATCGCTGCCACGACCTCACCGTCGATCGTGCGCATGACGGAGCGAGAAACCTCGCAGCCCACCTCGCTTGGCTCGAGGTCAATGCCGAGTTCACGCAACGCATCACGTCCGTTGGCGAGCAGGATGAAACCAAAGCCGCCGTCGGTGAATTCGTTTGATCGCTCGAACATGGTGAACGGCAGATCACGTTGGTGAAGTCCGCTGGCAAGCGCCAAGCCTGCGACGCCGCCGCCAACAATCGAGGTGTTCAGCGGGCGCATGGGCGCGGACGTTAACTGATGACGCTCCGTGCGACGAACTCGTTGGCCGACTGTTCGTTGTTTGTTCGCCGTTTGCGTTAAGCGGTGGCGCCGTATGCCGTGTACTCAATGCCAAGGCTCTCGGCCATTGTGCGCCCGGAGCCCAACTGATACGAACTGATGCCGCCTGGTACCCATGGCCCGATTGACCCGGCGCGTATAGAGGCGGGCGACTTTGGGGGGATACCGAGCATTCGGCGCACGTCGTAGACATCGCGATCGGCATGGCTGAGCCAGTCGACCTGCATCAGGTCGTGACCACCAAACTTGGCGCCGATAATGGCGCCGCGGTACATCGCGTCGGCTAAGCGGATGCCCATGTGGCGGGCGTTGCGGGTGAGGTAGCCGGCATCCTGAGCGAAGATGGCAACCTCGGGAAGCGATCCGCTTTCGAACAAGCTGAGCACCATCGCCAACAAAGCGAATCCGCTCGGGTTGTCGTTGGCTCGCGAGATAAGCCCGAATACCTCGATCTCGGATTCGACCGTTGATCCATAGTCGGCGATGACATGGATCCAGTCGTGTTGCGAGAGATACGGCGACGCGCTGCCGGGGGAGCCGGGGTACTGAAAGCCGCGGGCGCGGTAGAACTCCCACATGCGTCGGCCCAAGGTTGAGGCGGGAAGGTGCTCGAGAGCCGCCCAACGAGCTACGAGGCCGGGATCGTTGGCCTCGCTCCACAGTTCGCTGTTGGTGTCAGCGGCAGCTGGGCCAGTGGGCTCGCTGATGCCGAGGTTTCCGCCGTATCCGGCGCGGGTGAAGTCGGCGCCCACCAAGCGCCGAGCGCCGCGGCACTGCTCTTGTGCAACGCGGATCATGTCGTCGTCGATCGACAGCTCGTATGCGTAGCGGTGGATGCGATCGACAATCTCCTCGGGGAGTGGATCAATAATCAACGCAAGCAGCAGCATCGTTTGAATCATGCGGCTGCGGAACCCTTCGTCGCGGTAGCGCATTGCTTCAGCAAATTCTGCGGGTCCGATGGGTTCGAGGTAATCGGGGTTCACGTGCACGCCGGTCATGGCCACCACATGGGCCGAGAACACGTGGTGCTGCAGATCGGTGAGGCCGCGGGGCCCTTGCACAGCCGTGACCACGGCTCGAGAGGTAACGAAAACCTCGTCAGCTTGTGGTGGCGGTAGGAGGTCGGTGGTGTCAGGCAATGGCACAGGCATTCGAGATGTTCCGATCACTGGTCGCACGGCGCCACTGGTGAATGCCGCTGCGGCACCGTAGTGCGGGTGCTGAGCGATCAACGAAACCGGGCGCGCACTTCCTGCGCTCGGCGCAAGTGCAGCTTGTTTGTAACGCTTCAAATTGTTTGTGTACGACAGACTTCATTCGTATGGTTATTATAAAGACGACGAAATTCGGGTCGTACGACTATTGAACTATCGACACTACAAAACGGCTGATTTGTACCATTTGTATGGTCTTTGTCAAGGACGAAGTCGCAGGTCGTACGCCAAAATCTCTGTGAAATAACACAGAACAAACAAGCATTTAGCTCAGTTCGATATTTCTCTTCCCTTGTCGAAAACGATGTGCGATAACGCATCTGTGAAATATCTCACAGCGATCGCAGCCATAGGGAAATCGGGTTCGGGGCTCGATTCGAACGCTGCGTCTCGTGCTTCAACTACACAGGTCTCCCCGCAATAACAAGGAGCGTGCTGTCGGGGGTGTGAAGACCCCAACTCGCACGAATCTAAATAATGAGTTCACGGTGGGCTGGGGAAGTGAAACCCAGCCCACCCGAACTTGAAAGATCGATGATTAAGGCAGCACTCAACCTTGAGAGCGCCGAATCAACAAATAATCGCCGTGGGGGGAACCTCGGTGAAACCAATACACCAAACTGAAAGTGGGGGAATACACGTG
>JBAXHD010000020.1:0-43063 GCA_037139095.1 Actinomycetota bacterium
ATCCGTGAGGGTGGTCGTACTGTTGGCGCCGGCCGCGTCGTCAAGATCCTGAAGTGAGCTGAAACAACATGGCACAGAGCATCCGCATTCGTATCAAAGCGTTCGATCACGAGATCATCGATCAGTCGACCAAGAAGATCGTCGAGACGGTTACCCGTACCTCGGCAACTATTCGTGGCCCGATTCCACTGCCAACCGACAAGCACCGCTACACGGTGATTCGCGGACCGCACATTGACAAGGACTCACGTGAGCACTTCGAGATGCGCATCCACAAGCGTCTGATCGACATCATCGATCCAAACCCAAAGACCATCGACAGCCTGCAGCGCATCGAGTTGCCTGCTGGAGTTGACATCGAAATCAAGATTCAGGGCAGCTGAACAAGCTCGTCTGATCTGTAGAAACTGAACAAAGGGCGGCCCTTCTGGGCCGCCCTTTGTCGTTCTCATTTCGTGTGAATTCGGTAAATTTGGGGTTCTCGCGCTACCGAACTTGCGGCCGGTCGGATAAACACGAACCATGACTCAACCAGTTGATTCGTTCAGTTCAGAGCCATCAGCCTCGGCGCCATGGCCCGCTCCGTCTGTTGTCGTTGATTCCCCCGCCTCTCATCGGCGTTCTGTCGGCGACCGCCGCCTGGCCAAGGTGGTCGTGGCGGTCCTTCTCATTGCCGGCGTCGTGGTTACCGTCGCCCGTGTCGTCGGCGGCTCAGCTGATTCCGGTCAACAAGTGCAGCCAGCATCGGTGGCTCCAGTGGCCGTCGAAGGCGCCCGTCCGGCAGCGCTGAGCAAGAGCCTCGATGTCGCTCATGTCGTGTCGATCATCAGTCCATCCGTGGTCAAGGTGTCGGTAGACGTCGAAGGTCCGTCGGGCTCTGGCGAAGGCGTAGGAACCGGGCTTGTGATTTCGGCCGATGGCGAGATCGTGACAAATGCTCACGTCGTTGTCGATGCTGTTGCAGTGCGGGTGTTACTTCCCGGCGCCACTGAGCCCATCCCGGCTCAGGTGGTTGGCACCGATGTTGGCAATGACCTGGCCTTGCTGCGGGTGAAGAGCAGCGCCCTCACGGTTTCGCAGTTCGCGGCAACCGACAGCGTGCGGGTGGGGGACCAGGTCGTGGCGATGGGCTTCGCGCTCGATCTCCCCGGCGAGGCTTCAGTGACCTCGGGCATTATCTCAGCCCTGAGCCGCACGATGATCACCGAAACTGGTGCGCTCAACGGACTTTTGCAAACCGACGCCGCCATCTCCTCGGGTAACTCGGGCGGCCCACTTGTTAACGCTGCGGGTCAGGTAATCGGTATCAACACGGCGGTCGCTCGAAGCAGCGCATCAAATACTGCGAGCAATATCGGCTTTGCTATTTCATCGAAAGAGATCCAAAAGGTGGTTGCCCAGTTGCGGGCGGCCGGTAACGGCGGGGCCCGCGTTGAGGGTTATCTCGGTGTGTCCGTTGAGGACCGCTCCGATGGTGGTCGCGGTGCGGTGGTTGCGCACATCAAGGCCGGGTCGCCAGCGGCTGAGTTGGGTCTTCAAGACGGTGACATCGTGCGCAAGGTCAACGGCGACGTCATCGACGGTCAGGCTGGGCTCATCGCCTCAATTCGCGATCTGTCGCCCGGGGATTCCGTCACCATCGAATATGCGCGTAGCGGCAAAACGTTCACGGGCACAACCAAGGTGATCGCTCGCCCAAAGAACTAAGAGGCCGTGGCTGTTAGGCACATGGTCATTGTTTCGTCTGTTCCAATCAGTTCATCTGTTTGAACCGCTAGACATACCTCATGTCGACACTGCCTCCGCCTCAGGTTGGAGACCAGTGTGTGTCCGACTCGCTGCCTCCACCGCAGTTCACTGCAAACACGGTGCCACTGAGCGTTTGGAAACGGCCCGTGCGCCGCACTCGATTGGTGTGGATCGCAGCGGTCATCTGCGCCGTGTGGACATCGGGTTTGCTTGGTGTGTACGTGGGCGCTCGAATCGAGAAGCAAAACGCGCCCGACGCCTTCCACAATTCGCCCGTACCGGTAGTGCTCGGCAAGCCGCGAACCGGTGCGTTCGAGCAGCGCCTCGATGTGGCGGCGGTGACTACGGCCTTGCGCCCCAGTGTTGTCAGTGTCTCTACTGATGTCAGAGATTCTGGTCAAACCGGCCAAGGCGTGGGTACCGGCATTGTGCTCACAAATGATGGGCAGATCTTGACCAACGCTCACGTGGTCGCTGGCGCAACTCAGGTGAGGGTGCGGCTTGCGGGCGAAGGTAATCCGCGGATAGCGAAAGTACTGGCGACCGATCCAGGGCACGACCTTGCGCTGTTGGCTGTTGGGGCGACTGGGCTCATCCCCGCTACGTTGGCCGATCCCGCCAATGTGCGCGTCGGCGACGAGGTGCTTGCTATCGGCTACGCGCTCGATCTTGATGGCGAGGCCAGCGTCACGCTCGGAATTGTGAGCGCGTTGGGCCGCACCATTCGTATTGATGCCGGCGCGCTCGACGGATTGATTCAGACCGACGCGGCTATCTCGTCGGGTAACTCGGGTGGGCCACTCGTGAACGCTGCAGGAGAAGTAGTAGGAATCAACACGGCCGTCGCCCGAAGCGATGCAACCAACACGGCTACCAGCATCGGCTTTTCAATTTCGATGGAGCAGGCCATTCCCGAGATTGCGGTGTTGCGCTCGCAGGCAAGTGGCACGCACCGCAACGAGGGCTATATCGGTATCGGCTTGTCCGAACGCACCGACGGCGGCGAGGGAGCTGTTGTCGCAAGCGTGATCGCAGGTTTGCCGGCGGATAACGCAGGGATTGTCGAGCTCGACGTGATCGTTGCGATTGATGGTCAGCAAATTGATGGCGGAGCCGGTGTTATTGCTGCTGTTCGCGGTCATCAGCCTGGTGAACAGATTTCGGTCGTTGTCGAACGTGGCGGATCCAAGAGGACCTATCTGGTCGATGTCATCGAGCGGCCAACAGAGGTTGGCTGATTAGTGCGCTGGCGGTGGCGCGACAGAAGCGATAAGCGGAAAGCGCCAATCGTCGAGCGGTCCGCCAAGCTCGAGCTTGTGCTGAGCGAATGGTGGTGAATGAAGCCATGGACGTAGGGCGTACACAGCGTCATCGCCGAGGTATCGCAGGCTCACAGCGCGGCGACGATGTGAGGTCAGCCCGGCGGTGCCCGGCGCTGCGTGCAGCGTTCGAAAATGAAAGGCCAAGACGTCGCCCGGCTCAATGTCGAATGACACGATCTCGTGCTCGTGGCGGTTCGCATCGATGTCGGGCACTAGTTCGAATCCGTTTTCAGCAGCGGCGTACGCCACCGAGTCGACAAAACGGCGAGGCACGAAACGGCGGCCCCAGCGGTGCGACCCCACAACGAATTCAACTCCGGCAGCCTTGGGCACAGGGTCGAGCGAGATCCATAGGCTCACGTTCTGCGCACCATCAACGCAGTAGTAGGGCTCGTCGTGATGCCACGGAGTGATCTCGGCTGTGGATGGCTCTTTCACTAAGACGTGCTCATGAAAGAACCGGGCCGTAGTGCTGCGCATCAGTTGTCGGGCTGCGAACGGCAGCGAAGAGTCGAGAGCCGCGTGGCGATACCCAGTGATTCGGGGCCAATTCACGTAGTCGCCGAAGAACCGTCCGCTTGAACCCGAAGGCGTGTAGTCGCTGGCCCATTCGCCAGGCTCCGCAAGGTTGAGCTCTACGGCCTCAGCCAATTCATCGAGCAGCGGGCGATCGACGAGGTTGCGCAACACCACCACGCCATCGCGTTGAAACGTCTCGATGTCGTCGGGCTTCATGTGGGCATAGTAGGCCGACCTGATCTGCGCAGGCACAGACGTCATACAATCTCGGTCGTGGCTGAATCAGGAGCGACCGATCTCTCGAATGCGGCAGCGGTCTCGGCGCGCTGGGTTGAGTGGCGTCGCAAGCTAGACATTGGCGCGTACGACAGGCGCTTCGAGCAGATGGCCGCCGCCGGGCACGATGTGCATGGCGAAGCCGATTTCATAGCGTCGTACGCTCAGTCGAGCGTGCTTGATGCCGGATGCGGCACGGGCCGCATCGCCATCGAGCTTGAGCAGCGTGGCTACGAAGTTGTTGGCGTCGATCTCGATGCCGACATGTTGAGTGCCGCTCGCCGCAAGCAGCCGAATATGCAATGGGTCGTTGACGATCTTGCGCGCATGCAGTTGCCGCGCCGTTTCACCACCATCGCGATGCCCGGCAACGTGATGATCTTTTGTGAGCCCAACGACCGTCGCCTCATTGTTCACAACATGGCTCAGCATCTTGAGCCCAACGGATTGCTCATCGCCGGCTTTGCGCTCGAGCCGAACGGGTACTCATTGCTGCAGTGGGACCAAGACTGCGCTGCGAGCGGTTTCGAACTGATCGAGCGATTCAGCACATGGGATCGCCAGCCCTTTGTCGGCGCCGGCGACTATCACGTGTCGGTGCATCGTCGCGCCGATCGGTTCACCGTGCACGATCTTGTGGCCGAGGCGCGCTCCTTACTCGAGCGCATTTCTCCAACCGATCTTCATCACGAGCTTTCTCACAATGGCGAGCTCGCAGTGCTCGATACTCGTCAACTGCGCGACCGCGAACGCGATGGCTACATCAGCGGCAGCGTGCATGTCCCGTTGTCAGTGGTTGAGTGGCGCGTAGATCCGGCTAGCGGTTACACCGAGGCGGGCCTGAGGGGATTCGACCAACGGATCGTCTTGGTGTGTAACGACGGCTATTCGTCGAGCCTTGCTGCCGCAACCCTTCAGCGCCTTGGCTTTGGCCGCGCCACCGATTTAGTCGGGGGGTTCCAGGCGTGGGTTCGCGCCGGACTTCCGGTTGAGTCGATGCCTGCCGCCCACTGAGTTGGTGACGAACCCGCATGCATAGTCTGCGTGCATGCTCGAACTTGATGCTCACCTCGGTGGTCGCCGTCCGTTTGGATTGAACTATTGGCCGCTGCCCGAAGACAAGCCAAGCGTCGATGTGCAACGCGAATCAATTCGTCTGGTGTCGCCAGATGGCTCGTTGGTGCGTGGCGTGTTGTGGACTCCACCGGTTGGCACGCCGTGGAAAACGGCAGTAATCCTGAGCCACCCGCGCGGCGACTTCAGCGTGCACTATGCCTGCCCGCTGTTGGCTGCCGCAGGCTATGCAGTGCTGGGCTTCGGCACTCGTTACATGAACAACGACACCGACTGCTTGCACGAGTCGTGCATCATCGATGTGCAGACAGCGCACGACGAGATGAAGCGGCGCGGGGCCGAGGCAGTGGTGTTGCTCGGCAACTCTGGCGGCGGTTCGTTGATGGCCATGGCCCAAGCTCAGTTGGGCATTGGCGATGGGTGGATTGGTATGGCGGCGCACCCCGGTGAGGGTGTGTTCATGTTGCAGGTCATAGATCCCAGCGTGGCCGACGAGACCGACCCGTTCTCCACGATTCCCGAGCTTGATATGTACAACCCCGACAACGGCTGGCAACCTTGGCCGGGCCGCTGCGAATACGACCCCGAGTGGCTCGTTCGCTATCGAGCCGCGCAGGTTGCGCGCGTTGCGCGTATCGACGCCATCGCAAAGGCGTCCATCGCCGAGGCCGAGGCGGCGGGCCGTCAGCTGCGCACCATCGACAAGAGCGATGCCTCGGCGTGGCGCGAGCAGCGTCGCCGAGCAGTATTCACCAAGTACCTCACGATTTATCGCACGCTCGCCGACCCGGCGTATCTCGACCTCTCAATCGATCCTGACGACAGACCAGTGGGATCACTGTTTGCCTTCCCCGATCCGCTCGATGCGAACTACGGCCGTGGTGGTCTTGCCCGAACCATGACTGCCCGGGGTTGGCTCAGCACATGGTCGGGGTTGAGTAGTCACGCCAAGTTGGCCGACACGATGCCACAGGTGAAAGTGCCCACGATCTTGGTGCACCCCACAGCCGACACCGAGATCAGGTTGTGGCAAGCCAAAGAGATCGTCGATAACTCAGGTGCTGCCGACAAGACCTATGTCGAGCTCAAGGGTGCGCCCCACTACCTCGAAGGCCATCGGCCTGAGGCGCTGGGCATCGTGGCCGAATGGCTACGCAAGCGGTTCCCGTAAGGTTCGCTGATGAACGCCGAACCGATTCAGTTTGCTGCCGACGAGTCGGTGGCAGTTATCACCATCAATCGACCTGAAGCCCGCAACGCAGTAGATGGCCCAACCGCCGCACTTCTCGCCGACGCCTTTCGGCGCTTCGAGGCCGATGACTCCTTGCTCGTCGCAGTGCTCACTGGAGCGCACGGCACCTTCTGTGCTGGAGCCGACCTCAAGGGAATTTTTGATGGCCGGGGTAATCGTGTTGATCACGACATGTCAGCCGATGGTCCGATGGGGCCGTCGCGGATGCATCTGTCGAAACCGGTCATTGCCGCCGTCGAGGGCCACGCAGTAGCCGGTGGCCTTGAGCTCGCCGCATGGTGCGATCTTCGTGTGGCCGCCACCGACGCCGTGTTCGGAGTGTTCTGCCGACGGTGGGGTGTGCCGCTGGTTGATGGCGGCACCGTTCGCCTCGCTCGGTTGTTGGGCCAGAGTCACGCTCTCGATCTCATCCTGACGGGTCGAGGCGTCAGCGGCGACGAGGCATTGCGGATGGGCCTCGCGAATCGTCTGTGCGAGCCCGGGTCCGCGTTGGCGCAAGCCATCGTGCTGGCACGCCAGATCGGTTCGTTTCCACCGGTGTGTATGCGTGGAGATCGTCAAAGCTCGTACGACCAGTGGGATCTCTCCATCGATGAAGCTCTCGCCAACGAAACCCGCATCGGTCTCGACACCATCCGTAGCGGCGAGACCCTTGAGGGTGCTGGCCGATTTTCGGCGGGCGAGGGGCGCCACGGCATGGGCGTGTAGTAATTAGCTGGGTGTGCAGGCGCCGGTATCGATTCCGACTGCCGGATCTACCAGCCGCGCGCTGTTGACTAACCGCGGCACAGCAGCCATGGTGGTGGCCCACGCTCGGTCATCGGATTCATCGCTGCGGGCGTAGAGAACTCCCACGGCGGTACCTTCGGGACCAACGAGTACGGCCCCTGAGTCACCTGGCGTAATTTCCGTGGCCACCTGATAGCTCTCGCGTGCCACCGTGTGCTGGCCGTACATGTCGAGAATTCGAACCAGCACCGGTCGCGTAATCACAAACGGATGCATTACTGCTTTCGATTCGCGAAAGACAATGGCAACGCCCGCACCGGTGGTAGCGCCTTGAGCAAGGGGCAGTCCGGGCGTAGCTGACCCGGGAATCGATAGCAGGGCGAGGTCGTTCTTGGGATCAATCGCTACGAGATGCGCAATGAGCGGCTCGCTTCCGGGCGGATTGTTGGCCTGCTGCACTGTGATCGAGGTGGCGCCGGCAACGACGTGGCCAACGGTGAGGACGAAGCCACCTTCAATAATGGCTCCCGCACCGCGAATTGAGCCCGGTGAGCAACCGATAGCGCGGATGGCCACAGCGCTCGACAGGGCAATGTCATCGATATCGGGTTGGGAGTCGTTGCTTTCTTCCTCACCGGTCGAGCCACAGCTCGCGAGTGCCAGCAGCGCAACGATTAGAAGGTGCCAGCGCATGTGGTCCTCAACGTGTTGCTGAATTGGCGCACAAATCCTCCGTCTTGCTGTGGCGACGGTAGCAAGTTGGGTAGCGAACGCCGCTGGCGGGAGGCCCGGTCGCGAAAAGGCGCGCATCGGTGTGGCATCTGAATAAACCGGGGGTAGCATTTCACACTCGTGTCAGAGGGGCTTTTTACCCCGCTGATGCACGATTTTGTAGTTGTAGAACTGAAGTCCGTGTGCGCCGAGCAGATTTCCTGCCCGGAACCGCACGGCGACAACCGAACTTGATGCTCCGTGGGCCACGCCCTCGGAGCATTTGCGTGAATGGCGCTCGGCCGCAAGGCATCACGAGCGCATACACGTACCACACCAGTATCCGGGTAACCCCGGTCCGGACGAAAAGGCTGCCGCCATGGCACAACAAGCGATCGTCGGCGAAAAAGTCGGCATGACCCAGGTATGGGCCGAGGACAATCGAATTGTCCCGGTCACAGTCCTGCGCGTCGAGCCGGCCCGCGTGGTCCAAGTGAAGACCACCGAACGCGACGGCTATACGGCCCTTCAGGTTACGTATGGCCACAAGGACGCAAAAAAGCTCACCAAGCCCGAAGCGGGACACTTTGCAGCAGCTGGGGTCGCCCCTGGTCGTCGCCTCGTCGAACTGCGCCTCGAGTCAGTCGATGGGTTCTCCGTTGGTCAAGAGATCACGGTAGACACTCTGGCCAAGGGCCAAAAGGTCGATGTCACGGCTGTGAGCCGTGGTAAGGGCACCGCAGGCGTCATGAAGCGTCACAACTTCAAGGGCCAAGGCGCGAGCCACGGTAACCACAAGCATCACCGTGCACCGGGCTCAATCGGTTCGTGTAGCTACCCAGGTCGAGTGCTCAAGGGCCTCAAGATGGCTGGCCACATGGGCAACGAGCAGGTCACCACGATGAACCTCGAAATTGTCGAGGCAGACCTCGAGCGCGGCTTGCTGCTCATCAAGGGTTCCATCCCAGGCCCCAACGGTGGCGTTGTCATCGTCCGTAACGCAGTGAAGGGGAAGTGACCTCATGGCTTCCGTAGCACTCAAATCTGCCAAGGGTGGCGACGTCGGTAGCCTCGAGCTCGATGGCGCCGTGTTCGGCATTCAGCCCAACGTGCCCGTTATGCACCAAGTGGTCACCGCTCAGCTGGCGCACCGTCGTGCCGGCACCCAGAGCACCAAGACTCGTGCCGAAGTCAGCGGCGGTGGCAAGAAGCCACTCAAGCAAAAGGGCACCGGTAGCGCACGTCAGGGCTCAACCCGCGCTCCTCACTTCAGCGGTGGTGGCGTTGCCCTCGGGCCAAAGCCTCGCAAGTACAGCCAAAAGACACCGAAGAAAATGATCAAGCTTGCGATGCGTTCGGCACTCTCCGACCGCGCCAACGAAGGCAAGATCATCGTTGTCGATTCTTGGAGCTTCGATGCGCCAAGCACCAAGTCGGCCTCTGCAGCGCTTGCCGCGCTCGGCATTAACGGCTCGGTCTTGATTGTTCATGGCCGCGAAGACATCAACGCCATTAAGAGCTTCCGCAACATTCCGTCGGTTCAGTTGCTCGAAGTTGCCGAACTCAATGCCTACGACATCTTGTGCAACGAGACCATCGTCTTCACCAAGGACAACCTTCCCGGTGAGGCTGGCGACGTGCAGGCACCTGCCAAGGCTGCCAAGAAGGCTCCGGCGAAGAAGGCAGCCCAAGCTGATGAGACCGCTGAAACGGAGCAGTCATGAAAGATCCCCGCGACATCATCTTGGCACCAGTGGTGTCTGAGAAGAGCTACGCACTCATCGAGCAGGGTGTCTACACCTTCAAGGTGCACCCATCGGCCAGCAAGCCAGAGATCCACGATGCAATCGAGGCCATCTGGGGCGTAAAGGTCGTCAAGGTCAACACGCTCAACCGTCCGGGCAAGGTCACCCGGGCGCGCAAGAGCAATCGCAACGGTAAGAAGCCTGACACTAAGCGGGCCATCGTCACCCTGGCAGCGGGCAACGACATCCCGTTGTTCGAGAACTGAGATCGCAATGGCTATTCGTTCACGTAAACCTACGAGCGCAGGTCGCCGTTTCCAGACGTCGGCTGATTTCTCCGAAATCACCAAGTCGACTCCGGAAAAGACACTCATCGCAACACGCGCCCGCACCGGTGGTCGCAACGTCTACGGTCGCAAGACTGCACGTCACCGCGGTGGCGGGCACAAGCGTCAGTACCGCATCATCGACTTCCGTCGTGTCAAAGATGGCGTTGTCGCCAAGGTCGCGGCCATCGAATACGATCCAAACCGCACCTGCCGTATTGCATTGCTGCATTACGCCGATGGCGAGAAGGCCTACATCTTGGCTCCTAAGGGCCTCAGTGTTGGCGATCACGTGCAGAGCGGTCAGGGCAGCGATGTCAAGCCAGGCAACGCAATGCCAATGCGCTTCATCCCAGTCGGTACCGTCATCCACAACGTCGAGTTGCGTCCAGGTCAGGGCGGCAAGATGGGGCGTTCGGCCGGTATGGCCATCCAGCTCGTCGCCAAAGACGGCCGTTTCGCAACGGTTCGTTTGCCCAGTACTGAAATGCGCCGCGTTCTCATCGATTGCCGTGCAACCGTTGGCGAAGTCGGCAACAGCGAGCACGAACTCGTCACCATCGGTAAGGCCGGTCGTAACCGCTGGAAGGGCGTTCGCCCACAAACTCGCGGTGTGGCCATGAACCCAGTTGACCATCCACTTGGTGGTGGTGAGGGTCGTACTTCGGGCGGCCGCCCACCAGTGTCGCCGTGGGGTAAGCCAGAAGGTCGTACTCGCAACAAGAAGAAGGCGTCGCAGCAGCTCATCGTTCGCCGCCGCCGTACCAGCAAGGGTCGGAGGTAATCATGTCCCGCAGCCTGAAGAAGGGTCCATTCGTCGACGACCATCTGTTGAAGAAGGTCGACGCGATGAACGCGGCGAACGACAAGAAGGTCATCAAGACCTGGTCGCGTCGCAGCACCATCATCCCCGACATGGTCGGACACACGATTGCCGTTCACGACGGTCGCAAACACGTCCCCGTGTATGTCACCGAGTCAATGGTTGGCCACAAGCTTGGTGAGTTCTCGCCGACACGTACCTTCCGGTACCACGCCGGCCAAGAGAAGAACACGAAGGGTCGCCGCTAATGACCGGTCCAAAGCTCAACGAAAAGAATTTCGTCGCTGGCTCAAAGGGCGGCACTAAGGCCTCAGCGCTCTACGTGCGTAGCTCAGCCAGCAAGGCACGTCTCGTGCTCAACATCATCCGCGGTCTCCCGGTCAAGCAGGCCGACGAAGTGCTGCAGTTCACCGACAAGGGAATTGCAACCACTGTCCGCAAGGTGCTCGCCAGCGCTGTGGCAAACGCTCAGCACAACGACGAGCAGGATCCCGACGAGTTGTTCGTGCTGGCCTGTTTCGCCGATGAGGGGCCAACGCTTCGCCGCTTCGCTGCTCGTGCTCGTGGCCGCGGTACCCGAATCAACAAGCGCACCTGCCACATCACCGTGATTGTTGCTCGTCTCAGTGACGATCGCATCGCAGTGTTGCAGGCCAAGGACGCCAACCGCACCGCCGCTGGCCGCCGTCGTGGCGCCGTCAGCAGCACTGCCGCCCGCCGTGATCGCGTCGAGCGCAGCCGCGAGCGTGCGCAGGGCCTCAAGACGGAGTCGACCGATCTCGACGACGCCGAGGTTCTCGACGAAGTCGATGCCGCCGATGATTCGGCTGCTACCGATGAAGTAATTACCGACAACCTCGAAGCCGCTGTCGGCAACGAGGAAAGCGCCGGCGACGAGCCCGCAGCAGAAGAGAGCAACTGATGGGTCAGAAGATCAACCCATACGGCTTCCGTCTCGGCATTACCACCGACTGGAAGAGCCGTTGGTTCAGCGACCGCGACTACAAGGAATATCTCACCGAAGATTGGAAGATTCGCCGTGCGATCATGACCAAGCTCGAGACCGCGGCAATTAGCCGTATCGAGATTGAGCGCACTCGTGACAAGGTTCGGGTCGACATTCACACAGCACGTCCGGGAATTGTTATCGGCCGACGCGGTGCCCAGGCTGACGAACTTCGTTCGTTGCTCACCGAGATCACCGGCAACCCAAAGGTGCAACTCAACATCGTCGAGATCAAGTCTCCCGAGCTTGATGCTGCGCTGATTGCCCAGGGTGTCGCCGACCAATTGATCAACCGCATCGCTTTCCGTCGTGCCATGAAGCGTGCCGTGCAGAACGCACAAAAGGCTGGCGCTCTCGGAATCCGAGTGCAGTGCTCCGGTCGATTGGGTGGCGCCGAAATGAGCCGTACCGAGTGGTACCGCGAAGGCCGAGTGCCGTTGCACACCCTGCGCGCCGACATCGACTATGGCTTCCGTGAGGCCAAGACCACGAGCGGCCGCGTTGGCGTCAAGGTCTGGATCTACAAGGGCGACATCTTGCCCTACAAGCCACAGAACGACGACAAGATCATCCGTGAAGCAGCGATGGCCGTCGGCGAGACATCAGGCGCACCCCGCAAGGTCGTGTCGTCAGCCGGTCGCAAGAAGGCCGACGAAGTTGCTGAGATCGAGGCCACTCCTTTGTTGAAGGAAGCCGATCCAGAGTTCGAGAAGTTGCTTGATGAAGAAGAGCAAATCGCCCGCCGTACAAACGCCGGGCACGAAGCACCGCACTTTCGTGGGGAGGACTGATTTCACATGTTGATGCCCCGTAAAGTCAAACACCGCAAGCAGCACCGTGGTCGTACAACAGGTATGACCAAGGGAGCCTCGTCGCTCAGCTTCGGCGAGTACGGCATCCAGGCTCTCGAGCCAGGTTGGCTGAGCGCTCGTCAGATTGAAGCCGCTCGTATTGCTATGACCCGCGCCATTAAGCGTGGTGGCAAGGTCTGGATCAATGTGTTCCCAGACAAGCCAGTGACCAAGAAGCCAGCCGAGACCCGCATGGGTTCTGGTAAGGGCAACCCTGAGTTTTGGGTGGCCGTGGTTCGCCCAGGTCGTGTCTTGTTCGAACTCAGCTTCCCGAACCCAGAGCAGGCGCGAGCCGCTCTCGAGAAGGCAATCCAGAAGCTCCCCATCAAAGCTCGCGTCATTACACGCGACGAGGTGATCTGACATGGCTACATCGATTACAGAACTACGTGAGCTCGACTTGGCCGGCTTGGTCGAAGAGCTTCGCGCTACCAAGCAGGAGTCGTTGAACCTCCGATTCCGTAACGCGACGGGTCAGCTGGAAAACGTTGCGGAAATCCGCAAGGTTCGCCGCCATATCGCCCGTCTTAACACCCTCATCCGTCAGCGCGAAATTGCGTTGGCCGAGGCCGGGAAGTGAGTGCAGCTATGGCTGACGAAACATCAACAACAGATGCCGCCGGTGAAGAGCGCAATGCTCGCAAGGTGCGCGAAGGCGTGGTTGTGTCCAACAAGATGGACAAGACCGCTGTCATCGCCGTTATCGAGCGCGTGCGTCACCCGAAGTACGGCAAGTTCATGATGCGTACCAAGAAGTTGTACGCCCATGACGAGACCAATGACGTCAACATCGGCGATCGCGTTCGCCTGATGGAGACTCGCCCAATGAGCAAGAACAAGCGTTGGCGGGTCACAGAGGTTCTGGAGCGTGCCAAGTGATTCAGCAAGAGTCTCGCCTTCGCGTCGCCGACAACAGCGGCGGTAAAGAAGTGTTGTGCATCAAGGTGCTCGGTGGCACCCGTCGTCGCTATGCGTCGATCGGCGACATCTTTGTTGCCACCGTCAAAGATGCTATTCCAGGTGCTGGTGTCAAGAAGGGCGACGTCGTCAAGTGCGTCGTCGTGCGAGTGAAGAAGGAAAAGCGTCGTCCAGACGGCAGCTACATCCGCTTCGACGAAAACGCCGCAGTCATTATCAAAGACGACCTCACGCCGCGTGGAACGCGCATCTTTGGGCCAGTGGGCCGCGAGTTGCGCGACAAGAAGTTCATGCGCATCGTGTCGCTCGCCCCGGAGGTGTTGTGACCATGAAACTCAAAAAGGGTGACACCGTTGTCGTCATCGCTGGCAAGGACAAGGGCAAAGAGGGCGAGATCATCCGCGCTCTGCCTCGTGAAAACAAGGTCGTCGTCAGCGGCGTAAACATCGCCAAGAAGCACCAGAAGCAGACCAACCAGACCATGCAGGGAGGCATCATCGATCGCGATATGCCAGTGCATGCAAGCAACGTGATGCTCGTGCACAAGGGTAAGCCAACCCGCGTGGGATACAAGATTCAAGCCGATGGCACCAAAGTGCGCATCGCCAAGAGCACGGGTGAGGTGATCTCATGACCACAGAGACCGCATACGTACCTCGCCTCAAGCAGAAGTACAACGATGAGGTGAAGGCCGCTCTCATGGAGCAGCTCGGAATCACCAATGTGATGCAGGTGCCCAAGTTCGAAAAGATCGTGATCAACATGGGCGTCGGTCGTGCAACACAGCAGCCTTCGCTGCTCGAAGGCGCCGTCGCAGACTTGACCAAGATCGCTGGCCAAAAGCCGGTCATCACCAAGTCAAAGAAGTCGATTGCAGCATTCAAACTCCGTGAGAATCAGGCAATCGGTTGCAAGGTCACCCTTCGCGGCGACCGTATGTGGGAGTTCTTTGATCGCCTGATCGCGGTCGCCATCCCACGTATCCGTGACTTCCGCGGTCTTCCTGCCTACTCGTGGGATAACCGTGGTAACTACACCTTCGGTCTTGCTGATCAGATCGTGTTCGCAGAAATTGATTACGACAAGATCGACGCCCCTCACGGGATGGACATCACCATCGTCACCACTGCAACCACTGATGAGGCCGGCAAGGCATTGCTCGACGCATTCGGATTCCCGTTCAAGCGGGGCGCCGATGCGGGAGCGCCTCCAAAGGCATCCAAGCGCCGCGGCCCGGTCCGCGGTGGTAAGGCAGCCAGGCCGGCTGCCAAAGCGAAGAAGAAGTGATCGGGAAAGGCAACTAGAACATGGCCAAGAAATCTCAGATCAATAAGGCGGCAGCTACGCCGAAGTTCAAAGTGCGCGGCTATACCCGTTGCCGCCGCTGCGGGCGGGCGCGCTCCGTTTACCGTAAGTTCGGCCTTTGCCGTGTGTGTCTTCGAGAGATGATTCACGCCGGCGAAGTTCCGGGCGTGACCAAGGCGAGCTGGTGAGGGGCAACTATGTTGACTGATCCCATCGCAGACATGCTGACCCGTATCCGCAACGCCAACACGGCGATGCATGATGAGGTCCCAATGCCATCGTCGAAGCAGAAGGTTGCTCTCGCGAAGATCCTCCAATCAGAGGGTTACATCGCAGGGTTCACCGTTGCTCCGGCAATGAAGGGCCCCGGCGACGTACTGACTGTGCACATGAAGTATTCACACGAGCGAGCCCGCACTATCAGCGGTATTAAGCGAGTGTCCACACCAGGCCTTCGCGTGTATCGCAAGGCAACCGCAGTACCTCGCGTACTCGGTGGTCTTGGTGTGGCTGTCCTATCCACCAGTTCAGGACTGATGAGCGACCGTGAAGCGCGCAAGCGCAACATGGGCGGCGAAGTCCTTTGCTACGTCTGGTGATCGAGGAACTCACATGAGCCGTATCGGACAAGCCCCAATCAACGTTCCAGCGGGTGTCGACGTGACACTCGCACAGGGAACCGTCACTGTCACCGGACCAAAAGGCACCTTGTCCTTCGGAGTTCCCGGTGCCATCACGGTTCGCCGCGACGAAGCCAACTTGTTGGTCGAGCGTCCCAACGACGAGCGCGATAATCGCTCGTTGCACGGCCTCACCCGCACCTTGGTGAACAACATGGTGGTCGGTGTCACAACCGGCTTCACTAAGGAACTCGAGATCATTGGCGTGGGTTATCGCGCCGAGGCTCAGACTCCTACGTCACTTCGTCTGTCGCTCGGTTTCAGCCATCCGGTCATCGTGGCCGCCCCTGAGGGCATCACGTTCGAAGTGCCGGTACCGACCCGAGTCATCGTCAAAGGTATTGACAAAGAAGTTGTCGGCCAAGTTGCCGCCAACATTCGAAGCATCCGCAAGCCAGAACCCTACAAGGGTAAGGGCGTGCGCTATCTCGGTGAGAAGGTCCTGCGTAAGGCCGGCAAGACCGGCAAGAAGTAAGACCCAAGGAGGGGCTGAACCATGAGTGATAACGCCAAAGTTCGTCGCGAGTCACGTATCCGTCGTCACGGACGTGTCCGCAAGAAGATCCATGGCACCGCCGCGCGTCCGCGCTTGGCAGTGTTCCGTTCCAATAAGCATCTCGTGCTGCAGTTGATCGACGACGAGGCTGGCCGCACGCTGGCTGCTGCGTCAACCAACGAGCCAGCCGAGCGTGCCGCCGATGGCAATGGCAGCAGCGTTGCCGCTGCCGCTCGCATGGGCCAACTCGTCGCCGAGCGCGCCAAAGCGGTTGGCATTGAAAAAGTAGTGTTCGACCGCGGTGGCTTTGCCTACCACGGTCGGGTCGCCGCGGCAGCCGATGCCGCTCGTGAAGCAGGTCTGGAGTTCTGATGGCTGGTCCGTCGTACAGCAACAACAATCCAAACGCAGCCCCCCCCGAACCAGGTGGCCTCCGTGAGTCGCGAGTGATTGCGATCAACCGAGTCGCCAAGGTCGTCAAGGGTGGCCGTCGTTTCTCGTTCACCGCTCTCGTAGTGGTTGGCGATGGCAACGGTCGCGTCGGTCTCGGATACGGCAAGGCGAAAGAAGTGCCTCTCGCGATCCAGAAGGGCACCGAAGAAGCCAAGAAGAGCTTGTTCGATGTAGCGCTGGCAGGCAGCACCATCATTCACCCTGTGCTCGGTATCACCGGCGCCGGTCGAGTGCTGATGAAGCCGGCAGCCCCCGGTACCGGCGTTATCGCCGGCGGCGCAGCTCGAGTCATTCTCGAAGAGGCAGGCGTGCACGACATCTTGTGCAAGTCTCTCGGTTCAGCAAACGCCATCAACGTTGCTCGCGCCACGATTCAGGGTCTGCAGTCGTTGCAGCGCCCCGACGAAGTGGCCAAGCGCCGCGGCTTGAACGCCGATGAGTTCGTGCCGAAGGGTCTTCTCAAGGCATATAACGACCGTCAGAAGTCGATGGCTGCAGGAGAGACGCACTCATGAGCGAAAAGACTTTGTTCGTAAAGCTGGTGCGTTCAAGCATCGGCGCAAAGCCAAAGAGCCGCGGCACGCTGCGCGCCCTTGGTTTGAAGAAGATTGGTGACACCAACACCCTGCCCGATCGCCCCGAAATTCGGGGAATGATCGCACGGGTACCTCACCTTATTTCGGTTGAGGAAAGCACCGACGCCTGAGGCGTTCGGTAACGGATTCGAAAGAGCAGCACAATGCGCGTAGACGAACTTTCACCGGCGCCTGGCGCCAACAAAGCCGAACAACGAGTCGGCCGTGGTATTGGCGGCAAGGGCGGCAAGACCGCTGGCCGTGGTACCAAGGGCCAGCAGTCTCGTGGTCGCGGCAAGGTTGCGCGTGGCTTCGAAGGCGGCCAGATGCCGCTCAAGCAACGAGTGCCAAAGCTCAAGGGCTTCAACAACCCCTTCCGCGTTGAGTACACCGCAGTCAACTTGCACTCCATCGCGAAGCTTGAGGTCGGCGAAATCAGCCCCGAGATCCTCGTGGCTCGCGGTCTGCTGCGCAAGGGCGATTACGTCAAGGTGCTCGGTTACGGAGAGCTCACTGCCAAGGTCGATGTCACGGCCCACGCCGTCTCAAAGTCAGCAGAAGCTGCCATCGTGGCCCTTGGTGGCACGGTCACCATCGTGCCAATGCCGTTCAAGGTTCGCCCTGCGGCCAATGGAAACCAGTTCACCAACCGTTGATTGCCCGTTCTGGCCACCTCTGTGGCTCTAGCGTGTCGTTGTTCATCGTCTCGTCGAGGAGTTGCTAGTGCTTTCAAACTTGAAGAACATCTTCAAGGTTGCCGATCTGCGAAACAAGATCCTGTTCACAATCGGCATCGTGGGGCTCTATCGCCTAGGTGTTGCGATCCAAGTGCCAGGTGTCGATCAGTTAGCAGTTCAGCAGCTTCGCGATCAGGCCCAAAGCGGCGGCGCGCTCGGTTTCTTGAACCTGTTCTCGGGTGGAGCCTTCAGTAGCTTCTCGATTTTTGCCTTGGGCATCATGCCGTACATCACCGCCAGCATCATCATGCAGGTGTTGGGCGTGGTCATCCCCAAGCTTGAGCAGTTGCAACAAGAAGGTGCAGTCGGGCAACGCAAGATCACGCAGTACACGCGTTATCTCGGAATCGGTATCGCCACCTTGCAGGCGGCGGGTCTCACGTTCATCTTTGGTCAGGGTCGTGGCAGCGCATTCTTCGGTGCTGCTCGTAACGCTCCCGATGTGAAGTTGTTGCCTCAGTTCATGCCCCGAGCGCTGCTCGTGATTGTGTCGCTGGTCGCTGGCACCGCTCTCATCATGTGGATGGGCGAGCTCATTAGCCAGCGCGGCATTGGCAACGGAATGTCGATGATCATCTTTGCGTCGGTCGTCTCCAGCTTGCCGGTCAACTTCTTGCGCATCTGGCAAGAAGAGAGCAAGGTGCTTTTCGTTCTGCTCATCGCCTTGGTGGTGGGCATCGTGTTTGCGGTTGTTCGAGTCGAACTTGCGCAGCGTCGTATCCCCGTCTCATTCGCAAAGCGCCAGGTTGGACGCCGCATGTATGGTGGCCAGAACACCTACATCCCGCTCAAGGTGAACCAGAGCGGCGTTGTGCCGATCATCTTCGCCAGTTCGGTCTTGCTCTTGCCCGTGCTGCTCACCAACGTTCTCGGTTCTGCCGAGGGCTGGCGCGGCAGCATCACCGACTTCGTGAACCGCTACATCGTGAACACGCAGAACCTGCTACACGCGGTAATTCTGGCGGTGCTCATCGTTGCGTTTGCTTACTTCTACAACTCGATCGCCTTCGACCCAATTCGTCAGGCCGATCAGATTCGTAAGCAGGGTGGCTTCATTCCCGGTATTCGCCCCGGACCACAGACCGAGCGTTATCTCGGCAAAGTCGTGAACCGCATCACCCTTCCCGGCGCGTTGTTCGTGGCCACCATTGCGCTGTTGCCGTACATCTTGCTGTGGATCTTCGGTGTTCAGAACTTCCCATTCGCCGGTACCACTGTCTTGATCGCTGTTGGCGTTGCCCTAGAACTCATGCGCCAGATCGACAGTCAGTTGACGCTGCGCAACTACGAGGGCTTCCTGAAGTAGCCAAACGATGATCCCCGGTGCTCGGCTCATCATCCTCGGTAGGCAGGGTGCGGGGAAAGGTACGCAATGCGTACGTTTGTCACGACACTTTGTTGTACCGCATATCTCCACTGGAGACATGCTGCGCGCTGCCGTTCGTGAGGGAACTCCGCTCGGTCAGGCCGCTAAAGAAGTGATGGATTCCGGCGGACTCGTCGGCGACGACACCATGGTCGGCATTGTGAGCGAACGACTGAGCAGCGACGACGCACGCACTCGCGGGTACATCCTCGACGGCTTCCCACGCACCGTTGGCCAAGCAGAGGCACTTGATCTGGTCACCGGCGAGCGTCCACTCGACGCCGTCATCGACCTCGACGTGCCCCGGAGTTTGGTGCTCGAGCGTCTCTCGGCACGGCGCGTCTGTCGCGACTGTGGCACGAATTATGTGGCCACCGGCAACGAACGTCAGCCTTGGATCTGCGATGTGTGTGGCGGCGACGTGATGTATCGCGCCGACGACACCCCCGACGCCATCAATAATCGGCTCGATCTCTACGAGCAGCAGACATCACCATTGATCGACTACTACCACGCCACTGGTCGACTTACGGTTGTCGATGGCGTTGCCAGCCCCGACGAAGTCTTTGCCCGACTCACTGCAGCGGTCGAAGCCAGCCGGCGCAAGTAATGCGCCGCCGAAAGGCAGGGCTGCCCCGCCGCAGCCTTGAAGAGATCAAGCACATGCGCGCCGCTGGTCGAGTAGTGGCTGAAATGCACGAAGCAATCCGCCAAGCGGTGCGGCCAGGCGTGACCACCCTCGATCTAGATGCGGTAGCCCGCGAGGTGCTGCGACGTCGACAGGCCGCTTCGAATTTCCTCGGCCATCGCGGCTTCAGTGGTGTCATCTGCGCATCGGTCAACGACGAACTGATCCACGGCATTCCCAGCGAGCGCGTTCTCGACGAAGGCGATCTGTTGTCTATCGACTGCGGCGCCATCGTGCATGGCTGGCACGGCGATGCAGCGTTCTCGATGCTGGTCGGTAGCGGTTCGGCGGCCGCTCAACTACTCATCGATACCGCAGATCGCGCCTTGGCGGCAGGCATTGCAGCGATGGTGCCCGGCGGGCACCTTGGCGATATCGGCGCCGCCATCGACGCCGTGGTGTCGCTCGCTGGCTATGGGAGCCCGCACGACTATTGCGGACACGGAATCGGACAGGCTATGCACGAAGAGCCCGATGTTGAAAACCGCGGTCGTCACGGTCGCGGACCTCTGCTCGAGTCGGGGGTCGTGCTCGCGGTAGAGCCGATGCTCATCGCCGGTGGCGCCGACGATGTGTACGAACTTTCCGATGGTTGGACCATCGTCACTGCCGACGGATCGCTCGCGGCACATGCTGAGCACACAATTCTTGTCGGCCCGCATGGCCCCGAGATCCTGACTCGGTCGTCGGCATGAGCACCAAAAGTGCAGGTCAGGGAGCTGTATTGTTGCTGGGCTGTTCTCTCGTAACAGATCCGCGGCCGCCAGAAGTGGATTTGCTACGATTTCTCTCCCAGAACTGTCGGCTGACGCTTGGCGTTCGGAATCGTTGCCGATAGCATTGCCACTCGGCCCTAACGAAGTCTGCGCGCACGCAGCCCTCGTGAGAGCCTTTTGTCCGCCGCTGTTGAGGAGGCCACCCTGGCCAAGCCTAAAGAAGACGCCATTGTGCTTGAAGGCACCATTGTCGAGTCGCTTCCGAACGCCATGTTCCGAGTCGAACTCGAAAATAGCCACAAAGTCTTGGCTCATATCTCCGGAAAGATGCGTATGCACTACATCCGCATTCTCCCTGGCGACAAGGTTCAGGTAGAGCTCACCCCCTACGACCTCACCCGGGGTCGAATTACGTACCGCTACAAGTAAAGGCACCCCATGAAGGTCCGACCGAGTGTCAAGAAAATTTGCGAGAAGTGCAAGGTCATCCGCCGGCACGGTCGCGTCATGGTGATCTGCGAAAACCCACGTCACAAGCAGCGCCAGGGCTGAGGAACAGGAACTAACGATGGCTCGTATCTCTGGTGTCGACATTCCCCGCGAAAAGCGGCTGGAAATCGCCCTTACCTATATCTATGGAATCGGTAAGCCAACCGCGCAGAAGATCTGTGTCGATGCTGGCCTTGATCCCAACACCCGTGTACGCAGCCTCACCGAAGACGAGGTGAACCGCATTCGTGCCGAGATCGAAAAGCTCACGGTTGAAGGCGACCTTCGTCGCGAAGTGCAGCGCGACATTAAGCGCAAGATTGAAATCGGTTGCCTGCAGGGCATCCGTCACCGCAAAGGCCTTCCTGTTCGTGGCCAGCGCACCCACACCAACGCTCGTACCCGCAAGGGCCCGAAGAAGACCGTTGCCAACAAGAAGAAGGCCGTGAGGAAGTAGCGATGGCAAAGCCAAAGCCAGGGGGACGGCGTCCCCGCAAGCGCGAACGCAAGAACGTCACCGTCGGTGTCGTTCACATCAAGAGCTCGTTCAACAACACCATTGTCAGCATCACTGACACCCAGGGCAACGTCATTTCATGGGCGTCGTCGGGCGGCGTGGGCTTTAAGGGTTCGCGTAAGAGCACACCATTCGCCGCGCAGATGGCAGCCGACAAGGCAGCCCGCGCCGCAATGGAGCATGGCTTGCGTCGAGTCGAAGTTCAGGTCAAGGGTCCAGGCTCTGGCCGCGATACCGCAGTGCGCTCAATTCAAAACACTGGCCTCGAGGTCACCTCGATCAAAGATGTCACACCGTTGGCTCACAACGGTTGCAGCCAGCCGAAGCGCAAGAGGAACTAGACATGGCTCGTTACACCGGACCAAAGGTGCGCGTCTCGCGCCGCCTAGCGACCAACATCTTCGAGAACGAAAAGGGCCGCAAGGCTCTTGAGCGTCGTCCTTTCCCGCCAGGTCAGCACGGCCGTACGCGCCGTCGTAATGCCGGCAGCGAATACCTCGCTCAGTTGCAGGAAAAGCAAAAGGCCAAGTTCATCTACGGTGTGCTCGAGCGTCAGTTCCGCCGCACCTACGAAGAAGCCAACCGCCTGCAGGGTCCAACCGGTGAGAACCTGTTGCGTTTGCTCGAGCAGCGACTTGACAACGTGGTCTACCGGGCAGGCTGGGCAGAGACCCGTCCGCAGGCTCGCCAGTTCGTGAGCCACGGCAAGATCTTGGTGAACGGCAAACGGGTCGATATCGCCAGTGCCCGCGTGAAGCGTGGCGACGTGGTGAGCCTGTCCGAGAAGGCTCGCAACATGATCATCGTCCAGCACAATCTCGACACACTCGATCGCGTCACCGTTGGCTGGCTCGAAAAGGGCGACGATGGTAAGCAGGTCACAGTTCGTGAACTGCCCCAACGCGAGCACATCGATGTGCCCGTCCGCGAACAGCTCATCGTTGAGCTGTACTCAAAGTAACCGAACCCCGAAAGGACTCAGGCGACTTTCATGCTCGTCATTCAGCGCCCCACCGTCGAGGCAATCGGCGAAGAAACCAACAACCGCCAGCGATTCTTCATTGGCCCACTCGAGCCCGGCTTTGGCCACACGATTGGCAACTCATTGCGTCGTACATTGTTGTCGTCCATTCCGGGCGCAGCGATCACGGCGGTTCGATTCGACGACGCTTTGCACGAGTTCGAGACCATCACTGGTATCAGCGAAGACATCACCGACATCATTTTGAACCTCAAAGACATCGTGCTCACCAGCTTGAGCGACGAAGCTGTGGTGATTCGTCTCGACATTCGTGGCGCAGCCGAGGTCACAGCGGCCGACATCAAGTGTTCGAGCGATGTTGAGATTCTCAACACCGAGTTGCACATTGCGTCGCTCAACACCAAGGGCCGTCTTGCAATCGACCTCACCGTTGAGCGTGGCCGTGGGTACCTGTCGAGCCACCGCGAAAACGAGAGCCGCACCATTGGTGTCATCCCGATCGACGCCATCTTCTCGCCAGTGCGCCGCGTGATGTTCGAAGTCGAGCCAACTCGCGTCGAGCAGAGCACGAACTACGACCGCCTGGTTCTCGACATTGAGACCGACGGTTCGATCACCCCTCGTGAGGCACTTGCTTCGGCCGGCGCAACCTTGCGTTCGTTGGTCGACCTTGTGGCCAACCTCAGCGACGAGCCACAGGGCCTCGAGCTTGGTGAAGTCGCTGCAAGCAGCGCTTCGTCGCCAGACCTCGACTTGCCGATCGAAGACCTCGATCTGTCTGAGCGCCCACGTAACTGCCTCAAGCGGGCACAGATCAATTCCATTGGCGAGCTTCTCACCAAGACCGAAGACGACCTTCTGAACATCACCAACTTTGGTCAGAAGAGCCTCGACGAGGTCAAGCAGAAGCTCGACGAGCGCGGCCTCACGCTGCGCGGCTGACCAAGAAAGTCATTGAGGGAGACCCCTAATGCCAGCTACACCACGTAGAGCCCGCAACTTCGGCGGCAGCTCGCAGCACCAAAAGATCATGATGGCCAACTTGGCTGCGTCGTTGTTTGCCGCTGAGGCAATCGTGACCACCGAGGCGAAGGCAAAGGCATTGCGTCCTATCGCCGAGAAGCTGATCACCAAGGCCAAGAAGGCAACGGCAGATGACCCAATGCGTATCCATCGCATTCGTCAGATTCAGGGTTACTTGGGTGACCGTGAGATGACCGCCAAGCTCGTTGACGAGGTGGCCCCTCGTTATGTTCAGCGCCCAGGTGGATACCTTCGCATTTACAAGCTCGGCCCGCGCCACGGCGACAACGCCCAAATGGCGCGCATCGAACTGGTCTAAAACGGTGCCGGATAACGGCATCATCGAGAACGTGAACGAGCCCGTCGCTATGCGGCGGGCTCGTTTCGTTGTCGCGTACGACGGCGCAGGATTTCATGGCTTTGCACTGAACCCCCATGTCGACACGGTGGTGGGCGTGCTCACTGAAGCGATGTCGCTAATTACGCGTCACGATGTTGAGCTCGTTGGCGCTGGCCGAACTGATGCTGGTGTGCATGCATGGGGTCAGGTGATCAGCTGCGATCTCCCCGGTAACACGGTGCTGAGCAACCTTGTGCATCGAGTCAATCGCATGTGCGGCCCTCGGGTTGTGTTGCGCAGCGCCGACTGGGTGCCGCACGATTTCAACGCGCGCTTCAGTGCTCAGTGGCGGCATTATCGCTACACCATCTACAACGGGTCGACAGCGAATCCGTTCTTGACCGATCGAGCGTGGCACGTGACGCGCCCACTGTTGCTACCCACGATGCAGCTCGCATGCGATCCGCTGATTGGCGAACATGACTTCACGTCGTTTTGTCGCAAACCGCAAGTGGCTGATGGGCAGGTCGAGCGGTCGCTGCGTCGCCGCGTGATGTTGGCCAATATCTCTGACGTGACAGCCACCACCGACGCGGTAGGACCCAACGCTGGTGAGGCACGTGTGTTCCGCTTCGAGATTCGAGCAAATGCGTTTTGTCATCAGATGGTGCGCTCAATTGTTGGCGCTTTGGTCGACGTCGGCCTCGGCCGAATGCATGCCGGCGAGATGCGCGCGTTGATGCAGGGCCGCGATCGACAAGCCGCCCCTGAGATTGCGCCAGCGCGTGGTCTGGTGTTGTGGCAAGTGGGCTATCCCGACACCGTGACTGAGGGTTAGCGTTTGCGATAGCGCCGAACGTAATCACGTAGCCCGAACCCCGCTGCAACGAGCATCACCACGCCGATCGCGCCAAGCAGCACACGCGATGCCGCGTCATTGGTAGTAGAGGCAACAAATAGCACCGTTGTAGTTCTTGCCATGCAATCCTCCAAAGATGGCCGACATGCGTGAGATGAGTGACTTCGGCTGAGTTGGCGCCGAAAAGGTCGCGAATTCGCGGCCGATCTGATTGCCGATTCGACAACTCCGCCCCTATCCTTGTTGGGTTCCCTGTGGCTGCCGGTCGGCGCCCGGTTGAAAGAAGTTCTTATGATGCGTACATACAGTCCCAAAGCAAGTGAAATCACCGCAGCCTGGCATGTCATTGATGCCGAAGGCTTGGTGCTTGGTCGCATGTGCACCGAGGCAGCACGCGTGCTGCGCGGTAAGCACAAGCCAACCTTCGCCCCACACATTGACACAGGTGACCACGTCATCATCGTCAATGCGGCCAAGATTGTGCTCACCTCGAACAAGGCAGAGCTCAAAGGTGTGCACCGCTACAGCGGTTACCCAGGCGGCCTCAAGACTGAGACGTATGCCAACTTCATGTCGCGCAAGCCCGAAGAGGCAATCCGCAACAGCATTCGTGGCATGCTGCCAAAGGGCCCACTTGGTCGGCAGATGATCAAGAAGCTCAAGGTGTACGGCGGCGCCGAGCACCCACACGCAGCACAGATGCCAGTCGTATTTGATCTTTCAGCGGCCAAGTCGCGCTAAGTATTCGGAGAATGTGAATCACCATGGGCACCAAGCCGCTGACTCAAACAACTGGCCGTCGTAAAGAATCTGTCGCTCGGGTGCGCTTGCGCCCCGGTACCGGCATCGTCACCGTGAACGGCCGTAGTTTCGAGAACTACTTCCCAACGGCGATGGCTCGTATGACCGTGAGCGAACCGCTCCGGCTCACGAACACCGAAGAGGCGTTCGATATCGATGCAACCATCCATGGTGGCGGCATCAGCGGCCAAGCCGGCGCTTTGCGCATGGGCATTGCTCGTTCGTTGATTGAACTCGATCCTGAGCAGCGCGCAGCGCTGAAGAAGGCCGGCCTGCTGACCCGTGACTCACGTCGCAAGGAAAGCAAGAAGTACGGTCTCAAGAAGGCCCGTAAGGCTCCTCAGTACACCAAGCGCTGATTTGCTTCGCTTCGGCACCGATGGTGTGCGCGGCGTTGCGCTCACCGAACTGACCACCGACTATGTGCAGGCCCTTGGCATTGCCGCGGCTCGGGTGCTCGACGGTGAGACATGGCTTATTGGCCGCGACACCCGTGAGTCTGGCGAGGCTTTCGAATCTGCACTAACCGAGGGCTTGCACTCGCAGGCTCAGACGGTGCAATCGTGCGGAGTGTTACCAACCCCTGCGTTGGCATTTCTTTCGGCGAGCCGCGGCATGCCCGCAGCGATGATCACGGCATCACATAATCCGTATTCGGATAATGGCGTCAAGATCTTTGCTGCCGGCGGGCTGAAGCTCACTGACGATGTTGAGGCGTCGATCGAGGCCAGCCTTGAAGCCGTGTTTGCCGGTGGCCCACGTGCATCGTCGTTCAACGAGACAGCCGATGTGGTTGTCGATGCAGTTACCGAATATGTGGAACACGTTGTGTCGCTGTTTCCGGCCGACTGCCTTGCAGGCGTGCGAGTGGTGCTCGATTGTGCCAATGGCGCGATGAGTGTCGCTGGGCCGGCAGCGGTTGCCGCGCTCGGCGCCGAGGTCATCGTGATGCACGCCACGCCCAACGGTACGAACATCAATGCCGAATGCGGAGCAACACATCCCGACTCGCTGGTGGGCGCGGTGCTTGAGCATGGCGCCGCCGCAGGCCTTGCCTTCGACGGCGATGGCGATCGCGTGATTGCTGTAGACAACGAAGGACACATCGTCGACGGCGACAGACTCATTGCGCTTGCGGCGCTGCAATTGCAGGCCGAGGGCCGACTCAGTGGCAATGCCGTAGTGGTTACGGTGATGAGCAATCTTGGGTTTCATCGCGCGATGCAAGCAGCCGGAATCACGGTGGTGGCCACGGCGGTAGGTGACCGCTATGTGCTCGAGGCGCTCGATGCTGGCGGTTACGCAATTGGCGGCGAGCAGAGTGGGCATGTCATCTATCGAGATCTGGCTACCACCGGCGATGGCCTGCTTGCGGGCCTACGGCTGCTGCACCACACACACTCTTCTCAACGTTCGCTGGCCGAGATGTCGCGTGATGTGATGACAGCGTTCCCTCAAGTGCTCGTGAACGTGCGGGTGTCCGATCGTCATCCCGATATCGCTGTGGAGCTCGCCGACGAGTTGGCGCAAAGCGAGGCTGCGCTTGGCGGCGAGGGCCGAGTGCTGTTGCGGGCAAGTGGCACCGAACCGCTGGTGCGAGTAATGGTTGAGGCTGCTACCGATGACGTGGCGCACGATGTCGCCAATGGATTGGCCGATATCGTGCGGGCCCGTTTCAGCTGAACGCATTGCCAACGAAGATTTACGGGTAGCTCAGCGCTGTAACCTGCAGGCCATGTGCGGGATCATTGCGATTTTGAGCAAGCCGACCACGCGATTGGTGCCAACGTCTGCCAGCATCATCGCTGCGCTCGACCAGGCGCTCGGCCTGAGTCCAAGTACTGCGGCAATGGCCGATGCCTGTGTTGCCCTCGATCAGACGCTGCGCGGTGTTGCTGGGGCTCAGGCCCTGGTGGGTCGTCACGAATTGGCTGCGAGCATCATCGCCCGCGTCGACCAGCTCGAGGCAGCGTTGGTCGACGCAGAGTTGGCGCTTGAGCTTGGCACTGATCTCACACCCGATGTGGTTGAAGCCACCAACGTTGTCATCGGCCGTTTGCGCGATGCCCTCTGGTCAATTCGTAACGATCGGCTGCGCGCTGCGCGCGCGGTTGGCGAACTCGCGGGCCGCGACGCTGCGCCCGCGGCAGTGGCTGCATACTTCGCAGTGCAGCAGGCGTTCTCGGCGCTCGATCGACTTGAGGTGCGCGGTCGCGATTCGGCCGGTGTACATCTGTTCGTGTGGGGTCACAACCTGTCAGTCGATGATCCCGCTGTGCGCAGCTTGCTGGCCGGGCGCAACGACAATTCGTTGTTCACCGGTGGCTCGGTGCGCGTTGCCGGTCAATGTTTGAGCTTCGTGTACAAAGCCGCCGCTGAGATCGGTGAGCTTGGCGACAACACTCGTGCATTGCGGGCAGCAGTGATGGGCGACGACCTGTTGCGCCTGGCGCTGTCATCGCCGACAGCGCGACTCAACGTGTTGGGTCATACGCGCTGGGCGAGCGTGGGAATTATCAGTGAGCCAAACTGCCATCCGCTGAACAGTGATGAACTCGAAGCGGGCTACGAGTCGGGCCCCTATTTGGTAGCGGCGTTGAATGGCGATGTCGATAACCATGCCGACCTGAAGATCGAGCACAACCTTCGAATCGCTGGGCCCATCACCACCGATGCCAAGGTGATTCCGGCGTTGGTCTCACGTTTCTCGGCCTCGTCGAACGGCGATGTTGTTGAAGCGTTCCGACGTACGGTGGCCAGCTTTGAGGGCAGTGTTGCCATCGGCGCGGCCAGCGCCGACGATCCGGAGCAGATGTTGTTTGCCGTGCGCGGAAGCGGTCAGGGGCTATATGTGGGCCTTGCCGACGATGCGTTTATCGTTGCCAGCGAACCGTACGGCGTGGTCGAAGAGACAAGTCGTTACGTGCGCATGGATGGCGAGACCCCGAGCGATCCAGATCAGCCCGAAAGCCGCGGTCAGGTGTTCGCATTGTCGGCGTCTCACGCTGGCGAACTCGAGGGCATCCGCCGTTTGTCATATAACGGCACCGAGTTGCCGCTGACGCAGCGCGACGTTGTTGTGGCCGAGGTAACCACGCGTGACATCGACCGTGGCGACGCTCCGCACTTCTTGCTGAAGGAAATCACCGAAGCCCCCGAGAGTTTCCGCAAGACCTTGCGCGGCAAGATCGTCGAGCGCGACGGCATCTTGCGCGCTGTCGTTGGGGCTCGATCTCTGCCGCCGTTTATTGCTGAGCGTCTGGCCACCGGAGCCATCCGCCGTGTGCTTGTGATTGGTCAGGGCACCGCTGCAATTGCCGGGCGCAGCATGGCGGCAACCCTCGCCACGCTGACCGAGGGCGGCATTGATGTAGACCCAGTGGTCGCTACTGAACTGAGTGGTTTTGGTATGCGCCTCGACATGAGCGACACGCTTGTGGTGGCGGTGAGCCAAAGCGGTACCACCACCGACACCAATCGCACGGTCGATCTCGTGCGCGGTCGCGGGGCATGTGTCATTGGCATCGTGAATCGTCGCAACAGCGATCTCACCGACAAGGCCGATGGCGTGTTGTACACATCCGACGGTCGCGATGTTGAAATGAGCGTTGCTTCAACGAAGGCCTTCTACGCACAGGTCGCTGCCGGTGCTTTGCTGGCCTGTGCCATCAGCGAGGCCGCAGGTCTTGGTTCGGCGCAACGCAGGCATCAGTTGCTCTCGTCGCTGCGTGAGATTCCTGATGCGCTTGTGTCGGTGCTTGCGTTGCGCGACCAGATTGGTGAAGCCGCGCGTCGGTTCGCCCCGCAGCGCCGCTATTGGACAGTGGTCGGTAACGGCGCAAATGCCGTGGCTGCGCAAGAAGTGCGCATCAAGCTCAGCGAGCTCTGTTACAAGAGCATCGCCTGCGATGTCACCGAAGACAAGAAGCACATCGACCTCTCGTGTGAGCCGCTCATCATCGTTTGCGCTGCAGGTTTGGTGGGCGGCACGGCCGACGATGTCGCCAAAGAAGTGGCCATCTTCCGCGCTCACAAGGCCCTGCCGATTGTGATTGCCACCGAAGGCGACAAGCGCTTTTCTGCTGCCGCTCAAGTGATCGGCGTGCCTGCCGTAGATGGCGCACTTGCCTTCATTTTGTCGGCGATGGTGGGCCACCTCTTTGGCTATGAGGCCGCGCTGGCAATCGACGCATCGGCTCGTCCGCTTCGCGAGGCGCGCGAGGTGATTGAGCGGGCGATCTCGACAACCGATGTTGGTGACGAAGTGATGCGGTTGGTGCGCAAAGAGCTTGAGCCAATCGCCGAACGGTTCTTCGTTGCGTTACGCGCAGGTTTGTACGACGGCCAGATGGAAGCGTCTACAGCTGTGCGGGTGGTGTCGATGTTGCGTGATGCACTCAGCGATGCGCCGCTTGAGTCGTATCACGCAGATACCGGCAAGGTGGGCACGCCCAGCGCGCTCATCGACGATCTCACTGCTGCGCTCACGCGTGCAATCGAAGAACTCACTCGGCCGATCGATGCAATCAAGCATCAGGCCAAGACCGTTACCGTCGGAATCAGTCGCAACGACGAAGGTGTGCTCGACCGTCGCTTGGTGCAATCAGTACTCGCTCTCGGGGTTGGCCGAGATCGCTTGTCGTATCGATCGATGAAGGTGCTTGCCGATCTCGACCCAGCGGTTGCCGAAGTTATTGGCTTTACCCGTTACGGCATCGAGGGTGACCCTGACACCACCAGTGCAACGATCACGATCGTGGACCGCGGAGGCTTGTCGCGCGATGTCGCATCTCGTGTCGAGCGCAACCACTCGTTGGTCGGTACCAAGCGCCGCGTTGCCGCCGAGCGAGATGTGCTCGTAGCCCGGGGGCGCAGCGACGGCCGGACCGTGATCTTTGTGCCCGAACTCAAGGGTGCTCAGATCACCGGCATCACTTTGCTGCATGTGCGATTCCACGATCGCCTGCCGGCCCCAATTATGCGTGGGGTCTTGCAGGGCTACGACCGCCGATACAACCGCCTTGTCGACTGGGTGGCCGAAACCGAAGGCGGATTCAGCGACGATCTGCTTGGCGAGCTTCCGGTGGGCGATTTGCTGATCTTGCCCATCAGCGAGATGGCCGATCGTTGGCGTCGCTAGATCATGATTGGCATCGGAGTCGACGCCATTGAGATAGAGCGGTTTCGGCGTTCGCTGCAACGCACGCCAACTATGCGCGAACGATTGTTCACCGCCGACGAACTTGACTACGTGGCCTCAAAGGCTGACCCAGTGCCATCGCTCGCGGTTCGCTTTGCTGCTCGAGAAGCAGTGATGAAGGCACTCGGTGTGGGGCTCGGCGCGTTTGGCTTCCACGACGTGTCGGTCACGCGTGCTGACTCGGGTGCGCCGTCGTTGCACGTCTCGGCGCGCGCCGCCGAATTGGCACGCGATGCAGGGGTCACGCGGTGGCACGTGTCGCTGACACACAGCGACCTCATCGCTATTGCTTACGTGATCGCCGAGTAGGTGCCGGCAGCCTCGCCGGCGGTGAGGGCGTGTACTAGCTACGCTCAACGACATGTTGTCGATCGTGACGCCGGATGAGATGCGAGACATCGACGCGGCTGCTACACGACACACCGCTGCGAACGTTTTTATCGAGCGAGCGGGATCTGCTGTTGCGTGGGCCGCGTTGCGAATGTTGGGCGGGTCGTATGGGCGCCGGGTCGTTGTTGTTGCTGGGCCAGGTAACAACGGTGCCGACGGCCGAGTTGCCGCACGCAAGCTCGCGTTGAAGGGTGTGCAGGTGACCGTGTTTACAGTGGCCGATTGCCCCAAGGTCTTGCCTCAGTGCGACCTCGTGATCGACGCCGCATACGGCACAGGGTTTCATGGTTTGTGGCAGGCCCCCGATCCGGGCGCAGCGCTTGTGCTCGCGGTCGACATCCCTTCGGGTGTCGATGGCCTCACTGGGGCAGCCGGCTCGGGAGTCATGCAAGCCGACCACACGGTCACCTTTGTTGCGTTGAAGCCTGGGCTGTTGTTCGAGCCGGGGGCTGCGCTGGCTGGCTCTGTCGAGGTTGTCGACATCGGTCTGTCGGCTGAACATGTGAGAGTTCATCTGGTGCAGCAGGGCGATGTTGCTCGCTGGTGGCAGCCACGCGAAGCCGACGCACACAAGTGGAGCACCGCTACACAGGTCATTGCCGGCAGCCCGGGAATGACTGGCGCTGCGCATTTAGCTGCGAGCGCAGCGCAGCGAAGCGGAGCCGGCATGGTTCAGCTCTCGGTGCCGGGAGCCGCGCTCAACAGTGGCGATCACGAGTACGTCCAGCGCCCCTTGGGCGGTGGCGACTGGGCACGCGAAGCGCTTGCCAGCCTCGATCGATTTCAATCGTTGGTGATTGGCCCTGGGCTCGGCCGAAGTGAGGGCAACGTTGCTGCGCTTCGAACAGTGGTGAGCAAGTCGCTGATCCCTACGGTGATCGATGGCGACGGTCTGTTTGCCTTGGCGTGGAGCAGCGAAGGGCCTGCTGCGGTGCTGAAAGCTCGCGAGGTGCCAACGGTGCTGACGCCTCACGATGGCGAATTCGCGTTGCTTGCTGGTGCAAAGGTTGGGCCTGACCGAATCATGGAAGCGCGCTTGTTGGCGTTTGAACTCGGCGTGGTCGTGTTGCTCAAGGGTCCGGCGACCGTGGTGGCCGATCCCGATGGTCGCGTACTAGTGGTCACTGCCGGCGACGAGCGTTTGGCCACTGCCGGAACCGGTGATGTGCTGTCGGGCATTATCGGCGCACTGCTTGCGCAAGGTCTCGCGGCGTTTGAGGCAGCGGCGGCGGGAGCGTGGATTCATGGTCGGGCCGGTCGTTTGGGACCTCGCCGCGGTCTGATCGCTAGCGACTTGTTGACACTAATTCCAAAGGTTTTGGACTCGCTGCAATGAGGTGGGCATGGGCCGAGGTGAACCTCGATTCCGTCGCGCACAACGTTCGGCTGATACGTGAGGTCGTCGCGCCGTCGGCGGTATGGGCTGTCGTGAAGGCCGATGCCTATGGCCACGGTGCAGTGCCGGTGGCTCGCGCTGCGCTTGGTGCGGGTGCAGAGGGACTGTGTGTGGCGCTGGTGTCCGAAGGTGTCGAACTTCGCGCTGCTGGACTCACGGCTCCAATCTTGATCTTGAGCCAGTCACCTGTGGAAGAGCTCGATCTTGTGGTCTCACATCAGCTCACGCCCACTGTGTATTGCCTTGAGTCGATCGAGGCGCTGGCCCAAGCTGCAACCAGAGCGGGGCAAGCTGAGTATCCGGTGCACCTGAAGGTCGATACCGGGATGCACCGAGTGGGTGCGGCGCCCGAGCATGCCGTCGAACTCGCCAATGCAATCGCAGCACACCCGCAGCTTGAACTGCAGGGAGTGTTCACCCACTTGGCCGTGGCAGATGAGCCTGATGCGCCATCAAATAGTCGTCAGCTAGCGCTGTTCGACAGCGTGGTCGACAAGCTCGTCGCTTCCGGCCACGAACCAGCGCTGATTCATGTGGCCAACTCGGCGGGGGCACTTGGCATTGCCGAGTCCCACCGCGGTTTAGTGCGACTTGGAATTGCGATGTACGGCGCTGAGCCGGGCCCGGGGGTGGCAGCGCTGTGCGCGGATTTGCGGCCAGCATTGTCGTTGCGCGCGAAGGTGAGTTTCGTGAAGCGGGTGGCTGCTGGCGAGGGCATCAGCTATGGCCTCCGCCATGTATTTGCAGATGCAACAACTGTTGCCACAGTGCCTCTCGGCTATGCCGACGGCGTTCCCCGCCGTTTGTTTGATGTCGGCGGGGAGGTGTTGATCGGCGGTGTTCGGCGCCCAATCGTTGGCGTGGTGACGATGGACCAGCTCATGGTTGATTGCGGCAACGACGTGGTCTCGGTGGGAGACGAAGTTGTGTTGATTGGTAGTCAGACTCATGGTTCGCGGGCCGACGAGATCAGGGCTGAGGAGTGGGCTGCTCGGCTTGGCACAATTGCCTACGAAATTCTGTGTGGCATTAGCCAGCGGATCGAACGTCACTACCCATGAACTCCCTCGCGATGGCTGCACCCCAATGATCGAATTGGTTTCTCACTCTGCTGAACAAACGCGGGCTATCGCCGCGGGTGTAGCCACGCTGTCGCGTGCCGGAGACCTCATTGTGTTGGCGGGTCAGATGGGAGCCGGCAAGACGGCATTCGCCCAAGGTTTCGCTCGCCAACTCGGTATTCACGAACCCGTCACATCGCCCACGTACACGTTGGTACACAGCTACACCGGCGCCTCAACCACGCTGCATCACGCTGATCTCTATCGTCTCGAGCACACCGCCGAAGTCGACGATCTGGCGTTTGGTGAATTGCTTGAAGACGACGCCATTGTGTTGGTCGAGTGGGGCGACGTGGTCGATCTTGGACCACATCTACGCATTGAACTTCGGCTCGTCGACGACGCCCCCGATGGGTCAGATGCAGATGCTGACCAACGCGAGATCTGCATCACTTCGAGCGATAAGCGATGGGCCCCACGTTGGGAACACCTCGAGGCCGCAGTCGAGGAATGGACCGTGTCGTGATCACTCTCGGGATCGAAACAGCGACTCAGGTTGTCAGCGTTGCGCTCGGCGGAGACGATGGCGTTATTGGCCTCGTCGAGATCATGCAAGGTCGCCGTCACGCTGAGGTGCTCGCTCCGGCCATCGAGTTCGTTTGCCGCCAGGCTGGCGTTGCCATCTCCCAGATTGGCGCCGTGGGCGTAGATATTGGTCCGGGGCTGTTCACCGGCATGCGCGTGGGAATTGCTACTGCCAAGACGATGGCCCAAGCTCTCGATGTGCCACTCGTGGGTATCTCGTCGCTCGACCTGTTGGCGTTTCCGCTGCGGCACACCTCGAAGGTCATCGCCAGTCTCATCGACGCTCGCAAGGGCGAAGTGTTTTATGCCTTCTACCTTCCCTCGCCCGGTGGGGTGCAACGGGTGAGTGAGCCGATCGCATGCAGCATCGAAGATTTCAACGCCGACGTGATGGCGCGTGGGCAAAACGTTCTCGCCGTTGGCGACGGAGCTCATCGGTATAACGATCAACTTGATGCCTCGATTGAGGTTGCCGACCTCGCCCATCCGTCGGCGGCGCCGCTTGTTCACTTGGCCAGAGCCCGCGCGCTGCGCGCCGATGTTGGGCAAGCGGGTGCAGCCAACCTCGACTCGGTGCAGCCGATGTATCTGCGTGCCCCCGATGCTCAGATCAACTGGACAACCCGATGAGCGTGCTGTCGCGCCTGTTGCACCGAGACGTTCCGGCACGCGGTCTTGAGATCTTGCCGATGCGTCGCCGCGACTTCACCGCGATTCAGGTGATTGAGCATCAGGTGTATCCGCAACCGTGGTCGATCAACGTTTTCCTGAACGAGATCGAGCTCGCCAAGCACGGCCAGCGCTATTACACAGTGGGTTACCGTGGCGGCGAACTGATGGGGTACGCCGGAATGATGTTGGTGCTCGAAGACGCTCACATCACCAACATCGCTACCGATCCCAAACGGCAACGCAGCGGTGTGGCTCGCCACCTGCTTGCAGACCTTGCCTGGGAAGCGCGCGGCAGAGGTTGCACCGGCCTCACTCTTGAGGTGCGTATGAGCAATGACGCGGCGCAGGGGTTGTATCGCCTCTTTGGATTTGAGCCTGCCGGGATTCGTCCGAGGTATTACGAGAACTCCGATGACGCAATCGTGATGTGGTGTCACAACATCGATACGCCCGAGTACGCGGCGCGGCTCCGCCTGCTGTGTCCCGATGTGGCCGAGATACGAGGACAGTCATGAACGTCGACGATTCAACAGTGGTCTTGGGTCTTGAGACGAGTTGCGACGAGACCGCGGCCGCGGTGGTGATGGGCGGCAGTGATGTGCTGAGCAGCGTCATCAATACTTCGATCGAGCAGCACGTTCCGTTCGGCGGCGTCGTTCCCGAAATCGCGAGCCGCGCCCATGTTGAGTTGATTGCTCCGGTCATCGCCCAGGCCATCGAGGAGTCGGGCGTTGCCGATACCCGCATTGACGCGGTTGCCGCAACGGTTGGCCCGGGTCTGATCGGGGCCCTGCTGGTCGGGGTCGCAGCCGCGAAAGCGTTGGCGTTGGTGTATGACGTGCCGTTCGTTGGTGTGAACCACCTCGAGGCACACCTCTACGCCGGGCTGCTCGAAGATCCGTCGCTCGAGTTGCCGCTTGTGGTGTTGCTCGTTTCGGGTGGGCACACGATGCTGATCGAGATGACCGCGCACGGTCAGTACCGGTTGCTCGGCGAGACCATCGACGACGCTGCTGGCGAAGCGTTCGACAAGGTCGCTCGTTTTATGGGTCTCGGCTATCCCGGTGGGCCAGCAATCGATCGAGAAGCGCAGTACGGCGATCCAACGGCCGTGGCGTTTCCGCGAGCTATTCCTGACTCGCTCAACTTCAGCTTCAGCGGTCTGAAGACCGCTGTCATGAATCATGTGCGTAAGCACCCCGATTCGGTTACCGCCGACATCGCCGCCTCGTTCCAGATGGCCGTGGTCGACTCGCTTGTTGCCAAAGCTCGCCGCGCGGCTCGTGAGGTAGGGGCCAAGGGCCTGGTGCTCGGTGGCGGTGTTGCCGCTAACTCGTTACTACGTCAGCGTTGGGCAACCGCCTGCCACGAAGACGGCATTCAGGCGTTTGTGCCGAGTCGGGCAATGTGCACCGACAATGCGGCGATGATCGCGGCCGCTGGTTGGTACCGCCTCAAGAGCGATGGGCCCACGTCGCTCGACTGCGGTGCTTATCCGGGCCTGCGGTTACCGCTGGTACAGTCGTATACCCCATGAGTCGACTTGCCGCGTACATCGTCACAGCACCTGGTCTCGAGCAGGTCACTGCAGCAGAGATGGCTCGTCTCGACCTGAAGGTGGTCGACCTTGGGGTCGGCGGACTCACTGCCTCGATCACTTGGTCGCAGTTGATGCTGGCTCACTTGCATCTGCGCACCGCTACCAGAATCTTGATCCGCATTGGTCGATTCGAAGCCAGTGGTTTCGGCGACCTGCAGGCCGGCCTCAAAGAGATCCCGTTCCATGAATGGCTTCCCAAGCGTTGCGCGCTCAACATCAGTGTCTCGGCATCAGCGTCTCGCTTGAACCACACTGGCGCCATCGAAGAGCGAGTGCGTGCCGTGGTGCGTCGCTCGTATGACCCTGCCTACGAGTACGAAGGTGGCGTGCACACGTTGCACGTTCGGATGTCGCGCAACATTTGTACGGTCAGCATCGATGCCACTGGCAATCCGCTGTATCAGCGTGGGTGGCGCACCGAATCGGGTCCGGCACCTATTCGTGAGACCTTGGCTGCGGCGCTGTTGCAATGGAGTGGGGCGTCAACTCATAAAGGTGTGCTCACCGATCCGTGTTGTGGCGCTGGCACCATCATGATTGAGGCTGCGCAGATGGCTCGCCGCATGCCGGCCGGCCGTAACCGTTCGTTTGCCTTCGAGAACTGGATGCCGGTAGACCCGGCGCAGTGGGCGAAATTGCTTGCGGCCTCCGACGCCGACGTGCGTGGTCCATTGAAGAAGAAGTATGTGGCCCGCGATCTCAAGGGCGACATGATTGCCAAGGCTCAGGCCAACGCCGAACGCGCCGGTGTGCTCGACGACATCGTGTTCGAGGTTGGCGACGCAACCAAGCTCTTCAACGGTCCAACAGGTGGTGCCGGCCTTGCTGTGGTGACGAATCCTCCATACGGCGAGCGCCTCAGCGCTGCCAACCAACGTGCTCTCTATCTCGAGCTGGGTAAGGCCGAACGGCTCGCTGTGGTTGCGCCAACCTCGAGTCTTGCGTCGTTCAAGCGTGAGTTCGACGACACCCTCGCCACCAGCAATGGTGGCCTTGCTGTGCAGTTCGCGCGGGTAGCGTTTTCGGGGTGAAACCGCTGCAGCTAGGCCCCTACGAGGTCTGGCCACCCGTTGTGCTCGCACCGATGGCTGGTGTCACCAACGCGCCGTTCCGCACGATGTGTCGACGTTTCGCACCCGATCTCATCTATGTCAACGAAATGGTGATGGCCACCGCTCTCGTTCATGGCAATGCCAAGACAGCGCGCATGGCTACTTTCGGTGCCAACGAGTCGCCGCGCAGCCTGCAGATCTATGGCAGTGATCCGGCCATCATTGGCGAGGCTGTACGCCTGCTGTGCTCGCAAGATCGCGTCGATCACATTGATCTCAACTTCGGTTGCCCAGCGCAAAAGGTCACCCGACGCGGTGGCGGAGCCGCAGTACCGGTGAAACCAAATCTGTTGCGCGCCATCTTGCGTGCAGTGGTCACTGGCGCCTCGCCCTATGGCATTCCGGTCACTGCCAAGTTCCGCATGGGCATCCACGACGAACTGCTCACGTTTATCCGCACTGGCCAGATCGCCGAAGAAGAAGGCGTGGCCGCCATCGCGTTGCACGCGCGCACCGCTCAACAGCACTACGCCGGCACCGCCAATTGGGATGCCATTGCCGAACTCAAGGCGGCAGTCACCGAAATTCCAGTGCTTGGCAACGGTGATATTTGGGAAGCCGCAGACGCGCTCAAGATGGTCGAGCACACGAACTGCGACGGCGTGGTTATTGGTCGCGGTTGCCTCGGTCGGCCGTGGTTGTTTGGTCATCTCGTGGCTGCATTTAACGGCGAGCCCGTTCCCGAATCGCCACCGCTTGGCTTCGTTGGCCAGCAGATGGCCGATCACTGCCGACTCCTGGCAGATCATCTTGGTGAAGACCATGCGGTGCGCGACTTCCGCAAGCACACCTCGTGGTACCTCACTGGTTACCCAGTGGGTGGCGAGGCGCGTGGCAATTTCAGCAAGATCAATTCGCTGGCCGAACTCGATCACCTCATTGCAGCGCTCGACCCCACCTTGGTGGTTGTTCCTGGCGGCGAGCGCATCCGGCGCGGCCACACCAATGGACCCATTCGCGTGGTCCTGCCCGATGGGTATCTCGACGACCTCAACGACGCGACCCCGCCCGATGACGGTCATGTGATGGCGCTCAGCGGCGGATGAGTAGCGATTTGATACGGGTTGTGCTGGCATCGGCTTCGCCGCGCCGCAGGGAGTTGCTCGCCCAAATCGGCATGTCATTCGAGGTCATGCCCACCGACATCGATGAGACCGAGCATCCGGGCGAAGATCCGGTGTCGTATGTGCGCCGGCTGGCCATCGAGAAGGCCTGCGCTGCGGTGCTCGACGATGACGTCGTTGTGATTGCTGCTGACACCACGGTTGATCTCGACGGAATGATCCTGGCCAAGCCGGCCGACGACGCCGACGCGATGCGCATGCTTGGGCTGCTGGCCGGACGAACCCATCAGGTGCACACCGGCGTGGCCATTCGCTATCAGGGTCGCGTGGCCGCCGAGGTGAACACGTCGTTGGTCACCATGAAGGCCAGCGACGACGAATGGCTGCGTTGGTATGTGGCAACCGGCGAGCCTCACGGCAAGGCCGGGGCGTACGGCATTCAGGGTGCCGCAGCGGTACTTGTCGATTCTGTGCAGGGAAGTGTGACCAACGTGATCGGGCTGCCCTTGAACTTGCTCGAGCAGTTGCTCTTCGAGGTGGGTGTTTCGCTGCTGCGGTTGCTAACGCCGTAGTTAAGGCCCTACCATTAGCACTCGCACTCGTCGAGTGCTAATGCCCGTGCGGCAGCCGCCACACTCGGCTCTGCCAGACAACACGTCTCAACAAACCTGGAGCGTTCTCTCATGAATCTCAAGCCGCTGGACGACCGCATTGTGGTCAAGCCCAACGAAGCCGAGCTCACCACAGCATCGGGCCTCGTTATCCCCGACACCGCCAAGGAAAAGCCACAGCAGGGCACCGTGCTCGCTGTTGGACCTGGCCGCTGGAGCGACGACAAGGGTGCACACGCTGCACTCGACGTCAAAGTCGGCGACACCGTTCTGTACAGCAAGTACGGCGGAACAGAAGTCACGCTCGAAGGTGTGGATTACCTCATCCTCACCAGCCGTGACGTCCTCGCAATCGTCGGTAAGTGAGGCACTAGCCCCATGGCCAAGATTCTTAAATTTGACGAAGAGGCGCGTCGCGCACTCGAAGCCGGCGTCGACAAGTTGGCCAACACGGTCAAGGTCACGCTCGGGCCAAAGGGTCGCAACGTCGTGCTCGACAAGAAGTTCGGCGCACCAACCATCACCAACGACGGCGTGTCCATCGCGAAGGAAATCGAACTCGATGATCCTTACGAAAACATGGGCGCTCAGTTGGTGAAAGAAGTCGCCACCAAGACCAATGATGTAGCCGGTGACGGCACCACCACCGCAACGGTGTTGGCGCAGGCAATGGTTCATCAGGGCATGCGTAACGTCGCTGCTGGCGCCAACCCGATGGGCCTCAAAAAGGGCATCGAGAAGGCAGTTGCCGCTGCGGTTGAGTCGATCAAGGGTCAGGCCAAAGAGGTCGACGACAAGGGCGACATCGCCGCTGTTGCCACCATCTCGGCTGCTGATGCCTCAATCGGCGAAGTCATCGCCAACGCAATCGACAAGGTCGGCAAAGACGGCGTCGTTACGGTCGAGGAAAGCAACACCTTTGGCACCGAGCTCGAGTTCACCGAGGGCATGCAGTTCGACAAGGGCTACCTGTCGCCATACTTCGTGACCGACGCAGAGCGTCAAGAAGCAGTGCTCGAAGATCCGTACATCCTCATCACCAGCAGCAAGATCAGCTCGGTGCAGGTCATGCTCCCAGCTCTCGAAGCTGTGATGAAGACCGGTCGTGCGTTGTTGATCATTGCTGAAGACATCGAAGGCGAAGCACTCGCCACGCTGGTCGTCAACAAGATCCGCGGCACCTTCAACTCCGCAGCAGTCAAGGCCCCTGGCTTTGGCGATCGTCGTAAGGCGATGTTGCAGGACATGGCAGTGCTCACTGGTGGTCAGGTCATCAGCGAAGAGGTTGGCCTCAAGCTTGAGAACGTGACCATGGATCTGTTCGGTCGCGCCAAGCGCGTCATCATCACCAAGGACAACACCACCATTGTTGATGGTTCTGGCGATCACGAAGAAGTGAAGGGTCGCGTCAACCAGATCAAGGCTGAGATCGACAACACCGACAGCGATTGGGACCGTGAGAAGTTGCAGGAGCGCTTGGCCAAGTTGGCCGGCGGTGTTGCAGTGATCAAGGTCGGCGCCGCAACCGAGGTTGAGCTCAAAGAGAAGAAGCACCGCATCGAAGATGCTGTGTCTGCAACTCGCGCAGCCATCGAAGAAGGCGTCGTTGCCGGCGGCGGTGTGGCTCTGGTTCGTGCCCGTGCCGCAGTTGCCAAGGTTGTTGCATCGCTCGAGGGCGACGAAGCAACTGGCGCACGAATCGTGTGGGAGTCGCTCATTGCGCCACTCAGCACGATTGCTGACAACGCTGGCCTGCAAGGCGCAGTCGTGGTGCAGCAGGTTGAGTCAGCCGAAGGCAACATGGGTCTCAACGCCGCAACCGGCGAGATGACCGACCTTGTGAAGGCCGGCATTATCGACCCAGCCAAGGTGACCCGCGCTGCATTGCAGAACGCTGCTTCAATTGCAGCGCTCGTTCTGACCACCGAATGTCTCGTGGCCGACAAGCCCGAGAAGAAGTTCGCAATGCCTGGCGGCGGCGGCGGCGCCGGTGGCATGGGCGGCATGGGTGGCATGGGCGGCATGATGTAACCACTTCGGTGGGAAGTGATTTGGGTTTCGTCGACAGATGTTGACGGAGGCCCCCCAACGAGAACGGCCCCGAGCTTTGGCTCGGGGCCGTTTGCGTTGGCGCTCATAACCGCGACGAGTCACCGGTAGCTTGTGAGCCATGGCTGCATCAGGCAAGAGGCCGTTCTGGGCACATCAGGGCGCGGAGTATCTGATCGGCATTGTGTTTGTGGCCCAAGGGCTACAGAGCCCTACACCGATGGTGCCGACGCTCTTAGGCGGGTTGGTTGTGCTGAATACCGCCACGGCCAAGGGGCCCCTCTCTGCGTTTCAGATGATGAACCGCCGGGCGCACCGTGTACTCGACGCCGTGCTGGTGCTGTTGACGGCGGTGTGCGCTGTGCAGTCCGCCGTCTCGATCGAAGCTGGAACGCGGCTGCTCATGGGCCTGCTGGCATTCGCATTGGGGTTCATTTGGCTGCTCAGCGACTTCAGCGAAAAAGTGAAGGCGCCAAAGTCGATAGCTCAGGTAGCGCCGACACCAAAGGCAGCGGAGGCCACCCGAGCGACCCGGCCAGTTGGGTCAGACGACGCCAGCATGGCATCTACAGTTGGTCGCTCGGCGGGCCGACTGGTTGGTAACGGCGTGAAGGCGTATCGCAAACGCAAGTCGTGAGACGACTCTCTTCGCCGCTCGCGGCCGTAGTCTTGTAGCCATGTCGTTCGAACGCCCAGTAGCCGATCTCGCCAAACTTGTCATTGCATGGCAGGAGTTTGAAAGCGGCGATCAAGCGCCCGGTCGGGTGCTCGCCGATCTGAAGAAGGCCGGCTTGCCCGAGGTGCTGAAGCAGCTCGTTGAGTCAGGCTGGACCCCCTCGCCAACGGCGTAGCCGCAGTCGGGCGATAGGTACATCTGATGACGCCAGAGGGTTCTCGTCGCGGCGGCAGTCAGGTGATCCCTCGCCCTCGTGCGTGGCGACTTGGCGACGTGGCGTTCTGGAATGTTGCTGAGCCGCTGAACGCTGAGGCAGCCGTGCGTGCAGTAGAGGCCAGCGGTCTTGGAGGCGAGGCTCAGACGCCGATGTTTGCCGGTGCCAAGCCGTCGGCGGTGCTGGTGGTGTTGGCTGATGGTCCCCGCGGTGCCGAGGTGTTGCTGACCAAGCGAGCTCAGCATCTGCGTAACCATGCTGGTGAAATCAGTTTTCCAGGTGGTCGACTTGAGCCCGGCGAGACGCCACTGCAGGCCGCCGTGCGCGAGGCCTACGAAGAAGTAGCGCTGTCCCCGCACGCGGTGAACGTGCGAGGACAGCTCAGTTCGCTCTCGACCGTGGTGAGTCGAAGCCACATCGTGCCGCTAGTGGCTCACCTGAGTGCACGCCCCACCTTGCGGGCAGATGTCACCGAGGTCGATCGCATTTTGTGGGTGCCGTTGCACGAGCTCGCCCATCGCGATACGTATCGCGAAGAGTGGTGGGGTACTGCGCCGCTTGACCGTCGAATGGATTTCTTCGAACTCGAAGGCGAAACGATTTGGGGTGCCACCGGGCGCATCTTGCATGAGTTACTTGGTGTTGTCTACGGACCAGCCACGAGTCGTACTGCTCCATAAAACGTGTAGGCCCAGGCGTAACACGTGGGCCGATCGAAGATCGATCGTGATGCGCAGTGGGCTTTGGTGTCGTCGAGAAATTGCAGATCGATTCGTTTGCGTGACGCACTATTCCAGAACTGTCCGCCACCGCCATAGCGGCGCTCGAGCAGTTGTGTGTTGCGATACGCAAAGTCGTGTCGGCGGCACGGCTCGGTGAAGTTAAACGTTCGACCGGTGTTACCCACCAGCGGAGCCGAGCACAGGTCGGTGCTCCAGTCGAACCACGTGTCGCCAGCCGTGCCCTGCAGACCGATGCGAGCCCGAGCCGTGTCGGAGAACTGACTGAGCGGCACGTTGAACACGAGATGCTGCACATAGGCCGAGTCGTTGGCGGCGTTATTGGCAACGGCCAGCGCTGTGTGAGCGGATGGAAAGACAGTCAA
>JBAXHD010000021.1:0-40720 GCA_037139095.1 Actinomycetota bacterium
GCGGTGTCGTTGAACGTGACGGTTGTTGATCCCATCGGTCCGGGGTTTGTCACGGTGTTTCCGTGCGGTGCGTTGCCGTTGGCGTCGAGTGTGAACTTTGTTGCGGGTGCCACGGTCGCGAACGCGGTGATTGCTCCACTGTCTGCTGCGGGCGAGGTGTGTTTCTTCGCGTCGATCGATGCCTATGTGTTGGCCGATGTGAACGGCTGGTTTGCTTCTGGGTCAGGGTTCTCGGCAGTTTCGCCGGCCCGAGTTTTTGATTCGCGGCCGGGCGAGCCGCAGGGTGCCGTTGTAATTGATCAGCAGCGTTACGGCGGGGCCAACGTGTTGCGGGTGGCGGTTGCAGGTGTTGGTGGTGTGCCGTCTAGTGGTGCTGGTGCGGTGTCGTTGAACGTGACGGTTGTTGATCCCATCGGTCCGGGGTTTGTCACGGTGTTTCCGTGTGGTGTGTTGCCGTTGGCGTCGAGTGTGAACTTTGTTGCGGGTGCCACGGTTGCGAACGCGGTGATTGCTCCGGTGTCTGCTGCGGGCGAGGTGTGTTTCTTCGCGTCGGTCGATGCCTATGTCTTGGCCGATGTAAACGGCTGGTTCGCGAAGAACTAGCGAACGCTCAGCGGATCTTAAAGATGCGCCCCAACTTTGCTTGCCGACCGGTCTTCGTGGTGGGAATGCCAGTGGCTTTCGCGATCTTGCGCTTAGCGCTCGTGACCCCAAGTGCGCGCTTCCAAGAGAATGTCAGGCCAGGTCCAAGTTTCATGGCCGAACCTTAGTGCGAACAGAACTTCGCTGGAGCCGGGTGCGTCGGTTCTATTCGTCGGCTCACCACTATGGTTACCGCTCATGATCGGAATCACCGGCGAGGCAGCAGCAATCGTCGGCGTTATCAGAGCGCCGGTGAGCGCAAGGCATCCGCTTGCTGGCGACCTGCCCAACACGGCGTTCGCGTCCTGAGTCGGCCGTCATCGTGGCCGTCATCTCAATCCCAACCGTTTGGGTATTCGGCGATCAACTCGACCGCTCTCGGGGCGCTCTTGCGGGCCGAAAGCCGGGGGAGTGTCGTGTGTTGTTGGTCGAGAGCGACGCGCTCATCGCCTCTCGGACGTGGCATCGTCAGCGGTTACACCTAGTGCTGTCGGCGATGATGCATTTCGCTGACGAGCTACGCGCCGAAGGTTTCGAGGTGGACTACCGCCGGGCGAGAACGCTTGTGCAGGGCCTTCGGGATCACCGCGAAGACTTTGGTTTCGGACCCGTGATTGCGATGGAACCCACGAGTTGGGATGCGCGTCTGATGCTTGAGCGTTTGGGTGTCGAGTTGGTGCGCAACGACCAGTTCCTGTGTCACTACGACGACTTTGCCGGATGGGCCGCCGACCGCAAGCGCCTCACTATGGAGGACTTCTATCGGTGGCAGCGACAACGGCTCGGCGTGCTGATTGACGACGATGCACGAGGCGGCCGCGAGCCCGTCGGCGGCCGCTGGAATTTCGATCACGACAACCGTGAACCACCGCCGCGCGACGGCCGGGCATGGCCTGCGATCGAGCGATTCGAGCTCGACGAGATCGACCGTGCCGTGCTCGATCGACTTCCGGCAACCACCTTTGGCGCCGATCCCGACGGGACCTGGCCCGTCACGCGAGCGCAGGCGTTGATCCGACTGCGTGAGTTCATTGAATCTGGGTTGGCATTGTTCGGGCCTCATGAGGACGCGATGCTCGCCGCTGAGTGGAAGCTGGCCCACTCGGCGCTGTCGTCATCGATGAACATTGGCCTGCTCCACCCTGGCGAGATCGTGCAAGCCGCTGAGCTTGCGTATCGACGTGGCGTGGCTCCGCTCAATTCGGTCGAGGGCTTCATTCGCCAAGTGATTGGCTGGCGCGAATACGTATGGGGTGTCTATTGGTTGTGGATGCCTCACTACCGGAGCGCCAATGTGCTCGGCGCCACGCGGCCTGTGCCGCCCGCGTTCACCGGGGTAGCCGACACCGAGATGGCGTGCGTCGCCAGCGTGATCGGCCACGTGCACGATCACGGCTATGCGCATCACATCGAGCGACTGATGGTGCTCGGCAACCTGGCCCTCACGGGCGGTGTGGATCCGGCGGCGATGACCGACTGGATGCGGGCGAGCTTCGTCGATGGAGCGGAATGGGTGATGTTGCCCAATGTGCTCGGGATGGCTCTGTTTGCCGATGGCGGCATGATGGCCACTAAGCCGTATGCCTCGGGTGGGGCCTACATCAACAAGATGAGTGACTCGTGCCGAACGTGTCGCTTCGACCCGAAGCAGCGGGTCGGACCCGATGCCTGCCCGTTCACCACCCTCTATTGGGACTTCCTTGCCCGTAACGCTGAGGCTCTCGCGGGAAATCACCGCATGGCCCGCCCGCTCGCGGCGATGCGCGCGTTGAGCAACCTGCCAGCCGTCCGCGGCCGAGCGGTTGAGATTCTGGATCGTCTCGATCGCGGCGAGCTATAGACGTTTCTCTGAGCTGGAGCCGGGTGCGAGGATCGAACTCGCCACCTCATGATTACAAGTCAAGCGCTCTACCGACTGAGCTAACCCGGCGGGGATTCGTGAAATCGTAGGGGACTCGGAATGGCAAACCTACGGTCTTGCCAGTAAGCAGATCATTTTCGAAAAACTTCCGCGATTTTTTGGAACCAAACGAACTCTCGTGACGACCTGTTGAGATGAAATTGAATTGGGCGCGCCCCCAGCGACTTGTCGTATCGCTGCTCGTTCTCGCGCTCGTGGGTTGTGGTGGGTCCTCGAGCAAGTCGGCCACACCCACTTCCGGTCGGGCAGTGTCGATTGTGGGGTCTGGCGTGTGCCAAGCCGCACTGGATATTTCCGGAATCCTCAAAGGCGTCGATCTGACCAGCCCGGCTGGGATCAAGAAGCTGCCCGACGCGATCGCCCGTCTGGCCGACGTGGTGCCAACCGAGCTCGACGCCGATGTCGCCACCCTCAGTGCAGCTGTCTCATCGTTTGTTGCGGTGCTCGAGCGATTCAATTTTGATATTGCTGCTGTCGAGGCCGATGCCACTGCCAACGCCGAGCTCGAAGGCCTCACGAGCACCGAGGCGCAGGCTGCTGCCGAACACATCCAGACATGGCTTGCCGATCAGTGCGCCTAACTACGATCTGTCGACTTGGCGCTCCTGTTGTAGCGACATGCATGTTGGTTCTTGGCGCGGCCGGACCGGCGAGCGCCCACGCAACTCTTGAGCGCAGCGAGCCCGCGAGCGGCGCGCAACTTGCTGCATCGCCTCCTTCGGTGGTGCTCGACTTCGATGAGAACGTTGAGCTCGGACTTGGCGGAATCACGTTGGCCAAAGCCGACTCGACTCCGATCGAAATTGGCGCGGCCGATTATCTTGATGGCAAGCCTGATGTGGTGGCAGTAAGCCTTCCCAAGCTCAACGCCGGCGTGTACGTCGCCTCGTATCGGGTGATCTCTGCCGATGGGCATCCGGTCGCGGGAAGCATCGTGTTCAGAGTTGGGGATTCGGATTCAGCTTCGAGCTCGTCTGACGTCGTTGCGGCGGGTCAGCAGCCGAGTCGAGCAGTGGGTGTGGTGTACGGCCTGGCCCGCGCGCTTGGGTACCTCGCCCTGATCCTGGCGATCGGTCTGCCCTGCATCGTTGCGTTGATCTGGCGCCAGGGATGGCACCGTGTGCGACGGGTCGTTCATATGGCTTGTTGGGTGCTGGCTCTTGCAACCGCCGCTCAGTTCGCGCTCGCCGTGCCGTACTTGGCTGGCACGGGTCTTGCAGATGCATTCACGGCCAGTCGGTGGTCGCAGATTGCCGAGACGGCATCGGGCAAATGGTGGCTCGCTCGTCTCGCTGCGCTTGTCGGGTTTGGTCTCGTCGCGTTGGCGACAAAGCTGTTGATCCGCGAAGTTCGGCGAGCAGCATTGCTGGTCTCGGGCGCGGTCGCTGCAGCGGTTGTCGTCGCCAGTTTTGTTGGCGACGGCCACGCCGGAGCTGGGCGCTATTTGGTTATCGGGTTCATCGCAACGGCCGTTCACATCGTGGCGATGGCAACGTGGCTCAGCGGACTTGGCGTTCTGGCCTGGGGACCGATGGCTGATGATCCCCATCTGCTCTTCGGGGTCTTGCGCCGTTGGTCGTTGGTGGCCTCAATTTCGGTGGCGGCGTTGGCGCTCACCGGTGTGGTGCAGACGTGGCGATTGCTCGACGGTTGGTCGGCGTTTGACTCTTCCTTTGGCAGATTGCTGATTGCGAAGACCCTTGCCGTGATCGTGATGGTGTTCCTCGGCAACCTTGGTCGGGTGCGTTTGAGTCGTACCCGCCGTTCTGGGTCGAGCGGCTCCGTGCAGAGTTCTTTGCGGGCCGGAGTGCTCGGCGAACTCGCCGTTGGCCTTGTCGTGATTGCGTTGACCACAGTGCTCGTGCAGTCTCAACCGGGTCATGTAGCGGGCGCCGAATCAGCACCCGCAACCTCGGTCGCTGCTGCCAAGCCGCAGTGGCAAAGCACGGTTACTCAAGGCGACTGGGTCATGACGATCTCGCTCGATCAGACAGTCGTTGGCCGTCGACACATTGAGGTCTCACTCGATGACAGCGCTGCGCCGTTCGGTGACCCGATCACGATTCGCGCGCGTCTCTCGCTGGACTCAGCAGGCCTTGGGCCAATTCCGGTTATCTTCGTCGTCCAAGGTGCACGAGCATGGTCGACCGACGAAGTTGAACTACCGGCCGCTGGCGACTGGAAGCTCGAGATTCTTCTCGACGACCCGGCAACTAGCGCCCGGTTCGACACAATCATCCCCATCACCTGACGCCTGCTGTAGCGCTTCAACGCATGAAAGATTTTTCGACATGAACATCTCCCGAACCGTCCGCATCCCGCTGGCTGGCTTTGTGCTCGCCGCTGCGTCGCTGGTCGGTTGCGGCTCAAGCGCAGCGCCGGTTACGTCTACATCTGGCACGGCATCGGTGCCATCGTCGGGTTCATCGCCAGCCACGGGTTCATCGCCATCCTCGCCAGGCGTGAGCGCCGATGCGACGTCTGGGTCCGCGTCTTCAAATACCGATGCCACTGGTAACTCGACAGCGAGCCCTTCGGCTTCGACAACGAAGCCCGGTGGATCAACTCAGACAACGGCGAAGCCCGGCACGGCGTCGAACACAACGGCTCCATCTGGCGTAGTGCCCGTAACGAGCGCGCCTGTGGCGGCGCCGGTGACCACGACGAAGTCCACAGTGCCATCGACCACCGCTCGGCCGCCGGTAACGACCGCAACGCCCACTCGCACCGTCACGGTCGATGCTGCCGACGTTACGCCGCCGGTGATCTCCGTGGTGCTCGGCACCGAGATCACACTCACTGTCGTGTCGGTCACCGATCAAGAGTTTCACGTGCACGACTACGACATCACCAAGGCCGGCACGAGGGTCACGTTCGCGTTCACCGCCGACCTCGTTGGCTCGCACATTGTCGAGAGCCACACCACCGGCAAAGTGATCTGCACCATTGTTGTGAGCTGATCGCGACGCGCTGTTTGACACGCAAGCCGAACGTCTGTGAAAAGCAAAAGAGCCGGCGTCGACCCACCAGAAGGGTCGACGCCGGCTCTTTGATTACTTGATCAGTCGAGGTAGCCGATTACGTCAACCACGAAGTGTGTTGAGCCTGAAGCGGTGACCTTTACTTGGCCAGACGAATCGACAGCCACGATGGTGCTGACTGCGATGTCTTGATTGCCGGTGGACCAGTTGATGCTGCTCGTGGCTGGCAGCGGCGTTGAAGCGCCGTACATCTTGAGGTAGCCGGCCTTTGCGCCAGTCTCTGTAACCGTGAGCGTCACGATGGCGGCAGTGGCACCTGCGGGCAGGGCTACCGCCGTGGCGCTCACTCCGTCTTTGCCCGAGCTCAGGCTCACGGTGCGGGTCTCGCCGGCGTTGATCTTGCCAGCGGCGTCACGTGAGTCGTAGGCGCGCAGCGGAACGCTCAAGATGTGCTCCGACGAGAGGCTGCCGAGGCTGCTCTCGAGCGAGGTGAGGCGGGTGTCGAGCGACGTGTCGGTGCTGAGCAACGCAGCGATGCTAGTGATCGCTGCGGCTGCCTTTGATTCGAGCGTGACAACACGGTTCTTCAGATCGGCGAGATCTGCTGCATTGCTGATCTTGCTGGCTGTGCCCACGAGAGTGAGCTTCGGAACGTTGACACCTGTCCAAGCTTCTGAGACAGGAGTTGTCAATGCGGTGCCGTCGTTGTGGTTATCGCAGTACTGCGTGGTCGGGAACTCGAGCACGTCGCCCGCAGCTCCGTTGAGGGTTGCGCGCAATCCGAAGTCGGCGAATGTCCAGTCAGGCAACTCATTGGTTGTTGTGGTCCAGATCACCCTGGTGACGGCATTGGTCACCGGGGCGCGAAGTACGTCGACGCTCCAGCCTGGTTTCATCTCGGGCTTCACGCCGGTTGCCGTGGCCGGGATGTCGACCTCAACTCGGTTGGTGCGAGCGTTGAACCCCTGAGCGACGAGGTCGGGATCTGGGCAGCCGTGCGGAACGCGGAAGTAGACAACGTTGGTGGCGCCGGCGGTAAATGTGGTGCCGTAGGTATTGATCGTGATATGTGCGGAGGCGGGGACTGCCTGCACCAACAACGATGTTGCGACAGCGGCGCAACCAATAACGATGCGATTGCGGGATGTGGAGACCATGACTTGGGGGGTCCTTTCGATGAACAAGCTGTCGCCTTGCTCAGCGACTGTTGTTGTGGTCGTCAGTCGACGACCGAAAGTTCCCAGCGATCCAAATCGTCAGGCCCACCATCCGCCGAATCTGGCCCATGCGGGCTGCGAGGGCGAGGTGGTGCGGGCGTTAGCGGTCGAGGGGATCGTCGTCGCTGGCGAGTCCGGCGAGCACGCCGCGTCGGCTTGAACGTTGCTTATCGATCACGCGCACTCCCACAGGAAGCTTCGATGCAACCGCTGCGGCGGCATCGAGCGGAGCGATCACCGATTGGTTGCGGCCGGCTCCCTTGGCGACGTAGAGAGCGTCGTCGGCTAACCGAACGGCGTCTTCAAGGCTTGGGCAGCTGGTTGCGTCAACGATTCCAAAGCTGGCGGTGAAGCCGGGCAGATCGCTGGTTGACAACCGCACTGCCAACTCGAGTCGAATGCGGTCGATGGTTGCCAGCGCTTGCTGCGGGTCGAGGTCGGTGAATGCAAACGCAAATTCTTCGCCGCCCCAACGACCCATGAGGTCGGTGTGGCGCAGCGCGCTCTTGGCAACTTCGCAAAACGTCTTGATCGCTCGGTCGCCGGTCTCGTGGCCGTACGTGTCGTTCACTTGCTTGAAGTGATCGATGTCTGCCATCACGAGTACGAACGGGATGTTGCCGCGGCGCAGCGCCCGAACCCGGGTTTGGAATGTGCGGCGGTTCATCAATCCTGTCAATGAATCAGTGGATGCTTGCTCGCCCGTACGCACCATGGTGCGCAGCATGCCGATGCGAGCACCGGCCTGCGTAGACAACATCGACAACGCCTCGATTTCGGAGGCACTGGCAACTTCGCCTTCTTCGGCAACCGCGTGGATGACGCCAATGGCCCGGCCCATAAACGTGACCGGAACGCACACGGCTGAGCATGCGGTTTCACCGCGGTGACGCAAGTGCGGGCAGGCGTCGAGCGCGTTGCTTGATTCGAACGTGACGGCTGCGCCGCTGCGAACAGCTACGCAGGAGAACGGTGATGCGACCGGGCAGCCGGGTCCGTCGCTGCTGGGGCCAGCGACGACTGCCTGCTCAAGATTCGACTTGCTGTTGTCGGCGAGCAACAGCTCTGCCGAGCGACCAGGCAACATCGCAGCCATGGTGATACCGATCACTTCGAGAGCCGCCGATTCGTCGTCGGCCATCTCAAATGCGCGATGAACTTTTGTCGATGTCTCCTGGCGGGAGTGCTCAGCGAGAAGCGTCTCTTCACGAAGGCGAAGCTTGCGCAGCATGCTGTTGAACGCTTGCGCGAGTCGACCGGTTTCGTCGTCACCGGTCACGTCGGCTTCGGCCTCAAGATCTCCTTCGGCCGCACGTTCGGCTGCGAGCTGCACCCGATGAAGCGGATCACGAATGAGCCGGGTGATGACCCAACTAGCGGTCAACATGACAGCAAGTGCAATGAATCCGAGGATGACTCCGAGTGCCTTCGCGTCGGCAGAGGTTTGCGCAAAATTGGTGACGGCGTCTGCCTGTGCCTCATCGGCAAACTCGGCGTAGGCCGATGCGTCCTCAGCCATGAAGCTGAACGCCAGATTCTCTGGGCCCAACGTGAGGTTCCTGGCGAGTTCGGGATTTCCAGCCTGCAGTGCCTGCCAAATCAGCTGGTCGGTGGCCAAGAAGGTTTGGTAACCGGTGGCGATCTTTTCGACCAAAGCAGACTCCAAGGGGTCGCCGCCCGCTTCACGCAACTTCTGCAACGAGGTCTCAAATTCACCCGTGGCCTCATCGAACTGCGAGTGCCCCGTTGGCCAAGACATCACATATGACTGCTGCGATGCTCGGAGCTCGGCCGCTGCAAATCGAAGGTGGTCTGCAGCATCTGAACGAACAGAGGTCCCAGCGACAATACGGTTGTTGGCTTTGCCAAGTCGCTCCACTGTCAAGAACAGGCAGCCGAGCACGAGCACCAGCACTGCGGTCAACCACGCAAACCCGATAAAGAGCTTCCGGCTCACCGGGAGGTCAATCACCCATTGCCGCAGCGTCTTAGATTCAGTCGAGATGTCCATCGAACGTGGCCTCCTCATTCCCGATGGTCACCGTCAAGCGGAGGTCGCTGTTGCTGGGAACGGCCACGTTGTTTCCGAAGTGAATGTCGAGCGCTCCGATGTTGATGTCTTGCATCAAGGTTGGCGGCACAGTGGTGGGCCTGCCGGTACCTCGATCAACCAAGGTGATCCGTGGAGTCACGCTTGTGACGGGTAGACCGGTGAGTCGGTCGTACACGTGGGCTTCCACATGGCGAATAAGCGGTCCAACCGGGGCGCCAAGGCCGATGATGCAGAGCTCGCCCGCAGTGGGATGCTCGGTGGCGTTCTCGGCCTTGCTGTACATGTGCTCGGCTGGAAGCACGTTGGCCACAACGAGGTAACTCTGAGTGGTTGCGATTCGAGTCCACCCGGCGACGCCCGCCACGTCCTGCGCTTTCGACGCAGTGAGTGCGTCGACCTCGGTGCCCAACAGGCGGCAGCCGCCAAGCACCACGGACAGTGCCGGAACCAAGTAAGCGCGGCGTAAACGTGGCCCGCGGCCTCTGTTTCCTTGTGCGTCGTCGGTGTGTTTCTTCATTCGTCAATCACCCAATGTCGTTCGACTACCTGAAGAGTCTTCGACGCAATTGCCGAAACCTTGAGGAATTCTTGGTGATGAATGGTGTCGAGGCGCGACACAGGCGAGGCCCGAGGGCCTCGCCTGTGTGCGTAGCTCACGAAGAGTTACTTGTACAACCGGCGAGGGGAGGGAGCACCCTCGCCGGGGTCTGGTTTGCCTAGCCGACGATGAAATCGTCGATCGTGATGTTGGCAAGAGTTTGACGGCTGAGCGTGATGCGAACATTGCCGATGATGATGCGCACGTTGGACCCGGCACGGGTGATGGTGACCTGAGTGTCGAAGTTTGCGGCGGTGACACCAAGTCCGGTCAGATCGATACGGTCCTGGCCGCCAGCCGCTATGGCGTCGAAGTTGTTAATGACATCGCTGCCATCGCCTCGGAAGTACACGAACACATCGTCGCCGTTGCCTCCGGTGAGGGTGTCGTTACCGGCACCGCCGCGGATCACGTCGTTCAACGCTGAGCCACTGATGTTGTCGTTACCGCCGCCGCCATCGATCATGTCGATTCCGATGAGCGCAACAGCGCCGAAGTGCAACGTATCGGCGGTTGGGCCGCCCGAGATCGTGACGTTCACGTGGCCGCCGGCATTCACTGCTTCAACGTTGCTCAGGCTGTGCAGCCCGATGACTGTGTTGTCGGCGAGAGCGGTCACGGTGTCAACGTTGGCCCCACCGTTTACTGAGTCGAAGCCCTCACCGTTGCCGGTGAACGTGATGACGTCGTTGCCCGCACCACCGTTGATGGTGTCGTTGCCGCTGTCGCCAGCCAATGTGTCATTGCCTGCGTTACCAGCGAGCGTGTCGTTACCTGCACTGCCGGAGGCCACGTCGTCGCCGGAGGTGCCGGCCCAAACGTTGTTGCCAGCGGTGCCCACGAAGGTGACTCCGATGACCGCCGTAGCCGAACCGGTAACCACTTCGGGGCTCAGGATGTCATCAGAGAATGAGACGACGACGCGGATTCGACGGCCGTTTTCGTTGGGGGTCACGATGAACGTTGGGTCGATGGCATCGACGATGTCGGTGAACGGGCCAATTGCTCCAGTAGCCGGACCCGCTTGCCACTGGAACGAGTAGTTGGCGTTAACCAGACCATCAGCGTCATCGATCGAACCAACAGTTGACGTCATCACTGTGTCGACAGTTGGCGACACGGTCGACAGCGCAGGTGCGCCGGTTGGTGCAGTGTTAGCTACCACGTTGACCGTCATCGGGATCACGACGGTGGCCCCAGCGTTGGACTCGATGTTGAGATCTGCGCTGTGAGCGCCGAGCGTTGCTGAGCTGAACGCAACGTTGAATCCGCACGGCGTGATCACGTCGATCGTTGCATTGTTGCAATCGAGCGTGAGCGTGAACATCCCGGCGTCTACACCGGTGATGCTGATGTTGCCAACGAGCAGAAAGCCTTCGCCGATGTTCGAGATCGCAACCGGCTGCACAATGCCTGGGGCGGCATCGCTGAGGTTGCCGAAGTTCAGCGCGGCAGCCGAGGCCTGCAACACGGGCTGTGGTAAGGCAACAATTGGCGAGCTCGGCGTTGACGAGAGTGTCTCGAGCGAGCCGTTGAGGTCAGTGAACGAAACGGTCACGCTTAAGGCACTACCGACCATCTGAGCGTCGGGCGTAAAGGCCTGAGCGTTTGCGCCGACGATGTCGACTCCGTTGAGCTGCCACTGATAGGCAAAGCCGGTGCCGAGCGGGGTGGCCAAGCCGTCGGGATCGGCGATGCTGGAGATGTCGGCAACCACCTCGACGGTTGCTGTTGGCTGAGCTGGCGTCACCACCGGCGCGCCGGTGGCTGGCTGATTCGCTGCAGCAACCGCAGGGCTCACATCGCTGAAGATCTCCTCGATGTTGCCGGCGTAGTCGACAAAGTCGACCCGCAATCGCAACGACATCCCGGCCTCTGCCGCCGTTGGGGTAAACGTAGGACCGTCGCCCACGGGAAGCCAGCCAATTTGTGGGATGTCGGCTTCCCAGGTGAGGAACACTGGTGGAACGAAGGCATCGAAGCCATCGGGGTCAGTGATCGAATCGATAAAGGGCTGCAGCACGCCGTTGGGCCCGGGGAGCAATGGGGCTACAACATTGAGTGGTACGCCAGCCATGGGGGCTGCTGGCGTGAAGCTGATCGTGCCCACGGCTGGACTGTTCGGGGCTGCGCCGCCAACGAGCTGCACAGTGATGTCTGAGAACTGCAAGTTCTCGATGTTGCGCAGGGTATCGACGCCGTCGCACCGGGTAATGAGTGCGTTGCCGCCGCCACCGCCGCCGCCACCAACGCCGCCGCCGACTCCGCCACGACCGCCGCCGGCTCCGCCGCGACCGCCGCCACCAACGAGGCAGCGGCCGTCGGTGACAGTCACGCTTCCGTCGAGGTTGTTGAACAGCATGTACGCCACGGCAGGACCGTTGAAGACTGCGGTGTCGATGTCGGGCACGCCGTTAGTTGGTGCAGGTGCAGTGAGAATCTCGCGCACAGCAACGACGTTGCCCGGGTCGACGAGACCCGCGAACACTGCTTGTTGCAAGGTCATCCCAGCCGTTCCTGCGCCGAATGAACCGCCGGCGTCGGCTGTGTGTTCGAAGATGTCGGTGGTGCCGATCTCGGTTGTTGGGTCGGTTGGATCGGTGCGCACGCTGAGGCGCACGTTGAGGTAGCGGTCGCCATCGATGATGTCGTCGCCGCCACGACCCTCGATCAGGTCGCTTCCGCCGCCGCCGAGCAGAATGTTGCCCTTGCCCCAGACATTGCCCACGAGTGGGCAGTCGATCGTTGCAGCAGATGCGATGATCGGGCCCGAGGGAGTAGTGAGTGGCGGCATGATGGCGGCAAGGCCGCTGATGCGATCAACACCCGCCTGGTCCAAAGCGTCGCAGCCGATGAAGCCAGCTGCGAGTGGGCCGATGCCAACGATCGTCTCTGGAATCACGCTGTCGCCGCGGAGGATGTCGTTGAATGGGCCTCCTGAGAGCGACTCAACTTCGTTGAAGCGGTCACGCACACCGTTGAGGCCGAGTGGCAGGCCGACCACCGGAAGGTTCAGATCGGCATCTTGCGGCTGAGGATCTTGAACGCCTGTCGACCAGTCCCAACCAGCGGCACCAGCGTTCTTTTCAATACCGGGGCCAGCCACGCCAATGTCGTCGCCGCCTTCCATGTCGTAATCGTCGTCGCCGCCCTGGCCGATCATGATGTCGTTGCCAGGCTTGTTGTGGTCGTCGAAGAACAACGATCCGCTGTCGCCCTGCAACAAGTCGGCCTGTTCGCCGCCTTCCATCCAGTCGTTGCCGCTGTCGCCTTGAACTACGTCGGCGCCGTCGCCGCCAAGGATGAAGTCGTCACCAGGACCACCGAAATGGGTGTTGCTGCCGCCGCCACCTGCCATCAGGTCGCTGCCGTCGCCTCCGAGGAGGATGTCAAGCCCGGGTCCTCCGTCGATGGCATCGTTGCCGGGTCCGCCCTTGAGTACGTCGTCGCCACCGGTGTCGGTGATGATGTCGTTGCCGTTGCCACCAATGATTCGGTCAGGGCCACCGTTGCCTTCGAGAATGTCGTTGCCGTCGAAACCCGAAATGGTGTCGGTGTCGTTGCCGCCGCCGATCCGGTCGGGGCCTGGCGAGCCGTTGTACACGCTCTGGCTGTTGATGCCGGGGGTGTTCACGCTGTTGAGCGAGCGGAACTTGATCTGGCCATTTGGCGCCTTGATCAACAACCGGTTTTCGTTACATGGCGACTTTGGATCATCGTTCACCGAGCCGGCGCCGGTGATAAAGCTTCCTGGGGCCGCTGGCGAGGTGATGTTGCCGATCTCGAACTTGCAGTCGGCTGTTCCGAACGCGTCTGCCTTCAAGCCCGTTGCAGTGGTGTTGCGCATGATCAGTTCGGCGAACGAGTTGCCTTCGAGCTGCGTGCGCAGGTTCATACCTGGTGTGCGGTTCAGGTAGTACAGGCGGTCGGCGTCTTGCAGCTGAGTCATCTGCAGCGAGAAGATGTAGTTAAACGTGCTACCGAGCAGGCCGCCGAAGAGCTCGGTATTCTCGGCCAGGCCGCCGATCCACAGGTCGACATCGTCGAGTCCGGTGATGTTGACCGTGCCGCTGTGCGCCCATGCGCCGGTGCTGAACATGAAATCTGCGGCATCGCTGGGAGCCACATCGCCAGGAGCTGGGTTCACGATGGCACGAGCTGCGTTGCGCTTACCGATGGTGGTGGTCTCGGCCAAGATCGTGGGGTGCGTGCCGTAGGCAGCCACAAAGTTGATCAGCGACTCTGGGTGCTTGAGGTGGGAGCCGAAGTCGACCCAGTCTGTGTAAGGAATCAGCTGACCGTCGTTGGTCTGTGCATAAATATCGCGGCGGACGTTGTTCAGCGATGCGACGCCTTCGCTGCGGGCACGAGCCAGGTTCAGCGATGCGAGGTCGAGTGGCAGGCCGAGCAAGTTGTTGCGCAGCGTGTCGCTTACGAACTCGTCGAGCTCGTTGCCCACCTGATCCGACAGGCCCATCACGATTGCCCCCGCACCAGCGTTGCCCATGTCGTTGCCAGCAGCTGCAAGATCGCCGGGAGTGACGTTCTTGAATTCGGCTGGGTTCAAGAAGCCATCGAGGAGAGCGATGTCATTCGTCGAACCGTCAACGTTGGTGCGGGGGATCGTCTCGTTGAGCATTGAGTGACCGAAGCGGTACACGGCATGAGCGAACTCTGCCTTGATCGCTGGGTCAGTCGCTGTCGAACTGAAAGCAAAAAGATTGAATGGGTTGATCGCCGGCTGGACCTTGCGAGCGAACTCTTCGAACACCAGGTGCTGGTATTCCATTTCGGTCACGAAGCGTGCGGCCTGAAACAAACGCTCGCCGTAGGTAAAGGTGCCTAAGCCGGTGAGCAAGTACCCGTCGTGCAGCGCAGGGTTCTGGTCGAGCACGTTCTGGATGTATGCCACGAGGCGATTGTGCTCGTGCTCGAAGATGGTGTGAATCGAGGTGAGGCCAATGTTTTCGTTGGCGCGGCCGTCGCCGGCGATCACGTGCAGGTCGAGCAACTCGTTGTCGTAGCAAGGGGTTGGGCCGCCGCCGCAGTCTGCGCTCAATGCCTGAGCGGGTCCAGCAACGGTGTCTGGGTCGGGTGCGCCAACTGGGGCTGCAGCGTGTGAGATGTCGTTGAGGAACGCCGTGTTGATGCGGCGAACGTTTGCGGGTGCTGGCACTGGGTTGGCGAGGTTGCCCTCGACGAGGCCGAGCGCAGTCACGTATTGGGGAAGGCCGTTTGGCCCAGGAATGAAGTTGCCGTAGGGGTCAGCGGCAATCATCGGGATGTTGTTCACGTCGGTGTCCACAAGCTTCAAGCCGAGCATCGTGGCGGTCTGCGCCTTCACGTCGGCCCAGTTGGCCAGTGAGCCGTCGGCATCGCCGAGCAAGCGACCCGTCGATGCGGGGTGGCCGAAGGCGTCGAATTCGTACTCACGCAGGAACACCTGATGCGACGAGTGCGAGCCGTATGCCTGGCTGAGGTCGACCCATGGTGAGTCGGTGTTGATCGACTCGTGGATGTCGTCGGCTGTGCCGAGTAGCCCATCGGGGCCGGGCTGCTGGGTGCCACGGGTGAGCACCATGAAGCGGTTGCTCGGTGGCACGTAGTTGGCGTCGCCAGGCTTGGGATCGTCAGCGGTACCGGCGATGCCGTCGACGCCCACGATGAGCGGATCGTCGGCATGAAGTGGCACAAACACGGTGCCGCTGCCGCCCGTAGTGACCTTGTCGAGGCCGTGATCGAAGAACTGTCCAAAGATCGTGAAGAGTGAGTTGTACGGCGGCGACAGGCCGATGTCGGTGGTTACGTTCGGGATGAACAACGTCTGGCCGGCGGGAACGCAGTTCACCGGGGTGCTCGGAGCCGTGCATGGCACGACGCCGGTGTTGCCCTGGGTGCGAACCGGAAAGCCTGCAGCGGCAACAGCTGCCGGGTTTGCGGAGGTCTGGTCGGAGATCAGGTTGCTGATCACGCGTGGCTGGGAGTCGAACACGAGGCCCTTGTTCTGGGCGTACGAGGTGGGCTTGGGAGGACCGAAACCAGCAGGTGTTGGCTCAGCCGCCTTGAACACTGGGGTGGTCAGACGAGGGAAGGTCTTGTCTGCGGTGCCGAACGTGGCTTGGCCGGGCTGCAGGTTGTTGCATGAGCCGTCGACGGTACGCAGACCCATGCCGATCAATGGGCTGGGGATTTGGTCGGGCCCGGTGCCGAGGAGGCCGGCACATGGGTCCGCCGCAGTGGCGGTCAGGGCGTGATGCTCGGCCACTTTGATTTGGCGAAGGATGTAATCGAGGTCCGAGGGGGTGACTGTGAAGCCCTGCCCAACCGGCGCAGCGCTGGCGCCGAGATTTCCGGCGACGGCCACGGCTGCGGTTGCAAGCATGGTCACTGCAAGCCCGAGCGCAACAAAACGGCGCTGCCTAGTGTTGCCATCGTTCGAGCGTGACGGCCGAGCAGCCGTTGCGGCGCGCTCAAGAACTTGAGTGCGGCGGGCTTTCAGGTTTGCGTAGTAAGCGGTTCTTGCAGACATCTTCGTCTCCCTCGAGTCGGTCTGTGCGCACCTTTCGGTGAGCAGGACAAGAGTGCCGGGATGAGGTCTTTAAGGTCAACGGGTCATTCGGACCATGTCCATTGGTCGTAGTTCTGTACCCTTCTATACCCCTCAGTCGTACGACCTCCGAGGCCGTCTGACGATCCTCAAACCCTTATAAAACAAGGGTTGCGAGGTCATGCCACATTTCGCGATTGCCTCGAACTGTCTCGATCCGACTCGATCCGCGGCCAGTTCCGGGTGCACCCTGTGTACCTAGGTCGTACGACTTTCGTACACACAGAGTCACTGAGCGTGGCGAAATGCGTCAACGAATCGTCTCGTCAGCCGACCCCTGGCCGCCAACATGCGTGGGCGCACGTCAACCGTGCGCTGACGCTTTACGGGGACGCAGGCTGGGTGCGGGAAAGCGCGGGAAGGGCGCGCAGGCGTGGCGCCGATGTGGTTTCGGGCCGAGATACGAGCTCGGGCGCGTCCGGCGTGGCCGAGTGAGGCCAGCCGCTACACACGCAAACGGCTCAGGTGGTGCTGAGGTTTCGTGTAGCCCACACAGCGGCCTGGGTGCGGTCGCTGACACCGATGTGATTGAAGATGCGCGTGAGGTGCGCCTTCACGGTGCGCTCGGTGATGCCGAGTTTGTCGGCGATGATGCGGTTGGGCATGCCATCGCGGACGAATCCGAGTACTTCGAGCTGGCGTGACGACAGGTCGTCGGCAACAGTGTGCAGGCGACGTGCGTTGAGCATCACGCTGGCGGCCTTGGGGTCAAGCGGTGACTCGCCCATGTGAATCGAGCGGATTGCAGCCACAATCTGGTCGGGCTCGGTGTGCTTGAGCAGGTAACCATTGGCACCGGCGGCGAACGCTTCGGTGATGCGGCGCTGGTCGCTGAACGAGGTGAGGACCAACACCTTGCATTCAGGCAGGCGCGCTGCGATGCGAGCGGTTGCCTCGACGCCATCGAGGTTGGGCATGGAGAGATCCATGAGCACCACGTCGGGCTTTTCGCGCAGGACCACCTCAAGGCCTTCGAGGCCGTCGGTGGCGAGACCGACGAGCTCGATATCGGGCACGGTGCTCAACAGCTGGCTGAGGCCAGCGCGGACCATCATGTGGTCATCGACAACAACTATGCGAATCACAGGCGGTCCTCTTTGCGACGATGAATGGCGTTGGGGATCTCCACGAGTACTCGTGTGCCAACTCCGACTTGAGAGCGAATGATAATACGTCCGCCGGCGTCAGTGATGAGATCCGACAAAGCTCGTAAACCAAAGTGATCGTTTGATGCCTTGGCTGCGCGGTCCTCGTCGGAGAACCCACGACCGTTATCTTCAACTTTCAAGATGGCGGTGTCGCCTTGCAGGTCAACATCAACCGTTACCTGCGTGGCATACGCATGGCTCGCAACGTTGCGTAGAGCCTCTTGAGCGCTTCGGTAAATGAGGCCTGCAGTGGCCGTGGCGAGGTGTGACGCATCTACGTGAACGGTGAGTTGCGCATCGACACCACTGGCTTCGAGACGGCGCAGTAGGTCATCGAGGGCCGATTGGATACCTTCTTCGGCCAGGTTTGGCGGGTAGATGTCAACGAGCAAGGTGCGCAGCGCCAGAACGCTGTTGCGGATGCTGGCCGAGCTTGCATCGAGTTGTGGATGAGCGTCGGCGCTACCTCGTGCGGCTGCAGCAAGGCTCAACGACACACCAGTGAGCTCTTGCACGACGCCATCGTGAAGGTCGCCCGCGATGCGGCGGCGTTCGGCGTTCCCTGACTCGATGGCGTGTGAGAGCAGGCGCTCGCGGTGCATCTGCCCGTTGCGGAGGCGACGGGCAAGGCTCCATGTCAGCGGAATCTGGACGAGCTCAATGAAGAGCAAAGCGCCGATCGCGATCGGTGCGAACTGACGCAACAACGTGCCGGTTACCGACGTGACGCTGCTGTACCGGAAGTACGCCTCGACGAGCACGGGGGTACCTTCAACCGTGCTGCCCATCTGGTAGGCGTCAAGCAGCTTCTTCTGTGTCTCGAACTTGTTCTCTGGCTTGCTGAGGTCAGCAATTTCAACTTCGGGCTTGCTGCCGTTGAAGATCGCCGCCTCGCCAGTGCCGAGGGCGTATTTCTGCCCGATAAGGCGGGCTTCGTCGGAGTAGCGAACGACCCCGTCGCGTGTCCAGATCTTCACTCGAATGAGTTCTTCGTCGAGCACCTTCGAACGCACCACTTTGTCGAGAGCAGCGATCGCGGCTGGGTCGCCCGCGAGCAGCGCATCGGTGAGCACGGGTTCGATGAGATCCCGAGAACGGGTGGCAGTTGTCTTTGCAACGTTGTCTAGGGCCAGCTTCACAGCTACTCCGCGACTGGCGTAAAAGCTAAAGCCCAAGGCGACGCCGAGGGCCAAGATGCCAGCGAGGAGGAAGTGGATGATTGGGCGGCGAACCGACACGGGCTCCATGTCGAGGCTGTCGACGCCGCGGCTCTGACCCAGATAGCGAGTCTTGGATGAAACTCGACGGTTCTGGCGACGGCCGTCGTAGTACCCAGACGCAGGTGCAGCGATCTTCAGCGAAGACGCCAAAATAGGCGCGTCGACAGGCTCTCTGAGGTCCAATTTCATGGTCCCATAGTGACGGACAAAAGGGTTCATGGAAATGTGCCGATGGTCCTACAACTGTGGACCCAACACCTTCTTAGTGAGCTCTTGCTGTCGGCCAATGCTGGGCCGACGCAGCTACTGAGCTTCGCTCTCGTTGGGAGCGATGCGCATCACCCAAACGGCTGCCTGGGTGCGATCACGCACACCGAGTCGTTGGAAGATGCGGCCACAGTGGGCCTTCACGGTTTTGTCGCTGATGCCGAGCGCACGCCCAATTTGTTTGTTCGGGTTGCCTGCAGCAATCAGCAGAAGAATCTCTTGCTCGCGAGGTGTGAGTGAGTCGTAGATAGCCCGTGGCCCGCGGCCAGCTTTGAAGAGGTTGGCTGCGATAGATGGGCTGAGCGCAAGGCCACCCACGGCAACAGCGCGAATGTTGGCAACGAGCACTTCGGGCTCGACATCTTTGAGCATGTAGCCCATGGCTCCAGCATCGAGTGCTGCGTTCACCTGCTGCGGATCGCCGGTTGTAGTGAGCGCAATGATGGAAACTTGGGGAGCCTTGGTGGCGAGTTCGGCCATCGCCGTGATGCCGTCCATGACGGGCATCGACAAGTCCATGAGAACAACGTCGGGCAAGAGTTCGCACGCAAGGTCAACAGCTTCGCGTCCGTTGGATGCGAGGCCGACAACCTCGAGGTCTTCGATTGACGAAAGCCATTGGTCGAGCCCGTTGCGAACGAGCGCATGGTCGTCGGCGATGAGGATACGAATCATGCGGTTGCTTTCTGCTACGGACTGTGCTGTCGCATTGAACGGCACAAACTGCGCTCACGCTAGCAGTGGTGTCGCTCGTAAGCGTTGCATTGTCATCCGATGAATTGATATGCAAGCCGAGGGGTCTGGCGATGCTGTGTTTGATCGGGCCATAGAGTGTGGCGATGAGTTTTGGACAGACTTCGGGGCCACCAGCCTCGGCCAAACAGATCGCGTTGCTGCTGTCGTTGCTGAACAACGATGGTTTTGACTTCGCCACGGCTCGTCATCGTTACGGACTCAACCAGCGTCAGGCTCGCGGAAAGTTCACCGGTCCCGAAGCGTCTGAGCTCATCGATCGTTTGACCCGCGAAGCCGAAGATGCCGAAGCAGGGTCTGAGCGCGCTGCACCACGCTTCGACGACCCAGCGGCCATCAAGGCGCAGCAACGAATCGATAGTCAGCGTGACTCGTTGCTCCGCGGAATTCCGGCCGAAGTGTTAGCGAACGAACTCGAGCGTCGAGGATGGGCAATCATCCCGCCATCGTGACGATGGGCAGATCTCGCCGAACTAGTTGGTGCGGGCTCTAGCGATTTCGTAACAGGCCAAGGCTGCGGCAGCCGACACGTTGAGCGAGCTGAGGCGGCCGCGCATGGGGATGCTCACGATGAGATCGCAGCGCTCGCGCACGAGTCGAGATAGGCCCGCGCCTTCGGCTCCGAGCACGAGACACACGCCCTCTTTGGCAAGATCGCCAATTTCGAAGAGGCCGCGGTCGGAGGCATCGTCGAGGCCCACGATCCAGATGCCGGCTTCTTTCATGCGGATGAGAGCTTGTGGGAGCCCACCGACCACGGCCATCGGCACATGCTCGATAGCGCCCGCGGCCGATTTCGCCGCCGTCGGAGTGATGTGCACGGCGCGGTGTCGGGGCAGAACCACACCATCGACGCCGGCCCCATCGCAGCAACGCAAGAGTGCACCGAGGTTGCCCGGGTCGGTGACACCGTCGACTGCTACCAAGAATGGCGCGCGCCCAGCGCGGCGCTTGATGAGGTCGGCGAACTCGACTTCGGGAAGTGGGGCGGCGAAGGCGATAACACCCTGGGGTGCCTCACTTCGTGCAACAGCTTCGAGCTTGCGGCGGTTGACCTCAAGCAATTGCACCCGCTCGTTGCGGGCGAGTTGCATGATGTCGCCAATTACTTCGTTCTCGTCGAGGTCTGAGGCAACCCAGATTTCGCGCACCTTGCGCTTGCCTGCGATGAGCAACTCGCGTACGGCCTGACGACCCTCGACCTGCTCGCCGCCAAGGGTCTTTTCTGGTTTACGAACGGGCGCTTCGCCGGGACGGGTGACGCCTCCGGTGCGGCCTGCGCCGCGAGAACTGAACTGCCGAGATCCGGTGGGGCGTGGGCCGCCACTGCTCGAACGCGATGAGCTGCCTCCGGAGCGTGAACCGCCACTGCTCGAACGTGAGCCGCCGGTTGACTTTGGCGCACCCGAGCGCCCGGCCGCGCCAGATGCGGAGCGGCTGCCTGGTCGGCCCTTGCCTGATGATGGTGATGCACCTCGAGGCGCCATGTGATTTCCTTACTGATTGCGCCGCGTCATCGCGGCTGTGTTGCTTCTCGAATGATGACTGCGACGGCCCAACAGGCGATACCTTCGCTGCGGCCGAGAGCGCCGAGGCCCTCGGCGCGGCGGCCCTTTACTGTGACGTCGGCACCTGCTGCGGCACTGAGGCGTTGTTGCATTTCGTCTCGCCGCGGCGCCAACTTCGGTTGCTCGCACACAACCGAACAGTCGATGTTGCCGATCATCCAACCAGCCTGAGTGACCAAACCGGCGGCGTGAGTCAGCAGCAACAATGAATCGGCGCCCTTCCACTGTGGGTCGGTGTCGGGAAAGTGCTGGCCGATATCGCCTAAGCCGGCCGCCCCGAGCAACGCATCGGTCATTGCGTGGGCTATGGCATCGGCATCGCTGTGTCCGTGTAAGCCGCGTTCGCCGGGGAACGTGACACCGCCGAGCACCAGCACTCGTGACGGGTCGTCGCTGAACCGGTGGATATCAAATCCTTGGCCAACTCTGATGAGAGGAAGTGTCATAGCTGCCCAACCTTTGCTCGGGCCCATTCAAGATCGGCAGGCACGGTGATCTTGCGATTATCGGTATGCCCGGCGACGACAACCACGCGCTGGCCCATGGTCTCGACGAGCATTGCGTCGTCTGTGCTTTCGCCCTGCGCCGCGTGAGCCTCGCGAAGTACGCGCGCTCGGAATGCCTGCGGGGTCTGCACCGCGCGCAACGATGCGCGATCGGGGGTAGCAACAACGGCCCCCGCGGAATCGACAACTTTGATGGTGTCGATCACCTCTATGCCAGGCACAGCGCACGCAGCGCCTTGAGCAACTGCGTCGATGACCTCCGCGTAAAGTTCGGCCGAGGCGAATGGTCGAGCGGCATCGTGCACACAGATGATCGTTGCATCCGCGGGGACCGCGGCGAGGCCATTACGCACTGACTCGCTGCGGGTGCGTCCTCCGGCGACGCCGCCCTCGGTGTTGACGTCGGCCTCGGGTACGACAAGAACGACTCCGTCGGATGCCTCGCTGGCGGTCTTCATCGACCAATCGAGGATGCGAGCGGAACCCAATTGTTCGTACTGCTTTGGTCTGCCGAACCGTTGCGAAGAGCCGCCGGCCACGACGATGGTCCACACTTTCTCGTCGCTTTTTCTCAGCATGGCCTAGACGGTAGTACCGTCTCGTTGCCATGGCATATGAAGAGGTTCTCTACCAGAATGAATTCTTCGCCGACGCAAGTCGTGAAGACCTCGAAACTATCGCCCTCACTGCACGTGAGCAGTCGCTCGTTCGAGGCGATGTCTTGTTCCATGAAGGCGACCCAAGTGAGGCGCTGTACGTCGTTCTCACTGGGCGCATTGCGCTGGCGATGTCGAATCCCATCGACAACCGCGAGACCATGGTTGGTCTGATGACACCTGGCGATTTGTTTGGCGAAATGCCGATGCTTGATCAAGGTGTGCGCTCGGCCGATGCCCGTGCGCTCGAACCGTCGTCGGTGTTGGCCATTCCGTATGCCGGCATTGTCGATCTTTTCAACAACAAGCCCGCCTTGCTCTGGGGTGTTGCTCGACTGCTTGCCGGTCGTCTGCGCGAGACCAACGAAGCGCTGGCCGACTCAGTGTTTCTCGATGTCACCGGTCGCACCGCCAAGCGCTTACTCGAACTCGCTCATGGCCATGATTCTTTTCAGTTGCCAGTAACGCAAGAAGAACTTGCAGGCATTGTTGGCGCCTCACGCGAGCGAGTGAATAAGGCAATTGCCAGCTTCATTCGGCTCGGTTGGCTCGAGCAGCACGATCGTCAGTACACCATCAAGATGCGTGACCGACTCGAGCAGCGTTCTCGCTAAGCGTCGCGGCGTTCGTTGACAACGATGCCCACGCCAATGAGCACGAACACCACAATGGCCAGCGGGATTCCGGCGCCAAATCCGCTGGAGTTGTACTCTTCGAAATGTCGCGGACTCACCATGCGTAGCGCCGACTGATAGGGCAGCCACATGGTCGGGTTGTTTACCTTGGCCACGGCAAGCACCACACGAGCAAGGTTCTCGAGCAGTAACGGCCACAGCACCAGCAGGGTGACCGAAGCGGCCGAGTTTCGAATGATGAGTCCAAGGCCGTAGCCAAGCAGGCACAGCATTCCGGACAGGAGCACCAAGCCAACCAACGCACTGTTGGTATCGCTGTTGAACGACAGGCTGCCACCGCGACCATTCAGAATCAGTGAGCCCGCACCGAATGCAACCAGCATCACGATCGCGGTGATGGCCATTGAGAACGCGAGCGCGACGGCACCCTTAGCGATGAGCACCTTGCGGCGGTTTGGGGAAGCGGTAAACGAGGTTCGGATGGTTCCGTTGCCGTATTCGTTGGTGATGCTCAATGTGCTCACCACCCCGAAAAGCAAGGCGCTGAGCACCATCGATTCGGTAATTATCGTCACTAAGTCGGAGCCGGATACCTCGTCGACATGACTATTGAGTGCCGTGACGAGCACCACGATGATCAGCGGAAAAACCGCAGCGATGATGGTGAGCACATAGGTAACGCGAACTGTGCGGAGTTTGATCCATTCGCTTCGAAGAAGATCCATCACGAAACCTGCGGGGGAGCGAAGGGGCTGTGGGTGCGGTATTCCTGGCTGTTGGCGGTGACCTCAAGGAACGCTTCTTCTAGCGAGCCTTGCTGAGGAGCGAGTTCGTGTAAGACGACACCGTGACGTGCGGCGAGTTCGCCGATGGTCGCAGCGCCGACGCCTGTGATCTCGACGGTGGTGTCGTTCACGACCGTGATCGCTGCGCCGAACTCAACGAGTGGTTGACGTAGCAAATCGACGTTGGGACTTTGCACCCTGACCCATTGCCGAGCGTGCTTGGCGACGAAGCTTTCTACTGACGACGTTTCGACCAAACGGCCCCTACCGATGAGCACCAAGTCGTCGGCCATCAACGCCATCTCACTGAGCAGGTGACTGCTCACGAGCACGGTCTTGCCTTGGCTAGCAAGATGCACGAGCACGTCGCGCATCCACCGGATGCCTTCGGGGTCGAGTCCGTTGGCGGGCTCATCGAGAATCACTGTGTGTGGATCACCAAGCAGAACCGATGCGAGCCCGAGGCGTTGGCGCATGCCGAGCGAGAAGCCTCCGACCCGTCGTTTGGCGACTTCGGTGAGGCCGACCAACTCGAGTACTTCGTTGATTCGAGTTGCCCCGATGCCGTTTGACGAAGCGATGGCGCGCAAGTGGTTGCGAGCCGTGCGACCCGGATGCACATATCCAGCATCGAGCAGCGCGCCAACTTCGAACAGCGGTCGTTTGATCGTTTGGTAGGGGCGACCGTCGAACAATGCCGCGCCTGCGTCGGGCCGATCGAGCGCAAGCATGCAACGCATCGTTGTGCTCTTTCCGGACCCGTTGGGTCCGAGAAAGCCGGTGACGCGACCAGGCGTGACCTCGAAGCTCAACTGATCGACCGCGACCGTTTTCCCAAAACGCTTGGTGAGCCCTTGGATTTCAATCACAAATGGGCACCCTACTCACGGCAAGGATCTATTTGGTTGTTACCCCGACCGAGAAGAGCCAGTTCTCGGCCACGATGGTTGGGCGTCCCTTGCTCACGATGATGGCGTGCAGCATGGTGCGAATGTCGGCGGTGCCGAGTGCGCTAGAGACTGCATCGAGACGTTGCATGATGCCAGGTGTTGATGCCTTGCTTGAGATGAGTGGCAGTACAGCCCGATCGGTGGCGAGCCCGAGGTTGTCCTCGAGTTGCGACATATCGCTGGTGATGTTGTGGTCGGTGCTGCGCATCACGCCGCAGCCGACATCGCCCTTGGTGATTGCGTCGGCCATCTTGGCTTGGTCGATTTCGACGACCTTGCTGAAGGTGGAGCCGTACAACTTGGTGAAGCCAGCGAGGCCAAATGAGGTGCTCGATGCGAAGTCGGCTGTGCTGCCGAACGTAACGAGGTTGGCTGTAGCGGCAAGGTCGGACATGGTTGCCAACGAGTTTGCGGTAGCGGCCGCGTTTGAGCAGACAATGCTGGGCTTGTCCTGTGCCAGCGCTGGTGCTCCAAACAACATCGTGCTGGGCAGGATTTCGCCGATGGCGTTGATCTGTGCAGTGACTCGATCTGCAGTTGATTGACCCGAGCTCACTGGAGGAGCAACGGTGGTTGTGGTCTCGCCAGCAACCGTTGAGGCAGGGGCTGCTGGGGTTGTGGTGGTGGCAGCTGCGACCGTGCTGGTGGACGCGATAGTGGTGACGCTCGACGCGGGGGCTGCGGTGGTTGTGGCCGCAACAGCTTCTGGCTCTGCGGTGACGGCCTGGGCCAGCAGGTCGCCGGTGTAGGTAATGAGCAGGTCGGCCTGACCGCTCTTGATCGCTGCGTAGCCTTCAGCAAGATCGGCCACGGGGTCTTTGCGGCCAACGCGAATGCCGGCCTTCTCAAGGGCCTGGGCGTAGACCTCAGTGAGCACCCGGCTCTGATCGTTGTCGAACCCAACGACAACCACGGTCTCGATGGCGGCATCGGTTGTTGGCGATGAACCAGAGCTGCCACAAGCGCTCGCGCCCAGCGCCCCGAGAATGAACATGGCCGCCCCGACGCGTGCACCGAAGTGAGTAGTGGTCATATGAGACTCCCCAGAGTGTGCGACTGGAGAGATCAGATTCCCCCCGCAAACGTGTCGATCATCAATCGCACATCGTCGGCCAAAGGATACAGAATCGGTGTTGTGCAACCGGTTGCGATGTATTCGCCGACCTTCGCGCGCACTTCGTCGGGCTCGCCGCTGGCGGTGATCATCTGCACGATCTCGTCGGGAACCATCTTGCTTGCGGCAACAACTTCGTCGTGTGTGGCCGGCCACGTGAGTACGGCGCCAATTTCGTCGAGTAACTCTTGAGGCACACCCGACGCCTTCATGATGTGCGGCTGCTGGCCGAGATACTGCGTGACCAACAAACGAGCATTGTCGAGCGCGTGCTTGCGATTGCGATCAACCGAGCACACCACCAACTGCGGGCGGTCGATGTCGTCGAGGGTGCGTCCAGCTTTGGCAGCGCCGCGAGCCAACGCTTCGAGGGCGCCCACGTTGTAGCTCGGCGATACGAGATAGTTCAGCACCGCGCCATCGGCGATCTCGCCAGTGAGCTCCATCATCTGCATGCCCGTGGCACCGATGTAGATGGGCACATCTTTGGGTCGACGCTCTTGGTAGACGTAGTCGAGTTCGACACCGTCGAGATGCACATAGTGGCCATCGAACGTGACGGTCTCGTTATTCAAAAGGGCGCGCACGACAGTGACGATCTCGCGCATAACGGTGAGCGGCCGAAGTCGCTCGATGCCAACCTTGGCCGCAAGCGGATCCCACCATGCGCCGAGTCCGCAGATGTAACGACCGGGCGCAAGGTCATCGAGTGTGCTGAACGTGCTCGCGAGACGCGCTGGATTGCGGGTCCAACAATCGATGACACCCGAGCCGATCTTGATGCGACTGGTGGTGGCGCCGAACGCTGCCATTGGCACAACGGCGTCGCGGACGAGTCGACTATCGGCCTGCCACACGGCATCGAACCCTTTGTCCTCGGCGTAGCGAACCAGTTCGATTCCCTCGGAAATGGTGTGTGCGTCTTGCAGATATAGCGCGACAGGAGTGGTCATGGGTACCGATCGTGGCCGAGTGGTTTACAAACTGTCAAGGCAAAGGTTGTCGGACTCGTTTTGTGACTCGCCGTCAGCGCACTCAGACAGTGGCCCCGATGGCTTGCCCGATGCAACTACCGTGACAGAGATGGAAGGTACGCAGGAGGCGAAATCCAGTACCAGCCGACTCGTGACCTTCTGTGTTGTCGCCGCACTCTTGCTCACCGCTGTTGTTGTGTATGGCTTCACACATACCGGTCGGTGGAAGCGGTCGGGGCCACCGATCACCGTTTCGGGATGGGCGCCCTACTGGCAAGCCGATTCAGCGATGGCTTCGTTCAGTACCAACTCCGGCGTGTTTGGCGATGTCTCGATGTTCGGGTACTTCACCGATGCGGCCGGTTCAGTGAAGCCGTACGCGACGATGGATCCCAATGCTCCGCTTCTTCTCAAGCGCGATGCGAGAGCCGCTGGCGTCAAGTTTTTGGCCTCGATCATCGATGCCACGAAGCCTCACGAAATGGCCGCCATTTTGGCTGACCCCGCAACCCGTGCGGCGCATGTCGCAGCCGTGACGCAGTTTGCAATTGCGGGTGATGTTGATGGCGTCGACCTCGACTACGAGAACTTTGCCTTCAACGATGGCAAAGCTACGTGGACCACAACGCGGAAGAATTGGATTGCGTTTCTCACTGAGCTATCGAAATCGCTGCATGCTTCGAACAAGACCCTCACCGTCAGCGTGCCGCCCGTGTACGACAACAAACGCACCGATGACAGCGGCTATTGGGTCTATGACTACGCGGCGATGGGCAAGATCGTCGATCACATTCGCGTGATGGCCTATGACTTCAGCACCTCGGCGCCAGGCCCGATAGCTCCACTCGAGTGGGTCACTTCGGTTGTCGCTGCTGCCCGCTCAATGGTGCCCCGAGAGCGCATCATTCTTGGTGTCCCTGTGTACGGATACGACTGGGTGGTGAGCACCGTCGGCGTGTGCCCAGTAGATAACAAACCTCGCCGCAAGAACCTGTCGACGAAGTCGGCTGCTGAGTTAGCTGCGAGCAAAGGCATTGTGCCCACGTGGGATATCGCTCACGCCGAACGCACGTTTACCTATGCCGAAACTCTCAGCGGAGTAGACGCTGCTGGTGCGCGCGTGTCTTGTACCGCGAGTCGAGCGGTCTGGTACGCCGACGCGCAAGCGGTGCATCAACGCGCATGGTTGGCCGAGCGGCAAGATCTCGCCGGAATCTCACTGTGGTCGTTGGGTAGCGACGACACATCGGTGTGGCAGGGCATCGCTGCCGCTCGCGCCGATCTCGCTCACTGGCCGTAGCCACCCGTCGCGGCACTAGACATGCCGGTCGATGGGGTCTACGTTGATCTCACTCATGTTTTTAGCTCTTCGTGAAATCAAACGGGCCAAGGTGCGGTTTTCGCTCTTGGTCCTCGCGATCGGCCTGCTTGTTTTCTTGGTGCTCTTTCAGATTGGCTTGCGCGACGGGCTCATCGGTCAGTTCGTCGGCGCCTTGCGCCACCAGAATGGGCCCATCGTGGCCTTCGACTCGCAGGCGCGAAAGAACATCGAGGGCAGTCGGATCACGGGAGATGAGCAGACCGCATTGTCGAAGATCGAGGGCGTGGGCCGTGTGGGTCCGCTGGGTGAGTCCACGTTCACGGTGAGCAATGCAGTGAGCCGAGCCAAGACAGTTGCCAAGGACCGACTCATCGATGCGGTGCTGTTCGGGTATCAGATCAATGGCCCGTCGGCCGGTCTTGGTGCGCCCACCACATTGTCAAAGGGCCGCCTACCCCGAAGTATTTATGAGGCGGTGGCCAGCGAACGAAATCGTGCCGACGGCTTCGACATCGGCGACGTAGTTCGTGTCGAGCCAGATGGCGTTGAGATCACAGTGGTTGGCCTTGCTACCGACATCAACTACTCGGTGAGCCCAACTCTGTTTGTCTCGTGGGAGACATATCTGGCGGCGCACAAGGTGCGCAACCCTGAGGCCTCGATCGTGTTCCCAAGTGTTGTGTTGATCGAACCGGCCCAGGGCACCTCGGTGCCAGCGCTCGTGGAGCGTCTCGCGAATGTTCCCAACGTGGTGGTGCTCACGCGCGAAGACGCCGTTGCACAGTCGCCCGGTGTGTCATCGGTATCGCAATCGTTGAACACCGTGATCGGCCTCTTGGTCATTACCGCACTCATGGTGATTGGGTTGTTCGTGCTGATTCTCACGGTGCAGAAATCCGCGTCGCTTACGTTGATGCGCGCTATCGGGGCGCGGCCGCGCAAGTTGGCGTTTGGGCTCTTGCTGCAAACAACAATCGTGGTTCTCGCCGGGGTGATCGTTGGCGCAATGATGATGGCTGCGGTAGCGCCGCAGCTGAACTCGATAGGCGTGGCCTTCGGGTTCACCCAAGCGATTTGGGTTGGCGTCGGGGCGCTTGTGGTGGGCTGGCTTGGTTCGATCGGCGCCGTGCTGCGAGTGCTCAGCATCGAGCCGATCAGCGCAACGCAACCGCAAGGAATGCTGCGATGAATCTTGCATGGAAGGAGCTCCGTCGTCGGCCCGGCAAGTTCGCAGTAGCCGTACTCACGCTTACGGTTCTGGCAGCCTTGCTGTTGTTCATCGCGGGTCTGCTCGACGGACTTTTCTTGGGTACGACGGGGGCGATACGCGTTCAGAACGCCGACATCTTTGTATATAGCAACGCGTCGCGCGATTCGTTTCTGCGCAGCACGATCACATCGAGCACGCGCACCGAGATCGAGTCGGTAGCAGGCGTGGCCGCCACCGGTGGTCTTGGCGTCACGTTGCTCGGAGCTGCTGTGCCGGGAGAGTCGGCGTTGGCCGATGTTGCCGTGATCGGTTACGAGCTGGCGCCGCATGGCATCCCTGTTCCGCCCAAGCCCGGACAGGCATACGCCGACGAGCGGCTCAAGGGGTTTGGCGTTGGCCTTGGAGACACACTCGAAGTTGGTCCGCAGCGCAACGCCATCACGGTGATCGGCTTCGTCAGCGGCTCGAATTTCTTACTGCAGGGTGGGCTGTGGGTCGAGCCAGGCACATGGCGCCTGGTGCAGAACAGCAACCGCCCCGACGCTCCCGTGGCCGCTAGCGACTTTCAAGTGATGCTGGTGCAGGCCAAGCCTGGTCACGACGCGGCTGCCCTTGCCGACGGCATTGATGCATCCACCAAGGCAACCTCGTCGCTCACCAAGGCTGAGGCCCAAAATTCGTTGCCGGGCACAAAAGAACAACGCTCTACGTTCAACTCGATTCTCGCCACCACGTATCTCGTGGTTGTGGTCATCGTCGCGCTGTTCTTTGCGCTGCTCACGCTCGAACGCGTGGCGCTCTATGGCATGCTCAAAGCAATCGGCGCGTCGAGCCGCCAACTGTTCTTCGGTGTCCTGCTTCAAGCAGTTGTCATTGCAACTGTTGCATTTGCAATTGCTGGAGCGTTGGTAGCCGCGCTCTCCGCCGCAGCGCCCGCGCAGCTTCCGTTGCAGATACAGAGCAGTCGCGTGGTTACGAGCTATTTGATCCTCACCTTTTGCTCAGCGGCTGGCAGCTTGCTGTCGTTGCGCAGAGTCTCCCGAATCGATCCCGCTCAAGCCGTTGGGTCAGCCCAATGAAGCCATTCGCAGGAAGTGCAAAATGACGAATACACCATCAGCAAACGCGCTCGAACTCCACGAAGTCACCAAGGTCTACGGCGAAGGCGACAACGCGATCACCGCCTTGGCGTCGGCCACGTTGTCCATCGCCGGCAACGAGATCGTGGCGCTTGTTGGGCCTTCGGGTTCAGGCAAGACCACGTTGTTGTCCATCGCGGGTGGGCTCTTATCGGCCACTTCCGGCCAGGTCGTTGTGGGCGGCAAAGACATCAGCAAGGCCTCGGCCAGCGAACTCACCGAGGTCCGCCGAAGCAGCGTTGGTTTTGTATTCCAGAGTGTGAACTTGGTGCCATTTCTCACGGCTCGCGAGAACCTGATGCTGGTTGATGAATTGCGCGGTTCACGCGGAAAGCAGTCGAAGGCTCGCGCCGATCGCCTGCTCGGCGAACTTGGCTTGGCACAACGCGTCAACAATCTTCCGTCGCAACTCAGCGGTGGCGAACGCCAGCGCGTTGCCATTGGCCGTGCGCTCATGAACGAACCCGCTCTGGTGTTGTTCGATGAACCCACCTCTGCGCTCGACACCACATTGGGCGAGCAAGTGATGGGACTGATCCAAAGCGAAGTGAAGGGTCGCGGCACTGCTGCGATCATCATCACTCACGACGAACGCATGACCCACTTCTGTGATCGCACTGTGCACATTGTCGATGGTCGACTACAGCGCGAGGCGATGGCTACAGCCGACTAAACAACCGCACCGCTTGTTCAGCGGCCTTGGCGCGTACTTCGGCGATGTCGACTCGCGTGCAGATGCCGTGATCGAGCAACAGCTCGCCCTCGCCATTGCGAACATCGAGCGCTCTGATGCCTGGGGTGAACGCCACGTGCCATGGCGAATCGACGTGATCGTAATTCCAGGTGACCTCGTCGGAGAGTGCTTCGGGAACGAGTTGCCAACCGTTAGCGAGCCATTGCCACGAAGTCTCGGGCGAGGCGGTGACATCGTTGGCGCGGTGGGCTACGTAGGCCAGGCGAAACTCTTCGAGCATGTCGGCGCCGATGCCATCGGTGCCCAGCACAACAAGGTTTGGTCGTTGCGCTGGAAACGCATATCCGACCGCGTTGTTCATGTTGCTGCGCGGGTTGTGAGCTAATGCTCCGCTGAGGTACCGATCGAGGTGAACCCCGTGAACAAGGAGCCAGTTGCTTGCGCTGAGATGGTCGAGCCGAGCAGCTGCGCTTGAGTCAATCTCGCCCTCGCCGACATGAACGTGAACGCCCACGTCGAGAGTGGTCGCAAGATCGGCGGCCGCTTGCAGGGTGTCGTCGCTACAGGTGAATGCCGCATGAACGCCGACCATGCCGCGACCGCCACCGCGGATAAATCGTTCGCACTCGGCGAGTCCGCGCGTGGCCGCCGAAGTCATCGACGGAGGAGGACGTGTGGAGTCCCACAGAGATCCGTTGTCTTGCCAGCGATCGGTGACGCCGTAGGCACACACCACGCGCACACCCACTTGGGCACATGCGTCGGCGATGACCTGCAAGCTGCCTTCGATGGCGTTGGGGCCTTCGTGGTGATCGATGATCGCAGTGGTACCGCATTGCAATGCTTCGACTGCGCCAAGCATTGCGCTCCACTTGAGCATCTCGAGATCGAGTGCTGCGTCGAGTCGCCACCATACCTGCTGCAGGATCGACAAGAAATCGTTGGGCCGGCGGGGAGGAGCCGGCATACCGCGCGCAAGCGACGAGTACAGATGGTGGTGAGCGCAAACGAGACCGGGGGTGGTGGTCGACATCAGTGGTGTTCGCCGCGCCAGATCGGTGATCGTGGAGGTTCGAACATGGCCGCCATTGGCTGCCCGTCGATGGCAGCAAACGCCATCGGCCCCCACCATGAAGCACCGGCCGCGCCGCGTGGCAACGAGTCGCGCGAGAACCAACCAACGTCGGCGGTCTCGAGAGGGTGTGGCTTCAGTTCGCCGCCGGTTGCCCGACACTGGAACAGCAGCATGTACATCGCAAAGCGGGTGAAGCCCATGCGCTGACCATCGAGCACAGCAATGATCTGCACCGGTTCGCACTCGATACCGGTCTCTTCGAGCACTTCTTTTACGACGACTTCTGCAGGCGAGTAGCCAGCATCGGCCCAGCCGGTTGGGTACAACCAGATGAAACTGTCAGAGCGCTGAACGAGCAGTATTTCGCCGTTGTCGTTGCCGACGATGGCACCGATGGCAACCTTTGGCGTCACGTATCCGGGTACGCCCTCGCCGACGCTTTCCATCCATTCTTGAATGAAGTGGTCTTGTTCGCGGCGCACCTCGAGGGCATCGTCGGCAGCGGCCTTGATGTCGCCTGCTACATGGAGCACTTCTTCGAAACGCTCGCGTTCGTACAGGCTCTGGGTGAAGCCCAGACCAGTGCGCGCGATGCCAGCGAGTGCTTCGCTCCAGCGAACCAAATCTCGGGTGAAGTCCTGTGGGTTTGGGTCGCTCACGAGGGCGACCCTACCGCAGGGTTGACATCGCAAGTCCTATCGCAGCGACCCAAATGAGCGAGTTACTCGCCGTGGTTCGGTGTCGCGTCTCGTTGGTGCCTTCGGTCAAGAACGGTCTTCGCTTTCCAGGCGCCCCAGATCAGGCCGGGCTCTTGTAACGACTCGTCGATATCGCCCCACGCCGCCGGACTGAGGTCGTAGATGTCGTCGGGAAAGGACCGCAATGAGAAGTCGCCGCGATGGGGCGGCTGCACGCCAGCGGCGCGCAGCACATCGGTTGGATAGCGAACGGCGCTTCTCAGCACACTGAGCGGATTGCTGCGTTGCGCGTCGACATCGGTGGCCAACAATTCGTTGAGCTCGCGCAGCACCACCGGTGCGGCGGAGTGAGCCATCTGCTGGGCTGCGGCCAGCAACTGATCGGAATGCGGATACCCACATCGGCGAGCAGTGTTCAGTACGCAACCCACAAGCCAACCGGGAAGAACAGCCTCGACCGCATCGGCGAGCAGTTGCGGATATTCGTTCACGAGAACATCCTCGCACGGCGGTACCGAATCCCCCAACGGGTACTCACCTACACTTGCCGCCCATGAGCACGCGTCGATCGGCCAAATCGCTGAGCCGCTTGCCCATCATTCGAATCGCTGCGCTTGGCGCTGTGCTGGTGGCGTGCAGCGCGACCCAAAATTCAACAGCGCCTTCAGCACCCCCCGAGTCGTCGGCGCCCAACGGTCCCAAGGTGAGGGCCGACGACGGCGTGTTGCGTATTGGCGTCTTGTTGCCGGCCAGCGGCGAAGGAGCAGCCATCGGGCAGTCTGCTCGGGCCGCTGTTCGCGTTGCCGTTGCCGAGGCCAACGCCAACGGTGGAGTTCACGATCGACCTGTCGAACTCGTGATCCGCGACGAAGGCTCCGATGCTGCGTCGGCGGCAGCGAGCTTTCAGCAACTGGTCGACTCACAGGTGGATGTCGTGGTCGGACCTGCGTCGTCGAACGTGGCGATTTCGCTGGCATCAACCATCGCAAGCTCAGGCCTTGCAGCGTGCTCGCCAAGCGCATCAACCATCGCTCTCGACAACATTCCTTCGCGCACCATGCTGTTCCGCACGATTGCCTCAGACAGCTTGCAGGCCGAAGCGATGGCCGAGGCGATTGAACAAACCGGAAAATCATCGGCCGCGATCACCTTTGTCGACGATGGCTACGGGCGTCCCTTTGCTCAGGCGCTGCGGCAAGCGCTTGCCCGTCGAAACGTGCCGGTTAAGGCCTTCGTTGGGTTTGCCGTCAACGATGATGAGTTTGCCCCCGAAGCAGCAGCGCTGGTGGCCACGAAGGCTGCGACGATCGCTCTTGTCGGCGACGCCGATGCGGGTTCTCGCATGTTGGTCGCGCTTGCCAATGCCACCAAATCGTCGCCTCGAGAAATCGTTGTGAACGATGCGCTACGCCGCCCCATGTCGATCGGAGTGCTGGGCTCGATTACCGAGGCTGTCCGCAGCAAGGTGGTCGGTGTATCGCAACGCGTGGTGACCCCAAACGGTGACAGCGACAGCGGAGCACTGCTCGCGGCCATTGCGCAGCTCACCAAAGAATCGGCCACTGGTCTCTTTGCTACGCAGGCCTACGACTGCGCGAACTTGTTCATGCTCGCAGCAATTCGAAGCGGGTCAACTCGAGCAGATCTCATCGCCAGCGAAGTTGTCGCCGTCAGTGTTGGCGGGTCGGCATGCGCGACATTTGCTCAGTGCGCAAACCTGCTCGCCGAAGGTCGCAACATTGACTACGACGGCCCAAGCGGGAGGCTGCAATTGGGGCTGAATGGCGATCCAACGACCGCAGATTTCGAGACGTTTGTTTTTGACAGCAGTGGCCGCGACGTAAAGAAATCGATGATCTCCGTCGTTGCCAACTCGCGCTGACGCTGCGCGTCTACTTGTAGTCGACGAAGAGTTGTTCGGGCGGCGTGACCATGCCCACGTAGAACTGACCGAAGTCGGCAAAGATGGCCGAGGCCCGGTCGAACCTCATTGTGTAGACAACGTCTTTTAGATCGTCGACATGGTTACCGAACAAGGTGACGCCCCACTCGAACTCATCGAGACCAGATGACGCCGTGATGAGCTGCACGATGCGACCGGCAAAGGTGCGACCGCTCTTGCCGTGGTCTTGCATCAGCTCGGCACGCTCTTCGTACGGCAGGGTGAACCAGTTGGCGCCCTGCTCGCGTCGCTTCGACATCGGGTAGAAGCAGAACGCATGCTTGCCTTCGGGAGGTAGCACCGGATACAAGCGAGGCTGCAGCATCTCGGCGGGCATGTTCTTCGCGTATTCGCTGACTTCGGTGATGGACACGTAACTGTCGCTCACGGTAAGGCCCGCAACTTGCACTCGTGCCTGCAGCCGGCGCAGCACGCGCATATCGGCGTGGAGAGCCATGATGGCGACGTCGCACTTGTGGCCGAGCATTGCAGCGGTGATCACCTGCGCGCCTTCGGCTTGGGCTGCTTTCACGCCAGCAATGAACACTTCGTTATCAAGGTGTTCGGAGTTGTGGCAGAAAAGGTGCAGGACCGTGAGCCCCGTGCTTGGGATGACAGGCTGTGACTGGGTCGACATGACCTGCACGCTACCGGCCGGTATGTGCGAGCACTGCTCGCCGACGACGTCAGTCGAGTCGTTCGGGCGAATAGATGTTGAGCCGATCGGAGCGGACAAACCCGGCAAGCACCAGGTTGGCGCGCCGCGCGGTCTGAACGGCCAGCGACGTAGGGGCGCTGACGCTGACGAGCACACTGAAACCCGCGGCCCACGCCTTTTGCACCATCTCAAAGCTCGAACGGCCGCTGACAAATAATCCGAGTCCGGTGGCAGGCAACTGATGATCGAGCAACATCCGCCCGATGACCTTGTCGACAGCGTTGTGGCGACCGACGTCTTCTCTGGTGAGCGAGATGTTGCCCTGAGCGTCGAATACCGCTGCGCCGTGAACAGCACCGGTGCTGCTGAACAACGCTTGGCTAGCGAGGACACGCGCGCAAATGTCGGGGAATGTGTCGAAGTCGAAACCGACTGCGTTGGCCGGGTCAAGCGGCATCAGCCTGCTGCAGAGTTGGTCGATGCTGTCGTTGCCGCAGAGCCCGCAACTACTCGAGGTGGTGCCGAGTCGCGGCGTTGGGATTGGTGCACGCCCACCGGTTTCGACAGTGACCACGTTGAACTCGCTGGTGACGGCCGAGCCATTTGCGCAGTATCGAACGCTGGTGACCGGCATGCCGCCAAGCACACCCTCGGTATGGCAAAAGCCGACAGCGAGTTCGTAGTCGTTGCCAGGCGTGCGCATCGTGGTGCTGATCTGCACACCGTCGAGTTGGATCGACATGGGCTCTTCGACGATGAGATCGTCGGGTTCGCGCCGCCGCGACCCACCCGTTGCAACGCGGGTCACGAGCAGAGTGTCGGTGCGGCTACGGGGCATCACTTATGGAGAGTAGCGAACATGCCTAACGTTTTTGTGCTGCCGGGGGAAGGCAGCCACGCGGTCATGTCGGCCGCACATACAGGAGGTATCTCAAGTGAAAATCAACCCTCGTATTTTGGGGGCCGAGGTGCTTGGCACAGCGGTGCTCATGCTGGGCGGTCCAGGTACGGCCATCTTGATGGCCCCAAGCGAATCGAAGCTGCTTGCCGTATCGCTCGCGTTCGGCTTTTCGTTGCTCATCATGGCCTATGTGATTGGGCCAATCAGCGGTTGCCATATCAACCCGGCGGTCACATTTGGCTTGTGGGTCTCACGCAAAATCAGCGGCGCTCACGCTCTCGCCGCAGTCATCGGTCAGCTCATCGGCGCTTGGCTCGGCGGGCTCATTATTTGGGGCATCGTCAAGGCTTCGAATTCTGATTTCGGTGGCGGCGCATTTGCCTCGAACGGCTACGGCGCTCATTCGCCAGCTGGTTACAAGCTCGGTTCGGCAGCGATTGCCGAGATTGTGTTCACCGCGCTGCTCGTCATCGTGGTGTTGTTCACCACCACCAAGAAGTTCAGCGTTGGCATGGGCGGCCTCGTTGCCGGTATCACGTTGGCGTTGATCCATCTCATCTCAATCCCGATTGACAACACGTCGGTCAACCCGGCACGCAGCTTTGGTGCAGCGATCTTTGCGGCTCCAGCCAACGAAGCGCTGAAGCAACTCTGGGCCTTTGTGGTGTTCCCGCTTGTTGGTGCAGCAGTTGGTGCAGCGATTTTCATGCTGCTCAATTCAGCCAAGGCAGAAGCGGCCGACGCCTAAACAGCACCGGCCTGGGTCTGGGCGTAGGCATGGCGCCGCGTTAAGGTGGCGCCATGCCTCACGCTTTCCCTCCCTTTGACGGCTCCGCGCCTGTCAGCCAAAAGTTCAGCTCAGCCCCAGAGATGGGCATCGACACCTCGAAGCGCTACACCGCAACGATGGACACCTCGATGGGCACCATGGTGATCGCGCTCGACGCAATCAACGCTCCGCTCACGGTGAACAACTTCGTGTTCTTGGCGCTCAACCACTACTACGAAGGTGTCATCTTCCACCGCATCATCAACGGCTTCATGTGCCAAGGTGGAGACCCAACTGGCACCGGCACTGGTGGCCCTGGCTACCGCTTCAACGACGAGCCCGTCAAGCAGCGCTACCAGCTTGGTTCCATTGCAATGGCGAACGCGGGGCCAAACACCAACGGCAGCCAGTTCTTCCTCATCAGTGGTCCCAGTGGCGTTGGCCTACCGCCGCAGTACAACCACTTCGGTCAGATCGTGAAGGGCCTCGAGGTTCTCGACGCAATGCAGGCAGTGCAAACTGCTCGCGGCGACCGCCCGCTTGCCGACGTTGTCATCAACAAAGTCACCATCACCGTCGCCGATTGAGTCGCACGCTCGGTGCCGCTGAGGCACGTCGAATCGCGCTCGCCGCTCAGGGTCTCGCCGATCCGAGACCCACAGGCCGCGTCGATCGTCGTCATCTCCGCAAGGTGCTTGATCAGATTGGGCTCATCCAGATCGACGCGGTCAACGTGTTGGTCCGCAGCCAAGAGCTCCCGTTGTTCTCTCGCCTTGGCGCGCATCCGCGCTCGCTGATTGCCGATGCCACCGACGATGGCGAACTGTTTGAGTATTGGGTGCACGAAGCCAGCCATGTGCCCACCGAGCACTATCACCTGCATAGGTGGCGAATGGTGGGCGAGCACGGGTGGGGCACGTTTCGGCGGCTCAATGAGCGCCGGCCAGATTTCGTTCACGAAGTGCTCGAACGGGTTCGTGAAACTGGTCCGGTAGTGGCAGGCGATTTCAATTCGCGTGTTGGCCCCAAAGGCACGTGGTGGGATTGGGACGATGCCAAGATCGCGCTCGAGCACTTGTTCTTCATCGGCAAAGTGGCGGGTCGGCGCCGGCCAAAGGATTTCGCGCGACTCTACGATCTTGCCGATCGATGGATTCCAGCCGAGGCGCTTGATCGCGAAATGCCCGATGAGTCCGAGGCGCGCAAGCAACTCTTGATGCTCGCCGCAAAGCACCACGGGGTCGCAACGCTGAGCGATCTCACCGACTACCACCGGCAAAAGAACGCGCCCTGCAAGCCGCTGATCAACGAGCTCGTCGACGACGGCCAACTCGTTGCAGTGAACGTCGAGGGTTGGAAACAGCAGGCGTATATGCACCCACAGGCGCGGGTACCGAGGCGCGTAAACGGTCGAGCGTTGCTGAGTCCGTTCGACTCGTTGGTGTTTAACCGCGAACGCACCGAGCGGGTCTTTGGTTTTCATTACCGCATTGAGATCTACACGCCCCAGCCCAAGCGAGTCTTCGGGTACTACGTGCTTCCGTTTTTGCTGGGCGACGAACTCGTTGGCCGTGTCGATCTCAAGGCCGATCGTCAGAACTCAACGCTGCTCGTGCAGGGGTCCTATGCCGAGCCCGGTGTTCCCGATGCGGTCATCGTTCCCGAGTTGGCCGACGAGCTGCGGCTGATGGCGAGTTGGCTCGAGCTCGATTCTGTGCAGGTTCAGTCACGTGGCGCCCTTGCTCGTGCGCTGTCGAGGGCGTTCTAGTCCATCGGCCGCAACGCAATGCCCACTTGCCGCGTCGGTGAGGTCATTACGATTCGACCGATGTCCTCCGAAGCCGAGCGCGACAACCCCGAGACCAAGAACACCAAAGCTGCGTTGCCGGTGTGGGTCACGACGATGCCGCGTTGGGTGTGGCGAGCGGTCGCAATCTTCTGGGTCGGCTATCTACTCACGATGTCCACCCGGTTCATGTTCGACCGGCTCACCGGCCTGATGATCCTGTTATTGGTTTCGCTTTTCCTTGCGTTGGCGATTGAGCCCGGCGTGAATCGTCTCGCGGCCCGAGGCTGGCGCCGCGGTTCGGCCACGGCGATCATTTTGTTTGCGGTGTTCTTGTTCACCGTGATCTTTGTGGTCGCGATCGCTTCATTGGTGGGCGGCCAGATCGCCGACATCTTGAACGACACGCCAAAGACCATCACCAAAGTGGTCGGGTTCATCAACCGACACTTCAATACCGACATCAATCCGCAAAAGGTGATCGACAGTACCCAAGACCCCAACGGCGCGTTCCAGAGGTTCATCAAGTCGCAGCAAGCCAAGGCCTTCGATGTCTCGGTGGCGGCACTTGGCGTTCTGCTGCAACTCTTCTCGGTGTTGTTGTTCACCTTCTATCTGGTGGCCGATGGCCCACGCATGCGTCGCAGCATCTGTAGTCGGCTGCGCCCCGAACGTCAGCAACGTGTGCTCTATGTGTGGGAGTTAGCCATCACCAAGACCGGCGGCTATCTGTATTCGCGAGCCCTCCTCGCCGCGATCTCAGCCTTCTTCCATTGGGTGATGTTCCAATCGTTGGGCACGCGGGCGCCCATCGCGATGGCGTTGTGGGTGGGTCTCGTCAGCCAGTTCCTTCCCGTTGTCGGCACGTATCTCGCGGGCGCGTTGCCGATCTTGTTGGCCCTCGTCGACTCGCCGGGCAAAGCAATGGTGATGTTTGTGTTCGTGGTGCTCTATCAACAGGTTGAGAACTACTTGTTCTTGCCGCGCATCACCGCGCGCACGATGGAACTGCACCCGGCGTTGGCGTTTGGCGCGGCGCTCGCTGGCGGCGCGGTGCTTGGGCCCGTGGGAGCCATTCTGGCGTTGCCGGCGGCCGCTATGGCCCAAGCTGTTCTGAGCGAAGGCGGTGTGCGTCACGAGGTAATCGATGCGCCTCTGACTCGCGTGGGCATCGATACGTTCACTGCGAAAAAGCGACGACGTAAAAAGGGTGATCAAGCTTCAGACGACGATGAGTCATCCGATGATCCGGCCTAATGCTGTTGGCCGGGCGGCGCTGAACCGTGGCTGAGATTCCCTTTGTTGAGCCACTCAATGATGTGCGCTACGGCAGTGTTGAGCAGGTCTCCCCGCTGATTCGCCGCATCATCGCCAACAACCCCAGCAAATACAGCTACCGCGGCACGGGAACCTACATCGTGGGGCACGGCGACGTCGCTGTCATCGACCCCGGGCCAGCACTTGATGAACATCGCGATGCCTTGGCTGCAGCGCTTGATGGTGAGCGCGTCAGAGCCATTTTGATTACGCACTGTCACAGCGATCATTCGCCGCTGGCGGCGTGGCTACGCGAATCCACTGGTGCTCCCACGATTGCGTTCGGGCCTCATGGCTTGGTAGCTGCCGACGAAGAAGACGACGACGATGAGGCCGAGTCCGAGTCCGACATCACAGTGAAGGAGTCCATCGACCTTGCCTTTGTCCCCGATGTTCGCGCCGTAGACGGCGGCATCGTGGCTAGCGCTCGCGACTGGACGATGCGAGCAGTGTTTACCCCTGGCCACACGTCGAACCACATGTGCTTTGCTCTCGATGAGGAACGCGCATTGTTCACCGGTGATCACGTGATGGGTTGGAGCACCACGGTTGTGTCGCCGCCCGATGGCGACATGCGCGCCTACATGAACTCGTTGCGCAAGGTGATCGATCGCA
>JBAXHD010000022.1:0-39799 GCA_037139095.1 Actinomycetota bacterium
GTTGCAGCCGCTTGGACTCGCGATCGTTCCGGTTGGTCTCACGGCCGACGAAATCGGGTGCATGCGTGAGTTGCTCGATGAGTCAGACGCAGTGCTTCGGCCTTCGGAGGTGTGCGTTGTCACTCCCCCCACCGAGGGTGCCACCATCGGTGATCTCGGTTGGGCTGAGCCACCGTGGTCGCTGATGGTGCGCATTCTCGGACCCGTCGAGGTGTGCGATCGCCGGGGTGCCGTCGCGTCTTTCGAACGGTCGAAAGCACTTGAGTTGGTGGTGTGGCTCAGCCAGCATCGTGATCGGTCTACGCGCACCGCTGCTCGTACGGCGTTGTGGGAAATCGATGTTCGTGATGCCACGTTTGCCAATGTGGTGAGCGACTGTCGCCGCTCCTTGGCGCGTCTCGCCGCCAACGTTGATGGCGAGGAATGGATTCCCCGCACGCTTACCGAGCAGTTGCCTATCCATCACGACGTGGTCACCGACGCCGACTTGTTGCGGATGCGGTTTGAATGGGCACGCACTCAATGCGCCGCCGACGCCATCCGCACGTTGCGGCCAGGTCTCGAGCTCGTTCGCGATCAAGTCTTCTTTGGCACCGGCTATCTGTGGACTGATGCCGAAGGAGTCACGAGTCAACTCACGGTGTTGGTTACGTCGGCAGCGACTGTGTTGGCGGGCCACTATTTGGCGCTGGGTGATACCGACGGCGTGTTCTGGGCAACAGGTCAAGGACTCAAGGTTCTGCCGGGTCATGAGGAGCTGATTGCCTTGCGAATGCGCGCCCACGCTGCTCGCGGCGACCTGGCTGGCGTGCGTCAGGAGTGGCAGTCGTATGAACGGGCGTTGTTGGCCGATTCGTTTAGCTCGGGTGATCCGGCGCCGAAGCTGGCGGCCCTGCGTCGCGAACTGTTGTCTTCGTCGCTGTTGCGGGTGTAGCCGACGCCGTGCAGCAGCACGTCGATCGTCTGGAGCGCATGGGCAGGCTGGATCACTCGCTGTCGATACGCATGCCGCGCATGATGGCGTCGGTCATGCGCTCGATGTGTAGCTCGCGGTCAATAGGCCCGTCGATGGGATCGAACATTTGGGCGGGGGCATCGAAGTGCAAGGGTGCGGTGGCGCCCTGAGCGAGGAACCAAATCTCTCGGAGCTGTACGTCGCGGATCGATGACTCCGATTGCAGGCGTTGCAACAATCCTGCGACTTCAAGCATTCGCTCGGTCAGCCCAATGTCGGTCATCAGTGTTTCTCGTTCTGACGCACCGATGCCCTTGTGGTTCAACAGTTCCCCCAGCGTTATGTGTTGCGACATAGCGATCATGAGCGCCCGAACTGTGGCGCGGAGTTGCTCGAGATCGTTGTTCGGTCTGCGCGAAGCGATCTCGTGATCGAACACCACCACAAACTGATGCACGCCGCGGCTCACGGCCGCCCGGTACAACTCGGCCTTGGTGCCAAAGCGTTGAGTGATGGTTTCGTGGCTCAGGCCGAGTTCGGCATTGAGCGCTCGCACCGACGTGGCGTCGTAGCCAAATTTGGCGAACGAGCGGAGAGCCACCTCAAGAATGGTTTCGTCGCTCTGCAATGGGGGGCGACCTGGTCTCGGCATGTCAATAGGTTGGCACACGCCAAGCTGGTGTGATGCGCAAGCCAAGACGACCTAGGCGGGACCCTCGCCAATCAGCCCAGCGGCGCGCAGCGCTTCGGCCAAGGTAGACACGCGAGTGATGCGCATGTTCGAGGCAGAGTCGGGCGCGTTGGCCGGCACGATGGCCTTGGCGAAGCCGAGTCGGGAGGCTTCGCTGAGACGCCGTTGCGTTTGCGATACCTGACGAAGTTCGCCCGCGAGACCAACCTCGCCGCACGCAACGAGATCGCTGGCGAGCGGCCGGTTCATCATTGCCGAGGCCACCGCGAGACACAGACTGAGGTCGACCCCAGGCTCGGTGAGTTTCACGCCACCAACGACGGACGCATAGACCTCGTGTGCGCTGACCGAGAGGCGAGCGCGACGCTCGAGCACGGCGAGCAGCATGGCGAGCCGGCCAGGGTCGACACCTTGTGCCGAGCGGCGTGGTGGTGCGCCGCCGCTGACCGGATTGGTGAGCGCTTGCACTTCGACCAACAACGGGCGCTGACCTTCGATGGTTGGCACCACAGCCGACCCGGGCACTCCAGTACGACGGTCGGCAAGGAAGAGTTGGCTCGGGTCGGGAACAGGGATGAGCCCGGCATCGGCCATCTCGAACAGACCCAGCTCGCTGGTGGGGCCGAAGCGGTGCTTCGATGCGCGAAGTAAACGCAAGGCATGGTGCCGCTCGCCTTCGAACGAGAGCACCGTGTCGACAACGTGCTCGAGCACGCGTGGCCCAGCGAGGCCACCTTCTTTGGTGACATGACCCACCAACACCATGGTGATCCCACGATGTTTGGCTTCTTGTACCAGCCGATGTGCGCATCCACGAACCTGCACCACAGACCCGGGGGCCGACGACAGATCGGGGTCGGCCACGGTTTGAATACTGTCGATGATGACGAGCTCGGGCTTGAGCTCGTCGATGGCGGCCACAATGTTGGGCAGCGAGGTCTCGGGCAACAGCCACAGGTTGGGCCGCACTGCATCGAGGCGCCCAGCGCGCAAGCGAACTTGCTGGGCGCTTTCTTCGGCAGATACATACAGCGTGCGACCTGGCCAGCCGGCCAACAGTTGAAGCAGCAGCGTGCTCTTTCCGATGCCGGGCTCGCCGCCCAGCAAGGTGACGGAACCCGGCACAAAACCGCCGCCGAGCACGCGATCGAGTTCGCTGATGCCGCTGGGTCGTGGGCCCGATGAGTCGGTGCTGATTTCGCCAATGGGTCTGGCCACGCCCGCTGGAAACAGCGACATGCCTGCTGCCAAGGTGCTGATGTCGTCGGGTGCCTCGACCTCTTCGACCAAGCTGTTCCATGCAGAGCACGCGGGACAGCGGCCGGCCCACTTGGGATGACTGGCACCGCATTCGGTGCAACGATGAATGAGCCTCAGTTTGGCCATGTGGTCACCCTACGCGAGGGGTCACGCAAGGTTCTTGTGGTGATCAACGAGCGCCGCGGCGAGCGGACCGGCGCCAGTTGACCACAAGCACGTAGCTAATGAATGACACCGAGATAGCGAGCCACACAAGGAGCAGAATGATCGCACCGGTGGCCACAGGACCCGCCCAACGATTGGTCGGCACGCGCACCTCGGTGGCGGTTCCCAAGTTGATCGCTGTTCCATCGCTGGGCACGGTCCACGACAGCACCCCTGTCTGGTCGGTGCCGGTGGTGTTGCGTACCGTGCCCGGCAGAGTGGCCGTGAAGTTGATGCCTACTGCGTCGGCCGGGTTCACCTGTGCGTGAGCGAGATCGGTTGCATACGGGGTGGCGCCTACTGCAGCGAGCAAGGCTTCGTCGGTGTACGCCGCGATGCCTCCGGTGATCTGCAGTCGACCGTCGAGATGAAAGGTGGTGACAGCCCCAGCATGTTGGCGAACCAGCGTGATGCCCGACAATGGTCCGCTTGGGCCGTTGATGCCAGCGAGAATCTGGGTGGCCTGCGCTGGAGTGCTAAACGCTTGGGTGAGCACTACTCGTAGTCCGCCGTTTGGCTCGGGCGTTGGTCCCGTAACGGTCCAACCCCCAGCCCGAAGGTCGTCGAAGCGAAGGTCGTTGGCGAGGTCGGGCGCTTCTTTCACCACTGCGGCATCGGCCACTGCAGTGACCGTGATGGCCCCCGACCCGTTGGGTTGCACGGCCACGTTCACGTTGACATCAACGCGACACGCTGCGCACAACAGCGCGAGCGCAATCAGACTGATGATTCGTCGAGTCGTGTGCGCCATTCACGCAAGTCTGGCATCTGATCGCAGCGAACCCGCGGTGCCAGGTGTTTACTTCGGTTGCTGGCGCCTTATTCGCGATCCATCGACACGGCCATACCGGGCAGGCTCACCCATGGCTGACGGTCGACGCACCACACCTCGACAGTGGGGTTCACGCCCGACTTGTCGTTCAGCGCCCCGGCCTTCACCGCGATGATTCCAGGTGACAGGGCGAGCTCGGACACGATTGGCGAACCGCATGATGGGCAAAAGCGCCGACGCACATACACGTTGTCGTTGTTCTCGCCGGTCTCTTCGTAGGTCTTCAGTTCGCCTGTGATGGCGAGCTGTGACTCGTGCGCAAGGAGATTGACCGAGAATGCGCCGCCACTTTGTCGCTGGCAGTGATCGCAGTGGCACACCGCCGTGGCGATGAGATCACCGGTGAGTTCGAAGGTCACTTCACCACATAGACAACGTCCCGTTTGCATGGTCACAACGTACCCCTTGACGACGCTCGAGGTTGTTGTCAGACGGTGGGGTGGCGGAACACTTGCAGCGTCAGTCGTCTTTGTCGGCGCGCTTGCTGTAGATCACTCCGCCGGCTACGACCAATGCAACTCCGAGTGCCACGAGGAGCACGATGAGCACGGTCTCCGATGAGTCGTTGTCTTTGTCGTCGTCTCGGCCAACAGCAACGTTGTCTGACAGTTCGATTTCGTTACTGCCTTCGGTTGCGCCGGCCTTTTCGGTGTTGTTTGTTGCTTCTTCGGGCACCACAAGATCGGCAGACGTGGGTGGGCCAGCAGTGACGTTGACCATCGGTGCTGCGAACTCGGCCTCGCTGCCATCAGGGTTAGGCATGTCGATCCAGTTGTTCTCGCCCTTCACACACTTCTGATCCACAGGGAAGAAGATCGGCCCGGCCGCTGCAGGCGCAGTGAAGGTGATATCAAAGTTGTCGACCTTGGTGGCTTCGAGCGAACCGCCCGAGAAGGTGATTACACCATCAGCGGCCGATGTCTCCCAACCGGTCTTGGCGACTGCCGCTGCGTTACGCACGCTCCCGGGCAGCTTGAACGAGAGGCTGATAGTTGGTGAACCATTGCAGCCGTGGCTCGGCGAGAACGACACGGTTGCGCTCTTGCCAGCTTCGACGGCCACTGGATCTGTTTCGACGTGGGCGTATGAAACCCCGGCTAACAAGAACGTTGCGGCGACGCACGTTGTGGCAACTGCAGTCAGACGAATGGCGAGACGATTGCTGTTCACACGGCGAAACTCTAATGCTTGACCATAAATCTGACCGCACTACGGCTAAATTTCGCCGGATGAAGCGATCATTTGTCGGCGCACTTGTGATTGCGTTGGTTCTCCTTTCTCCTGCAAGTCCGGCATTGGCCCACGGCGGCACCGGTGGGTCCAGCAGCGACTACGAGGTTGTGGTCACTGGCTACAGCGGCGATGCCGCTGGCGTGGTGGTTCGGTCTGTCGAACTCGGCAGCCGCATCGAGCTCGTGCGAACTACGGCCAAAGAAGTCATCGTCTCCGGATATTCGGCCGAGCCGTATCTCCGCCTCGACAGCAAAGGCGTTTGGGAAAACTTCAACTCGCCAGCGCACTACCTCAACCTTGATCGATTCGCGTCGCAATCGCCTCCCGACACGGCCACCGCTGACGCGACTCCCGATTGGCATCTGATGAGCAGCGGCTCGTCGGTGCGTTGGCATGATCATCGCACGCACTGGATGAGCTCGACCCCACGCGAAGACGTCGTTGCGCAGCCCGATGTTGAGCGAGTGATCTTTCCGGCAAACAAGGTTGACCTCTCGATCGATGGTCATGCCGCCAGCGCAATCGTCAAGGTCACGTGGCTGCCCCCGCCCAACAAGACTGGGTGGCTGATGGCCATTTCAGCCCTTGCAGCGTTGATCATCGTGGGCCTCGTGCTCAGTGAGCCATTGCGCCGAATGGCGCCGCTGCTCGCCGCAGTCGGTGCGTTGGCGGGCCTTGCCGGACAGGGTTCGAACTCAGCTCGGCTGCTGATTGCCACTGCTGCTGTACTCGTTGCGGCTGCTGCTCTGAGATCGTCTCGACCGCAGCTATCGCTGATTGCGTCCGTCGTCATCGTGGCTCTCTGTGCGACCCGCCTCGAAGTCTTTGAGCACGAACTGCTGCAGGGCCCAATCGCAGGCACAGGGCAGCGAATTGCAATTTCGGTCGGGTTCATCATTTCGGCCAGCATCGTGTTTGCGCAGATCGTTGCCTGGCTCAGCCCCAAGCCAACGCCTGTAGCGCAGCCAGCCGAATGAGCAGCACACGTTCAGCTCTGTTGAGCCAGAGGTCGTGGCGGCGATTGCCGGCCGCGGTGTTGTTGATGTCGTTCGCGGGTTTGCTGTTTGCAGCGTCGCCGGCGCTTGCTCACGCTCAACTTCTGTCGAGCGACCCGGCGCCGGGTGCCGTCCTCGACACTGCCCCCACCAGCATCACGCTGGTGTTCACCGAGCCGATTGAGATCAGCCTCGGAGCAATCCGTCTGTTCGACGGCGCGGGTAAGCAAGTCGATATCGGCAAGGCCACCCATCCAGCGGGCCATACCGAGCAAGTGCGCGTTGCGCTCGGTTCCCTTGCGAACGGTTCGTATGTTGTCGACTGGCGTGTCGTTTCATCCGACTCGCATCCGGTGCACGCTGCCTACACCTTTCAGGTCGGAGCAGCGTCCACACTCGCCTCAGGTCTGCTTGATCGCATTGTGAGCCATAAGAGTGCAAGCACCCCGGCCGAGGTTGGGCTTGCGATCAGTCGTGGCCTTGTGGCGTTGGCACTCGCCATAGTGTTCGGCGTACTCAGTGCGGTGCTGCTTGGCGTGGTCTCGTTGAGTTCGCGACTGCGGCTTGTCACGCTCGCTGCGTCGGTGGTCGGCGCCCTAGCCGGCGCAATCGCGCTACCGCTTGAGGTGGCCTACGCAACCGGCCAGTCGCTCGGCGTGATTACCGATTCGTCGGCGTGGAGCTCAATGCTCAACTCGCGTGTTGGTGTGGCATGGATCGTGCGCGCAGCTGTGATCTTGGTCTGCGGTGTTGCTCTCACACTCACCGTTTCGCGACGCGCCAGCGCGTGGTGGCGAGTGCTCCTTGGCGCTGGCCTGTTTGTAGTCGGAGTCGCTGCGGCCTTTGGCGGACACGGGGCCACGGGTCGTTGGCACATCATCGGAATCGCCGCCACTGCGGCGCACCTCGGCGGCATGGCCGTGTGGCTCGGCGGATTACTCGCTGTATTGGTGAGTTTTGCCAACATCGACGATTCGTCGGTTCACCGATTTTCCAAGGTGGCGTTCGTCTCCATTGTTGTTGTAGTGCTCAGCGGTGTCGTGCAGGCACTGCGCCAACTCGGTTCGTTCAATGCGCTCACAAACACCAGTTACGGAACGCTGTTGATCTGGAAGATCATTGCGGTGGCCGCTCTCGTGGCGATTGCAGCCGTGAGTCGGCAGGCAACTCACGGCAAGGTGCTTGGCCGCGTTGGCGCCGATTCGGTGGCTATCGACCGACCTCGTTTAGTCCGCGCGATCATTATCGAAGCGGTCTTAGCGGCTGCCATTTTGGGGGTCACATCGTTGCTTATGGCCGCGAATCCAACGGTGGCCAATGGACCAACCACCTTCTCCCAATCGTTGGTGAGCAACAACTACATCGTGTCGGTGGTGGTGTCGCCAGGCGGGGTGGGTTCAAACGATCTTCACCTGTACATCACCAGCCCTACGAGCAGCACTGCCGAACCAGACTCGGTCACAGTTGAGATCAGCGATCCCGGTCGCTCGGTAGACCCAATCGCGATCGAGGTCTCCAAGGCAGGTTTGGGCCACTACACCACCGCAGCCGCTGTGTTTCCATATCCGGCGCAGTGGACGCTGCACATCAGCGCCATCTACAACTCGTTCGACAAGGTGCAGTGGACCACGGTCGTCCCCATCCGTTAGTGCTGCTGCGGCGATCGCGCAGGGCTCGCCGGTTCGCTCCGGTGAAATCCACGAATTTCGGATGTACTGGGAACTCAATGCCTTCGAAGTGACACTATGTGTTCATGCAGTGTGACCTGTGGGAAGAAGCGATCTCGGCTCGGGCCGATGGCGAGCCCAACACCATCGATCCGCGCCTGCTCGAAGCGCATTTGTCTGGCTGCCTTTCGTGTCGCACCTTTGCCGAAAATGTTCACGTGTTGCGGCGTTCGGCATCGATTGATCTCGCCGCCTCTGTGCCCGACTTGTCGGCCCACGTGGTCAAGATTGCGCGAGCGAACGATCGTGGGTCAGTGTGGTGGGTGTTGCGCCTCGGCCTTGCCGTTGTGTCAGCGCAGATTCTGGTGTTCTCGGTGCCGGCGCTCTTGCTCGGTCACTCGCAGGGCAGCGACGAACATTCGGCGCGGCATTTGGGTTCGTTTGCTGTTGCGTACGCGATTGGCTTGTTGGTGGTGGCGTTGCGTCCTGCCAAGGCCCGCGGCATGTTGCCGCTGACAGCTTCGTTAGCCGGTTGCCTCGCGGTTACTGCGATTATCGATATAGCAGAGGGGCGCGTGCCCGCGTTGACCGAGTTTCGCCATATTCCCGAGGTGATTGGCCTTGTGTTGGTGTGGGTCTTTGCCACACCAAAGCGACTGCCGACCATTTCAAAAAGGACCGGCTTGCCTCGGCTTCATTCGGTGACGCAGCACGAGCAACAGGCTCAGCGCACCTCGTGATGATGGGTGGGCGCGAACCCGCCCATGAATGCCCGTGGGGCTTGGCTATTCGGTGCCGCCGACCGGAGGCCCACCATCGCCAGCGCCCGCCAACTCGATGGCAGGCGGCGGCAGAAAGCCTTCGACCGAACTGAACGCGATTCGCTGCTCGCCGGGGCGATCCGGATCGTCTTCGGTGCCAACAACGATGATCTCGCCAGCGCGGAAATCCTTGTTGAGGATCTTCTCCGAGAGTGGGTCCTCGACCATGCGCTGAATGGCACGACGCAACGGACGTGCGCCCAGCTGCGGGTCGTAGCCTTTGCGCGACAGCAACTCTTTGGCGCTCTCGGTGAGCTCGATGCCGAGGCCGCGAGTTTCGAGTTGGCCGATGAGGCGCTTGGTCATCAAGTCGACCATCTGCACGACTTCGCTTTGGGCGAGCTCGTGGAAGACCACGACGTCGTCGATGCGGTTGAGGAACTCGGGACGGAAGTGCGTCTTGAGCGCCTCCATGACCTTGTCCTTCATGCGCTCGTAGCTGACGGCTTCGTCGTTGCGGGTGAAGCCAACGTTGGCCTTGCGCAGATCTTGGGTACCGAGGTTGCTCGTCATGATCAACACGGTGTTGCGGAAGTCCACGGCGCGGCCCTGGCTGTCGGTGAGACGGCCCTCTTCGAGGATCTGCAACAAGATGTTGAAGACATCGGGGTGAGCCTTTTCGATCTCGTCAAACAGCACCACACTGAATGGCTTGCGACGAACGGCTTCGGTGAGCTGACCGCCCTCTTCGTATCCGACGTATCCGGGGGGCGCACCTACAAGGCGGCTCACGGTGTGCTTCTCCATGTACTCGCTCATGTCGAGCGAGATCAATGCGGTGTCGTCGCCGAACAAGAACTCGGTGAGCGTCTTGGCGAGCTCGGTCTTGCCCACGCCCGTTGGGCCCAGGAAGATAAACGAGCCGCTGGGGCGCTTGGGGTCTTTGAGACCGGCGCGGGTACGACGAATGCTCTGGCTGACCGCCTTGATGGCGTTCTCTTGACCGATGATGCGCTTGTGCAGCTCGGATTCCATGTTGAGCAGCTTTTGCGTTTCTTCCTCGGTGAGCTTGTACACCGGAATACCTGTCCACAAGCTGAGCACTTCGGCGACGGCTTCTTCGTCGACTTCGTCGAACAGATCGACGCCGCTGGCCTTCACTTCGGCTTCCTTGGTGGACTTCTCTTCGAGCAGGGTCTTTTCCTGGTCGCGAAGCCGGCCGGCTTCTTCGAAGCGCTGTTCTTCAACAGCCTTCTTCTTGCCTTCTTGCACTTCGGAGAGCTTCGATTCGAGCTCTTTGAGGTCTGGCGGAGTACCCATGCGCTTGATGCGCAGTCGGCTACCAGCCTCATCGATGAGGTCGATGGCCTTGTCGGGCAGGTGACGATCGGCGATGTAGCGGTCGGCGAGGTTTGCCGCAGCAACCAGAGCCTGATCGGTGATGGTGACCCGGTGGTGGGCTTCGTACTTATCGCGGATGCCCTTGAGGATCTCGATCGTGTGAGCAACTGTTGGCTCTTCGACCTTCACCGGCTGGAAGCGACGCTCGAGCGCTGCATCTTTTTCGAGGTGCTTGCGGTATTCGTCGGTGGTGGTAGCGCCGATGGTCTGCAGCTCGCCACGAGCCAGCATTGGCTTGAGGATCGAGGCAGCATCGATGGCGCCTTCGGCCGCACCGGCACCAACCAAGGTGTGAATCTCGTCGATAAACAACACGATGTCGCCACGTGTCTTGATCTCTTTGAGAACCTTCTTCAGACGCTCTTCGAAATCGCCGCGGTAGCGGCTGCCCGCAACCAAGGCGCCAAGATCGAGCGTGTAGAGCTGCTTGTTGCGCAAGGTGTCGGGGATCTCGTTGGAGACGATCTTCTGAGCGAGACCTTCGACAATGGCGGTCTTGCCGACGCCCGGCTCGCCGATGAGAACAGGGTTGTTCTTGGTGCGGCGGCTGAGGATCTGCATCACGCGCTCGAGTTCACGCGAGCGGCCGATGACGGGGTCGAGCTTCTTCTCGCGAGCGAGCTGCGTGAGGTTGCGTCCGAACTGATCGAGGATTTGGCTGCTGCCCTTATCGCCAGCTTCTTCCTTACCGGCAGCGGCGGCTCCGGGGGCTGCGCCGGTGGCTTCGCCAGGCTTGCCTTGACCGCCCTGGTAACCCGAGAGCAGCTGGATCACTTGTTGGCGAACACGGCTGAGATCGGCACCGAGCTTGACGAGCACTTGTGCAGCAACGCCTTCGCCCTCGCGGATGAGGCCGAGCAGGATGTGCTCAGTGCCGATGTAGTTGTGGCCCAGTTGAAGCGCTTCGCGCAGCGAGAGTTCGAGAACCTTCTTGGCACGAGGGGTGAAAGGAATATGGCCCGACGGCGATGAGCCGCCCTGACCGATGATTTCCTCGACCTGGCTACGAACGGCCTCGAGCGAGATGCCGAGGGATTCCATGGCCTTGGCCGCGACACCCTCGCCCTCGTGAATGAGGCCGAGCAAAATGTGCTCAGTGCCGATGTAGCTGTGGTTGAGCAGCCGCGCTTCTTCTTGCGCCAGCACGACAACCCGACGAGCCCTATCTGTAAAGCGTTCGAACATGCCCGCCCTTTCAGAGACGGTGGATACTTGATTGCGAGTGTATACGTGGGGTGGCACAGTGTGGCGCTGCGTAGCACTATCTCTGCTGTACCAATGACCAATGCGGTCGCTGTTCGGACTAGTCGTCACTTTTCGCTGCGGTGGCCTAGCCTTGCGGTGTGGCAAACACGCCTTTGTTTTCGCTGCCGGGGATGACCGGAGACCGAGTGCGGATCGAGGACGCACTTCTTGCGTCGGTCCACACCAAAGACGCATATCTCAACGAGCTGGCGCGTCATCTCATCGTGGCGGGCGGCAAGCGCATTCGGCCGGTGCTTACAGCAGTGGCGTGTCAGGTGGCCAATGGTCCGTGCCTCGACGAAGCCATCCAAGGCGGAATTTCGTGCGAGCTCGTGCAGACCGGTTCGTTGTATCACGACGATGTCATTGACGAGTCAGCTACACGTCGTGGCGTCGAGACCGTCAATGCCAAGTGGGGCAATCTTCAAGCGATTCTCGCTGGCGATTTTCTGCTGGCGCGTGCTTCTGAAATCGCAGCGTCGCTTGGTGCCGAGGTTGCCGGATTGTTGGGCAACACCATCGCCCGATTGTGCGAAGGCGAAATCGAACAACTGCGTCACACGTACGACGTGAGCCGTCCCGAGTCGTCGTACCTGTCGTCGATCGAAGGCAAGAGCGCCTCGCTCTTCAGCACGGCCACACGCATCGGTGGCATCGTTGCTCAGCTCGATCGCTCGGTGATCGACGCGCTCACCGATTACGGCTTGGCCTACGGAATGGTGTTTCAGATTGTCGACGACGTTCTCGACATCGTGGCCACCGATGAGCAGCTGGGCAAGCCAGCGGGGCACGACATGGTCGAAGGCGTCTACACGTTGCCAGTGCTGCGCACCCTCGCTCAGAAGTTACCTGCAAGCGAAGAGCTGCGTGAGATGCTCGGCCATCCGCTCGATGCAGTGGTGTGCGACAAAGCGCTCTCTATTGTGCGGGCGGGCACGGGTATTGCCGAGGCGATCGACCTTGCGTCGGCCTATGTGGCAGCTGCCGCCAATGCGTGCGATGCGATGCCATCAAGTGCTGCAACCGAAGCACTTCGGGCGGCCCCACAGGCATTGCTCGACTCAGTGAAGTAACCGCACAGACTGGATCTCGGTTGGTATGCAGGTTCTCGACGTCGCCTTCATTGTTGCGATTGCGATTGTCGTTTTCTTTGCGAACAACGAGATCAACAAACGTCGTGTTGCGCGTTATCGCGCCGTAGCCGCAGCCAACGGTCTCGAGTTCGACCCAGGCGATCCGTCAAACATCACATCGCTCGATTTCGAATTTTTGAGGCGCGGTTCGAGCAACAAGGCAACCTTCACGATGTGGCGCCCAGGGTCCTACTCGAATCGAGTGTTCCAGTACCGCTATGTCACTGGCTCGGGCAAGGACCGTCAGGTGTACAACCACACGTGCGCGTTGGTAGCTCTGCCCTTCGAAGCGGCGCGCACGCGTCTTCGTCCCGAAGGGTTCGCGACTCGCCTGTTGAACAAAGTTGGGCTCGACGACATCGAGCTTGAAAGCCCAACGTTCAACGATCGGTACCGAATCACATCGGCCGACAAACAGTTCGCCACTGCCTTGCTGGATCCATCGATGATGGGCTGGTTGCTCGAGGTTCCGTGTGAGCTCGATCTCTATCTGCTTGGTTCGTGGCTCCTGACCGTAGACGACCAACGATCGGCAGAGGAGCTCCCCGACCTTCTCGTGCGTTCGGAGGCGCTGGTGACCCACATGCCAACCGTGATGCAGTCGCTCTATCCACCTGCAGGGCGTCCCTCGCCGTGAACGGACTCGTTCTCGCCTTGGTTTGCTTGATCGGAGTCGGTGGCCTTTCGTATGCCGTGTTGTACAACGGGCTGCGCTCAGCCGCCAACCGGGTGATCACGGCATGGGCCGGCATCGAAGCCGAATTGCAGCGGCGAAATGACCTCATTCCCAACTTGGTGGCAGCGGTCCAGGCCAACGCAGAGCACGAGCGCTCGGTCATCGAACACGTCGTACGCGCTCGTGCTGCAGGCGCTGCAGTGGGCGCAAGCCGCGAGACGATCGCTGCGGCCGATGCAGAAATGAGTTCGTTGCTGCCGCAGGTTTTCGTGTTGGCAGAAGCGATGCCCACCCTGCGCACGAGCGAATCGTTTCTCGCGCTGCAAACCGAACTTGCGACCACCGAGGATCGCCTTGCGGCGGCGCGTCGGTACTACAACTTCAAGGTCCGCGATCTCAACAACTTGGTGGACTCGGCGATCAGCGGTGCGATCGCCCGCAAACACGGCGTGGCGGCTGGCGATTACTTCGGCGAGTCGAAGGTCTAATCAGCGGCTAGGCGTTGGGTGCCAAACGCACGATCTTGTCGATGGCCTTATAGGCAATCTCGGCTGGACCCATCTCGTCGGGGCGAAGCAGATTCGACATGATGCGCAGTGCCCATTCCATCAGCGAACGATTGTGCATTCCGGCTCGAGTGAGCTCGCGCATAAGTGCGGGACGCCCGATGATTCGAGCAAACAGACGGGCCATCTTGAAGTACTGCCCGAATTCGTTATCGAGGAGTCGCGGGTAACGCTGCAGCACCGAGGCGTCGCGCGAACTCAGTGCTTCGTGCAATACGTCGGCCGCCATTCGGGCGGTCTCGTACGCGTAGTCGATGCCCTCGCCGTTGAAAGGATTCACACTGCCCGCAGCATCGCCTACTACTAAGTAGGTGGGTCCGGCGATGGGCCCGATAGAGCCGCCCATTGGGATGCGACCCGATGCTGGGTCGCACAGCGCTTGGTCGGGTGAGAGCTGCCAACGGTCGGCAATCGACTGCGCATGCGACTCGAGCAGATGCGCCGGGTTTACGCTCTTGAAATCGCGGAAAGTGCTCAGCAGCCCGACGCCTACGTTGACGGTGCCGTCGCCGACGGGAAAGATCCATCCGTAGCCGGGCAGCACATTGCCCTTTCGATCTTTTACGTCGAGCACTGATTCGATGAGCACTTCGTTGTGCCGCGGCGATTCCCAGTAGGCCCGGATCGCAGTGCCGAATGGCCAATCGCGCGTTCGGAATGTTCCGAGCGATCGGCCGAAGCGACTGTCGGCGCCGTCGGCAACCACTACATACTTGGCGTGCAACTCGTAGGGTTCGCCGCCCTCGGCTTGCACCATCGCACCGCGAACAAAACCACGTTCGACGATTGGGGTCAGCGCCTCGCAACCCTGAATCAACGTGGCGCCCGCCGCGACGGCGTTGGCGGCGACGATGCCGTCGAGTTCGTTACGACGCACGACGAATCCGTGGTCGGGGTAGATGGCGTGCGAAGGCCATGGCACTTCGAGTTCGCGGTCGCTCGCCACAAGACGCAGACCGTTTACCTGATGGAACGTGGTCAGCGTTGTTGACAATCCCATATCGACGAGTTGCTTCACCCCACGTGGGGTGAGGGCATCGCCGCAGGTTTTGTCTCGCGGAAAGCTGCTCTTCTCGACAATGGTGACCGAGTGGCCACGTTTGGCGAGCCAGTACGCAGCAGCAGCGCCCGATGGGCCGCCGCCGACCACAAGCACCTCGCACGCGTGGTCAGACTCGGTCATGACCGGCCCAACCTGTGCCAGGCCGCATAGCGACTACTTGCCGGCTGGTGTGCCTGGGCGGGGAACGGTGCCCACGTGCAGAACTTTGTCGGCCTTGAACACCGTGTCGACATTGTCGAAGTTGGCGGAGCCGCCCTTGATGGCTGCATAAATCTTCGCACTGGGGCTACACCACAGGTTGTACTCGGCAGCCCACTGCGTGCTGGTTGGATCGGCGCCGGCGAGGTCATAGCGCTCGTGACAAACAACGGCCAAGATCTGAGCTTCGGTCAATGCGCCGCCGCCCTTGGTGCCCTGCATTGGCATGTAGTTTCCGTTGTAGCCAAGGTGACCCAGCGAGGCGTCGCCGTAGGGGCCAACCCCGGTGTCTTTGTAGGCCTGGCTACCGGTGTAGACGAGGTTCAGCTGATCTTCGATGTGGGGGAAGGTCTTGAGCAGCGCGCCGCCTGAGAACTGGCGACCGACGCCGCCGCCACCGGCGGCACCGTGACACGACGCGCAGCCCGAGTACACAACGACGCCGTCGGCAATTGCGCCCGTGGCCTTGTGGGCTTGTGGCTTGAGACCCTGCACGTACATGAAGCCCCAGATGGGGAGCAGGCTCAGAGTGGCCATTGCCCAAAACGGAATCTTCTTGCGAGTCTTGGCTGCCGCGATGAACGCTGGGTCGGGTCGAGCGGCCGGCGGTGCCGCTGGCGCAGACTTGGCCGGAGCACTCGCGGCTGCGGCGACAGCGGGGGTTGCTGCAGCGACAGTGGCAGGGGTCGCGGCAGCAGTCGTGCTGTCGCCTTCGGCTGATCGGCGCTCTTTGGAGCGCTTCAGGAGATGCTCGGGAATTTCAGTCACTGGATTCCTTTCGCAGCGTCTGTGCGAGACACGTACGACTCAAGGTTTACTACGACCCGCCACTGTAGAGCGCGGCGCGCTCGAAACGAGAATTGCTGCGATAAGTCTCGGTGCATCGGCCACGAACTTTCTTGCACTAATTCACAACCATGCTGTCAGTGGGGGTGCGCGTGGTAAACCTGTAGCCAAGCAGTGCCAATCGCGAAATCAGTTGTCCTCAAACTGGAAGTTGCGGTGGTGCGCGCGACTACAGTTCGTGCGTAGTTTCACAACTACAAGTTCGCGTTCAGTTTCAACACGCCCAAAAACGGAAAGGCGACGTCACGTTGCTCCTCGCAATCGACATCTCCACATGGCCTGGCGTCAACCAAGCGTTTCTCTTTTCGTTTGCGCTGACACTGGTGCTCACGCTCGCTGTCATCCCGTATGGCAAACGACGACCCATCGGCACGCCCTTCACATGGGGTGAGTCCATGATCGCTGCCGTCTACGCGCTCACGGTTATGTTCATCGCCTACGGCGTTGTTCCCGACCGCTGGATTCAGCACGCCGACAAGAACCTCAAGTGGAACAAGCAGAAACTGCTCTTCGGTCCGTTCGACATCTTGAAGGCCAAGGTCTACGGCGGGCACTTCCCGTTCACGGTCTCGTACCAAGAAATTCGCGACATCATCGTTGTCGTCATTCACTTGATCTTCTTCGGCCTTCAGATCTGGATTTGGATCTGGTGGCAAAATCGCGGCAAGAAGACCGCCAGCACTGAACTTGAGACCAGCACCTATGGTCGCCCACTGGTGAAGAAGGCCTGAGCTCATGGCACGTACCGACGCCAATCCACCGATGCCGCTGTGGTCATCTGAGTATCAACTCGTCGAGGTTGATGCCGACTATCTCAGCAAGGCGGTGAAGCCCAAGCAGTTCATTCATATCGATCAGACCGAGTGCATCATGTGCGAAGGCTGCGTCGATATCTGCCCTTGGAAATGCATTCACATGGTGGCCCCTGAGGCCATCGCTGAAGCAACCGGCACAGAACTTCCGGGTAACGACCCAGCAGACAATGTGCTGTTCATCATCGACGACGATGTGTGCACCCGTTGCGCACTCTGCGTCGATCGCTGCCCAACCGGAGTCATCATTTTGGGCAAAGTCGGCACGGCAGGAGCCACCGGCGACACGCATACACGTACGAACAATCACGGCTACGCCTACGGCTTGCGGCTGTAGAGGAGACCACAGATCATGGCCAATATCCTCGATGAGAATCCACGACCGACGCTGAAAGATCGCGTCACCAAGGTCAACGGATCGGTACAAGGCAGTCAGGCATGGAACAGCATTTTCCGTCCTGGCAGCATCTTCCGTAAGGGCTACACCGATAGCCCACGTAACCGCAGTTACGTCATCATGAACTCGGTGCTGTATCACCTGCACCCAGTGAAGGTGAAGCGTCACGCAGTGAAGGTGAGCTACACCCTGTGCCTTGGCGGCCTCAGCTTCTTCTTGTTCATTCTGCTCACGGTCACTGGCATCTTCTTGATGTTCTTCTACCGACCAGAAGCAACACAGGCATGGAACGACATCAACCACTTGCAGACCTCGGTGGCCTTCGGGTTACTTGTGCGAAACATGCACCGATGGGGCGCGCACCTCATGGTGCTCAGCGTCTTCTTGCACATGGCTCGCGTGTTTTACCACGGCGCCTACAAGGCTCCTCGTGAGTTCAACTGGGTGATCGGCATCATCTTGCTGGTGCTCACCTTGATGTTGTCGTTCACCGGCTACCTGCTCCCATGGGACCAGTTGGCGCTGTGGGCGGTGACGGTGGGTACCAACATGATGGGGTACACGCCGGTGCTCGGATCGCAGGTGAGATTCGTCTTACTTGGCGGGGCCGAAATCGGCCCCGAGACGTTGCTGCGTTGGTACGTGCTTCACGTGCTGTTCTTCCCGTTCATCATTGTCATCTTTATGGCCATCCACTTCTGGCGTGTCCGTAAAGACGGCGGCATTTCGGGTCCGCTGTGATTGGCCATTGTGATCGAAGGGTGTTGAGTCATGACTGAAATCCCAGAGCACCTGCTCAAGCGAGCGCAAGCCGCTCGCGATAAGGCCGCCGAAGAGGCCGCACCAGCGGCTGCTGCGCCGAGCGCCGAAGCCCCTGCGTCAGATCCGCGTATTCCCGCGCATCTGCTTGAGCGCAGCAAGTCTGCAAAATCGAAGACCGAAGGCGATACAGGCGGCGGCGCTGTTGCTGTGGCCGACAAGGTCGCTGCCGTCGTTGCCGCTCCGGCGGCAAGCGCTGGTTTGCCTGTTGGCGCTGGCCCCGGGGGTCACACTCAGCGTCTGCTCACCGTGGTCAAGAGCGGCTCGATCCAAGAGGTCAAAGCCTCGCCAGTAGACAAAGTGCACACATGGCCGCACTTGCTCGCAGCCGAGTTTGTGGCTGCGTTGGCATGCACCGCCTTTACGTTCGTCTTCAGCATCTTCGTCAACGCTCCGTTGCTGCAGTACGCCAACATCAACAAGACCCCGAACCCTTCGAAGGCGCCGTGGTACTTCCTCGGCCTGCAAGAACTGCTCACGATGTTCCACCCCATGGTGGCCGGTGTGACGGTTCCTGGCGTTGGTCTCATCGTGCTGATCTTGTCGCCGTACATCGATAAGAACCCATCGATCAAACCCGAGGATCGCAAGTTTGCGACATCGCTGATGACCGTGTTCTTGATGATGTGGGCCGTGTTGGTCATCATCGGTTCGTTCTTCCGTGGTCCTGGATTCAACTTCACGCTTCCGTGGCGTGACGGCATCTTCTTCGAATTGTGAGGTCCTGAGTTGAACTCTGGAGCAGTAATTGGAATCGCGATTGCAGTAGTAATCGTGCTTGCGGCGGTGATGTTCCTCACTGCCGCGCGTCGCACCGATGTGCGCGGCGCGGGAGCGTTGTCGCGCGAAACACGTCGACGTGATCAGCCAGCCGCAAGCGGTTCAAAGAAATCAGCCACCGGTCGCGACCTTGAGGCTGCAGCTACTGCAAGCCGGTCTGCCTCCGTGGTGAAGGCCGACACCCTGCTGCCGTCGCCATGGGTTGAGCCCGACCTCGAGGCCATTGGCGTTTCGCGCCGCAAGTTCTTTAACCGTGCGTACCTCGGCCTGATGGGCCTCGGCCTCGGCGGCTTTGCGGCGGCCGGATTCGTTGCCTTCTTGTGGCCAACCGGTTCGGGGGGCGGCTTTGGTGGCAAGGTTGGCGCCGGCAAGCTCGACGACATCTTGTTGAACATTCGTCTGAATAACGGCTTCTTCTACCTGCCCGAGGCTCGCACGTGGATCACGGCGTACCCCGCCGACGCAGTGCCAAAGGCGAAGAAGATTTACAACTCGCTGCTGTTGCCAGGCATGGAAGCTGGTCTCGTGGCGCTGTACCAGAAGTGTCCTCACCTCGGTTGCCGAGTTCCTGAGTGCAAGAGCTCACAATGGTTTGAATGCCCATGTCACGGTAGCCAGTACAACCGCGTTGGCGAGAAGAAGGCCGGTCCTGCGCCACGTGGTATGGATCGCTTCCTTGTTTCAGTGAGCGGCACAGGCGACGTCACCATCGACACATTGGGTGGTGCGGCCCTTCCGGGTCCGGCCATCGGAACAAATACCACGGGTCAAGAAGCCGAAGGCCCGCACTGCATTACGGGCGGGGAGTGAATTCATTCATGTTTGCGAGTACCACCACCAACATTGCCTACATCATCTTGTTCGTCATCCTGGCGGGCTACGTGCTCTACGCAGTGGCGAACCGCAAGTCGGCACGTCCCGAACTCGGTTCTGAGATTGAGCTTGCAGCAAACCGCAAGCAGTACTACGACGATGAGATCCTCGAAGGACGCCGTCTTGAGCGGGTTCAGTTCATCGGGTTGCTGTTCCTTGTGGTCAGCGTTGTCGGCCTGCCGCTGTACTGGGTGCTCGAGCCCTCACGCTTGGTTGGCGCCAAGGCCTACTCGGTCGAGCGTGCCACCGGCTGGGGACGCGAACTGTTCCAGCCCACTGCCAAGGGCGGCTTCAACTGCGCCGGTTGCCACGGCGGCATGACCGCTACTGGTGGCGTGGCGGCGTATGCAATCACCGATCCCAAGACCAACGAGGTCAAGGCCGTCAGTTGGCGGGCGCCAGCGTTGAACACGGTGTTCTATCGCTTCAGCGAGGAAGAAGTTCGATTCATTCTCGTGTATGGCCGCCCCTTCTCGCCGATGTCTCCGTGGGGACTCGCAGGTGGTGGACCAATGAACTCGCAGCAGATCGACAACCTCATTGCTTACCTGAAGTCGATTCAGTTGCCACGTAGTGGTTGTGCAGCAAACGAGAAAGACGTCCGTATCTGCCCAACCGGCACGCTGGAGACGGCGCAGCAGCAAGCCATCACCGACTCAGCAAACAAGCTCGTCGCCGACGGCACCTACAAGTCGTATGGCGAGGCGCTGTTTAACCTCGACACCAACAGCGGTGCCTATTCGTGCGCACGTTGCCACACACAGGGCTGGAGCTACGGCGATCCTGGCCAGACTGGTCAAGGTGGCTTGGGTCCAAACCTCACCGGTGGCGCCGCAAACTCACACTTCCCCAGCGAAGCCGACCAGATCGACTTCATTAAGAAGGGATCCGAGTTGGGCAAGAAATACGGTTTGCAAGGACAAGGCAGCGGCCGTATGCCGGCCTTTGGCAACTTGCTCACTGATCAACAGATCAAAGCCATCGTCGAGTACGAGCGGAGCCTCTGATGCATGCCCTACTCGCAATCAACTGGGAGCCGCAGATTCGCGGCATTCTCATCATCATCATCGCTGTCAGCACGCTGTGCGGCTCTGCCTTCATGCTGCTCGGCACCAACGTTGGTGCACGCTTGGGCTTCTTGCTTGCACTCGCCGGCCTCAGCGGTTGGATGTTGTTGATGACACTGGTGTGGTGGTCCTTCGGCATTGGCCTCAAGGGCGCCGAGCCATCGTGGCAGCCGGTGCGCAACAACTCGATTCTGTTGCAGCCAGCGTCGCTGTTCGCTGCCGGGGTCGTCAAAGCACCAGTCGATGTTGCCGTCGATGCGCCGTTCACTGATCAGGCGGCGGCGGTGCAGAAATCATTGCTGAGCAATGGCTGGCACCAATTAGGTGAGTCCGACTCGAGCTACGGTCAGTCGGCGTCGGCGGGCGGCGTCGTCACCGAAGAAGATGGCACCCTGAAGGCTGGTCAGTACAAAGTTGTCAGCGTGTTCGACAAGGGTGGCGCGCGCTATCCGAAGATCGGTGAGTCGATCGACTTCATTGCGTTCATCCACAAGCCACACTGGATCTTGGTCGAGGTCGCGCCGTTGCTTCCTCAGCGAACCGAGCCAGGGCGAGCGCCTGCTCGAGCCGAACTCGACTCCTCGCAGCCCCACCGCTACGTGTACATGATCCGCGACCTTGGCAACAAGCGAGTGCCGGCGGCAATTATTGCCTTCGGCTCGGCGCTTGTGTTCTTCGCCTGTTGCTACTTGCTACACATCCGCGACAAACGGGTACTCGTGAACCGCGCTGGCGGTCTCGCTGTGCCGGCGAAGAGCTAGCTCATGGGCCAGTACCTGCCTGTGATCGCGCTGATGGTCGTGGCGATTTTGTTCGGCGCGGTCAGCTTTGTGGCCTCACGGCTGCTGGCCCCTCGCCGTCCATCGGCGGCTAAGCAAGCACCCTACGAATGCGGCATTGTGCCGGGCCGCGAATTGCCCGAGCGCTTTCCAGTGAGCTTCTACATTGTGGCCATGTTGTTCGTAATGTTCGACATCGAGATCATCTTCATTTATCCCTACTCTGTGTCGCGCCGCGAGCTCGGTTCGTTTGGGTTCTGGGAAATGATCGCCTTTAGTGGGGTGTTCTTCGTAGCGTTCGTGTACGTCGTTGCACGTGGCGCGCTCGACTGGGGTCCGCTGCAGAAGTACAAGGCGCTTGATAGCGCTGTTTCAGCCGACCGCACGCTGAGCAGCACCATCCGCCGAGTTGGTACCGAAGGCCGAATCGACGAAAAGGCAGCCTGATCATGGGACTCGTAAACGACGTACTCGACGATGGCCTTGGTGGTATTGGACACAACGCCCTCACCGGTCGCATCGAAGATTTGGTGAAGTGGGCTCGCAGCCGCAGCAGCTGGGGCGCCACCTTCGGTCTCGCCTGTTGCGCCATCGAGATGATGGGTTCAGGCGGCTCGCATTACGACCTCAGCCGCTTCGGCATGGAAGTGTTTCGTGCCAGCCCGCGGCAGGCCGACATCATGATCGTGGCCGGCCGCGTGAGCCAGAAGATGGCGCCTGTCATGCGCCAGGTGTACGACCAGATGATGGAACCCAAGTGGGTCATCAGCATGGGCGTGTGCGCCAGCAGCGGCGGCATGTTCAACAACTACGCCATCGTGCAAGGTGTCGACCAGATCGTGCCCGTCGATGTGTATGCACCAGGTTGTCCACCAACCCCTGAGACGCTGATCCATGCGATCGAAACGTTGCATCAACTCATCGAAGACGGCGAGATCATGAAGCGCCGTGCGCAAACTGGCGCTGGCGCCAACGTGCACATCACTGAAATTGCCGCCGCTGTCGAGCCAACTCCAGTGCTCTTGGGAAATCGGTGACCGATGAGCAACACCCCCGCCTCCGAGGCCACCGCTGACACGTCACCTCTCGCTGAACCAGCACCCACGTTGCACGGGCATCCGCTGACCGACAGTTTGGGTCAGTCGGTGGTTCATGTCGCTCGGGCCAGCTACGTCGCCTTGATCAAGCAACTCGCCAACGATGGCTATGTGATGGCCGTCGATCTGTGTGGTGTCGATTACCTCACCCATCCAGGGCGCTCGTTGCCAGAAGGCATTACTCCCGAACGGTTTGAGGTTGTCGTGAACCTGCTCGACATCGAGCACCGCCGCCGACTGCGCGTGCGAGTGCAGATTCCAGCCGACGACGCCACGTGTCCAACATTGTTCGATCTGCATCCTGGCACCGAAGCCATGGAGCGCGAGGCCTACGACATGTTTGGTATTTCGTTCGTCAATCATCCCGATCCAACGCGCATCTTGATGCCCGAGGATTGGGATGGTCACCCACTTCGTAAGGATTACGAAGTCGGTGTCATCCCGGTGCAGTTCAGCGCTGACTATGCGCAGAACGCACCGCGAGCCGAGGAGACCAGCGCGTGGCAGTGATCGACGAAACTCAGGCGGGCTTGCTGCAGCAGACCGGCGAAGGCGCACAAGAACTGCGCCCACGAAGTGAACTCAGCGCCAAAGAACTGCTTCGCGAAGTCGGAGCGGTGTTGCGTATGAGCGAGGCCGACGCTGCCAAGTACGCAGCAGGCACAGGCCCCAACGAATACCACGATGACCAAACCATGATCATCAACATGGGTCCTCAGCACCCGAGCACTCACGGTGTGTTGCGCCTCATGCTCGAGTTGCAGGGCGAGACCGTGCTTCGTTGCAAGCCGATCATCGGCTACCTGCACACCGGCATGGAAAAGACCGGCGAGACGCTGACCTACATGCAAGGTGGCACCAACGTCACGCGCATGGATTACGTGAGCCCGCTGAACAACGAGCTGGTGTTCTCGTTGGCTGTCGAGAAGTTGCTCGGTATCGACGGCGACATCCCCGAGCGCGCCGTCTGGATGCGCATGTTGCTCAGCGAACTGAACCGTATGAGCAGCCACCTGTTGTTCATGGCTACTAACGGCATGGACCTCGGTGCCGTGAGCATGATGCTCTACGGATGGCGCGAGCGCGAAGAAGTGTTGCGCTTCTTCCAAAAGGTCACCGGCTTGCGGATGAACCACAACTTCATCCGACCTGGCGGCCTCGCCGCCGACCTTCCTGCTGGCTGGCGCGACGACGTCTTGGCCATCCTTGACATGCTGCCCCCACGTCTCGCCGAATATGACGTGTTGATGACCGGTCAGCCGATCTGGCGCGATCGCTTACAGGGCGTGGGCGTGATCACCCCGCAAGAGGCGATGGCGCTGGGCAGTACTGGCCCAATTCTGCGCAGCACCGGATTGGCCTGGGACCTTCGTCGCGATATGCCGTACTTGCGTTACGACGAGGTCGAGTTCGACGTCATTGTCGGCACCTACGGCGACTGTTTCGATCGCTTTGCTATTCGTCTCAACGAAATCCGCGAGTCGATGAAGATCGTGCGCCAGATTCTCGATCGCATGCCGTCGGGCGACTATCGCATCCAGAACAAGAAGGTCACTCCACCACCGCGCGCTCGCATCGACGAGTCGATGGAGGCGTTGATTCACCACTTCAAGATCTTCACCGAGGGATTCAAGGTTCCCGAGGGCGAGGTGTACGTGGCAATCGAAAGTCCACGTGGCGAAATTGGTTGCTACATCGCCAGCGATGGCTCGGCCAAGCCATACCGCATGCATGTTCGCGCGCCTTCGTTCGTGAACATTCAGACCCTGCCTCACATGATGCGTAACTGTCTGGTGGCCGATGCTGTCGCCATTATTTCGAGCGTTGATCCCGTGCTCGGAGAGGTCGATCGATGAGCCGTCTCACCGAAGACAATGTCCGCGTCGCGCACGAGATCATCTCGCGCTACCCGCGGCCCCGCTCGGCAACGATTCCGTTGCTGCATCTTGCTCAACAGCAAGATGGCTATGTGACCAACGACGCCATTCGTCACATAGGCGAGCTCGTTGGTGCCACGTCGGCCGAAGTGCTGGGCACCGCCACGTTCTATGAGATGTTCAAGTTCGAGCCCGTGGGCAAGTACTTGGTCAACATCTGCCGCACCATGTCGTGCGCCTTGATGGGCGGCGAAGAACTGATGCATCACGCCGAGCATCGCTTGGGCATCAAAGCGGGCAGCACCACCCCTGACGGCATGTTCACGCTCGAGCACGCCGAGTGTCAGGCAGCATGCACCGAGGCGCCCACGTTGCAAGTGAACTACCGCTATCGCTTTCGAGTCACCCCAGAGACATTCGATGCACTCATCGACGATCTCGCTGCTGGCCGCCTCAACTCTGAGATACCGGCGCACGGCACCGTGGCCCGCGTGCGTCAGCACATTCCTGCCGATCGCGGCGTTGGTGCTGTGCCACCCGAAGACGCGTCCAGTGCTCCTGCTTGGATGACCGTTGCCGAGGCGCCGAAATGATCGGCACCACCTACTCGCACGCTCCCGGCTTTGTTGCCGGCGATCGCCCTCAGATCGTCACCTCGCGGTTCCAGTACGAAGATTCGTACACCCTCGAGCGCGCCCTCGCTACCGATGGTTATGCAGGTTTGCGTGCAGCGCTTTCGCGTAGCGCAACCGAAGTACACGACGAAGTAAAGGCTGCCACCGTGTTGGGCCGCGGCGGCGCTGGCTTCCCGGCAGGCACCAAGTGGGGGCTCACTCCCGCAGGCGTGTGGCCGCGCTATCTCGTTGTCAACGGCGACGAAAGCGAACCGGGCACCTACAAGGATCGTTTGCTGATGGAGCGCGATCCGCACCAACTCATCGAGGGCTGCCTCATCGCGTGTTACGCGGCGGGCTTGTCACAGTGCTTCCTCTATATTCGTGGCGAAATGGCGTTGGCTCAAGAACGCGTTGCTGCTGCTCTCAACGAGGCGTACGCGGCTGGCTATGTGGGTCGCAACATTCTCGGCTCCGACTTCTCGCTCGACATCGTGTTGCACTGGGGTGCTGGCGCGTATGTGGTGGGCGAAGAAACAGCGCTCATCGAAAGCCTCGAAGGTAACCGCGGCATGCCGCGTCTGAAGCCTCCGTTCTTCCCAGCAGCCATTGGTCTGTATGGCAAGCCCACCATCGTGAACAACGTTGAGACGATGGCCAACTTGCCGTGGCTGATGCGTAACGGTTCTGCCGCCTACACCGAAATCGGTAGCGCAACGTCGCCAGGCACGCGCATGGTGGCGGTGTCGGGTCACGTGAAGCGTCCCGGTGTCTACGAAATCATCAACGGCACCACCACATTTCGCGATCTGCTCTACGGCGAAGAGTTCTGCGGCGGTATCCGCGACAACAACGAACTCAAAGCGTTCGTGCCCGGCGGCGGATCAGCGCCATGGTTCTTGCCCGATCAACTCGACCTTCCGTTCGAGGGTCGTCTCATCGGCGCCGCTGGCTCAATGGCTGGCTCGGGCGCAGTGATGGTGATGGATGAGACCACCGACATCCCGAATGCAGCGCTCACCCTCACTCGCTTTTATGCGCACGAGTCGTGCGGCAAGTGCACGCCATGTCGCGAGGGCGGTACGTGGCTCATGCGCATTCTTGATCGTGTCGTTGCGGGCCAGGGCACGCAGCGTGACCTTGATCAGTTGCTCGAAGTTGGTGGCACCATTTGCCCCGGCGACTTCCCGCACGCTTCAAGCGAACGACTCGGCCTGGCCGCGGTTCCGTTCCCCTACAAGATGACCACCATCTGTTTTGTTGGGCCATCGGCCTACACGCCGGTGCATTCGGCACTCACTCTGTTCCGTGACGAATTCGAGGCCAAACTCGTGAAGCGAACCTTCATCCCCGTAACCGCTCTTTCGGTGTCCGAAACTGAGGCCGCGCTGTGACCACCACAGAATCGAACGAGGTTGAGGCAGCCGAGGTAGTTGTCGATCCCAACGCAGTGAGCGTCACCATCAACGGCAAGCAGTTCACTGCTCGCAAGGGCGATCTCATCATCAAGGCCGCCGAAAATGCTGGCGCCTACATTCCTCACTTTTGCTACCACGATCGGATGAGCTCGGTGGGCATGTGCCGCATGTGCCTCGTCGAGGTCGATACGGGCCGCGGCCCACAGCTCATGCCATCGTGCATGTTTCCAGTGGCTCCCGGCATGGTGGTTGACACCGAGTCACCGGCATCGAAGGCTGCCCAAGAGGGCATTATCGAGTTGCTGCTCGCGAACCACCCACTCGATTGCCCAGTGTGCGACAAGGGCGGCGAGTGCCCATTGCAGGATCAGTCGTTCAGCCATGGCCCGGGCGAGAGTCGCTACATCGAAGAGAAGCGTCACTACGAAAAGCCCATCGTGATTAGCGAGTTGGTGTTGCTCGATCGCGAGCGCTGCATTCTGTGCGATCGCTGCACCCGATTTGCCGACGAGGTCGCTGGCGATGCGCTCATTCACTTCACGAGCCGCGGCAATACCACTCAGGTAACCACGTTCCCCGACGAGCCGTTCTCGAGTTACTTCAGCGGCAACACCGTGCAGATCTGTCCGGTTGGCGCGCTCACTGCAAAGCCCTACCGGTTCAAGGCTCGCCCCTGGGACCTGCAAGAAGCCGAGAGCACATGCACCACGTGCTCGGTCGGCTGTCGCACCGCAGTGCAGTCCAGCCGCGACGAACTGCTGCGGTACCAAGGCGTCGACTCCGATCCTGTGAACTGGGGCTGGCTGTGCGACAAGGGTCGCTTCAGCTTCGAGGGTGTTAAGAGCGACGACCGTTTGACGACGCCACTGGTGCGCACAGCGAATGGCCACGAGTCAACTTCGTGGAACGCAGCGACTGCAGCCGCAGTGCGGATGATCACTGATGCCATTGCCGCCGGCGGCGCAAACAGCGTTGCGGTGCTCGGTGGCGCACGTGGCAGCAACGAAGACGCGTTCGCTTGGGCCCGTTTGGCTCATGATGTGATCGGCACCCCCAATGTGTCGGCGCAGTTGGGCGACGGTTTGCCGGTGGGAGTGCTCGGCATGAACCGTGCCACCATCGATCAGGCGTCGTCGGCAGCCACCATCATCTTGTTGGCCCCCGACCTCAAAGAAGAACTGCCGGTGTTGTATCTGCGCTTGCGCGATGCCGCCGTGAAGAACCGCAGCCGCATCATTGAGTTCGCTCCCAAGGCCTCGGGTCTCACTCGCTATGCATGGCGCACGGTGTTCTACGAACCCGGCACGCAGGCCGATGCAGTGTCTGCCACGCTTGCTCAGCCCGAAATCGCCGCACAGTTAGCCAAGGGCGAAGTGGTCATCGTGGCCGGCCGGGCAAACCTCGCCGAATCTGCAGCAGGCACCACAGCAGCGTTGCTCGCTCTGTCGGCTGCGCTGCCCGAAGCAACGGTGTTGCCAGCGCTTCGGCGTGGCAACGTGGTTGGCGCAATCAGCGTCGGTATGCGTCGCGGCAATGGCGGCCTCGACAGCACAGGCATTCTCAATGCAGCCGCCGCTGGCAAGATCGAGTGCCTCATCTTGCTTGGCGCCGATCCCATTGCCGACGTGCCCGATGCCGATCTGGCCCGTCGCGCACTCGCTGGAGCCCGGCGCATCATTGCGGTCGACACGTTCATCACCGACTCGTCGCGACTCGCCGATGTTGTCTTCCCGGCTGCTGCGTATGCCGAGAAGGCAGGAACCACCACCAACATCGAAGGCCGTGTCACCACGCTGGCTCACAAGGTCACCGTCACTGGCACATCGCGCCCCGACTGGATGGTTGCCGCCGAGTTGGCGCAACTGCTCGGCACCGATCTTGGCTTCGGCTCGGTCGACGATGTCACCGCCGCAATTGCAGCGGCGGTCGATGGCTTCGAAGAGGTCACGGCTGAAGCACTCGCTACGGCAGCCAATGGTGTGCTGGCCGGTGTGGCATCGTTCGACCCAATCGCAACTCCCACAGTTGTGCTGGGCGATCGCAACTCATACAACTTCCGCCTCGTTGTGAGCCGCAAGCTGTATGACCAAGCCGTTGGCACGGCTCATTCGCCTTCGTTGGCCAAGCTTGCACCTGGCGGCGCAGTGTTTGTGCATACGCTCGACATCGCTCGCATTGGCTCCGCCATTGGTGCCGATGTCAAGGTGTCTACGCCAAAGGCAACAATCGTGCTGTCACTGGCAACCGACGATTCGGTGCAGCGCGGAACAGCGTGGGTGCCGTTCAACCAGTCGGGCGCGAACATCGGCGAACTTATCGATGCATCCGCCGCTGTCACCGACGTTCGGATTGAGAGCCTGTGATGTTCGCAATCGACAATCTTCTCGAAGGCCTCACGCCGTCGGCATTCTTCATCGTGGTGCTCAAAGTGGTCATCGTGTTCGTCGTTGGCCTTGTGGCCACGATGTTCATGGTGTGGTTCGAGCGCAAGATCATCTCGGGCATGCAGAACCGAATCGGCCCCAACAAGGCTGGTCCGTTCGGCATCCTGCAGACCCTTGCCGATGGCATCAAGCTCTTCTTCAAAGAAGATCTGTTGCCCGACCGCGCCGACCGTTTCGTGTTCCGTCTTGCGCCGTTCCTTGCGTTCGTTCCGGCCTTCTTGGTGTGGTCGATCATTCCGCTCGGCGGCGACTTCAGTAACGGCAAGAACGGCGCCGTCACCATGTTCGGACATCGCACGTTTGTGCAGTTGGCCGATCCGCCAGTAGGCGTGTTGCTCTTGCTCGCGATCAGCAGCATTGGGGTGTACGGCATCATGCTCGCCGGTTGGTCGTCGGGTTCGAAGTATCCGTTGCTCGGCTCGGTGCGTGCCTCGGCGCAGATGGTTTCGTACGAAGCGGCCTTGGGCCTGAGCCTCGCCGCCGTGATGTTGGTGGCGGGCACGCTGAGCACCAACGGCATCGTTACGTCGCAAAGCAGCCTCGGTCGCTGGCACGTGATCGCCACTGGAGTGGTGCCGTTCGTCATCTTTATGGTCGCAGCTACCGCCGAACTGAACCGACCACCATTCGACCTCGTCGAGGCCGAACAAGAACTCGTCGGTGGCTTCAACACCGAGTACTCGTCGTTGCGTTTCGCGTTGTTCTACCTGGCCGAGTTCATGAACACGGTCACGATGAGCGGCGTCATTGTCACGATGTTCTTTGGTGGCCCGCAGCCTGTGAAGTTCGATCTGGGCGCCGTGCATTTCAGCGGCGATCTGCACCTCGGCTTCATGAACGGCACGGTCTGGTTCATCGCCAAGCTGCTCGTGTTCTTGTACATCTACGTGTGGTTCCGGGCTACGTTGCCACGCCTGCGTTATGACCAGTTGATGAACCTCGGATGGAAATTGCTCATCCCTGCGTCGCTCGGTTGGTTCATGTTGCTCGCCGCGCAGCGCGTAGCAACCGACAACGACTGGAACAAGTGGACCGTGAACATCATCACCATCGTGGTGCTGTTGGTTTGCGCACTGCTGCTGCTGGCGGCCACTCGAGTCAGTGCAAAGAATCGTGAACGAGAGGGGGCGATGTTCTAATGGGATATCTCGACGGATTCCTCGTGACCATCAAGCAGCATCGTCTGTTTGGTGGAGAGCGCATCACCAAGCAGTATTCGGGTGGGCGGGTCAACAAAAAGAGCGTGGCCAAGGGACTTGTCGGCGACGAGAAGGCACCCAAGCCCGAACGCCTTCATGGTCGCCATGTGCTGAATCGTTATGAAGACGGCATGGAGAAGTGCATTGGCTGCGAACTCTGCGCCGGTGTGTGCCCTGCCAAGTGCATCTACGTACGCGGCGCCGATAACGACGCAATCAACCCCACCTCACCAGGCGAGCGGTTTGGGTTCGTGTACGAGATCAACTACCTGCGTTGCATCCATTGCGACCTGTGCGTCGAGGCGTGCCCCACTGAGGCCATCACCGAAACCAAGTTGTTCGAGTTCAGCTTCACCAATCGGCAAGACGCGATCTACACAAAGAACGAGTTGCTCGTCGACGACCAGGGCAAGCCTCAGCACATGCCCTGGGAAGACTGGCGCGAGGGCGAAGATCTGCTCACCAGTGGATGGATGCGAGCAACAGCGCCCAGCGGCAACGCCGACTTCGAAGGTATCGACGGATGGAGTGGCGAACTCGGCCACGGTGTTCGCGCTGCCGAGCCTGCGCAGGAAACAAGGGACAAGTAACGATGCAGCTTTTTGTCTTTGTCTGCGCCGCCGCGATGATTCTTGTCGGTGCCATTGGAGTGATCGTAAGGTCGCATCCGGTGCACGCTGCGCTCAGCCTGATCCTCACGTTGTTTGGCGTGGCCGTCCTGTTCGTTGCTCAAGACGCTCATTTCTTGGCGGCCGTTCAAGTTGTTGTGTACGCCGGCGCCATCGTGGTGTTGTTCTTGTTCGTCATCATGTTGCTCGGAGTAGATAAGGCCGAGGCGTTGCGCGTCGACCCTGTCAAAGTGCAGCGGCCCTTGGCGGCCATCGTTGGCTTGGGCCTGTTCGGGTTGATTGCTGGCGCAATTGTTCGCAGCCGTGATTCGCTCGTTGTGCGCGGCCATGGCATCGACATCGCATCGGGCGATGGTGGCCACGATTCAAACATTCGTCAGTTGGCCAACGACTTGTTCAGCAACCATGTGTTCGCGTTCGAACTCACCTCGGTGCTCTTGGTGATTGCGGTAGTTGGAACGGTGCTCTTGGCCCGCCGCCCGCGCAGTAGTTCGGCAAGCGACACGTCTGCAGGGAGCAAGTGATGCATCTCGCAATCGCATCGCCAACCACCACGTGGTATTTGGTGCTGGCCTCGCTGCTGTTCGCTATCGGCGCCGTGGGCGTCTTGGTTCGCCGCAACCCACTCGTCCTGTTCATGTGTATCGAGCTCATGCTCAACGCCGTCAACCTCACGTTTGTGGCGCTGGCTCGCAAGCTCGGTGATATCGGCGGACAGACCACGGTCTTTTTTGTGATGGTGGTTGCCGCCGCCGAAGTCGTTGTGGGTCTGGGCATCATCGTGTCGATCCTGCGTCGTCGTCCTGCGGCTACCGCCGACGACATCGCCGAGTTGAAGGGTTAATCGACATGCTCGACCTCGTTTGGTTGATCCCTGCCCTGCCGCTTGCAGGATTCCTCATTGTGTTGGTGCTTGGCCGCAAGCTCGGTGAGCCGCGCGCTGGTTATGTGGCCACGCTGATGACCGCTTCAGCGTTCGTGGTTACGGTCGGCGTCTTCATTGATCTGCTCTCGAAGACCGCTGCCGAGCGCTCGCACGTGCACACCTTGTTCAGCTGGATTCCGGTTGGCAACCTCAAGGTTGACCTTGCCTTCCTTGCTGATCCGCTCTCGATCACGATGGCTCTGTTCGTTACTGGCATTGGTTCGTTGATCCACCTGTACTCCATCGGGTACATGCACGGTGACCCCAAGTTCAGCAAGTTCTTCTTGTACCTCAACTTGTTCGTGTTCAGCATGCTCATGTTGGTGCTCGGCGAGAACATGTTGGTCACGTTCCTCGGCTGGGAAGGTGTGGGCACTTGCTCGTACCTGCTCATCAGCTTCTGGCACAGCCGCGAGTCGGCCGCCACCGCTGGCAAGAAAGCATTCGTCACTAACCGCGTTGGCGACTGGGGCTTCATGGTCGCCATGTTCTTCACGTTCCAAGCGCTCGGAACGCTCAGCTACGGCCCGCTCAACGAAGCGGCCCGTAATGGCGGCATCGCTCAGTCCACGGCCACGATGATCGCGCTGATGCTGTTTGTTGGCGCCGTTGGCAAGAGCGCGCAACTGCCGTTGTACCTCTGGCTTCCCGACGCCATGGAAGGCCCCACGCCGGTGTCGGCGCTCATCCACGCAGCCACGATGGTGACCGCCGGCGTGTACCTGATGGTGCGCACCTCGCCGGTGCTCGCAATCGCCGCTTGGCATTGGGCCCCGTGGATTGTGGCCGGCATTGGAGCCGCCACTGCGTTGTACGCAGCGCTGGTGGCCGTGGCTCAGAACGACATCAAAAAGGTGCTCGCCTATTCCACGGTGAGCCAACTCGGCTACATGTTCTTGGCGGTCGGATCTGGTGCCTACGTGGCGGCCATTTTCCACATGGTCACACACGCATTCTTTAAGGCGCTGTTGTTCCTTGGTTCGGGTTCGGTCATTCACGGCATGAACAATGAGCAAGACATGCGTCGCATGGGTGCCTTGCGCAAGGTGATGCCGATTACCGGTTTCACGTTCATCATTGGCTGGTTGGCCATTGCCGGTGTGCCTCCGTTTGCTGGCTTCTGGTCGAAGGACGAGATTCTGTTGTTCGCCTGGAACAAGAGCCCCATCTTGTGGGTGGTCGGTCTCATCACGGCGCTCCTGACCGCGTACTACATGACCCGTCAGGTGATCATGGTGTTCTACGGCAAGGCGCGGTGGAACGATCACGCCGAAGAGAACGGCGCTCACGGCGACATTCATCCTCACGAGAGTCCCGTCACGATGTTGCTGCCACTGGTTGTTCTCGCCGGCCTTTCCATCGTGGGCGGTGCAATTCAGTTGCCGCTTAGCGGCGGAACCAAGCGACTCGAGAAGTGGCTTGAGCCCGTCATCGAAACAGCCGAGCGACCGCTGAAGTCGGGCTCCGAAGACATCAAGTGGATCCTCGCCGGCGTGGCAGTGGCCATCGGCCTCATCGGAATTGCAGCGGCCTACATGGTGTATTCGAAGAAGAAGGTGAAAGCCATCGAGCCAAACCTGCTGGCCAATGCGTGGTATTACGACAAGGGCGTCTCTGCCCTGATGGGTGGCCCCGGTCGCAAGAGCTTCGACGCTGTGGCGTGGTTCGATTCGCACATCATTGACGGTGCAGTCAACGGCACGGGCAAGTTGGTGCAGGGTGTTGCGGGCATCGTGCGCAAAGGCCAGAGCGGCTTGGTGCGAACCTACGCAGCGCTCATCGGTGTTGGCGCCGTCGCTGTCATTGCCTGGTTTGTCTTCCGGGGGGTGGCTCAATGAGCGCCGCCACATTTGCCGAAGCAGGGGTGGCCGCATCCGGCTTCCCATTGCTCACAGCACTGGTGCTTGTGCCCGTGCTCGGCGCGGTGCTTGTTGCCTCGATGAGCAAGCGTCGGCCCGAATGGATCAAGCTCGTCGCAATCTTGTTCAGCGTGTTCACTGGCGCAATCAGCGTGTGGATGTTGGCTTCGTTTAAGACCGCCGATGCTGGCTTTCAGTTCGTCAGCAAGCATGAGTGGATTTCGAAGTGGGGCATCAGCTGGCATCTCGGTGTCGATGGCATCTCGCTGTTCTTAGTGGTGCTCACCGGCGTGTTGTTCCCTCTGGCCATTGTCGGCGTCGATCCACATCACGACGAAAAGCCGTACCTCGCGTGGCTGCTGCTGCTCGAAGCTGGCGTCATGGGCAGCTTCCTGAGCCTCGACCTGTTCTTGTTCTTCGTCTTCTTTGAGATCGTGCTTGTGCCGATGTACTTCCTCATTGGTGGCTGGGGTCACGGCAAGCGCGTTTATGCCGCCACCAAGTTCTTCTTGTACACGATGATCGGATCAGCGTTCATGCTGGTGGGCATTGCGGCAACGGTTCTGTTGGCGAAGAACAGTCTCGGCCATGTCACCTTCGACCTCGTCGAACTGGCCCGTGACTCGAACTTTGCAGCGTCTACAGCTCGTTGGTTGTTCTTCGCGTTCGCGATTGCCTTCGCTGTGAAGGTGCCGATGTTCCCGCTACACACGTGGCTTCCCGATGCCCACACCGAAGCACCAACTGCGGGCTCGGTGGTGCTTGCGGGTGTCATGTTGAAACTCGGAACCTACGGCTTCTTGCGGTTCGGTCTGTATCTGTTCCCGCAAGCAGCGCGCAACAGCCGGGCCATCTTCCTCACGCTTGCAGTCATCGGAATCTTGTATGGCGCTATTGCAGCCGCCATGCAAAAGGATCTCAAGCGCCTGGTGGCCTACTCGTCGATTGCGCACCTTGGGTTCATCGTGTTGGGCACCTTCGCAATGACCTCGCAGTCCATCAGCGGTGGCGTATTGCAGATGATTAACCACGGTGTTTCTACCGGCGCCTTGTTCTTGCTCGTGGGCATGATCTACGAGCGTCGCCACACTCGCGAAATTTCGGCGCTCAAGGGCATCCAAAGCGTGGCGCCTGTATTCGCTGCAGCCTTCACCCTCGTGATGCTGTCGTCCATAGGCGTGCCTGGGCTCAATGGTTTCGTCGGCGAGTTCTTGGTGCTCATTGGATCGTTCCTCACGGCTCGTTGGTGGACCGTGGTCGCAGCGTCGGGCGTGATTCTCGCTGCCCTCTACCTGTTGTGGGCGTACCAGCGTGTGTTCCACGGTGAGCCCGACGAAGACAACAAGTCATTCGCCGAACTGCATTGGAAAGAGGGCATGCTGCTGCTGCCGTTTATTGCAGCCATCGTGTTCTGTGGTGTGTATCCCAAGCCGATGCTCGACCGCATCCAGCCAAGCGTGAACGCATTGATCTCGCACATCAGCGACAAGACCGGTTACGTCGAACCCCAGCCCGTCTCTACGTCGCAGGAAGCACAGCCGTGAACCTCGCCGCCATTCCGTTTATTCCGCCCACGATCGACCGGTTCGCTGTTGCGCCGTTGCTCATTTTGCTCGGCGGTGGCCTTCTGTTGTTGGTCGCAGCGGCGCTCACACCAGCTTGGCCAAAGCACCTCTATTCGCTGAGCACCATCGCCATTGCCGTGGCCACCATCGTGGTCGTTTGCATGCAGTGGGGCCGCATCTCCGACACGGGCCCGCGGTTCATCATCGGCGACGCGTTGGCGTATGACCACTTCTCAATGTTTGGCATCATCGTTGTGTGCTTGGCGCTGATTCTGGTTTCGCTCATCACCGACGACTTCGTGCGCCGCGAAGGCATGGACGGCCCCGAGATCTACGGGCTGTACATCATGGCCGTCATCGGCGGCATCACGATGATCATGTCGAACGACCTCATCGTGTTGTTCCTCGGTCTCGAGACTCTCTCAATTTCGTTCTACGTCTTAGCCGCCAGTAACCGCAAGCGGGCCGAGAGCCAAGAAGCCGGCATCAAGTACTTCGTGCTTGGCGGCTTCTCGTCGGCCTTCTTCTTGTACGGCGTGGCGCTCATCTATGGCGGCACCGGCTCCACGAACTTCAGCCGCATTATCGCTTCGTTCGATTTCGTGTCGTTGCATCGCAGCGACTCGATGGTGCTCGTGGGTGTGGCGTTGTTGCTCGTCGGACTCTCGTTCAAGGTTGCGGCAGCGCCGTTCCACTTCTGGGCCCCCGACGTCTACCAAGGCTCGCCAACACCGGTCACCGCATTCATGGCCAGCGTGGGCAAGATGGCGGCGTTCGCGGCAATGCTGCGCGTGCTCGTCATCGCGTTGCCGACCTGGAAAGACGATTGGCGCCCGGTGGTGTGGATCATCGCGATCCTCACCTTGGCGATTGGTTCCATTTCGGCAGTGGTGCAAACCAACGTCAAGCGCATGCTTGCGTATTCGTCCATTAGCCACGCCGGTTTCATCCTCATCGGTGTTGAGGCTGCGGGCCATGTTGGCGGTTCATCAGCCAGCTCTCGCGGTATGCCCGGCGCGATGCTCTACCTGTTGATCTACGCCGTGCTTGTTATCGGCACGTTCGCCATCGTGTCGGTTGTCGGGCGCACCGGCGATGCAGCTACCGACCTCGGTTCGTTCCGTGGTTTAGCGCGTCAGAAGCCGCTGTTGGCGCTGGCCCTTACTGTGTTCTTGTTGGCTCAGGCTGGTGTTCCGCTCACGTCGGGATTCATCGCTAAGTTCGGTGTTATCCAAGCCGCAGCCGAGCAGCACAGTTACGCACTGGCAATCGTGGCGATGGTCTGTGCGGTCGTCGCAGCGTTCTTGTATCTGCGCATTTTGATCAGCGTGTGGCTCGCCGAACCAGAAGCGGGCGACGACGCTCGCGAGGCTGTGCGAGTGCCAGCGTCCACAGCAATCGCCATTGGCTTCTGCGTTGCGTTCACGTTGTACGTGGGCTTCAACCCAGGCTGGTTCATTGGCCTCAGCAACACGGTCGTCAACGTGGCCAGCGCCGCTTCGGGCGGCTGATCACCCGCGGCTTCGTGCCGCCACTGCTTGGCGAATGAGTTCGTCGAACACGTTTTGTTGCTCGGGGTCCTCGTGGGCAGTGTCTTCGGGATGCCACTGTGTTGCAACCACCCACGTGGCCGATTCAAGCTCGACCGCCTCAAGGGTGCCATCGTCGGCATGCCCAACCACGCGCAGACCATTGCCAACGGTGCCGATAATTTGGTGATGCACGCTGTGGCAACGCTGCGGGCGGTTCGTGCCAAACGCTTGGGCAAGACGGCAGCCGGGCTCGAGCGATACTGGGTGATATTGCAACCAGTGATCTTGGTTGCCGATGTCCTGTATCAAGGTGCCGCCAAGTGCCACGTTGAGAATTTGCAGCCCGCGGCACAGGCCGAGAACGGGAAGATCGTGGTCGATCGCGGCTCTCATTACGGTGAGCTCAACTTCGTCGTGCTCGTGCACAATGCCGTACAGCTGCTCGGCCGTAGCAGCGTCGCCGTAGCGGCGCGGATCAATGTCGCCTCCACCGTGGAAGACCACGCCGTCGACCCGGTCGATCAGATCGATGAGCCGACCATCGAGCAACTCGGGCATCGGCGGAACCATCATCGGGATGCCCCCGGCGCGCTCGACGGCCCGGTAGTAACGCTGCCCCGACGCGTATGCCTCGGCACGCACTCCCTTGGCCTGAGAACTCTGCCTGCCCACGATGATGATGATCGGTGCACTCACCGAGTCAGTCTGCCGCGTCAGCGCCTTGCCAAGCGACAATGTGCTCTGCTGTCAGCGACTGCTGATCTCGGCAACTTCGTAACCGGCGGTGCGCGCAGCAGCGAGTATCTCGTCGGCGTGAGCGCGGCCCTTCACTTCGAGCACGGCCTGAACGCCGGTTTCGCGAACGTGTAAATCGACTCCGTCGCGCACGTGCTCTACCTCGATCAGATTGGCGCCACGTTCGGCAAACAACGCCAGCAGTCTCGCGAGGCCACCGGGACGATCGCTGATGCGAGCAAACACAATCAGGCGTCGGCCAGCACGCGTTTCGTGGCGGCGCACAAGGCCGGGCAGTACTCCGAGATCGACGTTGCCGCCCGAGAGCACCACACATGTGATGCCGTCCCTGGCTGGTTTCACCAGCTTGGTCATCAACGCCGAAACGCCCACCGCTCCAGCGCCTTCGACCACGAGCTTTGAGCGTTCGAGCATCAGCATCATCGCGTCGGCCACCGAGTTCTCGTCGACAACAACGATTTCGTCGAGCCATTCTTCAACGAGCGGACGAGTGATATCGCCCGGGCGCTTCACCGCGATGCCGTCGGCCAATGTGACCACGGCACCAGCCGGCGCTGAGCCCTGAACATACGGCGCGCACGCATCGACCTGAACACCAATCACCCGCACCTGCGGCAGTTGTTGCTTTAACGCCAGAGCCACTCCCGAAGCCAGACCTCCGCCACCGAGCGGAATGATCACCTGACGAAGGTTCTCAATGTCTTCGAGCAACTCAAGTCCGAGCGTGGCTTGGCCGGTGATGATCGACAGATCGTCGAACGGATGACAAAACGCCATGTTCGCTTCGGCAGCTCGGGCGCGAGCTGATGCGACTGCATCGTCGAGCGAATCGCCGCCCTCGACCACAGTGGCGCCGTAGCCGCGGCACGCCGCCACCTTCGCAATCGAGGCGCCAGCTGGCACGAATATTTCGCAGGGAACGTTGCTGGTTCTGGCCGCAAACGCCAATGCTTGCGCGTGGTTGCCAGCGCTGCCCGCAGTGACACCGTTCAGTGCTGCATCGCCAAGGTCGGCCAACTTGTTGAGCGCGCCGCGGATCTTGAACGAGCCCGTGCGTTGCAGACTTTCGACCTTGAGCACGATGTCGCCGCCGCACATTGCGCTGAGCGCTGCAGATGTTGTGACCGGCGTGTGTTGCACAAAGGCTCGGGCCTTGTGCCGTGCTGCAACGATTGACTCGGTTGAAATCGGCACGCGTTCCATGATGTCGCCTACGGTACAACGGTGCGCGCGCTGCTTCTTGCCAACTCGAACGATTGCGACCCCGGGTACACAGGCGAACGTTTTCGTCATCACGGCTATTCGTTTATCGAGTGTCACCGCGAGCGTCCCAACGAATGGCCAACGCTCGATGGCATCGATCAAGTGGTGTTGCTCGGCAGCGACTGGAGTGTCTACTGGCCGCACATCGCCGACGAGGTTGCAGCCGAACTCACGCTCATTCGAACGGCGCACGCTCTTGGTGTTCCGGTGTATGGCATCTGTTTCGGAGCGCAGTCGATGGCGGCCGCTCTTGGTGGCACGGTCGTTCGAGCCCCCGAACCCGAGATCGGTTGGCACAACAACGTTGTGAGCAAGCTGCCCGATGCGATTGCTGCGGGCCCGTGGATGCAGTGGCATTACGACGTTCTCACGGTGCCACCCGGGGCCGAAGAACTAGCGCATTCGCCATTGGCGCCCCAGGCCTTCCGGCTCGGCCGCAGTTTCTCCACGCAGTTTCATCCAGAGGCAAACGACTCGATCATTGCGCGGTGGTCAAGCGGCAAGGGCGGCGACGAGTTGCGCGCGCAGGGCATTGATGTCGCCGATCTCCGTATCGAGACAGCTCGCAACGTGTTGACGAGCCGTCCCAATGCGAGTCGCATCGTCGATTGGTACGTCGAGCACGTAGCCGGCAGCTGACCAGCGACCACCAGCGATTACCAGGGATGACCCGAGGCTCGCAAGGGTCGCACAATCGCGTGCATCGCGCCTGTTAGACCTTGCATTACTAGCCGTTCTCGGGGGCGGCAGTAGGGAGGTGTGTCAGATGTCAGACAACATTGATCACGACCGTGATCATCTACACAATCTGGGGTACGCGCAAGAGTTACGCCGCGGCCTTGGTGGATTTAGCAACTTTGCAATCAGTTTCTCCATTATTTCGATTCTCGCCGGAGGCATGACGAGCTACTGGCTTGGCATGGTCACGGGCGGCCCACGGGTCATCATGGTCGGCTGGGTCGTCGTTGGCTTCTTCGCTCTTCTTGTGGGCATGGCAATGGGTGAGATCTGCTCCGCGTATCCAACCGCAGGCGGCCTGTATTACTGGTCTGCGAAACTCGCTCGTAAGAACGGCCCGCGGTGGGCTTGGTTTACGGGCTGGTTCAACCTGCTCGGCCAGATCGGTGTTATCGCCAGTGTCGACTACGCGCTTGCAATCTTCATCGGTTACTTCGTGCGCATGTTCGACGACACCTTCAAGCTCACCGCTTTGACGGTCTTTGGCATCTACATCTTGGTGCTGTTGGCGCACGCCGTGCTCAACATTGTCGGAGTGAAATTGGTGAAGATTCTCGGCGACGTCAGTGTGTGGTGGCACGTCATCGGTGTAGCGGTCATCTTCGGCGTGTTGATGTTTTCGAGCAAGCC
>JBAXHD010000023.1:0-38018 GCA_037139095.1 Actinomycetota bacterium
TCGCTGCCATGCAGAACGAAGCTCCGCTGCAGGCTCCTGTAGCCGGCGACTGATTGCTCAGGTGAAGTTCTCGAAATAGCGGCTCGGCGTTGGGCCGCGCTGGCCCTGATACTTGCTGCCCCGGGCGCCTTTGCCATATGGGTTGTCGGCGGGCGTGGTCATCTGCACAAAGCTGATCTGGCCGATCTTCATGCCCGGATAAATGGTGATGGGCAGGCTGGCCACATTGCTGAGCTCAAGGGTGATGTGGCCATCGAAACCAGCATCGATAAAGCCGGCCGTCGAGTGAATGAGCAGACCGAGTCGACCAAGCGACGACTTGCCTTCGATGCGCGCCACGAGATCGTCGGGCACCGTGATGCGCTCGAGTGTCGAGCCGAGCACGAACTCGCCAGGGTGCAGCATGAACACGCCATCGGGATCCACATTGACCATCTCGGTGAGATCTTCGAGGTCTTGCTTGACGTCGATAATGCCAGCGGTGTGGTTACGAAAAACTCGAAACAGGTTGCTGACCTTCACGTCGATAGACGACGGCTGGATGCACCTTTCGTCGAGTGGCTCGATCACGATGCGGCGAGCCGCAATCTCTTCACGCAAAGTTCGGTCTGACAAGATCACAGCGCCACACTAGTGACTGCGGCCCCGGCAAATGAAGGGTGCGGCAAGATCAGCTTCGCCGCTAGTGTTCACCCGTGCTGCGAAAGCAACGCACGCGGGTGTAGCTCAATGGCAGAGTATTTGCTTCCCAAGCAAATGACGCGGGTCCGATTCCCGTCACCCGCTCCACTTCGATCGCTGAAACCCCGGCGGGCTGCTACTTCAGAGACCGCGACGTGGTGGTAGCACCACCCCATCGATCGGTGCCAACACCCCGCAAGCTTCGGTGCTCGCACCCTTCACGTCGTGACGAGAAATCACGATGATGATCTCATGAACAGCAACCGGAAGCCCTCCGCCCCAGCCCGCCACCGTGGATTCCTCTTCAACGTTCTCGACGTGATCGGCCGTGGCGCCACCACCCAGCAACCAACGAAGCCAACACGCCGCAAGTGCTTCTGATTGGCTGTCGCTGTAGCCCAAAGTCAGCGATGACCGAATAGGTCAACTACCGTCGAGGCCAATGAGCATCGACGAACAGCGCACACCAAAGCCCGCCACCGAAACCACGCGGGCCCGCAATGCCGCCGTGCATTCGCACCTCAACCTCGCCGATCGGGCCGACTTTGAGCGTGCCTCGCAGGGACTCCTTGCCCAACTTGAACCACCCGTCATCAACGGCCCCTTCGGCAATGCGCTGTGGGACATGGGCAAGTATGAGTTCCTCAACGACGATGCGCCAGCCGAGGCCAACCCCAGCCTGTGGCGCCAAGCCCAGATCAACTGCCTGCACGGCCTGTTCGAAGTGACCGACGGCATCTACCAAGTTCGTGGCTACGACATTTCGAACATCACGTTCGTGCGCACCACCACCGGCTGGATCGTGATTGATCCGCTCACCATGGCCGAAACCGCAGCCGCTGCTCGCAGCTTGGTCGACTCTCACTTTGGCGTTCGACCCATCGTGGCCGTCATCTACACCCACAGCCACGCCGATCACTACGGCGGCGTCCGCGGCATCATCACCGACGACGACGTGAACAGCGGCAATGTTCGTCTCATTGCTCCCGCCGGTTTCCTTGAGGCAGCCATCAGCGAGAACGTCACTGCGGGTCCGGCCATGACCCGCCGCGCAATGTACATGTATGGCTCGCTGCTGCCGGTTGGCCCACGGGGACACATCGACGCTGGCCTTGGCAAGGGCATCCCCCTTGGCTCCGGTGGCCTCATCGCTCCCACTGAATCGATCGAGCTCACCGGTACCGAGCTTGTCATCGATGGCATTCGCATCGAGTTCCAACTCACGCCCGGCACCGAAGCGCCCGCCGAAATGAACTTCTACTTCCCCGACTTTCGGGCCGTGTGCATGGCCGAAAATTGCGTGGCCACATTGCACAATCTCTACACCCCGCGCGGTGCCGAGATTCGCGATGCGCTCGGTTGGAGCCGCTACATCAACGAAGCGCTCGAGACGTTTCTTGATCGCAGCGATGTTGCGTTCGCCAGCCACCATTGGCCGCGTTGGGGCAGCGCCGACATCGAGGCATGGCTTGGCGGCCAGCGCGATCTCTACCGCTACCTGCACGACGAAACACTGCGCTTGGCCAACCACGGCCATACCGCGCTGGAGATTGCCGAAGAGATCTCGCTCCCTGCGGCCATCGGCGACGAGTTCTTCAACCGCGACTATTACGGCACGGTCAGCCACAACGTGAAGGCCGTGTATCAGCGCTACCTCGGGTGGTTCGATGCGAACCCAGCAACGCTGCATCCGTTGATCCCAGTAGATGCTGCCAAGAAGTTCGTGCAATACATGGGTGGCGCCGCAGAAGTATTGGCCAAAGCTCGCGTCGATTTCGAGGCCGGCGAATTTCGTTGGGTGGCACAGGTCGTGAACAACGTGGTGTTCGCCGACCCCGCCAACCAAGAAGCACGGCTGTTGCAAGCCGACGCGCTCGAGCAGTTGGGTTATCAAAGCGAGTCAGCCCCGTGGCGCGACTTCTACCTCACCGGCGCTCAAGAGTTGCGCAACGGTTCGCCCTCGGTGCCCGGCTTTCGTGGCGCAACTCGTGTCGATGTGATGCGAGCGATGACGCCGCGTATGGTGCTCGACAACTGCGGCGTGAAACTCAACGCGCCAGCGGCATCAGGTTTGCACTTTGTGTTCGACATTCACTTCACCGACCACAACGTGCACTTCAACGTGACCGTGGCCAACGGAGTTCTGCACTACGGCAGCCGCGGCCTCGGCACCGCCGAAACACAGATCAACACCACGGTCGAAGCAATGGTGAAGGTGAGCACGCACGTGAGCACCATCGAAGCCGAAACCGAAGCCGGCGATCTCTCGATCGCTGGCGATCAAGCCCGCTTCGCCGAGTTCATTGCGCTGCTCGATCAGTTCGACATCTTCTTCCCAATCATCGAGCCCTAGGCCGAGATTGGGTTAGGGCGCCAGCCACGACCAGATCAGGTCTTGCAGTCGGTCGATGCCGATGCCCTTCGACGCACTGACCCACACGATGTCGCCGGGCTCAAGGTTGCAGCCCTCGGAGAGCTCGATGCGCCGCTTGGGCTTCTTGGCTGATTTCACTTTGTCGCTCTTGGTGGCGATCACCTGATGCGGAATCTCGTTGCTACGTAACCAGTCGAGCATCTGCACATCGAGTTTGGTCGGCCCAATTTCGCCGTCGACCAGCACCATCACCATCTGCAAACACTCTCGGTGCAGGAGATAGCCCTCGATCATCTGGCCCCAATCTTGCTTCACGCGATTGGGAACCTTGGCGTAGCCGTAACCGGGAAGGTCGACAACGGTGACACCGGGTTCGACTTCGAAGATGTTGATCAGCTGTGTACGACCCGGGGTCTTACTGGTGTGTGCGAGACGGGTGCGGTTGGCGAATGCATTGATAAGCGACGACTTACCAACGTTGGACCGGCCAACGACTGCGACCTCGCGATCGGACTCTGGAAGGTCGTCGACACGCGTTGCCGACTTCAAGAACCGCAGCGGAATCGGTGGCATCGAGCCAGCGTACGCTGCGGGTGAATCACTTACTTGGACAAGAGTGATCCAATGGCCCACAGCGCAGCCACGCCGCCAACCAAGGTCATCATCAAACTGCGTCCAACGGGTGCTCGAGTGAGTTCACCAGGTTTGGGTCGGGCCGGCGGCTTCAGCAACGCGAGCAGATTGCCCACGAATAACGCACCGCCCATTGCGAGCACCAACCAGGCCAGAAGATCGTCACCCAACAGCATGTCCCCCATCATGGCGAACCGAAGGTGGCTTCGGTCAACGAGACGGGCACGAAAAGTGCGAAACTTTCGACAACTTGATCCAGAGGAGTTCTGATGGGCTTTCACCACGTAGCGCTCGCCACTCGCGACACCGCCGCAACTCACGATTTTTATACCAACGTGATGGGATTTTCTCTGGTGAAAGTGGTCGCCTCACCAACGCCTGGCGAGCATGGCGGTTGGAGCAAGCACTTCTTCTATTCCACCGCTGGCGCTGGCACCACGCCCAGTGGCGACGCGGGCATGATTGCGTTTTGGGAAATTCACGACGAGCAAATCGGCGGTGACTTTCAGGTCGACATCAATACCCACGCCGGTCTGCCGTGGTGGGTGAACCACATCGCGTTCGATGCACCCACCCTCGAAGACCTCCATCGCCACCGCGATCGCTGGCGCACGCATGGTCACCATGTGCTCGAAATCGATCACGATTTCTGCACCAGCATTTACATCCGTGACCCAAGTAACAACATGGTCGAGTTCTGCCACACCACCCGGCCGTTCACCGAGGCCGAGATCGCCCTATCAAACGAGATGCTGCTGCAGGCCAAGCCCGATTTCAACGGCCATGCCAACGCCACCGTGCACGCACCGCTCTGAGGTCAGAAGTTTTCTCAAGATATTTGTCAGGAAGTTCTCAAGTTTCCCACTCAGTGGTCGATGAATAGAGGGGACAAGCACCGCTCACGAACCTGCGGGGCTCTCATTGACGGAGTGGATCGATGACTGACGACGAAGGACAGCGCCGAGCAAAGGCGTTTTTGAAGCAACTGCTTGGCACCACACCCGAAGATCTCTGTTGGGACGAAACCCATCATCTGCAAGGCCACATGTGCGTAGACGGCAGCGATCTCGTGGTCATTGCACCACGCGACGAGCGCCACGAACCCGTGGTTCTCACCGCTCAAGACTGGGACGAAATTCGTCACGCCCCTGGCACGAAGGCCGCAGATCTGGTGCGCAAATGCGCAATCCGCGACCACGACGACCTCGATGCAGCGGTCGTTCGTTGTCATCGCGGCGCCACAGCGAACTGATCACCCAACTAAGACAACAAGCGTCAGCAACGCTAGAACGTTGCTGATGAACGCCGAGCCAAACGACGCCTCTGCGAACTTTGCCCACGCGGTGGCGGCCCTTGTTGGGCAACCCGTTGGATCGGGCAAGGCCTCGGTGGCACCAGATCCTGTGAACCAGCCCATGATTCGACATTGGGCAGCGGCATTCGAAGATGCCAACCCGGTGTATACCGACCCAGAGTTCGCGTCGGGCACCCGATTCGGCGGCATCGTTGCCCCGCCACTCATGCTGCAAACGTGGACCATGGCTACGCCGATGATCACGGGCATTGCCGAGCGCGGTGGCGCACCCGTTCCCTCCGAGGGCTCAAGCCCGATGACGGTGTTCGACGAAGCCGGATTCGTGGGCACCCTCGCTTCAAACTCTGAGTTCGAAATCATGCGGTATCTGCGTATCGGCGAGACCATCTCCGCCACCACGGTCATCGAGTCCATCTCAGAGCAAAAGCAAACCCGCATCGGGTCCGGACATTTCGTCACGTGGGTCACCACCTATGTCGACGACAACGACGAAACCGTTGGCATTCAACGATTCCGCATCCTGAAGTTCAAGCCCGAGGGAGTGCCGTCATGAGCATGCGCCTTGCGCCGTCGATGACCCCCGACACGCAGTTCTTCTGGGATGGCCTCAAGAACCACACGCTGCTGATCCAGTGCTGCACACAGTGCGAGGCCGTGCGCCACCCACCGCGTCCAATGTGTCCGAGGTGCAACTCGGTCGAGTGGCACACCATCGAATCAGCCGGACGCGGCAGTGTGTTCAGTTTCGTGATGCCACAACACCCGGCCTATCCATGGTTTGAATATCCGTACATTGTTGCGCTCATCGATCTCGACGAAGGTATTCGCTTGGTCTCGAACCTGTGCGGCGTCGCGCCAGAAGATGCGCACATCGGTATGCCCGTTGAGGTGTTCTACGAACACTTCGATAACGGCCTCGTGTTGGCCCAGTTCCAACCGGCGGTGCAGCAATGAGCACGCCGAACACCCTCCACTTTCATCAGGTGAAGGTTGGCGACGAACTGCCCCCGCTGTTCATCGATGTCACCGCAACTGTGGTGGTGGCCGGCGCAATAGCTACACGCGATTTCATGCCCGTGCACCACGATCGCAATTACGCCAACAAGCAAGGCGCTCCCGAGATCTTCATGAACATCCTTTCGGACACCGCCTATTGCAGTCGGTTCCTCACCGATTGGGCGGGCCCCGAAGCCATGGTGCGCAAACTATCGATTCGCCTTGGTGTGCCGGCCTTCGCCGGGTCCACGCTCACCTACACCGGCACCGTCACTGCCGTGTCGCAGGTGGGCAACGAAGGCATCATTGAGATCTCGTTGCGAGCCACCAACAACCTTGGCGATCACGTGAGCGGTGTCGCGGTCATTGGTCTGCCTGCAAGCGACGCTTTGGCATGAGTTCGTGGATGAAGAACCGAACCGCCATTGTCGGTATTGGCCAAACCGAGTTCTCCAAAGAGTCAGGCCGCACCGAACTGCAACTGGCGTGCGAAGCCATCAAGGCCGCTCTCGACGACGCTGGCCTCACACCGGCCGATGTCGACGGGTTGGTTACCTTCACGATGGACACCAGCGAAGAAACCGAGGTTGCCCGCAACCTTGGCATCCCGAGCCTGTCGATGTTTTCGCAAGTGCCCTACGGCGGTGGTGCTGCCGCCGGAACCGTGATGCAGGCCTCGATGGCCACTGCCACCGGAGCCGCAAACGTGGTGGTGTGTTACCGCGCTTTCAACGAGCGCTCGGGCATGCGCTTCGGCGACACGGGTCGCGCACTCACCACCATGCCACTGTGGCTGTCGTGGTATGCGCCATATGGGCTGCTGACGCCAGCGTCATGGGTCGCGTTGCACGCACGGCGCTACATGCATCAATACGGCGCTGCCAACCTTGACTTCGGACGCATCGCCGTGGTCGATCGGCTGCATGCGTCCACCAACCCCGACGCCTGGTTCTACCAACGACCCATCACCCTCGACGATCATCAAGCGTCGCGCTGGATCATCGATCCGGTGTTACGTCTGCTCGACTGCTGCCAAGAAAGCGACGGTGGCGTTGCCTTGGTAATCACCACCACCGAACGCGCTCGCGACCTGCGCCAAACTCCGGCGCTCATCACTGCAGCAGCGCAGGGCGCCACGTTCGATAGCGAAATGATGACCAGCTACTACCGCGACGACCTCACCGGCCTGCCCGAGATGAACGTAGTTGCCAACAAGCTGTGGGCCAACTCGGATCTCACCCCCAAAGACATCTCTACCGCGTTCTTATACGACCACTTCACTCCGTTCGTGTTGATGCAACTCGAAGAGCTCGGCTTCTGCGGACGCGGTGAGGCCAAGGATTTCGCCACCATCGAGAACCTGTCGTTGGGCGGCAAGCTGCCCATCAACACCAGCGGCGGCCTGCTCGGCGAGGCCTACATCCATGGCATGAACGGCATCACCGAAGCAGTGCGCCAGATTCGCGGCACCTCGTGTAACCAAGTAGCCAATGTTGAGCACGTACTGGCCACCTCAGGCACGGGCGTGCCCACCAGCGGTCTCATTCTCGAACGACCCTGAGGTCGTCGCTCACCTGTGCGGCGATCAGCCGCCGATGCGCTGGTAGGTGTTCTGAAGTTCGTCCTGAACCACGTAGGCAATGCCGTTGGTGGTTGGCACATCGAGTTTGGCGTCGAGCACTTTGCTCTCAAAGGTCCAACCGGCTGGCAACTTCAAGACCGAACCGAGGTTCTCAAGCTTGTCGATGGTTTGTGTCGGATCGATGATCTGCGCATACGACTGCATGGCGTAGGTGTGTCCGGCATCGTCGGTCACTTCGTACACCCGTGAGCCCGCCTCGAACGAGAAGACCGTCTCGCGAGGAATCTCGCGAATGGTGTACGGCGTCTGCACAGGCATCGTTGGCCCGAAGTTGATCGAGGTGCCCTTGAACATTTTGAGCACACCGAACGTGGTGGTGTCGGCCGTCTTCACGAGGTCGGTCGTGACGCGGTCGATCGTCCAATAGCGGGGACCGTTCTTGATGGCCGCAAGACCACCTTGAGCGGCGGCAGCCTCTGGAGCCTTGATGGCGTCCCAATCGGCCTGCGGACATTCGCTGAAGCCCATCGTGTTCCACACATCAAGCACGAAGTCGGCGGCCACCTTCTTGAGCACGGCGACCTCGCAATAACGCACGTTACGAATGCCATTGGGGTACAACGTGTCGGCCTTTGAGGCCTCGGTGACTGGCGTGGTGTCGGCGCTTGAGGCTGGCGTCGCCGTGTCGGCAGTAGCTGTGGTGCCATCGGTTGCTGGCACGGTGGACTCGGCGGTCTTGGTGGTGGAACCGCACGCAACAACGATCAGGCTCAACGCCGCAACAGCAGCGAGACGACGAACCGTTGAAGTGATCGAGGGGGCAGAAATCTTTTGTCCGTTCATATGACAAAAGACTCTACGGGCACTGGGCGGCGGCGTGCGAGTTGAAGCGTGAGCGAGATGGGTGGGTGTTGCCGATCACGGCAGATAGACAACGAAGACTTTGCGCAATGTCTCGTGCACCGTCCATGTTCCGCACCAGCCGATTTCGAAGACAGCACTGGAACCGGCCGACAACTCGACGCCGGCCTCGCCGTCGCGCTGCACTGTCATGCGCCCCGAGAGCACATGAATGAACTCGCCACGACCCATGAACTCCCAGCGCGAAGCGCCCGGTTCACATTCCCAAGTGCCCGACAAAATGCGCTCGTCGGGGCTGGTGAAGAAGACCTCGCTGCGGGTCATGATGTCGCCCGAAAGGGGCTGAGCCGAAGGCTGCGCAAGCAATTCTTCAGCTAGGTCTGCAGCAGGAATCTCGCTGGCGCGAAAGTGAATGGTCACGGTGGATCCTTCGTTACGAGGTAGGCGGCGAGACTACAGCTACACGCCAGAGCGGGCTGCGTTGTCGAATCGGGTATACGCACCCAAGAACGCCAAGCGACGCGTGCCGATGGGGCCCGAACGATGCTTGGCCACAATCACTTCGGCAGAACCCTTGTCGGGCGACTCGTTGTTGTACACCTCGTCGCGGTACAAAAACATCACCACGTCGGCGTCTTGCTCGAGGCTTCCGCTCTCTCGCAAGTCGGCAAGCATTGGTCGTTTATCGGTGCGGCTCTCAAGGTTTCGGCTGAGCTGGCTCAGCGCCACGATGGGTACCTGCAGTTCGCGAGCCAAGATCTTGAGGCCACGGCTGATTTCGCTCACTTCGAGCTGGCGGTTCTCTGAACCACTGCCCGACATGAGCTGCAGGTAGTCGATCACAATCAGGCCGAGGCCATCTCGGGCTTTGAGGCGGCGGGCCTTGGCGCGAATTTCCATCACGGTGACACGAGGGTTGTCGTCGAGGTACAGCGGCACCTCAAGACGGCCCACTGCGCGACCAAGCTTGGTCCAATCGGCTTCGGTGAGCTTGCCGTTACGCAGCTTGGTGCTGTCGACCCGGGCCTCGCTGCTCAAAATACGTTGAGTGAGTTCGGTGTGGCCCATTTCGAGCGAGAACACCAACACCGGCACCTTGGCGTTTTGTGCGGCGTGCACCGCAAGCCCCAACCCAAATGCTGTCTTGCCCATTGCGGGACGAGCACCCACGATATTGAGCGTGCTGGGCTGCAGACCCGACAACAGTTCGTCGAGATCGTTGTACCCGGTGGCCAAACCAGTAATGGTGTTGCCGCGTTCAAAGGTCTCCTGCAACTGATCCATCGCCAGCGGCATCAGCTCGGCAAGCGGCTGCACAGAATCGGTGACGCGATCTTCGGCCACCTCGAACACCTTGGTCTCGGCTTCGTCGAGTGCACGAGCGACATCGTCGGGCTCGTTGTAGGCCAGCTCGGCAATCTCGGAGGCAACACGAATGAGGCGACGCAATACCGCGGTGTCCTGAACGATCTTGGCGTAGCGCGACGAGTTCGAGATGGCTGGCGTTGCGTTTTGCAGTTCGAGCAGCAGCTCGGCGCCACCGATCTCATCGAGTAGGCCGGCACGGCGCAATTCGTTGGCCACCGTGACCGCATCGACCGGCTGACCTGTTGCGTTCAGCCCCCGAATCGCGTCGTACACGTATTGGTGCGCGGGCTTGTAGAAATCGTTGACCGACAAGCCCATTTCGGCCACCGTGCCGACAGCGTCTTTCGACAACAACAAGGCGCCTAACAGGGACTCTTCGGCGTTGAGGTTGTGCGGGGGGACTCGACCCTCGGCGCGAACCTGGCGTATTGGTCGGGCACGATCGCGAGAAGTTTCAGCCAAGGACATTCGTTCAGCCTTTCGCGCATTGCCTGTGTATCGCTAGAGGCACAACGCTGTGATCTTGCTGTGGGGTAGCTGTGGACAACACGACCCCGCTGTGGACAGCGGGGTCGTGAGCATTCGTTTCAAACTGTGCATCGGGTCGATGACCCAATGTGTGCTGCGGCAACAGCGATGTCGTTACGCCTTCACCACTTCGATGGTGAATGGGAACTCGACATCGTGATGCAACTTGGCAGTCACGCTGTACTCACCAAGAACCTTGATCGACTCTGGAAGGTGCAGCTTGCGACGATCGAGTTCGATGTGGGCCTGAGCCTGAACGGCTTCGGCAACATCGGCAGCGGTGACCGAGCCGAACAAACGGCCTTCGGCACCGGCCTTCGCGGTGATCTTGATGACCTGAGCCACCAGCGCCTTGGCGATGGTCTGAGCGCTGTCACGATCGGCAGCGTCACGCAGATCGCGAGCACGGCGCATTGAGCCGGCCTGCAACATTGCGCCCTCTGAAGCAACGAGTGCGAGACCCTTTGGCAACAGATAGTTGCGGGCGTGACCGTCGGAGACATCGATGATGTCGCCGCGCTTGCCTAAGCCCTTGTTGTCGGCACGAAGAATAACTTTCATCTCAGGCCTCCGTCTCGGTGGTGTCGTCATCGTCGTCGCCGTCGATGTCGTCAGTGATCTCTTCGGTCGCGTCTTCGGCTACGGCTGCTGCGTCGCGGCGTGGGCCACGATCGCCGCCATCGCGTGATGGACGACCTGGACGAGTGTTCGAAACCCGCTTGGTGTATGGCAACAAGGCCATCTCACGTGAGTTCTTGATTGCGTTCGCGATGTCGCGCTGCTGCTGCACGGTGTTACCCGAGACGCGGCGGTTACGAATCTTGGAGCGGTCGCTCACGAAGCGAGAAAGAAGATTGACGTCTTTGTAATCGACGTACTCGATCTTGTCGGTGACAAGAACGCTGGTCTTCTTCTTGAACTTCTTCGGGTTGGTGTCTTTTGGCGCACGCGCCTTGTTCTTTTTGCTGGTCATGTCTTATCCAATTTTCTCGAAATACTCAGAACGGTTCTTCATCGCCGTACACGGGATCGGGGGAATTGCGGTTGCCGCCGGCATTGCCGCCACCTTGAAAGCCGCCGCCTTGTCCGCCGCCCTCGCTGCGAGCCACCTTCTCAACTTGAGCGGTGGCCCAACGCAGGCTTGGTCCAATTTCGTCAGCGACAATCTCAACAACACTGCGCTTTTCGCCCTGTTGTGTTTCGTATGAACGCTGTTCGAGGCGACCAGTAACGATGACGCGCATGCCCTTGGTGAGCGACGCCGCAGCGTTCTCGCCGAGCGTGCCCCACGCCGTGACGTTGAAGAACGAGGTCTGTTCGACCCATTCGTTGTTCTTCTGGTAACGACGATTGACTGCGACGCCAAAACTGGCAACACCTTGGCCGCCCGCCGTGAACCGGAGTTCAGGATCGCGGGTCAAGGTGCCGGTAACGGTGACTGTGCTATCTGCCATGGTTTTCCCCTAACGGGTACGGCGGCCGGATCAGGCCGCGGTGCCAACCATGCCGCGGCGCTCGGCCTCGGCATCTGGAAGGCGGAGGAGCTTGTGGCGGACGACGTCGTCCGCGAGACGGAGCTGGCGCTCGAAATCATCGAGTGCCCCACCTGGTGCCAACAGATTGAAGACGGCGTAGTAACCGTATTCTTTCTTGTTGATTGGGTAGGCGAACTGGCGCCGGCCCCACCAATCGGGCTTGCCGTGAACGGAACCGCCTGCTTTGGTGACACTGTCGGAAACCGACTTCACCCAAGCCTGCGCGGCCGTATCGTCGAGATCACCGCTGAGGATGATCATGAATTCGTAAGCACGCATCATGCGTGTGGAACCTCCCTTCGGACCCGAACGCGCCTTGAGCGTGCGGGGCCCCGCAATGGGGCAGGGTGAATATGACCGTGTGAGTGTAGCGGCGTTCTGACCAGCATTTTCACAGAGTTGCAGATCGGTGTTACAGAGTTGTTCAGCCCAGATATTGGTCGAATGCGGGCGTTGACAACGTGCGCTGATCGTGCGTAATCAAAAATCCGGCGTATTCGGGGTGATTCTCATGGAGCCACAGCAGCCCAGGAATGCCCATCACGAAGACCGAAGTCGCATACGCGTCGGCAAACGTAAGGTCAGGACCAACAATGGTGACGCTGGCGATATCTGCCACCGGTTGGCCTGTTGCCGGGTCGATGATGTGCGCCCCGCGCTCATACGTTGCCGATGTCGCCACCGCCAGTCGGCCCGAACCGAGCACTACCACAGCACTCTTGTCGGGGTGATCCGGGTGCCGAACTCCAATGCGCCACGGCTGATCTCTGGTTGGTTGACCTCGCACCACAATGTCGCCACCCGCGTTGATGCAGAAGTTGGTTGCACCTCGAGCGCTGAGTAGTTCGCCCGCACGCTCAATCGACCAACCTTTCACGAGTCCCGAAGGATCGAGATAGTTGCCGTTGGGGGCCAACACCGCCAAGGCATCGAACGCGCCGTTGGTCTGTGTATTGAGCTCCTCACACAGCGCCAAGACACCGAGCACCTCGTCGCTCATATCGTCGAGCGTGAGCTCACCAGAACCCAATCGACTAATCGGGCTTTCCAACTTGTATGTGCTGAAGGTTGCATCGACATGGTGGAGCCAAGCAACCAACTCGTCGATCGAGTTCGCAGCGATGTCATCGCGAATGTCGATCGACACCGCCATCCCCATCACATGTTCCACATGGTGCAAACCGACGACCGTGGTCATCTGATCAACCGGCCGTCTGAGCCCGGGCTACATCAAGCGCCGATTGCAGCGATGCCATGTAACTGTTGCTCGTATACGTGGCCCCAGAGACCGAATCGATTGTTGAGGTCTGCGCCTGAAGCGCTTCCGAGCGAAGGATTGGCACGGCGTAATCGTTGATGGCAGCGCTTCTGCCGTTTCCGCCAGGAGTTTGTAGCGCAGCAATATCAGTAACCTGCCCGCCGCTCACCGTTACTTGTACCTGCACCGGACCCCATCGATTGTTTGATGTCTGACCCGAGTAGACCCCATCGGTATAGGTGACCCCTGAGTGGCTGGCCGATGCTGCTACGCCCTGCGCCTGACTGGCGGAGGACGGCACCACGTTGCCCACCGCTGTTGCGGCTCGAGCCGATGTGGTTGAGGCATCGAGTTGAAAAAAGTAGGCGCTCAGTCCAACCGTGGTACTGACGCTCATCGCCAGCGCCGCAACTCGACTCTTCTGAGCAGCATGACGGCGCTTCGACGTATTGGCGGCTCCAACGCGGACGACGGGCGGCGTCGACTGAGCACTGCTTGTTCGAGATGTTGGGGCGGCGGGTGCACGTCGGCTCGCGAGTCGGGCGAGCCGCTCCTGCATGGCGGCATCAACTGCACTGTTCGTCTGCGGCGTGGGAGCGGGCCAACTCTGTTTCATGCTCACCATTTGGCGCCACGCGGGTAAGAGGGAATCAAGAGCACCTTGAGACCCGAACCAGAACGGAGCCAAGACCTGTCAAAGCCGGTGAAGACTCACCGGGAGGGCTCGGTTAGTTGCGCTTGAGCCGACCAAACGACAGAACCGATACACGAATGATCACGGGATACGTAGCAGTTCCAGCGAGCAGCACGAGCAGCACCTTGAACCAGACCGTTGAGCCATCAGTGCCCATGATGTATGCGTGAATACAAGCGAACAAGGTGGCCGGAATCGAGAGCAGATGCACGGCTCTCCAGATCGGCCGCTTGAACAACTTCTTCGGCCACGAGGTAAACACCACGAGCATCACGCCGTAGAACGCCACGACACCCCACGCGAGCGCGCCACTTTGTCGGTGTCCGGTGCCAGGGATGAATACCTGCTTCACGCCAATTCCGAGGTCGGAGTCGGCGAACGCCGCGACCACGTGAATCGCGGTGAAGACCGCCGCTAGGCCACCGAGCCAGTTGTGTAGGTCAAGCCACCACGCAGGCCGCAAACGCCGCCCAGTTTCACGAGCCGAGAACAGCAAGCCCCATGCAAGTGATGCGACCATCAACACCATGGCCACAATCCCCGACGACCGCGACAAGTACCACAGCCACTGATTCATCGGGTTCGCTTCTCGCACATAGGCGCCACATTACCCGCCGCCCAACAGGTGGATATTCGGCGTAGGTAGAAGTTCGGTGAGAAGCGCTATGACACAATCGAATGCAGTGATGGCCCAACTTGACACCGCCGAACTCAGTCAGTACCTGCTCACGAACTACGGCCTCACCGGCCAGTTCACGGCTCTGCCAGGCGAGATCGATGCAAATTTCGCGGTGACCACCGACGCTCGCGAGCGGTACTTGTTACGCGTGCACGCCCGTGGTGCAGCACGCAACGAAATCGAACTCCAAGCCGCAGTCCTGCAGTACTTACACGACGTTGACCCCACCCTGCCCGTGCAACGAATCATGCCGAGCGCATCGGGCGAGATCCTGCCGGTGGTCATCGCCGCCGACGGCTCACCATCTGAATTGCGCCTCACCACATGGCTCGATGGCGATGTCTGGGCTCAATCGATTTCGCCGCGGCGCGTTGAGCGCGCCGCTTCGGCCGCTTCGCTCGGCCTGCTGCTTGCCAAGCTCGACAAAGCACTCGAACTGTTCGATCATCCTGCGGCCGATCGCGAGCATCGCTGGGATCTCGCCAGATCTGGTGAGCACCTCAAACTGGCATCGCTGCTCGACGACCCAGCCAAACGCGAACTCGTGACAGAGGTATTGCGTCGCTTCGTCGATGAAGTTGCCCCCCGTTTGGTCGATCAACCGCGCCAGGCCATCCACGGCGATGCAAATGACTACAACGTGCTGCTTGCCCCCGACGGCTCCGTCAGCGGGCTCATCGATTTCGGCGACATCGTGCGCAGTTGGCGCGTCAACGAAATAGCTGTGGCGTGTGCCTACGCAATGATCGGTGCACCCGATGCCATCGGTGCCGTGGTGCCGTTAGTCAGCGCCTACCACGACGAAAATCCGCTCGACGAGGTTGAGGTCAACTCGCTATTCGACCTCATCCTCACCCGCTACGCAGCCAGCATGTGTATGGCGGCAGCCCAGATTCGTGACAATCCCACCAACACGTATCTACTCATCAGCCAGAACGACGTCTGGGAGCGCTTGCAGCACCTCACTGCGCAGAACCGTGAGATCGCGATCATGCGGTTGCGCGCTGCATGCCGATTCGAGGCTGTTCCGGCCCGGCCGCACATCGACCGATGGCTGCAACGCAACAGCCACCGCTGCGGCCCCGTGTTTCGTCGCGATCTGTCTGTCAGCAACCTGCGCGTGCTCGACCTCACCGCACCCGATGAGCGCATTGCCACTGAACTTCTCAACGCGCTGAGCAACGATCCCGCATCGGCCCATCTCGTCGCAGTTGGTCGATACGGCGAAGAGCGCTCGATGTATCGCACACCCGAATTCGAAACCGCCGATCCCACCGAGCGGCGCACCATCCATGTGGGCATCGACCTCTTCGCACCCGCAGGCGAAGAAGTGTTGGCACCGCTTGATGCGGTGGTGGCCGGCGTTGGCGTCGAGACGGTTCCGCTGGGCTTCGGCGGCATCATGGTGTTGCAACACGAAACCGACGACGGCACTGCCTTCTTCACGCTCTACGGCCACCTATCGCCGGCGAGTTTCGCCGCACTCAACGTGGGCGATCGCATCAGCAAAGGCGATGTCATCGCTCGATTAGGTCGCTCGGATGAAAACGGTGGCTGGCAACCCCACCTCCACTTTCAGTTGATGAGCGATCTCTGCGGCTGGACCACCACCGAGATCATCGGCGTGGTTGCCCGCAGTCAGTGGGACACATGGGCCAGCGTGTTCATGAATCCGAATCATGTGCTCGGGCTCGCCGCTGATTGCAGCGTCGTTGTCGAACGAGACGCCGCGTGGTTGCAACGCGAGCGCCAGCACGTGATCGGCCGATCGCTCAGCTTGTCGTATGAGGCCCCGCTCAAAATCGTGCGCGGCGAGGGCGTGCACCTCATCGCCCACGACGGCACCAGTTATCTCGACATGGTGAACAACGTGTGCCATGTGGGTCACTGCCACCCACGGGTTGTCGCGGCGGGCCAGCGGCAAATGGCCCAACTCAACACCAACACTCGCTACCTGCACGACAACCTGATCGAGTACTCGCGGCGGCTCACCGCCACGTTGCCAACTGAGCTCTCGGTGGTGTTCATGGTGAACTCAGGCAGCGAAGCCAACGACCTTGCATTGCGACTCGCTCGCGCCTACACCGGCAACCGCGAAGTGGTCACGGTCGATCACGTGTACCACGGCAATGTCACCTCAATTGTTGAGGTGAGTCCATACAAGTTCAACGGACCCGGCGGACAGGGACGGCCCGATCACGTGGCCGTCGCCGAACTCCCCGATCTGTATCGAGGCCGCTTGCGCTACGGGCACGCCGATGCGGGCGCTGGATACGCAACCAGCGTGGCCGATGCCGTGAACACGATGCGGGCCGCGGGCACACCACCGGCTGCGTTTTTCAGCGAGGGCATCTTGTGCACTGGCGGCATGCTGACCCTTCCCGACGGCTATCTGCGACACGCCTACGCACACGTGCGCGCGGCGGGCGGCCTGTGCATCGCCGACGAAGTGCAGATTGGCTTCGGTCGCGCCGGGTCGCACATGTGGGCGTTCGAAACGCAAGGGGTCGTGCCCGACATCGTCACTATGGGCAAGCCCATTGGCAACGGGCATCCGATGGCTGCTGTTGTCACCACTCCCGAGATCGCCGCAGCGTTCGCGAACGGCATGGAGTACTTCAGCACTTTTGGTGGGAACCCGGTATCGGCCGCCATTGGCCTTGCCGTGCTCGATGTGATTCGCGACGAACGGCTCATGCACAACGCCGACATCGTGGGCGATCGCATGATGCAGGGTCTGCGTGAGCTCGCTGGCACTCACCAGATCATCGGCGACGTGCGCGGACTCGGGTTGTTCATCGGTGTCGAGCTGGTTCGCGACCGCACCACCCTCGAACCCGCCAGTCACGAGCTCAGCGACATCGTCGAAAAGATGAAACAACGCCGCGTGCTCCTCAGCACCGAGGGGCCTCATCACAACGTGATCAAAATCAAACCGCCAGTGGTGTTCTCTAACGCGAACTGCGACGAGTTCTTTGAAAAGTTTGATGAAGTGCTCAGCGAGTACCGCTGAGCTAGTCGGCTTGAGCCGACGCCACAACTATGGCGCGGCCGGCAATGGCATGGCCCGCGTTGGTGGCCGCCACCATTCCCTCGCCGGCGATCAGCGCCGTCAGGAAGCCCGCAGCGAACGCATCGCCTGCGCCCGTGGTGTCACGCACGTTGTCGATGTGCGGAGTAGGAACCGCAACGCTATTACGACCAACTTCGGTGACCATCGATGAACCTGATCCATGCTTCACAACGGTGACGCGCCCTCCGAATCGTCGTGGATCCACTGCATCACCGAGACACGCCGCCTCGAGCTCGTTGCACAGCAGCACCTCGGGACGTAGCGCCTCGAACATCTCAACGACTCGGTCGACACCATGAGCAATAATCACCGCCGCCGACGACGCATCGATCGACACCAAGATGCCGCGCTCATGCGCCCACTGAATCAGCGTGGCCGCTGTCTGGGCGAGCGCACCATCGAGCAACGAATACAGCGGCACGTGTAACGCGCTCAACCCGTCGAGCCATCTGGGATCAGGATCAGCAAGGTCACCGCAACTACCGCGATCGCTGAGCATGGTGCGTTCGCCTTGTTGATCAACAAGCACAACCACGGTGCCGGTGCGGCCACCGCGGGGGCAAACAACTTCGACACCATCGGCACGTAACGCGTCGATCAGCACGCCGCCGTGAGCATCGCTGCCAACTTGACCAATGAAGCGCGCCGCAAACCCGGCTCGAACCGCGCTCACGGCGACATTTGCGGCACTTCCGCCGCGGCGACGGACCACGAGCGCATTGGTGTCAGAGGCAATGTTGATCGGCCCGCCGAGACGCACCACGATGTCCTCGACAAGATCTCCCAGCGTTCCGAGCATGCCCGAGACGGTACTTCGTGATCGAAGCCCGCCGTGTGGCACAGTCTGCCCGTGAACCTACAAACTTGGATCGCGGCTGACCACGCCACCATCGCCACTCGCTTCGAAGCCGCAATTGCGACTCACGTTCCCATCGAGCTGTGGAACCAAACTCCACCAGGCGGCGGCTCGTGCATCGCAGGGCTGTTGTTTCATATGACCCTGCACGAAGACCTTGCAATCAACACGGCCGTGCGCAATAAGGCACCGATCATCGACCAGCATCGGCAGTTGCTTGGCATTGACCATCTTGCAAAGTCGATCGGACTCTCAGAGACCGAAGACCCACGTTTGATCGAAGCCCTCAATGTCGGCCACCTTCGCCTCTACGTAGAGGCAGTCACGACAGCAACGGCGCAATGGCTGAGCGCGCTCGACACCAACACACTCGACACGGTGCCCGACGCCAGCTCACGTCTTGAACACACCGCTGACATTGCAGTCGAAGGCCTCGAGTGGCTGCACTCGATGTGGACCGGCAAACCAATCACATGGTTCGTGCAGTGGGAAGCAATCGGGCACCGCCACGGTCATCTTGGCGAGATGGTGGGCATTCGCGGGCGACTGGGTCGCAGCCCGTTCTAAGGCGCGCAGCGGATCTCAGGACAGGGCTGCGGCTGGTGGCGCAGGCTTGCCACCAAGGGGCAACACCCGCAGCAGGTGATGCCAACGACAGTTCACGCAGGCCTCAACCACATACGCGTCGAGATCGTCGGTGCGACCCTCGAACTGCGCGAGATCGGCCTTGGTGGCGACACATCGCCCATGGGCAGGAAGGCGCGGCCCGAACACGTAGGTGACCAGCACCAACTTCACGACCTCGCAGATCGGACAGGTCACGCTGGATGGCGCACCGAGGTTCTTCGCTGCTCGGATGAGTTCGGGATGCGCATCGCAGAGTTGATCGCGAGCCAGACGGCCGCGGCGATATTCGTTGATGAGCGCGCGTCGTTCGAGGCGATGATCAACCACGGCACGGGCGGCAGACCCGTGACCGTTGCGGTTTCCACCTTTGCGAAGTGCATCAGCCGAGAAGGACATAGTCGCATTAGGTTACCGAACCGCGTCGACACTCATCCGCGTCTCGGCGCTGCGAACGAACAACACTTATCACGTGACCACAGTCGTACGTTATGGACCATCAGTAGCCGACGAGAGCGAACTGCGCTTATGCGGCGACGTCAGCGGTAAACGAATCATCGAGTTAGGCATCAGCGCGCCAAGCAACGCAGTAGCCCTCGCCGGCGCTGGGGCTCGCGCCATTGCGGTTGACCCCTCCTCTGATCGGATCGCGTTGCTGCGTAAGCAAGCCGAGCAGGCCGAAGTAACGGTGCAGTGCCACCAAAGCGAAGTCGCCGATCTGGGCTTTGCCACGAGCGGCTCTATCGACTTGGTTGTTGCTTCGCACACGCTGCAAGAAGTGGACGATCTGGCTCGGCTGCTGCGTCAGATTCACCGCGTGTTGCGACCCGAGGCGGCCTTTGTCATGGCGGGTCCTCACCCGATCGCCGCAATGCTCGGCAACATCGACGGGCAACAGGTTGTGCAGCGCACATACGGCGGCGGCCAGACCAGATCGATCAGCGATGTCTTCATGGCCATGCAACGCACGAACTTTCGCATCGACGTGATCCACGAACTGCCACCGCTCAACGCCCGCAACGCGCGCACCCCCGCAGTGTTGGTCATTCGCGCTCGCAAACTTGGCGTCTAGCGGCTACTCGCCGCGAGCAACCCACCACGCCCGAAGGCGAGCGCGTACTTCGTCGTCGCCAAGGAGTCCCTCTTCGAGTCGAAGGTCGAGCAAGAAGCTCATCGCTTTGCCGACGGTTGGGCTCGGTGACAATTCAAGGAACTCCATCACCTGCTTGCCGTCCATCTCTGGGCGAATTGCTTTCAGTTCTTCGTGCGCAGCGAGTTGCACAATGCGCGCCTCAAGATCGTCCATTCGACGACTGAGCATGAGCGCCTTCTTCTCGTTGCGCGTGGTGCAGTCGCAACGAGTGAGCACGTTCAACTCGTTCAGTAACGGCCCCGCATCGTGCACGTATCGGCGCACAGCCGAGTCGGTCCATCCGGCTTCGTAGCCGTGAAAACGAAGGTGCAGCGCAACCAATTCGGTGATGGCTTCGACATCGTCGGTGCTGTATCGCAAAGCCTGCAAGCGCAGTCGAGCCATACGCGCGCCAACGACTTCGTGATGATGAAAGGTGACGCCCTTGCCCTTGAGGAACCCGCGGGTCTTGGGTTTGCCGACATCGTGCAGCAGCGCGGCAATGCGGGTTCGGCGAAAGTCGTACTGGCCGGGAAAATCGCGGGTCACGTTTTCGACTACTGCCAGCGTGTGCGTGAGCACATCTTTATGCCGGTGAATCGGATCTTGTTCGAGTCGCATGGCCGGCAACTCGGGAAGGAACTCGCCAGCGACGCCGTTATCAACGAGAAACATGAGGCCCTCGGACGGATGATCGACCACCATGAGTTTGTCGAGTTCATCGCGAATGCGCTCGGCCGAAACAATGGACAACCTGGCGTGCATCGAACGCACTGCCTCGACAAGTTCGGGCACCGGCTGCAGGTGATAGCCAGCAATAAATCGGGCGGCGCGAAGCATGCGCAACGGATCGTCGCTGAAGCTGACCTCGGGCGCGAGCGGTGTGCGAAGGATCTTTGTTGCAAGGTCAACGGCCCCGCCAAATGGATCGACCAGCGTTGGCGAATCGCTCGTGAGTTCGAGTGCCATGGCGTTCACCGTGAAATCACGGCGTGAGAGATCGGCATCGATCTGTCCAGCAAAGGTGACTTCGGGCTTGCGCGAGTCGTCGGCATATACCTCGGCTCGGTGCGTGGTGATCTCGTAGATGCGATCACCCTTCTTTGCGCCGATAGTTCCGAACTTCTCGCCCTGTGTCCAGATCGCATCGGCCCAACCAGACAGGCACGCTTTGATCTCCGAAGGCAATGCATCGGTAGTCGCGTCGTAGTCGCGTTCGTCGCCCAACTTGTCGATGAGTAGATCGCGCACCGTGCCGCCCACGAGATACAGGCGCTTACCCGCAGCCCGAAAGCGATCGGTCAGCGGCTGCAGCTCGCTGAGCACCGGTGCAAATCGTTCAGGAATCATCGTCACACCACAATCTCGGCCCAGATGTCGATGCATCCGACCACATTGTGAGCGCCAGGACCGCCACTCGTTGGTGCCTCAGGTTGCACATTGCGTCCGGCAAGAGCACCGAGCACCGAAGCCGTGCACAACGTGAGCGCGTTCAGGTCGTAACCGCCTTCGAGCATTACTAATCGGCGACCCGCAGGCACCAAGGCGAGGGCACGCTGGGTAAGGAGCGCGAAGTCACCAGAAGACAACCCAAGATCGGTGATGGGGTCGTCGCGATGGCCATCGAAACCAGCAGAGATGATGAGCCACGTGGGAGCGAATGCGGCTGCACGCGGCGCGACAAGTTCATCGAATGCGCGCACGTAATGCTCGCCGGTGGAATCGGGGGGCATCGGAATATTCATCGTGTAGCCGTAGCCATCGCCGACGCCCACATCTCGGGCCGCACCCGTGCCGGGGTACAGAGGCCACTGATGAAACGAAACGAACAGCACACGCGGATCGCCGAAAAACACAGCTTCAGTGCCGTTGCCATGGTGCGCGTCGTAATCGAGAATCATGACCCGCTCGCCCTGATCGGCCAAGGCCATTGCGGCCACTGCCACGTTCGAGATGAGGCAGAAGCCCATCGACTCGTTGCGGGTCGCATGGTGACCCGGAGGCCGCACTGCACAAAACGCTGCATCGGCCTCTCCGCGCTGCATTGCGGCAATCGCTGTGAGTCCGGCCCCCGCAGCAAGCAATGCAGCGTCCCAAGAACCCGAACTCACTGCAGTATCGGGGTCGAGTCGACCGCCCCCCGATTCGCTCACCAACTTCAAATGCGACAAGTACGCGGCCGGATGAACGCGCTCAACAATCTCTAGCGGAGCAGCCACGGGCTCCAACAATGTGAGCGCATCGGCCACTTCAGCAACTTGGCTTCCGGCAATTACAGCGTTCAATCGCTCGGGGCGCTCGGGGTGATTTCGGCCGGCAATGTGTTCGAGATATTTCGGATGAGTAGAAAACAGCACTGCCACGGCTCCACGATAGAACGATCACCTTCGGTTCGGGCGCTACCGTCGCATCTGTGACGTCACGTTCGCGAGCCGGATCTAGCCACGGGGTCGAGTGGCCACTAATACTTCACAGCGGCGCCGGCCGTGCTCGCGTGCGCCCATGGCACCACGATCCATCGGTGGCCCAACTCACCTTCACCGACCACGGGTTCGTACCTACCAGCACGGGTTTGCGGGTATGGCTCGGCGAACTCAAGGCCCGGGGATTCTCGTCGGTTCGATCCGGTGCGGTCACCGAATCAAGCGCCGACACAATGCAACGGCAGGGATTCGACATCACTCAGCGGTTGCACCTGCTTGATCTATCGCTCGTGGGCTGGCGTGCCCCCACAGGCAACGACCTGCGTACTGCGTTGCTGCGAGTTCGCGATCGATCCGCAGCAGCCGACCTCGATCGCTCAGCCTTCGGCGATGTGTGGGCGCTCGACGCCATCGGCATCGGCGAAACATGCATGGCCACTCCGGCATCGCGTTCGCGCTGCATCGATGGCTCTGTGTTTGGTTTCACCGGACCGATTGGCTACGCCATCACGGGCCGCGCCGACCACACGGGCTACCTGCAGCGGCTCGCAATTCGTCCCGACTTCCAAGCTCGAGGCGCCGGCTGGGCCCTCACGCGCGATTCACTGATGTGGATGCAGCGACGACGCCTCACCCGCGCCATGGTGAACACCCACACCGACAACAATGTCGCGCTTGGGCTCTACCAACGCTTCGGGTTCCGGCTCTTGCCACAGGGCCTCGTGGTGCTCACCCGCCGACTGGACGACATGTGAACGACACCCCAAACAAACGATTAGGTGTCGTGATCCGCGTCTTCGCTCACCGTTTCGTCGCAACCCTCATCACGGCCGCGTTCGCTTTGTTCATCGTCGTGCCGTCATCGGCGCCGGTGCACGCAGCTTCCACCCAACTCGGTATCACGTTGGTTCACCAAGAGTTGGCGCTGAACCCCGATGCCAACCTTGTTCTCAGCGTGAAGCTTGATCAAGCTCTACCCGCTGGTGCCACCATTGTGCTCACCTCCTACCGACCGCTGAAGACCCGCGCCGACCTCACTGATGCGATCGCAGGCAAGTTGCCACGCTCACTCGACACAGTCGATTTGCCGCTCGAAGCCATCTCGTTTGTCAACGATGTCATCACGTTTACCGTCCCTACCGAAAGCTCGCGGCGCACAAGCCGAGCTCTGCAGTTCAGCCAGCAGGGTCTGTTTCCCGTTGTACTCGACATCCAAGGCGATTCGGGCGTCGCGGGCGAACTCACCACCTTCGTCGATCGACTGCCAAAAGAGGGCGACGATCCCAGGGGTACGCTCAACGTTGCTCTAGCAGTATCGCTTTCGGCGCCTCCGGCCATCCCCGGTTCAGACACCGCCCTGCTGCCCGCCACTGCGCAAGAGCTTTCTGACCTCAACGCATTCCCAGCCGCGATTCCGTTAACAGTGGCTCTCTCACCCGAGATTCTTGATCGCGTCGATGGACCCAACCGCGACAACCTGCGCAACATCCTCAATGCCAACTACGGCATCTCGCAACCACGTATTCCGTTCGACCCATCGGCTGCAGTTGCGGCCAACAACAGTGCGCTCTTCACTCAGCTCTTACGCGAAGGCGAAAACGCCATTTCGGCACTTGGCGAGACACCCCCGAGCGACCGTTCAATCTGGTGGTCATGGGGGCAGCTCACTACGCCGGGTGCGTCACTGGTGCGCGACCTCGGAGCCCGACTGCTGGTGCTTTCGCCCAACGAGTACGCCAATGCCAAGGGATCGCTCGGTCCTGGCACCGACACCACACAACTGCTGATGACCACGCTTCCCGATGCAACCTCGGTGCCTACTCTGGTGCTCGACGCTGCATTCGCCGACCGCCTCGCCAGCACCTCGCCACCAACCGAACTTGGCGCCATCTATGCGGCCGCCGACCTCGTCGCTACTCGCGATCAACTTGCAGCGGCGACGGCTGCGCCAATGAGTGGCCACACCATGGTCATCGGACTCAGCGGTGGTGGCGTTCCCAACCCCGCCTTTGTGTCACGCATCCAATCGATGTCCGACGCAACCGGGGCGACGCAGTTCGTCACCCTCAACGGCGTCGAGCGAACCACAACCACATTGCTGGTCGACGGATTACCGGTCGACATCGAGTTGCCTACGATCACTCCTGTCGACATCGCTGCCCGACTGACGTCGCTCGATCAACTCAAAGCGCATGCCTTCATGGTCTCGGGCATGCTCGTCAATGCTCGCGACCGCCCAAATCGTTGGCAAGCCACGATCGCCGTTCTGGCTTCATCTGCGCTCACCGACGAAGCCGTCGCCAAAGCAACTACTGCGCTCAACAACGAACTGGCGTCCGTCACCGGGGCCGTCAGCCCCCGACCTATCTATGCGTTTACCCTCAGCGGTCGCCGAACAACGATTCGACTTCGCATCGAGAACATCAGCGACGAACCGCTGCGTGTCATGGTGAGACTCACCGCGAACAAACTCACTTTCCCCAAGGGTGACCAAGTGGTCACCATCGAAGCGCAGAGCATCACCGATGTCGCTGTGCCTGTGGTGGCTCGAACAAACGGCAGCTTCCCTGTGTCGCTCGACGTGCTGAGCCCCGATGGAGGATTGCCACTCGTCAACACGTTCTATTTGAAAGCACGGGTGAGCGCGCTCACCGGTGTGGCGCAGTTGCTCACCGGTGGCGGTCTGTTAATGCTTCTCGCTTGGTGGGGGCGAAACCTGCGCGCCGGCCGTCGCGCAAAGCACAACGTTGTCGGCCGTTCGAATCACCCGGTGGCTCGAACAAACGGCGGCCTCGTTTCCGACGAACCAAACTCGGCTAACGTTTCGAACTCGTGACCGTTCGAATCATTACTGACAGTGCATGTGATCTTCCGCAAGCAGTAGCCGACGAACTCGGCATCGAGATTGTGCCTCTGTCGATTCGCTTCGGCGAAGAAGAATTCATCGATCGGCGTGACCTCACCACCGAGCAGTTCTGGGCAAAATCTGCCGCCTCTGCGCAACTCCCCGAAACCGCCGCACCATCACCCGGACAATTCGAGCAGGCGTATCGTTCGGCAATCGCCGGCGGAGCCACCGGCATTGTGGTCATCTCATTAAGTGCCGGCCTGTCGGCAACCATGCAGAGCGCCGAACTGGCCGCTCGCACTGTCACCGGTGAGATCGCCATCGCAGTTGTCGACAGCAGGTCGGCCACGCTCGGCCTCGGCAGCATCGTGGCAGCCTGCGCTCGCGCCGCAAATGCCGGGTCCTCATTCGACGATGTCACCGCAATGGCCCGCGACCTCGCTCAACGCACCAAGGTGTGGGGCGCTCTCGACACACTCGAGAACCTCAAGAAGGGCGGCCGCATCGGTGGCGCGAAAGCACTGCTCGCATCAGTGCTCTCGATCAAGCCAATCATTGAGGTTCGCGATGGCAAAGTCGAAGAGGGCGGCAAGCAACGCACTCGCAGCAAGGCGCTGGCGTTCTTAGTCGAGAAGCTGCAGAGTTCTGGACCCATCGAAAATCTCCACGTGATGCACGCCGACTGCAGCGACGTTGACCAATTCGTCGAGATGCTCCGGCCTCACTATTCGGGCGGCATCGTGGTCGGCGATATCGGGCCGGTTGTTGGCACTCACGCCGGACGCGGCACAATCGGTATTGCCTTTCAAGTTCGCGCGTAAGCGCGATTGACAGCTTCGGGCTGCCTCGCACGACTAGCGTCGGTGAGCGCAACATGCCCACGAATACCAGCCCCCTGCCGCCTCAGGCGTTACTTGCCCAGCGATATCGCTTGGAGCGAAGAATCGCGCAAGGAGGCATGGCCGAAGTCTGGCTGGCAACCGACATGTCGCTGTCTCGGCAGGTCGCTGTCAAGATTCTCAAGTCAGGTCTCGCCACCGATCCAGTGGTTGCCGAACGCTTCCGACGCGAGGCGATCACCGTTGCTCGACTGAGTCATCCCAACATTGTTGCGGTGCACGACAGCATCGACTACAACGGTCGTCAGGCCGTGGTGATGCAGCTTGTCAATGGCAAGAGCCTTCGCCAGTTGCTCGATGAGCAAAAGCGACTCAGCCCCGAACTCACAATGCATATCGGAAGTTGCGTCGCCGCTGCGCTCGATGCGGCTCACTCTGCTGGCCTTGTTCACCGCGATGTAAAGCCGGGCAACATCCTCATCACGCCCGATGGGCGCGTGCTGCTCACCGACTTCGGTATCGCCAAAGGCCTTGGCACCACCGACGACCTCACCAGCGAAAACGTGATGATGGGCACCGCTAAATACCTGTCGCCAGAGCAGGTTCGCGGGAAGAAACTCGATGGTCGCGCCGATCTCTACGCGCTTGGTCTCGTGCTCTACGAATGTCTCGCCGGACGGGTCCCGTTCTTGGGCGAGAGCGACGCCGATACGGCGCTCGCGCGGCTACAACGCGACCCCACCGATCTTTCGCAGTTAAGCCCCACATTGCCGTATGGGCTCGCCGATCTGATTCATCAACTGTTGGCCCGCAACCCCGACGACAGGCCAGCCACCGGCGGTTCGCTCAAACTCAGCATCACCCGAATCGCCAGTGGCATCGACGACCCCACCACGTCGGCTACTCCACCCAAGGGCACCGCACTCAACGGTCAGACACCCATTGGCACCCTTCGCGACAACACACCGAGCAGGGCCGCAGCGCCAATCATCCTTGCCGAATCACGCGCCGCTATCGATCGCGCTGCATCGCCAACACCTCGCCAAGGGTCACAGCGTCCCATCAATGCTCCACCACCTGGAGGCGACCGCACGCCTACTACGGGAAGCCCCCGTGGCGTGCCAGCAAAGAGCTTTCAGCAAAAGAGCACGCCAACAATTGTGGTGATGCTCTTGTTGCTTGTGGCTGTTGTTGTCGCTGCGCTCATGTGGCCAAATTCAGCAAACAGTACCAAGAAGCCCGTGTTTGTAGCGCCCACTACACCTGTCGCCGCAACCGTGGCTGCCCCTGTTACGTCGGCAGCCGCAACGATTGTTTCGGTCCAGACTTTCGACCCCGACGATCGCACAGCCGCGAGCGAAAACCCCGACCAAGCTGGTCTCGCAATCGACGCTGACCCGAACACTTCGTGGAGCACCAACTGTTACGCGTCGCAGTACTTCGGCGGGAAGGCCGGTGTGGGTCTCATCATCGAACTCTCGGCCGCAGCAACCGGAACCCTGTCGGTCACGATGGCCAACGCTCCGTATCAACTGCAAGTATTCGCCAGCAATGCCGACGTAACGCCGCAAACTCTGCGCGATTGGGGCAAAGCCGTGCAGAAGAAGAGCTACAACACGGTGCCCGGCACGGTCACCGCAAGCATCAGCGCGGCGCCAGCACGACACGTTCTTGTGCTGCTGCACGAGGTCGGCCGAGATAGCGCGTGCAGCAAGGCCCGCCCGTTCCGCGGCTACATCAGCAACATCAGCTTCGTTTCAGCTGGCTGAGTTTCACTCGTCGCTTGGCCGCACCGGCCGCGGCATCGTGGCTACCATCAATGCATCGCCTCAAACACTGACGACCACGCGCTTGTAGCGGCCGCGCAAGGCGGTGACCGCTCCAGCCTCGATGCTCTACTTCGTCGCCACTATGACCGCATCTACGCCGTGTGTCGTCGCGTCATCGGTCACGATGCCGACGCTGCTGACGCGGCCCAAGAGGCCATGATCGCCATCGTTCGCGGTCTCCCACGGTTCGATGGTCGAAGCAGTTTCAGCACATGGACATATCGCATCGCAACCAACGCGAGCCTTGATGAATTGCGTCGACGGCAACGACGCCCACTCAGCCATCTCGCTCAGAAAGACAGCGACAACCTCAAACACGGCGAAATCGCCGACCCACAATCAACCACACGTATCGACGCCATCGGTGACCACATGATGATCGACACCGCCCTTGCGGCGCTTCCCGAAGATTTCCGTATCGCCGTGGTGTTGCGCGATGTCGGCGATCTCGATTACGCCGAAATCGCCGAGGTCCTCGACGTACCTGTTGGCACCGTGAAGAGTCGCATCGCCCGAGGCCGCGCCGTGCTTGCAGCAAACCTCGGCCAAGATTCTCGGAACCAATCCAATCCACCTCAACGTCCAACGACTGCCCCATGACCGACCACTCATTCACTCCTGACACCGAACTGGCCAGTGCTGCCTTCGATGGCGAGATCACCTCGGCCGAGCGCGCCCAGGTCGACGGCTCAATCGAGTTAAGAGCGGTCATCGATTCATACAGCGCGATACGTGAGCAGCTCGCGACCGTCACTGTGCCAACACCGGCGCGTGAAGGCGCGCTCAGCGCGGCACTTGCGGTATTCGATGAACTCGGCGCCACTGCCGATAACGCCGGTGTGGTGGTTCCATTGCACCAACGGCAACAGCGGTTCAAACGACAGCAGCGCTGGCTCGCAGGTGCTGCGGCTGCAGTGATTGTGGGTGTCGTCGCGGTCGCCGGCACCACCGGTCATTCATCAAACAACAACATCAGCGCGGCGTCCAACGCCGCTAGCGCCGCCCAATCATCAAGCAAGGTGCAGGCAGCAGACTCAAGTGCACTTCCATCTGCGATCAGCAGCATCGACAAAGCGGCCGTGGTCACGGTCTGGGCCACTGCGGCCAATCTGGCTACCGATCACGACTTGGTCGCTTATATGACCGACCCGAACAACGTTGCAGCACCCTCGCAGCCGCCTCCTGCATCGGCCAGCGCTGGGGTTACCGCGGGTCAGACTGCGCCACCGACACCAGCTGCTCCCCCCGCGCTGGGCGTAGCTGACATCAACGCTGACTGCCTCCGCGCTGGCAACGCGCCCTACGCGGCCGTGATCTTTAAGGGCGCGCATGGCATCGCCGTCCGCGACGATCAGACCAAGTCGGTGCGAGTGCTCGAACCACGCACATGCGCGGTGCTTGCAACCATTCCACTGCCCTGATTCAGCCGCACCCAACGGGTTCACCGATCGACCACGCCGCGCCCTACGGTCGAGCGTTAGTATCAACGCATGCCGGGTAACCCACTGACCGATCCGAACTGGGCATCTAGCCTCGCCGACAACATTGAGCGTGTTGTCGCAGCCGTTCGCGACAAGACCACAAAGCCACTTCTTGTGATGTACCGAGGCGCAGTGTTCGGCGTCATCGGCGTGTGCGGCGGCGTTGCGGCGCTTGTGCTTTTCACCGTGTTTCTCACTCGAGGCTTGCAATCAATTCTCGAATGGCCACTGTCCCATAGCGATGCCGTGTGGGTCTCGTACCTTGGTTCGGGCGTATTGTTCGGCGCCGTTGGTCTCGTCTTGATGCGCAAGCGCCTCGACAGCACCGAGGCTGCGACATGAGCCACCACCCGGTCATTGTCATTGGTTCGGGACCTGCCGGACTCACATCAGCTATCTACACCGCACGAGCCAACCTTGCGCCACTCGTCATCGAAGGCGAGCTCAGCAGCACCAGCGATCAGCCAGGCGGCCAGTTGATGCTCACCACCGAAGTCGAGAACTTTCCTGGTTTCCCCGAAGGCATCATGGGCCCCGAGCTCATGGGTCGCTTTCGCGAGCAAGCCGCTCGCTTCGGCGCCGAGTTCATTACGGCTAAGGCCACCGCCATCGATTTCAGCCAGCGCCCATTCAAGGTCTGGGTCCGCGACGACCTGTACACAGCCGACTCCATCATTGTCTCTACCGGCGCACAATCGCTGATGATTGGCCTCGAGGCCGAAGAACGCCTGCTCGGACACGGTTTATCCACCTGCGCCACCTGCGATGGCTTCTTCTTCAGAGGCCAAGAGATCGCTGTAGTCGGCGGCGGCGATAGCGCCATCGAAGAGGCCACCTTCCTCACCAAGTTCGCGTCCAAGGTCACACTCATCCACCGTCGTGACAGCCTGCGCGCCTCGAAGATCATGCAGGATCGGGCCTTCAACAACCCCAAGATCGAGATGCTCTGGAACACCACCGTCGTCGATCTGGCAGGTACCGACAAGCTCGAAGGCGCGATGGTTCGCAACGTCATCACCGGTGAAGAGTCGTTGCTGCCTGTCACCGGTCTGTTCGTAGCCATTGGCCATCGCCCCAATACCGACCTGTTCAGCGGCGTGCTCGATATGGAAGACAACGGCTACCTCATCACCAAGCCCGGGTCTACGTACACCAACATCGATGGTGTATTCGCGTGCGGCGACGTGCAAGACCACACCTACCGTCAGGCCATCACTGCGGCCGGCTCAGGTTGCATGGCCGCTATCGACGCCGAACGTTGGCTCGAAGCCAACGTTCACTAACCACAATCACCAACGATCACGCACGATCTCGTCGAGTCGGGAATGCCCGGCCTCATCGTGAGGTTAGGTTCGCTACACTACGGATTCCGTTGAAAGGACGCCCCCATGGCTGAAGGCATCGTTACTCTCACCACCAATACTTTTGACGAAACGGTCAACGCGGCCGATGTGCCGGTCGTTGTCGATTTCTGGGCCGAGTGGTGCGGGCCATGCAAGTTGATCGCCCCCATTCTGGGAGAAATCGCTCAAGAACAGGCCGGCAAGATCACCATCGCCAAGCTCAACGTCGATGAAAACCCCGATCTGGCCATGAAGTACAACGTGATGAGTATCCCAACGTTGCTCGTGTTCAACCGCGGCGTCCTCGCCAAGCGCCTTGTGGGCGCCAAGGGTAAGGGCCAACTCATGCAGGAGCTCGACGAATTCCTGGCCAGCTCCCACTGACCCCTGGTCAGCACGACGAGGCCGTCCGCGATCTTCAACGCCGCCTCAGTGTTGCCGGGTTCCCTCCTGCAGCCGGTGGCCAGCCGGGTGTGTATTGCGCTGTCACCGAAGCGTGCGTGCGCAGCTTTCAACAAGCGCGGGGCATACCGATCGACGGCATCTGCGATCACGCCACGTGGGCGGCCCTCGTCGAGGCGTCCTGGCGCCTCGGTGATCGGCTGCTCTTCCTTACGTCTCCCAACCTGCGCGGCGACGATGTCGCCGATCTGCAGACACGTCTCGGCCGTCTCGGATTCGACTGCGGTCGAGTCGACGGCATTCTGGGTCCGCTCACCGCAGCCGCAATCGAAGAGTTTCAAGGTAATTGCGGCTTGCTTGCCGACGGCACGTGCGGCACGGACACCATCCAGGCCGTCAAGCGAGTCAGTAGCCAAACCGGCCAAGGTCCAGGCATTGCAACGGTTCGTGAACGCGAGCGACTACGCACCAGTTCAAGTTCTCTCGCTGGTCGTCGCGTAGTCGTCGGCCAATTCGGTGGGCTCAGCGCACTCACCCGAGCGCTCGCTCGAGATCTTCGGCGCCGCGGCACCATCGTGGTATCGGTCGACGAACCGGACGCCATCACGCAGGCGACAGCCGCCAATCATTTCACGGCCGACCTCTACGTAGGTTTCGACACACTGGTCGACGGTCCTACGCGAATTTGCTACTACGCCGTACCTACCTTCGAGTCTCATGGTGGGCGCTCCCTTGCCGAACGTATCGCTGCTGGCCTCGACACCCTCGACACAGCACCGCATGCTGCAACCGGGATGCGCCTCCAAGTGCTTCGCGAGACTCGTATGCCGGCTGTGCTCGTCTCGTTCAGCGACGTCCGCAAGGTGACAGACGATGCAATCAACGTCGCCGAGGTCGTGCGCGTGGCTATCGGGCAGTGGTTCCAAGACCCCCTCTGAACTGCGACAACGCGCTGATTCACGCAGATGCCCACAGCGGTACTAGAGGGTTTATCCACAGGTCTGTACACACGATGTGCGTAACCCTCACGCGCGAGTTATACACAAAGGTGAGAGTCGCGTGTGCGTTGTACGCGCGGAGAGTCGCTAGCTGCCCGCAGCGGGCGAACCCTCAACCATGTGCCGATAGATGCGTTCAAGATCTTCGAGATCGGCAAACTCAATCGATACCTTGCCGCGCTTGGCACCCATCGATACAGCCACTCGCGTATCGAGATGCTCGGCTAAGAGATGCTCCAGTTCGAGCAGGCCAGGCGGACGAAGTCGAGTGGCTGGTGTGATACCGGCACCGTCGCTAGGTGTGACCTCGGTCACACCTGTCGCTGCGCCATCGGTGGAACCCGACTGTCGATCGCGAATGGCATCTTCAACGGCACGAACAGACCACGCCTCGGCTGCAGCCCGCTTGGCGAGATGCTCCTGGAAGGCACGATCGGGGCTACCCAGCAAGGCACGAGCATGACCAGCAGACAATCGACCATCGGCGAGCAAATGCTGAATGGTCGGTGGAAGCGACAACAACCGAAGCATGTTGGTGATGGTGGAGCGACTCTTGCCAACTCGACCTGAGACCTGCTCATGCGTCAGACCAAAGTCTTCGATGAGTTGCTGGTAGGCCGCTGCCTCTTCAAGTGGCGTGAGATCTTGGCGATGCAAGTTCTCGACCAGAGCCTGCTCGACCGAACTGAGATCGTCGGTGGTGCGAACCACCGCCGGGATGGTCTGCAACCCTGCACGTCGAGCAGCGCGCCAGCGACGTTCGCCGGCAACGAGCTGATACGTGCCGTCACCCATGTCGCGAGCCAGCACCGGCTGCAGCACACCAATCTCGGCGATTGACGCTGCCAACTCGGCGAGCGACTCCTCATCGAAATGAACGCGTGGCTGATGCGGGTTTGGTGAGAGCGACTCGATCGGCACCTCAAGCAGACGTGCCCGATCGGTGTCGATCGCTGGGTCCCCCGCCAAGTCTGACGGAATTAACGCTCCTAGTCCTTTACCGAGTCCCCCGAGGCGTGCCATGAGCGCTCACCTCCTTTGCAACCATGCGGTACGCAACTGCGCCACGCGAACTGGAATCGAACGTAGTGATCGGTTGACCAAACGACGGAGCCTCAGACAGCCGAACCGTACGAGGAATCACGGTGCGCATCACCTTGTCACCAAAGTGCTCGCGCACTTCCTTCACCACTTGGTCAGCGAGCTTGGTGCGGGCATCGTACATCACACACACGATGGTGCTGACGGTGAGCGTGGGATTCAGGTTGCGGCGAACTAAGTCGACGTTGCGCAGCAACTGACCGAGTCCCTCAAGTGCGTAGTACTCGCACTGAATCGGCACCAATACCTCCGTTGCCGCCGTAAGACCATTGACGGTGAGCAAACCCAACGATGGGGGACAGTCGATGAGGACATAGTCATAATCATCTTGAACCGCTTCAATAGCTCGCTTCAAGCGATTCTCTCGGCTGAAGGCCGGAACCAGTTCGATCTCTGTTCCAGCCAGATCAAGGCTCGATGGCGCTACGAACAGGTTCTTCACCGCCGCTGGCTCGATGCAGTTCTCGAGGGGCGCCTCGTGCATGATCACGTGATACATCGATGTCTCGAGCCCACGATTATCGATTCCTAATCCGGTGGACGCATTGCCCTGCGGGTCGAGGTCGATCACCAGGGTACGGAACCCAAGTTCGGCTAAACAAGCGCCAAGGTTGACGGTGGTGGTGGTCTTTCCCACACCACCCTTCTGATTGGCAACGGCCATGATTCGCGGTAGGGGATACATGGCCATTTCGACCGTATCCACCGCGTTCTCGGTGGCTGCTACTTCTCCGTGGTCTGTCACGGACTCCATCTAATTGGTCTCCCCTCGCGTGGCGCCTGGGTTCGGCGGGAAGCCGACACGGCAACGATGCGGTGCCCATGATTGCTGGGACCATTCACCCGACTCGCAACACACCGGACGGCCGGCTTACGATGTCGTTGATCGAAGACTACCGGCTTGCAACCCTTGGTCAAGGCTTTGCGGCTGTTTCACGTGAAACATTCTGACTCCCCGATCGGCCCGTTGTTTCACGTGAAACATCTGAGCGCCCCATATCACCCCAGCTCAGCGGCTCGGGGGTGGCAGGTGTTGCCCTACAAACGTTCGAAACGCTTCACCTGTGCGAACTGTTGCGTCGAAGGTTTTAGACCGAGTCGAGCAACTTCGTCCGCAGGCCAGCGTGTGGCCTGGTCAACCAATGGGGGCTCAGAGATGACGACTACACCGCCAGGTGCGAGGAAGGGAACGGCGCACGACAAGGTCCAGAGTGGTTCACCGAACGCACGCGCCGTAACGACATCGAAGCTGCCCCGGAGGCCTGGGTCACGGGCAAGGTTCACCACGTCACCCGTGAGCACCGAAACGCGGGCATCAAGTCGTAAGCGGGCTGAGGCCAGTCGGAGCAGATCCATCCGACGCTCGCGACGATCAGTGAGAACGACGAACGCTGTCGTCAAGCGACTGGCGAGCACCAAGCCGGGCAATCCTCCACCCGATCCGAGATCGAGGAGGCGAGCGCAGTCGCTGGGAATTGCCGCCAGAAACAAATCAGCGTGAGCCACGGCGGCGGGAAGCGAAGCTTCACCCAGCGCGCCGCGCTCACGCAACGATTCAAGAACTGCGAGGAGTTCTGTGTCTTCAGTCATTCGCTGGAGCGATGACGATCCGACGGTTCGGATCCTCACCCTCTGAACGAGTGACGACTCCGGCGTACTCGGTGAGCACATCGTGGATGACTTTGCGGTCGGCCGACGACATCGGCTCGAGGGCACGGGCCTCGCCCGAGGTAACAACTTGCTCGGCGATCTGATTGGCAAAACGTGACAGCGCCTCACGGCGACGCTCGCGGTAGCCGCCGACATCGACGCGCAAGCGAGTGTCGTGATCGCCCAAGCGACGCTGCGAAGCAACTCGGGTGAGATCTTGCACGGCAATCAGGGTGTTGCCGCGTGGGCCCACCATCAAACCGAGATCAGCGCCACTGACGGTCAACTCAAGATCGTCACCGTCGGTGCGAAGATCGACCGTTCCGCTGAGTCCAAATGCATCGACCAATTCAGTGAGGAACTTCTTGGCCTCTACCCCAACCTGCTCTGCGCTCACGATGGCTTCCTCTCGCTGTGGCTTTGCCGCTGGTTCGCGACGCTGCTGTGGTTTGTTGCGCTGCCGTGGGGCAGGTTCGCTCTTTGGTGTGGTAACCGTAGCAGTATCAGCGCCGGCCGAAGCTCGTTCACCCTGCTCGCGGCCCTTGCGGCGGTCACGCCGTTCGACCTTTGGTCGCACAGCAGTTGGACGAACGCGGGCCCGAACTCGGGCCTCGCCCTTGACTCGCCCAAACAGTCCGGCACGAGGCTCTTCAAGAATCTCGAACTCGGCATCATCTTCAGCTACTCCGAGTTGGTCAAGTGCCAACCCCTTTGCTTCTTCAGTTGTCTTACCGGTGGTTTCTACCCACTGCATATCGTCGTCCCATCAAATAGGTGGCCGCACATGCGACCGCAACACTGTGCTATTTCTTCGGTGGCTTAGGCCGCGCCGGTGCGCCGGGCCGACCAGATGCCGTTGGACGCTGTGGCCGACCAGAACTAGGGGTCGGCTTGTTCTTGGGCGGAGTGACCCGCTTGCTCGTCTGTGGAGCTGGCTTCTTTGCCGACTCAAGCGCCTCGCGCTTTACCTGCGCGTCGCGCTTGGCCTGCGCAAACATGCCGCCACCCGTGACGGCGGCCGCGCCACCGTGCTTCTTTGCTTCCTCACGGGCTCTCTCGCCTGCGACTTGCGCCTGGCGGCCCAGAGATTCCTCACCACCGTAGAAACGCTTGGTGATATAGACGTTTTGACCAATTCGGAAGATGGCCTGAGTGATGTAGTAGATCACGAGGCCGGTCAAGAAGAAGATCTGAAAGACTGCAAACACCACGGGCAGGTACTGCATCATCTTGGCCTGCCCGGCCGACATCGTTGGGCTCACCGCTGCGCGGGAGGCAACCATCTTTTGCTGAACGAAATAGAGCACGCCAAGCACCACCACGAGTGCGGCGTAGATCATGCCCTTACCAAACGAACTGCTGATGAAGTGAGCTGGTGACTTCGACAAGTCGAGGCCGAAGGCCAACATCTCGTTCTTGCCACCCTTGGGAACAAGGCTGTGATAGAGCTCGGAGGTCTTGGAGATGTGATCGGGGTTGAAGACGATCTTGCCAAGAGGAATCGAGTTGTCTTTGCAGAACTGCGACGCATCGCAGGCCGCCTTGTCGGCGAACGACGCTGGTCGGCTCAAACCGCGCAGCACGCGATACATAATGAAGAAGATGGGCATCTGCAAGAGCAGCGGCAAACACGAGGCCAGGGGATTGACCTTGTGCTCTTGATAGAGCTTCATCATTTCTTCGTTGAGCTTTTGGCGATCGTTCTTGTACTCGGCCTGAAGCTTCTTCATCTCGGGCTGCAGGCGTTGCATCTCGAGCATGCCCTTGGTGCTCTTCAGCGTCAGGGGCGTGACCAGCACCATCACGGTGAACGCAACGAGCGCAATAGCGACCGCATAGTTATGCGTCAGCGCAAAGAACTGAGATACGAGCCAAGCGGGACCTTCAAACATGGGCTACATCACTTTCTGAGAAAGAACGTCTGGAACGGGGTCATAACCACTCGGACCAAAGGGGCGGCAACGCAATAAACGACGCAGAGTGAGCCACAAACCACTGGCTGTACCATGAAGCTCAAGGGCCTCGACTGCATAGCACGAACAACTTGGGGTAAACCGGCACGGTGACAACCGACCTTGAGCCTGTACCTGGTACCACCGCACCGCGGCAACAAGCCTGCGGTTCACGGGACTCACGGTGTGGGCGGGGCCTGCACAGGAGCAATCTTCGCCATCAACTGCGTGAGATCGAACGTCAGTTCGCTGAATGACCGACGTGCGGCGGCCGGAACTGCTCCGAAGAGAAACAAACCCGGTGGGAGTTGGGGGAGTTGCGTTTGCAGAATCGATCGAAGTCGACGGCGGAGCAAATTGCGCGTCACTGCTGGGCCGACGGCGCGGCCTATCGCAAAGGCCACCTGAGGCGGCGTTGCGTGGGGATCGAGTACGAACGTGCACCACAGCACTCCGGCGCGAGCGCGCGAACCGGTTTGAGACAAACGCTCAAACGAGGACCGCCCGCGAAAGCGCCCGATCAAGCGGACAGACGGTGACGGCCCTTGGCCCGACGAGCCTTGAGAACGGCGCGGCCGCCTTTGGTGCTCATGCGGGCGCGGAAGCCGTGCTTCTTGGCGCGCTGCAGGTTGTTAGGTTGAAAGGTGCGCTTCAACGCAAACCTCCTCGGAAGGCAACACCGAGGTGCTGCGGAAAATCGTAAACCCTGACGCGGGATACCTACATGTAACGCGGCAGGTAACGCCAGAACTGCAACAGGCTACGGCCGCGCGGCCAAAGTTGGCAACTAGGTGACAAAGTACGCGCGGCCTGCCAATGTGAGCGGCTACCCGACACTGGCAACATTGCCTCGCGCCAGGCCCCCGTGAAGTGCCCAGCAAGCGCAGTGATAGGGTCACCAATCCCGTGATTCGCGACGATTTGGTTTGTCCACACGGTGTGGACAATGATGTGGAAACTATT
>JBAXHD010000024.1:0-36970 GCA_037139095.1 Actinomycetota bacterium
TGCGCTGCTCAGCAGTATTTCCTAAGATTCACACCATCTTTGAGGGCACCTCAGAAATCCAGCAACTGGTTATCGCTCGGGCGATTTCTGGTCTGCGCATCGAGTGACCAATCGTTAGAACGTGACCGACATGAGGTCGCGGCCCACCAGAACGTGACCGGTGTAGCCACCGGTTCTCACGTCGTCGGAGAATCCTTGTTCCTCAGTTTCGTCTCGAGGAGGTGGGCCGAGGTGAGTGAGCATCAACGTGGTCACTTGCGCGCGTTGCGCCAGACCACCCACCGCAATCGAGTCGGCGTGATAATCAAGAATCGAATTGATTCGAGGAAAGTGCTCGATGACGTGCGCTAGCGGGGCACGACGAAATGCCTCGTGGACCAACACGTTTGCGTTACGGCTGAAATCTTCTACTTCCTGGCACACGCGCGTGTCGCCAGAAATGACCACCGAGCCGTCAGGGGTGGTGACTCGGTAAGCAACTGCATCTGGCACTGGTTCATGGTGCACTGCGACGGCGTCGACCACGACAGAGCGGTCCTCGCTCGCCCAGACTTCGGATGGTGTGAAGGATGCGGGAAACTCGCGCGCATCGAGAACCACTTCGCGGGATCCAGCGTGTTCGCGGCGAAGGTGGATGTCTTCATCGAATGGTTCGAGCATGCGTTGCACGAACCGGGCAGCGCCACCGGACGGCGTAATAACGGGGAGCGGGACGGCCACCTTGTCGAACTGAGTTTCGATCCACCTCGAGAGAACGAGCTCGGCTAAACCGAAAACGTGGTCGCTGTGAATATGGGTGAGGAACACTGCATCGAGATCGGCAAGTCGAAGGCCCGCTTCGATCAGTCGATTGCACGTGGCGCGACCAGCGTCGAATTGCACAACGATGTCGTTGTGCTTCACGAACACGCCGGCCCCGGCGCGACCAGGTGCCACATTGGGAAGACCCGTGCCGGTGAGAGTGACTGTTGTTGCCATGTGTGTGGGCCTTTCAAGATGTTGACCTCGTTCAGGAGGTCAACACATCTGATTCCAAATGTGTAGACAAGAGCGAGACAGCATGATTGAACGGCTCGACGTAGTTGCTTGGTATCGCCGCGAACATTCGGCTGCTCTGCTCGGCAATGAGCTCAATGATGCGCTCGGCTGCTGTAGCGCCGCTGGCCGTAATAGACACAAGCGAGCTGCGCCGATCGGATTGGTCGGCGCATCGAGTGATGTGGCCAGATTGCTCGAGTTGGGCGAGGCGATGGGTCAGGCCAGAGGGCGACACCATTGCTACTTCAGCAATATATGAAGGAGTCAACGTGGCTCCGGCTCCATGGCGGCGCAGGGTGGCGAGCACGTCGAACTCTCCAACCGTGAGTCCGTGTGCTTTCGTGATGGCTTGGATGTTGGCCATTCCAGCCTCGGCCATCGCATGGAAACGCAACATGTGGCCCATCGGAGCAAAATCGATGTCAGGCCGTTCGCGCTGCCACGTGGACACCGTGTCGGTTACGTGCTTTCCAACTTCCATGGCCCCACCCTAGGCAGCGTGTCTGCGGCGGGCTCGGTTGATGACCGCACGACCACCGGTCACGAGCGTAGCCTCAGTTCAAGATAGTTTGACATCAAAGTATCTGACCCATACGGTATGGCCACTTGCCTCTGCGTGGGTCGCCAACACGGCGCGCGCAGCGGTGGCAACCTCTAGGAAAGGACAGAAGTAATGGCACTCAATGGGCTATTAGACATTCGCATCGCTGTACCTCGTCCGCAGGAGCTGTTCGATTTCTGGCTTCGGCACGGAATGAGCGCAACGGCCGATGGCGTGCTTGGCACACCGGACCGACCAGTTCAGATGCAGGTATCCGAAGGATCGCACCGCCATCTGTCTTCGATGCACCTCAGCTGCGACAACGAATCTGACATCGCTGACATCGCACAGCGACTCACCGATGCTGGACTCGCGTCTACCTCTGACAGCACAACATTGCGCTGCGTCGATCCCATCTTCGGGCACTCAATCGTGATCGATGTTGGGTCACCACATCCCCTCACGCCTACACAGTCACGGGTATTCAACGGCCCCGGCGAACGCTCTCGCATCAATACCCGCGCTGATGCCGTGGTGCACACCGAATCGCCCATTGTGCGTCGCGTCGGGCACGTAGTTCTCGGAACACCGCACTTGGCCGAAGCCGTTGACTTCTACGCCAACATCTTGGGCTACCGCATCTCCGACCAAATCATGAAGGGCTTTGCGTCGTTCATGCGGGTTGAGTCTGATCATCACAACTTGATGATTCAGCCCGGCCCGACCTCGTATCTGAATCACTATGCAGTTGAAGTAGACGACATCGATGCGGTTGGTCTCGCAGGTTCCTCTGCGTTGAACGACGAAGGTGTTTCCAGTGTTGTCGGCGTTGGCCGCCACAAACTTGGCGCAAATGTGTTCTGGTACTTGCGCGATCCGTCAGGCAACATGTTCGAGTTCTTCTCCGACATGGATCAGATCGTCGACGATGAAGTCTGGGATCGTGAGCATCGTCGCCTCGACTGGGAGGGCGAAGATGGGCCTGCCGGTTTTGCGGTGTGGGGCCCAAAAGATCCGCCAGAAGAGTTCTTCAATCCTTCGGATCTGCCTGCCATCGCAGCGGCTCGCGAAGCCAGCGGACTGAAGTAGCACAATGGATCTCGGAATTCAGGGCCGTTGGGCCATCCTTGCTGGCTCGAGCCGAGGGCTCGGACGTGCGTGCGCCGAGAGCATTGCGCGCGAAGGCGTCAACGTTGTGATCAACGGTCGCATCGATGCAGACGTCGACGTTGCTGTTGCAGAACTGACATCTCGTTACGGCGTTGTTGCGCGTGGTGTAGTGGGCGACTCTGCCACCGAAGGCGTGCAGGAAGAGTTGCTGGCTGCTTGCCCCGAGCCCGACATCTTGTTGCTCAACGGTCAGGGTCCTTCCCCGAAGGGCTTTCTCGACATCGAGCTCGGCGATTGGGACAGTGCTGTTCGTCAAGCGCTCACAGGGCCGTTGGCTCTGGTGCAACGCGTTGTGCCGGGCATGAAAGACCGTGGTTTTGGTCGCATCGTGGCCGTGAGTTCGGCGATGGTGAAATCACCGAACTCGTTGATGAGCCTCTCGCACGGAACGCGTCTTGGGCTCACGGGCGTTTTAAAGGGCCTCTCCAAAGACCTCGCGAAGTACAACGTGACCGTGAACCAACTCTTGCCAGAGCGATTCGACACGGCGCGCCAAGAACAAATGGCGCATGTGGCGATGAAGTTCTTGGGAATCACCTACGAAGAAGCACGGGCGCAACAAATTGCGTCGATCAAAGCGGGGCGTCTCGGACGCCCCGACGAATTTGGCGATGCGTTTGCATTTCTTTGTGCAGCACAGGCCGGATACATCAGCGGCCAAAATCTGCAACTCGACGGTGGCAGTTACGAGGGAGTGTTCTAATGACGACGACAACAGCTCGGGCAGGGCGTCATGTGGCCAGGCCCATTGGACAATTGGTCAGCGAGATCGCCGAGTTGCATTCGCAATTCGATGCCACTGCTGCAGAGTCCGAAGAACTCGGCGACGCTCCGCCGGCGTTAGTAGACCTCATGCGTCAGATTCGCGTGCCCATGATTAAAGCACCGCTCGAAGTTGGTGGCGATCGGCTGCTGCTGGCCGACCAGTGCCGCTACTTCACAGCGTTGAGCTATTCAAATCCCACGGCTGCGTGGACTGGCTTTAACCATGCAGGGGCTGCCGCAGCAGCTGGCTCGCGCCTCAGCGACGATGGCATCGAGCTGTTGTTTGGTTCCGATCCTTCGCCGTTTCTTGCTGCTGTGGCATTGCCAACAGGAACCTTCACTCGCGTTGATGGCGGGGTGTTGATGAACGGCACATGGAACTATGCAAGTGGTGTTCGCCACGCCGACTGGGCCATGCTCACTGCAATCGAGCTGTCTGAGCAACCGTCGGTCACGCTTGCAGTGATTCGAACAGCCGAAGCAACGGTGCACGGCGAGTGGAATGTGATGGCGCTGAAGGGAACCGGCAGCGTTTCGATTACGGCAAACGATGTCTTTGTTCCCACGGCGCTGACTGTTGATCCCATGCTGCCACCGCAACGTGGTGGGGCAATCTACGGGCTCAACTACACCGTCTTCGTGGCCGGCGAAAACCTTGGGTTTACCTTTGGTGCCTGCACGCGATTTATCGACGAGCTCGTGCTCTACGCCCGCGGAAAGTCACGAGGCTTTGACGGCCGACTCGCAGATCGCGGTGCCTTTCAATACGAACTCGGGCGCAGCTCGCAGCAACTGAAGGCCGTGCAAGCCCATGCGCTGGCCACGCTGGCTGAGGTTGACGCTGCCATGGAACGCGGCGATGAATTCTCCGCCTCAGATGAGGCAGCAGTTGCGGCCATGACTGCGTATTGCACCGAGACCGCGGTCGCCGCAATTTCGCGTTTAATGAGTTTTGCTGGAGCTGGCGCCTTGTTTAATGCGAGCCCGCTGCAACGTTGCTTCAGAGACGCACAAGGTTCGGCGCAACACCTCGTGGCATCGAATCAGTCGCTCGACAAATACGGTGCGGCGTTACTCGCCGAAAGGTAGTCATGAAGATTGCGATTATTGGCGGTGGTATCGGGGGCCTCACCGCCGCCCTCGCATTGGCGCAGAGTTCACGCGAGATAACAGTCTTCGAGCATTCGACAGCATTTCGCGAAGTGGGAGCCGGAGTTCAGATCAGCCCGAATGGCGGACGTGTCCTGCGCTCGCTCGGACTGGGCGAGGCCTTCGACAAGATCTCGGTGTACCCCGAGCGGATGGTGTTTCGCCGATGGGAAGACGATTCGGTTATTCGTGCCAATCAATTCGATGAGGCGTTCGTCGAACAGTTCGGCATGCCACTTTCCAGCGTCGCCCGCACCGACCTCATTGAGATCCTCGCTCAAGCAGTTGCGGCGGTGCCCACCATCAGCGTGTCGCTTGGCAGCCACGTGACGCATGTTGAACCAGGCACCGAGACCTCGACGGTTTTCTTTGCCGATGCAACGTCGTTGTCGTTCGATGTTGTCATCGGCGCCGACGGCATCCATTCGGTGGTGCGCCCGTGCGTGGGCGGAGCCGACTCGGCGCGGTTCAGTGGGTCGGTTGCGTACCGGGCACTGGTGCCGCTCGATGCGGTCGAAGACCTGCCGATCGATTTCACGAATCGCGTCGGACCAGATCGTCACGTGGTGAGTTACTTCATCGGTAAAGACCGTCGGTATCTCAACCTGGTCTGCATTTCTCCCGAGGAGTCATGGACCACAGAATCATGGACCGAACCCGGAACGCTCGACGATCTCCGTCAGCGTTTTGGAGGGTGGTCATCAGAACTGTTGTCTCTTCTCGACCGAGTTGAAGAACCCGTATTTCGTTGGGCCCTCTACGACCGCGAACCACTCGAACAGTGGGGCATTGGCAGCACAACGCTGCTCGGCGACGCAGGCCACCCGATGCTTCCGTTCATGGCGCAGGGCTCGTGCCAAGCAATGGAAGACGCAGCGATTCTCGGTCGGTGTCTCGACGATGTCGATGACAGCGATGGCACCGCAGTCATCGCTGCGCTGCGCCGGTACGAAGCTGCGCGGCAAGGCCGAACTGCGCAAGTTCAGAACACATCGTTCATGAACCGCGATCTGTTCCATATGCCAGACGGAGAGATGCAACAGGGCCGAGACGAGTTCTTGGCCAGTGGAGTCGCAGGCTTTGGGCCCCTCGAATGGGTGTACAGCTACGACCCACTCACCGCTGCCATCTAGACGCTCACCCTCGTGGCTTCGTTCACGCAACCAGGTGCGTTACACGAAGCGAGCGAAGCCATCGAATGGCATGCGCTCAGATTTCAGCGTGTTGATCGCTGCTGAGGTGTCTGGGTGGCCGATGGAAACACCACAGAACAGCATCTCGTTTGCAGGCGCTTCAACAAAGGCCGAAATCGCCGCATGACGGACTGACCAGTACTCCTGTGCGCAGGTGCCGAGGCCGCGCTCGACAGCGAGCAGCATGAGGGTCTGCAGGTACATCCCGAGGTCGCTCCACTGGGGTGGACCCATTTGGCGATCGATGTAGCAGAAGATCGCGGATGGGGCATCAAAGAAGTTGTTGTTGTGCGCGAACTGGCGGCGACGACCATCTTTGTCGTCGCGTGAGATGCCGAGGGTGGCGTACATCTGCTCGCCGATTGTGTAGCGGTTGGTGCGGTATGGCTCAACGAGTCCCGCGGGGTAGATGTCGTACTCGGGGGTGTCGATGGGGGCCTGCGTGGGGAGGAACTCGCGAAGCCGTGTCATCGATGCGCCGTTCACAACATAGATACGCCACGGTTGCACATTGCCACCACTGGGCGCGCCGCTTGCGTCTTCGACGAGGCTGCGAAGTAGTTCGTCGCTCACGGGCTCGGAGGTGAATTGGCGCACGGAGATACGAGTGCCGACGGCGTCAAGAACGTTCATAGGAATATCAAAGCCGATGGGGCCGACGAAGGAGAGATTGTGACACCCGTGCGTGTGGCCTGACCGTTAGGATCGCTCTGATTTGATGGAGTGCTTGATGCGTTTGAGGCAGAGAGTGCAAGGGTTGAAGGAGTAGCGATGCTTGGGCACGCCAGCGGTTTCAATTGGGACGAAGCGCTACTGATGGCGGCGCCGCTTGTGGCCGTATGCGCGTTGTTGTTGGTGGTTCGACGCCGGGGCGCCTCGTCGACCGATGGCTCATCTGAAGGTACGCAGCCGAAATGACCGACGTCGTTGAGCGCCCAATCGATAAGTGGGCCACCGTCCGCTTGGTGGTTGTTCTCACCACGCTCGCTGGCGCTCAGATCGTTCACTGGAGCCTCATCGATCAGAGCTCTAAAGAGTGGCATGCGTCGGGTGTGTTCTTCTTTGCAGTGGCGGCGTTAGAGGCCCTTGCTGCTGTGGCTGTGCTCTTCAACCTCAACAGGTGGGTAGCAGCGTTCGTGGTAGCGATTAGTGCGTTCCCAGCCGTGGTCTGGGCCTGGGAAAACTCTTTTGGCCTGCCTTTCGGTCCTGCAAACCGAAGCAGCGGACTCGGTCGCAGCGATGTACTGTCCATCGCTCTCGAGGTTGCAACCGTGGTGGCCATCTGGCCATTCATGCGCCCCGGATACGGCGCTCGGCGGCCAGCGAAGATCGAGTTGGCCGGCAAGATCATCATGGTGTCCACAGTCGTGTATGTAGCCGTCTTCTCGTTTTGGGCAATCGTCGGCGACTCAGCGAGTAACCACGGCCACACGGTGAAGCGCAGTCCTTCGGGCGTGACCAGCACCACGTTGGACATCTCGTCGATTACTCAGCCAACGCTGCCGCCGGTCTCTACGCCGTAACCCCGAGCCAGTGTTGAGCCAAGAGCTCGAGGCTGCGCAGCCGAGCCGACAGATCGAAGGCCACCGCGGTAACCATGATTTCGTTGGCTCCGGTGCGCTCGACAAGACCATGCAGTTGCTCGACAACGTCGGCAATGGAACCAACGATGCGGTTGCTCGGCAGGCGCTTGGCTTCTTCGATATCGGGATGTGCCGCCGCTGCGCTTGGCGAGGGCAGCGGCATGAAACGGCCGGTGCGACGACCAAGCGCGGTGAGTCGTCCGGGGGCCGAATGCCAATCGGCTTCTTCGGTGGAGTCGGCAGCGAGCACGTTTGCGGTGACGATCATGTGAGGCTCGGCGAGCACACTCGACGGTTTGAAATTGCGGCGGTATAGGTCGACTGCTTGCAGCGTGCCGCCCATGTCGAAATGGTGAGCGAATGCAAACGGAAGTCCGAGGAACCCGGCAAGCTCGGCGCTGTAGCCGCTGGACCCGAGCAGGAAGACGCCTGGCGATGATGCGGCTGCGGGGGTGGCGCGGAACTTGGTAGACAGGCCGCTGCCCCACGGGACATCGGCGCGGGCATCGCCGAGCAAACCCATCAGGTCGATGAGGTGACGTGGAAAATCTTCGGCGCCGAGGGCATCGGCTGAACGACGAAGTGCGGCGGCGGTGAGTTGGTCGGTGCCCGGCGCGCGGCCGATGCCCACATCAACACGTCCTGGGTGCAGTGCCTCGAGCATTGCGAATTGTTCGGCCACCACCAGCGGAGCATGGTTGGGCAGCATGACCCCACCGGAGCCCACATGGATCTGATGCGTCAGCGCAGCGAGGTGGGCGATGAGAATGGTGGGCGATGTGCACGCCACGCTTGGCATGTTGTGATGCTCGGCAACCCAAAATCGAGTGAATCCAAGCGCATCGGCGCGAATTGCGAGCACAGTGGTGTCGTTGAGCGCGTCGCTGCTTGATGCACCCTCGGCGAGGATCGAGAGATCGAGTACTGACAGTTGCACGGGCGGCGACGAAGTCATGCCCTTACGGTACGGCCGCGGCGGCGCCGCCTGACAGTTTGAGCTAGGGGTTCACCAGCATTTCGGCCAACTCGGTCAGGCCAGCCACGTCGTGGATGTCGCCGTCGAGCAGTGGCAGTTCGGCTTCGGCGGCGCCCTTCGCGAGCGCCATCAACTCGGCCATCTCGCTGCGTTCGGATGTTGCCAACGCAAAGAGTTCTGCGTGATAGGCAACGTGATCGGCGAGCGGCCCAGGTGCGAGATTGAAGAAGGCCTCAGCGGGCGGGGGCAATGGGTGAACGAGGTTCACCACAACGCCGCCGAGACGGAAGCCGCCGTCGCGCAACGCGTTTACGAGATGGGTCGATTCGGCGATGGCCTCGGCACGCGGACTGGATACCAAGATGAAGGCTGTTTGCTTGTCGCGCAGCAACACCGATACCTCGGCAGCGCGAGTACGGAGACCTTCTTCCATCGTTGCTAACGATCGAAAGAACTCGATGGTGTCTTCGACAATCTTTGGTCCGGCCAGCTTTCGCACAAGCCACAAGAACGCCGACGACCCAGCATTGGTGACCTTGGCAAACGAACGTGATGGCAAGGTGAGCACTCGATAGATCGGGTGGCTGAGAAACGTGACGAGCCGATCGGGCGCCTCGAGCAGATCGATGGCGTGCCGTGACGGTGGCGTGTCGATGACCACAAGGTCGTAGGCGCCACTGGAGTGCAACTGGTGCAGACGCTCGATGGCCATGTATTCCTGCGCGCCACCGAGCGAGCCAGCAAGGCTGCGATACACGGGGTTGGCCAACACGGCGGCGGCGCGTTCGGGATCGCCGGCCCGTTCGGTGATGAGCCGATCGAAGGTTGTCTCGGCGTCGAGCATCAGCGCCGAGAGCGAGCCGGGTCCTTCGGTTACTTCGTGTACCTGGTGTGGCTCGTGGGCGCGTGACTCCATGTCGAGCCCGAGCGCATCGGCGAGTCGGCGGGCAGGGTCTACGGTGACCACCACGACGCGCCGACCCATTCGTGCTGCAGCAATGGCGAGGGCCGCAGCGGTAGTGGTCTTCCCGACGCCACCAGGCCCGCAGGTAACGATGAGCGACGAGTTGGCGAGCACGTCGTTGAGAGTTGGCGGTGTGGTCATCGCGCGGCCACCGGCTCTACCGACAACGCGTCGGCAAGCAGGTCGAGTTCGGCGGGGCCAAAGCGAGCCGTTGGTACACGCGGCAGAATGACCCGTGACAGCGGCAACAGCTCGCTCAGCCGGTTGAGTTGCAGGCTTTGCCCTTCGAGTCGTTTACGCCCGAATTCGCCTGAGACATCGAGCGCGGCCTTTGCCGCACGAGACAACTTCACACCCTGAGCGCGAGCCGCTGCCGTGGGTGACATGTGTAATCCGGGGCGATCGGGCCAGCACGCGTTGACGACGAGCGGCCCAAGTGTGAGCCCGATCTTCTCCTCAAGGTCGTATGCGAGTTCGACCACTTCGTTGACCGGAGTCTCCTCGGCAAGGGTGACCAACAAGCCTTGGCACCGACGCGGGTCGGCGAGCATTGCGGCCACTTCGTCGGCCTGAGTGCGAATGGGTCCGCTGGCCACCACAGCCTGCAGCGCTGACGCAGAGCGCAGAAACGGGGCAGCGAGTCCGGCGGGTGGAGCGTCGACGATGATCAGGTCGGCGACTTTCTCACGATCGAGTTCTTTGATCTTGCCCAGCACCAGCAGATGCTCGAGTCCGGGAGTGGCTGCAGCAATCACATCGAGCGACGCAGCCGACGCTGCTTTGCGCAAGAGTCCGCTGATTCCTTTCAATTCGAGGTAGTCGCTGAACGCCTGTGCGGGCGGAATCGTGCGACCCCGAATGCGGCCCTTGCGGTTGAATGCGCGCAGCACTCGCTCGTCGGGGCCAATGGGTTTGCCGCCGAGCAGTGGTCCAAGGCCGGGTCTGCCGTCGACTGCCACGAGCAAGACATCGGCGCCTTGGCGGGCGGCAACAAGCGCAAGAGCGGCGGCGACGGTGCTCGAGCCCACGCCGCCCTTTCCGGCAACGACAGTGACACTCGCATTACCGACCCATGTTGGCGTGAGGCTACGAAGCGCGCCGGGGTCCATGGGTCAAGGGTAACCCAGGAGGTGGGTGTCTCATGGCTGCGCTTCGACTCAGTGATTGGGGTAGGCGGCGGCTTGCGAGCGCACCACCGCGATCAGCGAATCTTGCGACAGGTTGAGATCGACCGCGTGCAGGCCCCAGTTGGGCGCGCTGTCGCCACGAATATCATCGGCGCGGGCATCGGTTGGATCGGCGTTGATGGTGACCGCGAGATAGTGGTAGCCGTTGAGCACCTTGCATTCGCCGGTGACAAGGCCAGGCGCGCTCATGAATCGAGTGGTGATCGTGGGTCCGGTGTAGGTACTTGCGAAGATCCACGGACCCGTAGGCGCGGCGGCATCGAGCAACGCAGGACCACCAGCGAGGGCGGCGGGATTGGTGCACGCTGAGTCGGTGGTTGAGCCGGGCGCACCAAACAATGAGCCGGGTTGGGGCGGCACGCTGTCGCGGAATGTCTGGAACGTGATGATGCAACCGAACTGAGTGTTCGAGTGGCACAGCGGCATGTTCTGCGTGTCGCCGCCCACGTCGCGACCAGTCGCCACTTGAAATGAGGTGCCAGCAACGATGGCCGAAACGATCAGGCTGCGTTGCTCGGGTTTGGGATCGATTTCTTCTTTCAGGAGACGAACCACATGAAAGCTGCCTTGCGAATGGGCGATGATCACAACGGGACGGCCGTTGTTGTCGTGAGCGAGATATTGACGCCATGCATCGAGCACATCGAGATACGCCTGGTTCCAAGCGCCAGCGAACTGAGGGTCGCCAGCGCTAAAGGCGCGGCTGAGTCCGGCATTGGTGACCGAGCGATAGATCGGGGCGAACACGCGACACACTTGGTTGAAACGAGCGGCCTGCAGGATGGTGGTGGTCACCTCTGCGCCGGCCGTGAAGTCGCTGGCCATCGTGGTGTCTTCGCTGCTCGTGGGATACACGTAGAAGCAATCGATGGGCGGGTCAGCGGCCTTATCGGAAGGATTGATGGTCAGCGTGCCATCGGCCGCCACGGCGGTGACCGGATAACTGCTGTCGCACACATCGTTGGTGACATCGCCGCGACAGATCCAGTGCGCGGGGTCGGCATAGATCGCGCTGGTGTACGGACCCGGCGCAACTGTTGAGGTTGTTGTTGGGGCTGAAGGCTTGAGCTTCGCCTTGGGCTTTGCGGTGGTTGTAGGCGCCGCACTGGTTGGGGCGCTGGCGGCAACGGTGGTGTTGGTGAGTGCCGTGGCGGCTGTATCCGCGGTTGCAAGCGTGGCCGCGGTGGTTGAAACTTCTGCAGATGTCGACACCGATTCGGTCGAGTGAGGTAACGCGCTGTTTGATGCTGCGTTAGAACATGCGGCGAGCAGGGCAACGGCAACTACAAGAAGAATCGACCGACGGTGCATTGCCTCATAGTAAGCCGCGAAATTGGGGTCCGTATCTGAGATCATTTGTCACCCCCAAGGAGCAGCGTGAGCGATCAGATTGAGACCAAGACCGGCTGGATGAGTCCAGACCAACTTGCAGAGGTGCGCGCCAGCGTGCCGTTGGTGTACGTAGACGCCGTGCCCGTGCGGGTCAACTCGCTCGGCCGAGTAACGCACATCGGACTCTTGCTTCGAGTGGCTGCCGACGGAACGATTAGTCGCATGGTGGTGAGCGGGCGCGTGTTGTTCGGCGAGCGAATTCGCGACGCACTCATTCGCCATCTCGAAAAAGATCTCGGACCAGTGGCATTGCCCCGCATCCCACCGAACCCGGCGCCGTTCACCGTGGTCGAGTATTTCCCCGACCCCGACCAAAGCGGGTTCCACGACCCTCGTCATCACGCGGTGAGCCTTGCCTATGTCGTGCCTGTCGACGGTGACTGCACGCCGTCTCAAGAGGCCTTAGATCTTGCGTGGTTCACTCCCGAAGAAGTCGTTGGCGCCCAAGTTCGCGACGAGATGACAGCGGGCCATGATCGGCTTATTCGGTTCGCCCTTGCCCACGTGGGTGAGTTGCCCTAAACCGTTCTCGCGGTCTGGCTACGAGCGACGCGACTTGCGCTTACCGACACCTATTGGCGGGCGTCGTTCGAGGGCCGGTGTGGCCACAGTGGTGCTCGCGTCGATAGGCATCTCGAACCCATCGGAGTCGAGGTTCACGGGCTTGCTTGAGGCCTCTTGCACCTGCACCGATTCGGGCTTCTTCTTGAGGCCGAGGGCCACATCGAGACCGAACATTCCGGCCGCCATTGCAGCGCCGCCTTTGCCGTAGCGCTGCCGGGCTGTCTCGACCATGTCGGGGTTCGAGGGATCGATGGGGCCGAGCTCTTCGTGCTGGTCAGCGATCTCATCGGCGGAGTCTTCGTCGAGCGGCAGTTGGTTGTCGGTCACGTCCACACCCTAGGTGCGATCTCAACCGAGTATCACCTCAGTGGTTCCGAATAACGCACTATTATGCGCGTCGTGCTCGATGGTGATTCTGCCCATCGCACCGCTACGGCGTTGCGAACCGCGTTGGTCGGTAAGCCAACTGTCGGTTTCTCCGCGCCAAGGTTGTCGGGACCCACGCCTGTGGTCGGTCGAATCATCGAACAGGTACACATCTACGGCAGGCATCTCGAGATCGTTTGGGACGACGGACTTACCTTGCACACTCAGCATCGGTTCACGGGTTCGTGGCGCTTGTACAGGGTTGGCGAGCACTGGCATAAGCCCACGAAACAGTTGCGTGTGTGCATCGAGGTTGCCGATTGGGTTGCGGTGTGTTTCAACGCACCTGTCGTCGAGACCTTCCGCCAGTTCGATCGCCATCGCCACCCCGGCTCGGGCGGGCTCGGTCCAAACCTGTTGCACCCAAACGCGAACCTCGAAGACTGTGTTCGGCGCATCCTCGATTACGCCGACCCGTCGGCATCGATTGCCGAAGTTCTGCTCGATCAACATGTAGCCAGTGGTGTGGGCAACGTGTATCGATGCGAAGCGCTGTGGGACATTGGGTTGAGTCCATTTGCCACTGCGGGCTCAATCAGCGAAGACGATGCCCGCAAGCTGGTGCTCACAACGGCACGCATGATGCGCTCTGGTATCACCGATCGCAAGACCTCGATTGCATCAGCCGAATCGGCCGCCATTACCGGACTGTCGGTGTATGGCCGCAATGGTCAGCGCTGCGAGATTTGCGGCGACACCATCCGCGTGAAGCGCACGGGTTCGATGAACCGCTTGCTCTACTGGTGTTCCGAATGCCAGGCGCGTGGCGATCAACGAATTGCGCCGACCCCGCCGCTCGGTCTTGAGCGCGTGATGGATCCGCATCCGGCTGCAGCGCTGTTTCTCGCCGAACTGCCATGGCGACGTGACCACGATGACCACACGAGCGAGCATCAGCGCGGCCCTCGCGCACGCCCGGCCTAACGAGACGAACTACGCCGAGATCGCTGCCCCGGCCCGTTCGCCATCGACAACCGCTGCGTGCGCACGTCGTGGCGCAAGGCAATCGCCCACTCGTTGCACGCTGACGCCGGCATCTTTGAGAGCCTTGTAGAGCCACTCAACGGGGTTCGGTGGCACTGCCAACACCACCCAGTCGGGGGTACGAGTCACGTTGGCTCCGGTGGGGTGATGCAACAGGTTCAGAGTTGTACCTTCGAAACCCATCGGCACGAGATCGGTGGTTTGCGTAATCGACTTCGCGCTGGCGCGCATCCACCAGTTTTCCATGTCGAGCGTGATGCCAAGGTCTTGGCCGACGACCATGCCGTTGGTGATGATCTCTACGCTGCAGCCACGGTCAGCCAGCAGTTCTCCCACCGAAGTGGCGTGGTGAAAACCGATCTCGTCGATAACGACGACGTTGCCAAATGGTTCGGCGGTGCCCTCGAGGACATCACGCACATCGCACACGTTCGCGGCGTCGGCTGGAACCCACCACGGTCGACTTGGCTCTGCGCCGGTAGCCACGATCACATGATCGGGCTTGCGCTCATCGACAATGCCGGGCCACACCCCAACGCCGTATTCGATTGCCACGCCAAGGCGTCGGCATTCGGCGAGTTGGTTACGAATCATGTCGCCGAACTCGGCGCGATTGGGAACGCTTGCGGCGAGGCGCACCTGGCCGCCGGCCTCCGCTTGCTTTTCGTAGACGGTTACCTGATGGCCAGCGCGTGCCGCTGAGATGGCGGCTTGAAGCCCGCCGGGCCCAGCGCCCACGACCATCACTTGCTTGCGCGCAGCGACAGACGAACGCCCGAGCGTGACAGCGATCTTGTTGTCGGCGAGTTCGCGGCGCACATATTCGGCCTCGCGACCCGTGCGTGGATTCTCGATGCATCCGAGCCAACGGTTCATGCCCATCCGGCCGACGCATTCTTGATTGCAGCTCAGACACAAACGTGTTTCGTCGCTTGCACCGGCGCGGGCCTTTGCCACAAAGTCGGCGTCTGCGATCTGGCCGCGCACAATGCCCACGAGATCGCAGTGGCCTTCGGCCAATGCGCGCTCGGCCTGCAGCGGATCCTTGAAGCGACCGACACCCACTACGGGCAGATCTACCGCTTTACGAATGGCGCTAGGGATGAACATCGCATAGCCCGGCGGAATGTGCATGCTCGCTTCGATCATGAACAGGCTTGCGGTAGCGACGCCGATCGAGGTGTTGATGTAGTCGACCTGACCGGTTGCTTCCACGATCTGGGCGATCTGCACCGCTTCGTCGATGGTGGTGCCGCCATCGATGAGTTCGTCGCCGCAGATGCGAACTCCGAGCGCCAGGCGATTACCGATGACACGACGAACAGCGCGAACGATGTCGACCAAGAGACGGGCCCGATTCTGCAATGAGCCGCCGTAGTCGTCGGTGCGCTTGTTGGTGGCGGGCGACAAGAATCCGCGCACGATGGACGAATGGCTGCACTGCAGTTCGATGCCGTCGAAGCCGCCCTCGGCGCAATGCTCGGCAACCAACGCATAGCCCGCAACGATCTCGTCGATCTCGGCGAGCGACACGGCCTTGGGAACCTCGCGGAACAGCGGATCGGCCACCGGCGATGGAGCCCACACCGGAAGCCGGCTGAACATGCTGCTGGCCTGCCCACCGTTGTGGTTGATCTGAGCGAAGATCGGCGTGCGGTGACGATGCACAGCGTCGGTGATCATGCGGTAGCCCGGGATGACATCGCGGTGGAAGCCGTGAATGAGCTTCTCGTACGGCCAGTCGGTGGGGTGGGTCGAGTGCTCCTCGGTGATGATCAGACCAGTTCCGCCAGCGGCGCGGGCGGCGTAGTACGCAGCGTGCTGCTCAGTGGGTTTGCCGTCGAGCGCGTAGTTGGTGAGATGCGCGCTGAACACAATGCGGTTCAGCGTCGAGACGGGTCCGAGTTGTAGTGGGGTCCACAGGTATCGATACGCCATCGGCAGACACGATAGTGCGGCCGATTCAATCAGCGTCTACGAGACGGCTCGGATCGAAGGTAAGAATTCCGGCGGCCATCACAAGTTCGGTGAGCTTCTTGCCGGTGCCGCGCAACGTGAGCGCAGCGTCGTCGCCCAATTCGAGATATGGAGCGAGCGCGCTTTGGTCGGTTCGGTCTTCGATCCATTGCCGCTGTGCGCGGCCCGCATCGGTGAACGATCCGTCAGGATTCACCAGGCCTCGCGCTGCCATTGCCTGCACCCCGGCCTCCCACTCGGCGTCGCTCCATGAGCGAGTGGCCTTCAGTGCGGCTGCGGGTACATCGCCGCTTGCTGCATGCGAAATCAAGGCTTCGAGGCCACTGAGCCCTTCGAGCATGAGCGCAGCGATATGCCCGTCGCCGCGAAACTCGCGCAACAAGGTCTGGCCATGGAACAACTCGAGATGAGGTTCGGTGGGCCATGGCAGCGATGCGTGCGCGGCGAACAGTGGACGACCCTCGGGGTGCTCGCATGCAACCATCGCCGCACGACGAGTGAGGCCGGCAGCTTCGGCGAGCTCGGCAGAGTTGAGTACCTCGGGTCCAAATGCTCGCGTGAGCGATGTGTTTGCGGCATTGAGCCTGGCACTGAGCAGCGCCTCTGGTGTGGTGACGGTCCACGCATCGCGCATGCTCGCCCGAACGAGGCCCGGGTGAAAGTTGTAGAAGGTGGCAATCACCACTTCAACAGGCACGGCCCCCATTGCGGCAACACGCGAAGCGAAGTAACCCATGCGGTTTTTGGTAACTCCCACTGCTGCATATGCCGGCGGTGCATCGGGTGTGAAATAGATCATCCCGTGAACAGCTTCCATGCTGCGCCAGGTCTTACGTGCGGTGAGGGCGTCCATCTGGCCAACCGTACGGCATGGGTGCATAGTGTGGCGCACATGGAAAGTCTTGTCGGCAAGGTCGCAGTAGTCACGGGTGCCGGCAGCGGTATCGGTAAGTCAATCGCAGAGCAGTTCGTTGCCGAAGGCATGAAAGTTGTGCTTGCCGATATCGACGAAGTTCGTCTGCGCTCGGTCGAAGCGCAACTGTCTGAGGTTGGCGGCGATGTCTTCCCGGTGTTGTGCGACACGGCTCTCGAAGAGTCGGTGCAGTCACTGGCGCAGCGCACGCTCGAACGATATGGCGCAGCGCATGTGTTGTGTAACAACGCTGGCGTCGTTGGCACCGGTGACCCGTGGACGGGTCCGATGAGCGTGTGGGATTGGGTCGTTGGCATCAACCTGTATGGCGTGATCCACGGCATCCGCGCCTTCTTGCCAATCATGCAAGAGCAAGCCGAGGGGCACATTGTGAACACGGCCTCGATGGCTGGCTTGGTGGCCATGCCCGGGGCGGCACCGTACAACGTGACCAAGCATGGCGTGGTTGCGCTGAGCGAGGGGTTGTTTATCGAACTCAAGGGAACCGGTTCGCCGGTGAGCGTGTCGGTGTTGTGCCCAGGTTTTGTGCGCACCGAATTGATGGCGCAGATGACATGGGCCGATCGTCTCGGCGACAAGCCCGCTGCCACAGCGAACCCCATCGGTCAGTTCATGGATCAGATGCTCCGCGACGGTGTCGAGAATGGCATCTCGCCAGCCGACGTGGCGATGCAAGTTGTTGGCGCAATCAAAGCCGACCAGTTCTGGATTCTCACTCATCCCGATTACGGCCAAGCCCCGATCGAGCGCATGCAGCGCGCCGTAGCTCAGGAAAACCCTGCGTGACCGACTGGCTCGACGACCTCTGGCTCGAGCCGGGGCCGCCGTACTTGGCGATGGGAACACGCGCCCTGAAGCTTGATCACTGGCTAGTTGTCGATGACGACCGCGATTTCTATCTCGCTCAGAAGGCTGCGTTGCTCCAGTCCGATCTGCCGTCTGTGTTTGCGGCGACGCCCGGGTCTGAAGATGCGGGGGCAGAGGTACTCGCCGAGGTGCAGGCATGGTTGTCTGACCGCGGCGTCGAGATCGCTGCACCTTCGGGCGACGCACATCCGCTCATCGAGGCGGCGCGTCTCGTGCAGGAAGATCTCGCGGTGATGCAGAAGATCGAAGGTGAGTGGGTGCTCACTGCTGGCGCGGTGTGCTTCCCCACGCACTGGTGCATCGCCGACAAAGTAGGCAGCTCGCTCGCTGGGGTGCACGGCCCCGTCGCTCACTACGAAAACGAACTCAGCGCAAAGGTCGATCGCTTGCACGATCGTCTCAGGGTTGACCGGCCGGTGTGGCGACGCAACTGGGTTGTTGCGCCAACATCACGACTCGATCTCATCGAACGTGGTGGCCTTGCCAACGCAGGTACCCCAAACGTCGGCTTGGTGATTGAACCCGATGGCTCGCCGATGTGGATCCGCAGCGAGCGACAGACGTTGCGCCGCCTGCCGAACACCGACGCGATTGTGTTCACGATCCTCGTTCAGCGAACACCACTGGGCGTATTGCTCGAGCGGCCCGACGTGGCACAGCGAATGTTGAGCGTTACCGACTCGTGGGATGCCGAAAAGCGCATGTATGCGTCTACCGGTGGTGCTCTGCGTCAGCTCAACGACTGGCTCGCCAAGGTGGCTCGCGTCGGCTGAGGTCAGGCGAGCTCGGCGATGTCGAGATCGAAACGGTTGTGGCGCCACGTTCGTAGAGCCGCAATTGCATCGCCGCCGGTGGTGAGAATGTGGCGAGCAAGCATGCCTTTGGCTGCCTTGGCATCGTGTCCGGCCACTTTGCCATCGCGCTCAATGAAGCCCACTCGAACTCCTTCGCGGTAGCGACCAGGAGTGGGGGTCCATGCAGCCCGGTGCTCGTTGGGTAACAGGTCGATCACCACACGTTTGGCGAGCACGTCGTTGAGCGCGTTGCTCAGTTCGCTTCGCCACCAGGTGCTCAGCACTCCGAAGCCGGCGAGCCGAGCGCCCATCTTGAGTCGGTACTCGGGTGTTGCCTCGCCGGCTGCGACAACTCCGAGCAGGCCCGAGATCACAAACACGCTGTGCGCTGCACGACGCTGGTCGGCTGCGGACATTGATGTCAGATCGAGGTGATCCCACACAACGCCGGTGTAGCGACTCGACGCTGGCAGCGCGGGTGCTGCTGAGAGCGTGCTGTTCGCTTGCAGTGCAGCGGCCAAATGCTTGCCACCAACGCCAAGCAGTTTCTCGTCGCCACCATGCGCTGCGGCGAGCGCCTCGACCAGCTGTTGCCGCTGAGCGCCAAGTACTGCGCCGAATTGGCCATCGGCCGGACTCCAGATGGTCTTGCCTCCACCCGATGCTTTGCCTTCGGATGGCGGCAACAAAATTGCAAGGGGTTGGTTGGCCATTCGTTGATTTAACCGGAATACAGTCGTGTCATGACTTCCATCTACGGCCCGGTAACCGACTGGGCGACCGATTTCGATCACGCTGATCCGCAGTACAACGCCCACGCGCCCGAGATTTGGGCCCAGCTGCGCGATCAGTGCCCGGTGGCGCACACCGAGCGATACAACGGCACATGGTTGCCAGTGACTCACGAACTCGTTACCCAGATTGCCTACGACACCGAGCATTTCACCTCGCGCTCGGTCGTGGTGTCGCCGTTCCTGCCCATCGCCCAAAGCCCAATCGGCAACGCGCCTCCCATTTCAAGCGACCCGCCGTTTCATCACGACGCGCGGCGCTTGCTGTTGCCAGCCTTCTCTCCAAAGGTCATCGAGCCATTAGAGAAAGACATTCGCGAACTGTGTCGGCGCCTGTTGGCAGACATGGGTGATGCCGATGTTGTCGATGCTGCTGTTCAGTACGCGCAGCACATTCCTGTCAACGTGATCGCGCTCATGCTTGGCTTCCCATTAGAAGATGCCGACTTGTTCCGCGGGTTCGTTCACGATGTGCTCGAGGGCGTCAACATCGATATGGAGCAGCGCATGATGGCCTTTGGTCGCCTTGCTGCGTATCTCGACGAGCAGATCGCAAGCCATGTAGCCAATCCTCGCGACGACCTCACCAGTTTCTTGCTCAACGCCGAGATCGGCGGCCAGCCGCTGAGCGAGGGTCATGTGCGCGGCACCATGGTGTTGTTGCTCGTGGCTGGCATCGATACCACATGGAGCGCCATTGGCTCCAGCCTGATGCACCTGGCCGCAACTCCTGCCGACCGCGAGCGGCTCTTGGCCGAACCCGAACTTGTGCCTACTGCCATCGAAGAGCTGTTGCGCGCCTATGCGCCCGTCACGATGGCACGCATGGTCAAAGAAGATGTCGAGATCGGTGGATGTCCGATGAAGGTCGACGAGTGGGTTCTGCTTCCGTTCCCTGCGGCCAACGTTGATCCACTCGCATTCGACCGCGCCGACGAGGTGCTCATCGATCGTGAGGAGAATCGTCACGCCGCATTTGGTCTGGGTATTCATCGTTGCCTCGGCTCGAACCTTGCGCGGCTCGAACTGCGCATTGCGGTCGAAGAATTCCTTGAGCACTTCCCCAACTTCGAGCTTGCCGACCCCGACGCGATCACGTGGAGCGTGGGCCAAGTTCGCGGCCCACGACAGTTGCCGGTGCGCATCATTCGCTGACCCATCCGGTGCATGCGACACCCCATCTCTAGGATGGGTGAGCCATGTCGCAGTTCGAAGACGATTCCCCACCTTCATTACTCACCGGACTCAACTCCGATCAGCTCGACGCGGTCGTGCATACCGGCGGGCCGTTGCTTGTGGTGGCGGGCGCTGGCTCTGGCAAGACCCGCGTGCTCACCCATCGCATTGCGCACCTCATCGATAGCGAAGGCGTGCATCCGCAGCGCATCTTGGCCATCACGTTTACCAACAAGGCCGCAGGCGAGATGAAAGAGCGGGTCGGCAATCTTGTCGGCCCGGCAGCCAAGAACATGTGGGTCAGCACCTTTCACGCAGCGTGCGTACGAATCCTGCGAGCCCACGCCGATCTGCTCGGTTACCCGCGGTCTTTCAGCATCTACGACCAAAGCGACGCGCAGCGCCTCACTGGCTACGTCATTCGCGATCTCGCGCTCGACTCAAAGCGGTTCACGCCGCGCGGCGTGCACAACGTGATCAGCAAGTGGAAGAACGAACTCGTGTTTCCGGGCGATGCGCTCACTACGGGAGCTACGCCGATGGACCGCAAGAACGCCGAGATCTACCGCGATTATCAGGTGCGCTTACACAAGGCCGGCGCAATGGATTTCGACGATCTGCTCACCAATGTGGTGCTGCTGTTCCGTCAGCATCCCGAAGTGTTGAATCAGTATCAAGAGCGGTTTCTGCACATCCTCATCGACGAGTACCAAGACACCAACACGGCACAGAACCAGATCGTGTTGATGCTCGGCGCCTTGCATCAAAACGTCACTGTTGTGGGCGACCAAGACCAGTCGGTGTATCGCTTTCGTGGGGCCGATCTGCGCAACATCTTGCAGTTCGAAGAAGCGTTCGAAGATGTCACCACCATCGTGCTCAATCAGAACTACCGCAGCACGCAGATCATTCTCGATGCCGCCAACTCGGTCATTGCTCACAACCCGGCGCGCAAACTCAAGACCCTGTGGAGCGAGCTCGGGCGGGGCGAGACCATCACTCGTTATCACGCCGACGACGAAGGCGATGAGGCGATGTGGGTGGCGCGCACCGCCACCGATGTTCACGACAACCACGCCGTGATGTGGAAAGAGATCGCCATCTTCTACCGCACCAACGCTCAAAGCCGCGTGGTCGAAGAAGCGCTGATGCGCCAAGGCATTCCCTACAAGGTGGTGGGTGGCACGCGCTTTTACGATCGGCGCGAAATCAAAGACGCAATGGCGTATCTGCGTGCCATCGTCAACCCGGCCGACGAAGTCAGCATCAAGCGTGTGCTTAACGTGCCCAAGCGCGGCATTGGCGACACCAGCATCGGCAAGCTCGATACATGGGCACGCGAAACCGGCGACGGTTTCATCGACGCAATGCGTCACGCCGACGAAGCCGGCCTTGGTGGCGGCGCGGCGCGCGGCGTTGCTTCGTTTGCCGCGTTGCTCGATTCGCTCGCACACATGCTCGATGGTTCACCCGCCGATGTGCTGCAAGCAGCGCTCGATCAAAGTGGTTATCTCGCCGAACTCGAAGCCGAAAGTTCGGTCGAGGCCGCCGGTCGTCTCGAGAACATCGGCGAGCTCATTGGGTCGGCTCGCGAGTTCACCCGGGTCGATGAGTTCCTCGAGCAGGTGTCGCTGGTGGCCGACACCGACGAACTCGACGATGACAATCGCGTCGTGATGATGACCCTGCACGCGGCCAAGGGCTTGGAGTTTCCCTACGTGTTCTTGGTGGGCATGGAAGAAGGCATCTTCCCGCATGTTCGTGCACAGAGCGACCCCGACGAACTCGAAGAAGAACGGCGTCTCGCCTATGTGGGTATCACCCGTGCTCAACAGAAGCTGCATGTGTCGCACGCCTGGAGCCGCAGCCTGTTTGGCAGCACGCAATACAACCCGTCGTCGCGCTTTCTCGATGAGATCCCACCCGAACTGCAAGAGCAAAAGGGCAACGTTGCCGGGCGAAGTTCGTATGGCCGACAGAGCTACCGCGATCGCGACTCTGGTTCTGGTTCTGGTTCGGGTTCGGGCTCGTACTCGGGCGGTGGCGCATACCGATCACGCTCAGGCAGCTTCGACGATTCGCAAAGCCGCGAGGCCGCCGCTGCGCATCGCGAGCGTGTGGTCGATGCCGCTCTTGCTGCTGGCAAGCGATTGGCTCCTCAGCCGGCCAATTCTCAACTGTTGGCGCTGCGCGTGGGCGACGATGTCGAGCATCCATCGTTCGGCGAGGGCGTCATTATCAACATCGAAGGCAGTGGCGAAAAGGCCGAGGCAACCATTCGATTCCGCGATGTCGGCACGAAACATCTCGCGCTCGCCTGGGCTCCGCTGAAGAAGTTGTAGAACAACGCAATGGACACCGCACTCATTCGTTGGCGCAGTTACGCAAGCGAGCAGTTGTCGTTGTTGTTGCGTCTCGTGCGATGGTCGGTTTTGGGCGCGCTCTCTGGTGCATTAGCTGGCGCTTCATCGTGGGTCTTCCTCGATGGCCTCGAGCGGGTCACGCATTGGCGCGAAGACGGTCGGCAGTGGCTGGTCTATCTGCTGCCGGTGGTGGGTCTGGCTGTCGGGGCCGTGTACCACTACTTCGGCGGTCGCTCTCGCGAGGGCAACAATTTGTTGCTCGACGAGATTCACGAGCCCACCTCGTGGGTGCCGCACCGCATGGCGCCAATGGTGCTTGTGGGTACATGGCTCTCGCATTTGTTTGGTGCCTCGGCCGGGCGCGAGGGCACTGCTTTGCAGATGTCGGGCAGTTTGTCTGATGCGTTGGCACGGGTCATCCGACTCACGGCCGCCGATCGCCGGGTGATGCTCATTGCGTCCCTAGCGGGCGGCTTTGGCGCTGTGTTCGGGGTGCCGGTAGCCGGCGCGGTGTTCGCGCTTGAGGTGCAGTCCATTGGGCGCATGCGGTTCGAGGCACTGGTTCCTGCGCTTACAGCGTCGATCGTTGGCGACCGTGTGCTGCACGCGCTTGGCGGCAAGCACTCGCTGTTCAAGGCGCTGAGCCCTCACATCACCGCTTCACTGCTGCTGCGCATCGCCGTAGCCGGTTTGTTGTTCGGTCTTGTTGGTGCTGCCTATTCGGCGTCGGTACACAGCCTGAAAGCACTGTTCGCTCGACGCGTGCCGTGGGCGCCGCTGAGGCCGTTCATCGGTGGCACGGCAACCATTGCGCTGGTGCTGTTGTTCGGCCACGACTATCAGGGCCTGTCGTCGCCCCTCACCGCGCGGGCGCTGCATGGCGACCATCTCGGCTTCGCGGTGTTCGCGCTCAAGTTGCTGTTCACAGCAATCGCTATCGGCAGCGGCTTCATCGGTGGCGAGGTCACGCCGCTGTTCATGATGGGCGCCACGCTTGGCTCGGCACTTGCCCTGCCCCTCGGACTCGATGGTCAACTCCTTGCGGCGGTCGGCTTCTGCGCCGTGTTTGCCGGGGCTGCGAACACCCCGATTGCCTGCGCAATCATGGGCGTCGAGCTGTTTGGCGGCGCGGCGTTTGCTCCCATTGCGGTGGGCTGTGTCATCGCCTATGCATTCAGCGGGCACCGAAGTATCTACACCAGTCAACGCGTGCACACCGCCAAGTCGGGTCATCGTGCCGAAGGTTCACCGCGGGTAGGCGAGTGGCAGCAGTGGCGTCGTAATCGTCCCGATCGCGAGAGTCAACAGGGGTAGTTTGCAACCCATGTTCTCTGTCATCGAAGGCCGTGTGCTTGGTTGTCTGATCGAAAAAGAACGCACCGTTCCCGATCAGTACCCGTTGTCGATGAACTCACTGGTGTCGGCGTGCAACCAGTCGTCATCGCGAGACCCCATCATGGCGCTCGACGAACACGAGGTCGACGCTGCCGTGACCTCGCTGAAGGCCCACGGCTGCGCGCGCATCGTGCATCCCACCCATGGTCGCGGCGTCATTCGAGTTCGTCAGGTATTCGACGAAAAGTTCGCGCTCGAGGCTGCCGATGCGGCGGTGATGGCGGTGCTACTGGTGCGCGGCCCGCAGACCGCCGCCGAACTTCGCACGCGTACCGAGCGGTTGCACAGCTTCGACACCGTGACCGACGTAGACACGTGCCTGCACCAACTTGCCGAGCGTCAGTTGGTACAGCTCATCGAGCGCCAGCACGGACAAAAAGAGCAGCGGTGGCAGCAGCTTGTTGCCGAAGAGGCCGAGCAATCGGCTGCGCCCGTAGCCATTGCTGGGTCGGGTCTCGCCGGCAGCGTGGTGGACCGGGTGGCTCAGCTTGAAGAACGCGTGGCCAAGCTCGAAGCCGCCCTCGCCGACCTGTTGTAGGTCTACTGCCAACCTGCGGTGCTCATGCCCAGCACCAGCGCGTACGCCGCCGCTTCGCGACTCAGGCCCGCGAACGTGCTTATATCTGTAGTCATGAAGGCAGCGATTCTTGTTGAGAGCCTCACGGGTAACACGTGGAAGGCAGCCGAGCTTGTGGCGGCAAACCTGCAGCAGGCCAAGTGGGATATCACCGGATTATCGAAGGTGCGCGACCCTGACCACGCCAGCATCCAGGCTGCCGACATCGTGCTCGTCGGAACCTGGACCCACGGACTCTTTCTGGTCGGACAAGCTCCGGCCGGTGCTGCGTTGCTCAGCCAACTCCCAGCAATGCGCGGCAAGCAGGCCGCAGTGTTTTGCACCTTTGCTCTCAATCCGGCCGGCACGCTCGACAAGATGACCCGCATCATCTCGGGCGTTGGCGCCGACGTGATTGGTGGCTTGGCGATGAACCGCCGCCATCTCGACCGTAACGCCGAAGAGTTCGCGCTGCGTCTCGTTGATGCCGTGCCTGCGCGCCGCTAGGCGTTTGTAGGGCTCGGCACTGAGCTGTCGGCGCCCCTCAGGCTGATGGTGAGCCGACCATCGGGCCACACAATGAGCTTCACGCCGCTCGGCGGCACCGCCAGTTCTGGCACGCCCAGAGTGCGGCCTTCGCAATCGGTGAACCGGTGGGTCTTTTTGATTTGAGTCACTTTGCAGTTCACGTCGCGATCGGCGGGGTAGGCCATGCTGATGGTCCAGTTGGCTTTTTCGATCTCGCCCGTGTGATCAAGCACGATGGTGAGGCGTCCACTCGAGTTCAGCAGATCGGGCAACATCAGCGAGCCGCCATCGGCGACTACTCCGGCGAGCGATGCGGTGTTGCCTGCCTCGAAGACAGTTGGCGCAAAACTGTTCGCTGTGGTGGTGTTGTTGTGTGAGATGAATACGGCGATGCCCCAGAGGAAAAGTCCGAGCACGGCAAAAAACGCGAGGCCTCCGAGCACGGGCACAACCGCTCGGGCAAGGGGTGTTCGAAGCTGTGGACGGCGCATCCCGGCAAGTCTGCCCGATCGGCGTTCCGGATACTCATTGCAGGTTCCAGTGTCGTCGGTTGTGAAAAACGGGGTCAGTGCGCCTAGGGTTCGATACTCGTGAAGCGGACTTACCGTGTTGTTGTTGCCAAGCCCGGCCTCGATGGGCATGATCGGGGCGCGAAGACCATCACGCGTGCCCTTCGCGACCATGGTTTCGAAGTGATCTACACCGGATTGCATCAGACCCCCGAGCAGATCGCCGAGACGGCCCTACAAGAAGATGTCGACGCTGTCGGCTTGTCGTTGCTCAGCGGTGCCCATCTCACGCTGTTTCCTCGTGTGATGGAAGAACTTCGCAAACGCGACCTCGGCGATGCACTCGTCTTTGGTGGCGGCGTCATTCCCGACGCTGATGCCCGCGCCTTGCGCGAGCAGGGCGTCGCTCAAATCTTTGGACCAGGCAGCTCGCTGAAGGGCATCGCTGCATGGCTCGAAACCGAACTCGACAATAGAGAGGACTGACCTTGGATCTCTTCGAATATCAGGGAAAGCAGTACTTCGCCCGCTTCGACATCCCGGTGAGCCCCGGCGGTATCGCCGACACCGTGGAAGAAGCCGTTGTGCAGGCAGCCGCAGCCGGTTATCCGGTGGTTGTGAAGGCACAGGTGCAAGTTGGTGGCCGCGGTAAGGCTGGCGGTATCAAGCTGGCCAACAACGAAGCCGAAGTTCGCCTGCATGCCGGAAACATCTTGGGCATGGACATCAAGGGCCATCTTGTTGAGCGTGTATGGGTCGAGTACGCCAGCGACATCGCCGAGGAGTACTACGCCAGCTTCACGCTCGATCGTGCGGCCAAGAAGCACCTGTTGATGTTGTCGGTCGAAGGCGGCGTTGAGATTGAAGCGGTTGCCGAGAGCAACCCCGATGCCATTCTGTTGCGCCACATCGATCCAGTCGATGGCATCACGCTCGAGTGGGCTCGTCAGGCCGCAATCGACGCACGCATGCCAGCGCAGTCGGTCGAAGGCGTCGCCTCGATTCTCGTGAAGCTGTATCGCTGTTTCACCGAGGGCGACTGCGATTTGGCCGAGATCAACCCGCTGATCCTCAAGCCAACCGGCGAGATTCATGCGCTCGATGCAAAGGTCAGTCTCGACAACAACGCCGAGTTCCGTCACCCCGAGTGGGCCGAGTACCGCGAAACCGAAGTGCTCGACGAGCGCGAACTGTTGGCTCGTGAGAAGGGCTTGCAGTACATCGGCTTGCAAGGCTCGGTTGGCATCATCGCCAATGGCGCCGGTCTGGCGATGAGCACACTCGACGTGGTCAACCAAGTGGGCGGCTCAGCAGCAAACTTCCTCGACATCGGCGGCGGCGCCAATGCCGACCTGATGTCGGCAGCACTCGAGGTCATCAACTACGACCAGAGCGTGAAGAGCATTCTCATCAACATCTTCGGCGGCATCACCCGCGGCGAAGAGGTAGCCAAGGGAATCGTCGAGGCCCTCAACCGGGTTTCGTTGCGGGCCCCGATCGTGATTCGTCTCGATGGCACCAACGCCGAGGAAGGCCGCCAGATCTTGCTCAGCGCCGGCATCCCCGAGAGCGTGCTGCAGAGCAAACCCACCATGTTGGAAGCCGCTCGTGCGGCCGTAGCAATCGCAAACGCGAACTGAGGCTGAGTCATGGCAATTTTTGTTGATCAGAACACCAAGGTCATCGTTCAGGGTCTCACGGGCGGGCAGGGCAAGTACCACGGCCTACGCAACCGGGCCTATGGCACTCAGGTCGTTGGCGGCGTCACCCCCGGTAAGGGCGGCCTCGATGTCGAAGGCATTCCCGTGTTCGACAGCGTTGCTGACGCTGTTGCCGCTACAGGCGCCGATGCATCGTTCATCGCAGTGCCACCCAAGGCGGCTTCCGCTGCCATCCTCGAAGCAGCAGCCGCCGGTGTGCGCTTCGTGGTGTGCATCACCGAAGGCATTCCAGCCCAAGACGAAGCCCGTGTGTACAACACGCTCATTCGCGACTTCCCGGGCACCCGTTTGCTCGGCCCCAACTGCCCAGGAATCATCAGCCCCGGCAAATGCAACATCGGCATCACCGCCGGCGAAATCGCCGAGCTGCCCAGCGCTTCGGGCCCCAACGTGGGCATCGTGTCACGGTCGGGCACGCTTACATATCAGGCGCTCTACGAGCTCAAGCAGCGCGGCATCGGCGTGTCCACGTGCGTGGGCATCGGTGGCGACCCTGTGCCAGGCACCAACTTCATCGATTGCCTCCGCGAGTTCCAGGCTGACCCCGAGACTCACGCGATCATCATGATCGGCGAGATCGGTGGCTCCGCCGAAGAAGAAGCAGCCGAGTTCATCAAGGCCAATGTCACCAAGCCAATGAGTGCCTACATCGCAGGCGTTACGGCGCCCGCTGGCAAGAAGATGGGCCATGCTGGCGCCATCGTCAGCGGCGGCAAGGGCACGGCTCAGGGCAAGATGGACGCGCTCGCAGCAGCGGGTGTTCGCATCGGCTTGAACCCAACCGAGGCAGGCGACCTGATGGCCGAGATCGTGGCCAGCCTTCGCTGACCAAGCGTCATCGTTCGACAATCTCTGAGGGTCCCGGGCACGCGCTCGGGACCCTTTGTCGTTTTCGGCCGACTCAGCTCAGCCCATTGGGGGTGGAGGCGGCGGCGAAGCGGGGCCGCTGCCAACGTGATGGAACGACGTCCGCAATTTCTCGATGTCCTTGAGGTCGTCGAGCGTGCCACCCGACTCCTTGTACACGAGGAAGCCGCCAAACGTGACGACAAGCGCTGCCGCGAGTCCGACAAAGATGCCTACGGAGCGATCGTAGAAGTCGACGCCGATGATCAGTTTGAGGAGTACGAAGATTGCACCGAGTGCCCCCACAGCTACATAGGACACGGCGGGCAGCGTTGGGGCCGCTACGCCGAACGCAGGTAGGGCGAGCACCACTGCGGCACCGAGGAACAGAATGAACCACAGCGTGCACCAGAAGAACCCGGCATCAAATCCGTTGGCGCTGGCTCCGGCCAGGTTGACGCCAAAGACCGACCCAAAGCTGAACCAGTTCAGAAACGATGCAATCGCGAACAGAACGCTTCCGCCGATGAACACCATCGAACCTTTACTTACCTTGCTCACGTCCATTGCAGTCCTCCAGTAATGAAGTAAGTGGATACGCGCGCACCATACGCCCGTTGAACGTTGCGTAAACAGAGCACAACGGCCCAACTCTTGGTGTTCTAAGGTCGCCGCCGTGCCTTCAGCTTTGCTTTCAGTGTTCGATAAGTCCGGAATCGTTGAGTTTGCGCAGGGCTTGCACGACCTCGGGTGGCGGCTCGTCAGTAGTGGCGGAACCGCGAAAGCCATTGCTGGCGCTGGTTTGCCGGTTGTGGACCTCGCCGACCTCACCGGATACCCCGCCATCTTGGGGCACCGAGTGGTCACCTTGCATCCCGTGATTCACGGCGGACTGTTGGCCGACCTTGATCAACCCGAACATGTCGCCGAACTGGCCGAATATGGCATCGAACCGTTCGCGCTCGCCGTGGTGAACCTGTATCCGTTTAGTAGCGACCCGAGCATCGATCTCATCGACATTGGTGGGCCAACACTCATCCGAGCGGCCGCCAAGAACCACGCCCACGTTGGTGTGGTGATGGACCCGGCGCAATACAACGGCGTGCTTGCCGAGTTGCGCGAGCAGGGCCAGCTCACTGCCGAAACGCGCCGCTCGCTGGCCGCCACAGCCTTCGCTCGCATCGCCGCATACGACGCCGACATTGCCACCTGGTTCGCCACCCCTGGCGACGATGAAGCGCCATTGCCCGCCACGTTGCACATGTCGCTCGAACTCGCTCAGCCACTTCGCTACGGCGAGAATCCGCATCAGCAGGGCGCCCGCTATCGCCGCGTTGGCGCGCAGAGCTGGTGGGACACAGCCACGCAGCACGGCGGCAAAGAGCTCAGCTACCTCAACGTGTACGACACCGAGGCCGCATGGCGTTTAGCGAACCGATTCGATGCGCCGGCCGTGGTCATCGTGAAGCACGCCAACCCATGTGGCGTAGCCGTGCACCACGACATCGCCGAGGCCTACATCCGTGCCAACGCCTGCGATCCCGTCAGTGCCTTCGGCGGCATCGTTGCCGTCAACAGGGCTGTCACAGCGGCGCTCGCTACTGCGCTGGCGCCGGTGTTCACCGAGGTTGTTGTTGCTCCCTCATTCGAACCCGAGGCGCTCGAGATTCTGCTCGCCAAGAAGAACATGCGGGTGTTGTCGGCTTCGTCGTGGCCGGGTTCGGTGCTCGATGTGCGCACGGTCGATGGCGGCCTGCTGGTGCAGCAGTCCGACACCGTGAACCTCGACCGCAGTTCGTGGCAAGTGGTCACCGAAGCCGTGCCTACTGCTTCGCAATGGGACGACCTTGCCTTTGCGTGGCAGGTCTGCGCTGTGGTGAGCAGCAACGCGATTGTGTTCGCCAAAGACGGTCAAGCCTTCGGCATCGGAGCCGGCCAACAGAACCGGCTCGATTCGGCGCGCATCGCCCAAGAACGCAGCGCCGGCCGCGCGAGCGGTGGAGTCTGCGCAAGCGATGCGTTCTTCCCCTTTCGCGATGGACTCGATGCAGCAGCCGCAGCTGGCATCCGCGCAGTTATCCAGCCCGGTGGCAGCGTGCGCGACGACGAAGTCATCGCCGCGGCCAACGAGCACGGCATCGCAATGGTGTTCACCGGCGAGCGGCACTTCCGCCACTGATCGGTTGACGAAATACAAACGCGGCGGTCGCGGCATGCGATTGGGTGGGGCTAGTCTTCCCGCATGGCGAGAATTGGCGACCTGCTTCGGGCAGGCCCTACGTACTCTTTTGAGTTCTTCCCTCCCAAGTCCGACGACGCGCAACTCACGCTCGGGCGCACGATTGCCGAGCTCGAGCCGTTGCAGCCCTCGTTTGTATCGGTCACATATGGCGCTGGCGGTTCCACCCGTGCTCGCACCCGCGATGTGGTCACATGGGTTCGCCGCGAAACCGAGGTCACGCCGATGGCTCACCTCACCTGCCAAGGTCACTCCCGCGCCGAGATCTCCGAGATCCTTGCTCACTACCGCGATGCCGATGTGCAAAACATCATGGCGTTGGGTGGCGATGTGCCCAATGACCCCGCCGAGGTGGCCCCGAGCGATTACACCTTCGCGAGCGAGCTCGTTGACGACATCGACCTGCACGAGTACTTCTCCATTGGCGTTGCTGCCCATCCAGAGGGTCACCCTCGTTCGCCCGACATAGCAACCGACCGTCGCCGCTTGGCCGAAAAACTTCGCCGCGCCGACTTTGCCATCACTCAGTTTTTCTTCGACGTCGATCACTACGTGCGACTCGTCGACCAGTTGCAGTCCCTCGGGGTCGATAAGCCCGTGTTGCCTGGCATCATGCCCGTGACCAACAAGGGCCAGATTCAACGCATGGCCCAGATGAGCGGCACGGCGCTGCCGGCGTGGCTGCTCGACCGTTTGGCCGACACCGACGACCCTCACGAAGTGCGCAAGATTGGCGTGCACGTGGCCACCGAACTGTGCGAAGCGTTGTTGCTAGCGGGTGCTCCCGGGTTGCACTTCTACACGCTCAATCGCAGCACGGCCACCCGCGAGATCTACGCGAACCTCAAGCTGGCTGCCGCTCACTGACAGTGACGCAATGGGTGCTGTGCCCACCGAGCCGCGCATCCATCGGCAATAATGAACGCCATCGCCACTCGGCCCACTACCCGCGCACATGCGCAGCAGATCAGTCGTGTGCCGTATCTTCCCGGCCTCGACGGTATGCGCGCGGTCGCAGTGCTGTCCGTCATGCTGTATCACGCCCATTTGTGGCTCACCGCTGGATTCTTGGGTGTCGAAGTCTTCTTTGTCATCAGCGGCTATCTCATTACCTTGCTGTTGATCGCCGAACACGAACGCACTGGGCGGCTCCACCTCGCTGACTTTTGGCGTCGTCGCTTCCGGCGTCTGCTGCCGGCGTTGTACCTCGCGATGCTGATGGTGGCGGTGTACTGCCTCGTGATGTTCCCCAAGGCTCTAGGCAAGCTGCGCGGCGACCTGATGGCTGCAGTGACGTACTCGACCAACTGGTTCCAGGTCATCAGCGGCCAGAGCTATACGAGCGAGTTCGACTTCGTTCCGCTGCGCCATCTGTGGTCGCTGGCAGTTGAAGAACAGTTCTACTTGTTCTGGCCATTGGTGATGCTCGTGGTCTTACGCAAGGGACGAACTCGACTCCCGCGGGTCGGCGTGTGGCTCCTCGGGATCTCGATTCTCATTACTGTCGGCACGGCGTTGTTCTTTCACGCCGGGTCGCTGCCCGATTGCGCCGTTGTCCTGCACGGCCGCGAGAGCCTCGGGCCGCCGTGCACGTTCGAAGTGTTCGGACGGGTCGTCGAGAAGAACAACTTCTTGTACCTCGGCACGATGAGCCGAATGAGCGGCATTCTCCTGGGCGCCGGATTCGCGATGGTGTGGCGACCAGTGGCAATCATGCGCGGCCCGCTGCGTGATAAGGCTCAGCTGCTGAACCGCATCGGCGTTGCTGGTCTGTTGGTGCTGGCGTTCATGATGTTCAAGTTCGAGTTGTTCTCGACCTTTACCTCTAGCTGGTACGCCCCAATCTTCCGCGGCGGATTGCTGCTCACTGGTCTTGCCACGCTGATGACGATCGCTGCGGTGACCCACCGCGGAACGCGGATGTCGAAGGTGCTCAGCAACCCGTTGTTCAACTGGGTGGGCACACGTTCGTACGGCTTGTATCTCTTCCATTGGCCGATCTATCAGTTCATTCGCAAAGAAGCGGGCGTTCAGCTCAGCGTGTCTCAGATGTTGTTCGCATGGGTGTGCGCCGGGGTCGCTGCCGAGCTCAGCTATCGCTTAGTGGAGACGCCTATTCGCACTGGGCGCTTCGCTGCGTGGTGGCGCGACCGGCGCGGTTTTGGGGCCGTTGAGCGTCGCAACCTGATTGCCGGACTCGCCTGCGGCTCGTTGTTGATTGGGTTTTTGGGTGTGCGAGTTGCGTTGGCGCCGGTGAAATGCACCAACGTGAATGAATGCTCGTTCGAGCAGGGCGTACAAGCCGCTTCGCCGTCTACGCCAGCAAACACTCAGCCCACCGTTACTGCAAGCTCGCAGCCGGCGCAGTCCACCGTGCCTGGCGAGGTCACCACCACCACCGAGGCGGCCACCACAACCACTGCTGCGCCCGTCAAGTTCACGGTGTTCGCGATCGGCGATTCGGTGATGCTGGGGGCTCGGCCAACGATGATGTTCGCCGGTATCGACGGCGTCGACGCTGCAGTCAGTCGTCAAGCCAAAACTGGTGCCACCATTCTCGAGGGTGTCGGGGCGTTGGGGTCACTTGGCGACTATGTCGTGATCCACCTCGGCACCAATGGTCCGATGTCAGCCGAGACGCTCGATCGGCTCATGCGTGCCAGCGCAAGTGCGCGGGTGGTGGCTGTGCTCACCGTGTCGGCTGATCGCACATGGACCAATGGCAACAACGAACTCATCCGAGCGCTGCCGGCAACGCACCCCAATGTGGTGCTTGTCGATTGGCAGATGGCCGTGGGCGCGCATCCCGAGTACCTCAGCCGCGACGGCGTGCATCTCAAGACGCCCGAGGCAAAGAAGTTCTACACCAACTTGATTCTGGGTGCGCTCGGCTTCGCTCAACTGCCATAGGTCACCACGTGCCATCGGTTTTTTGTTGAGCGTGTGCCACGGCGTACGCTCTGGGCTATGACATCCCCTGTTCGTGTTGCAGTTTCCGGCGCCGCCGGTCAGATTGGTTACAGCCTCTTGTTCCGTATCGCGTCAGGCGCGATGCTCGGACCCGACACTCAGATCATCTTGCAGATGCTCGAAGTCACCCCGGCGCTGAAGGCGCTCGATGGTGTGCGTATGGAGCTCGAAGATTGTGCATTCCCGTTGCTGGCCGACATGGTCTGCACCGACGATGCCAACGTGGCATTTGGCGATGTAGATGTGGTGCTGCTCGTTGGCGCCATGCCGCGCAAGGCAGGCATGGAGCGCGCCGATCTGCTCAGCGCAAACGGTGGCATCTTCAAGCCCCAGGGCAAGGCGCTGAGCGACAATGCCAAGAAAGATGTCAAGGTTCTCGTTGTTGGTAACCCCGCCAACACCAACGCACTCATTGCGATGCATAACGCACCGAACCTCGATCACGGTCGCTTTACGGCGATGACCCGTCTCGACCACAACCGCGCCGTTTCGCAGTTGGCCTCGAAGACTGGCCGCCCTGTGAGCTCGGTGAAGAAGATGACCATTTGGGGCAACCACTCGACCACGCAATATCCCGACTTGTTCCATGCCGAAGTCGATGGCCAGAACGCCTACTCGTTGGTCAACGATCACGCGTGGGTCGACTCCACGTTTATCCCAACTGTCGCGAAGCGCGGTGCTGCGATCATCGAAGCCCGTGGCGCTTCATCTGCCGCATCGGCTGCCAACGCTGCCATCGGCCACGTGCGCTCATGGGCGCTCGGCACCGAGCCCGGCGATTGGGTCTCGATGGCCGTGCCATCCGATGGCTCGTACGGCGTCCCCGAGGGCCTGATCTCGTCGTTCCCTTGCGTGTGCAAGGACGGCAACTACAGCATCGTTCAGGGTCTCGAGATCGACGATTACAGCCGCGGCAAGATCGACGCCAGCACCGGCGAACTCGAAGAAGAGCGCACTGCAGTTCGCGAGCTCGGCCTCATCTAACCCTTTTGCGATACACCAATCGGTTTGTTGAAGACTTTTGGTCGAGGTTCGACCTGTTGGCTTCAACAAACCGGGCAGTGAGGGTTGCGGTGAGTGGCTCGTGTCTGGTGTGACCAGTGTGTCTGGTGTGCGGACTGCGCTCCGAGTGCCGAGCTAGTTGCTCAGGCGCAAGGTCACGATCTGGAATGGCTTCAGGGTGAGCGAGATGGTGGTGCCATCGAACGACGCTGCGTCGGCCATTTCGGGCAGCGGACGCTCGAGGAAGTCGCACACCACCACCCGCGAGGCTGCAAAGGCCGTTGTAAGCCTCGCTGAGGCGCGACCACCGGTGGATTCGTAGCATCGCAGCACCATGTCTCCGCTGCCGTCTTGGGCCTGCTTTACGGCCGTGACGACAACCGCCGGATTCGACGACGCAACTGCTCTGGCTGTGGCACCTAGTGCGGCCTTGGTTGAGGCGATGGCCACCACTGGCTGATTGAGGCGAGCGGCCTCGGCCACCACAGACGATTGCACGCAGTTGCCAAGGTGCGGCAGCAGCGAATAGGTGAACCGGTGATCGCCGCGGTCGGCGTTGGGGTCGGGGAAGTTTGAGGCGCGCAGCAGGGTGAGCCGTAGTGCGCCGCGGTGCACGTCGTGTCCGTATTTCGAGTCGTTGAGCAATGCCACGCCGTAGCCAGCTTCAGACATATCGACCCAGCGGTGTGCGCACACCTCGAACTTGGCGGCGTCCCAACTGGTGCTCGCATGTGTGGGGCGTTGCACATGGCCAAATTGGATTTCGCACGTTGCCGCATCGGCGTGCACATCCACAGGCATGGCCACCTTCAGAACCTTTTCATCTTCGTGCCACGCAACATCGTTGACGATGTCGAGACGAGCCGACCCGGCACACAGCACGAGCTGCTGCACGATGCGTGAGGCGCCAAAGGTGCGCGTGATTTGAACCGTGGCTTGTAGGGGTCCGCGGTCGAGGATCTCGATCGAGTCGAGCTCGACGAGTTCGCGGGTGTTCTTGGCGTAGTAATCGTCGAGGTCCCAGGCGTCGTATTCGATGGGGTGATCAGCCGAGAGTTCGAGCAGGTTCGCGCGCATCCCGGGCTTGATCACTTCGCGCTCGGCGCGTAGGTCGTAAAGCGACGAGATCAGCCCGTCGGAGTCGATGCTGATGCGCACCAACTCGTTCGCAAGTGAGATGCCGTTGCCGGTTTGTTCGACTGTGACTACGCAGGCCGGTGGAGCTGGCGTGAGGGCGTCGAATGAGATGCCAGCGACACCCATTGACGGCAGTGATGCCCATGCGGCCAACTGGCCGTCGTGCAGTAGCTGAGCGTGCTGGGGCACCGCCGCGGGGCTGAGAGTCGCGGGGATCTGCACCACCCCGATGCGAGCATCGGGCGCTGAGTTGGCCAGCAGCACATCGCCGCCAACAGTTGGTGCAAGCGATGACAGTGCGGCAGTGCGCAATCCCGTGAGTGACGCATCGAGCCGCATGTACGCGGCCTCGGCATCGTCGTGCACCCACGCGATCGACGACCCGGGGATGATGTCGTGGAATTGCAGCGTGAGCACTTCGCGCCATGCCTGCTCGAGTTCGGCAAGGGGGTACGCATCGGCGCCGCTCTGCGAGAGTGCTGCGGCGAGCGATGACCACAACTCGACCTCGCCAAGCAGCACTTCGCTGCGACGGTTGCCAGCCTTGGTCTTGGCCTGCGAGGTGTACGTGCCGCGGTGCATTTCGAAGTAGAGCTCGCCAACCCACGTGGCTGCGTCGGGATAGTCGACTTCGGCGGCTGCAAAGAATTCGGCCGGTGACTCGATGACTATGCGCGGCAGACCCTCGAGGTCGCGCATTCGCCGGTAGCGCTCGAGCATGTCTCGGGTGGGACCACCGCCGCCGTTTCCAAAACCGAACGGTGCCATCGACATGTTGCCGCCGCCGTGATCGGCGTAGTTGCGTTCGGCATGCGCGAGCTGAGCCGGCTGCATCGACACGTTGTAGGTATCCACCGGTGGGAAGTGGGTGAAGACGCGCGTGCCATCTATGCCCTGCCACCAAAACGTGTGGTGGGGCATGCGGTTCTGTTTGTTCCAGCTGAGCTTCTGGGTGAGGAACCACTTGGCTCCGCCCAATGCAAATATCTGCGGCAGGCTGGCTGGGTAGCCGAACACATCGGGTATCCAGACCTCTTCGCATGTTGTGCCGTAGTGCTCTTCGAAGAACCGTTGCCCATGCAAAAACTGGCGCGCCAGTGATTCGCCAGAGGGCAGGTTGGTGTCGGCTTCAACCCACATGCCGCCCACCGGAATGAAGCGGCCTTCCTTTGCTCGTTCGACCATTTGCTCGAACACGTTGGGGTATCGGTCGCGCATCCACTCGTGCTGTTG